>PNKH01000084.1 GCA_013822345.1 Isosphaera sp.
ACCGGCTGGCTGGCGTGCTGTCCGGTAACTTCTGGCTGCCTACTTAGAGGTCGGGTGGTACGGGGGCGGGAAGCGAACGGTCCGGACGCTCGACGGCACCGGGCACGGGTACAAGGGCGGCGCGGGGCTGGTCCCGGTCCGCTGGGTGTTCGTCCGGGACGTGAGCGGCACGCACCGCGACGAGTACTTCTTCACCACCGACCCGAGCCTGACGCCCGCGGCCGTCATCGGCCACTCCTGCGGTCGGTGGAACATCGAAACCACGTTCCAGGAAGCCCGGTCGGCGCTCGGCCTGGAGACCACGCGCGGGTGGCGAGAGAAGACCGTGTTGCGTGCCGGCCCGTGCCTGTTGGGGCTGTACTCGGTGGTCGCGGTCCTGTTCCACGCACTGCCGGGGTCGAAGCGGACCGGGGCGGTGACGTGGCCCGGCAAGGCAACCGTCACGTTCTCCGACGCCCTGTGCGCCGTCCGCCGGTGGCTGTGGGCCGAGGCCGTTCTGCCACAGGCCGGGGATGGCAACGCCCTCCAGAAACTGCCCGAACCCATCCGCGAACTGCTGCTCACCACGCTCGCGCCGGCGGCCTGAACACCCAGAATCGGCATCAGTCGAGCTTACAGCTTGCCCCCCAGCCGGACTCGTCGCCGGCCGAACTCGACCGCCTGCTTGGTGACGAGCTGTCCGCCCGGTCCGGTCCGATCTGGCCCGTCGGTCCTCGGCGACCCACCCAGCAGCGCGCGGATGAAGCCGGCCGCTCGCCGCCACGGCCCGCACCCAGCGGAGCGCCGACCGATCCGCTCACCGGCCGCGGACCTACGGCCCCAAGACGGAGCCCGCCCCGATGCCGCGGGCTCCGTCTTGGGGGAGCGGCGTTGCCGAGTACGGGGCCGTCTGGTATGGCCGACCGCTCCTTCCTCCACGGAGGCCCCCTTGAACGCACTCGTTGTCGCCACCCTGTCGGCCGTTGCGGCACTTACCTCCGCCGAACCCCCGACCGCGGCCCGTGTCGCGGTCCTGGCCCGGCTCCCGAGCGAGGCGCAAACCCTGTCCCTGGGCGTCGTCGACGGGGCCTTCCGGTTCGACGCCGACACCCCGCTCGGCCGGGCCGAGGTGGCCCGGGCGCGGGCGGCGGTCGACCGCAACCCGGCCGACCCGGACGCCCTGTCCGACCTGGCCACGGCCCTGGAACGGGTCGGGGACCGGCCGGCGGCGGAGGGGATCGCCCGGCGGCTGGTTGACGTCCGGAAGGCCGGGGCGGCGAAGGCTCCCAACGACCCGAAGGCCCAGGGCTGCCTGGCCACGGCCCTGCTGTGCGCCGGGGACCGGGCCGGCGCCGAGGCGGCCGCCCGGCGGGCGGTGAAGCTCGCGCCGGACGAGCCGGGGCCCCGGGTCACGCTCGCGTGGGTCCTGCTCGGGCCCGACCGGGCCGGGGCGGTCGCCGCCTTGGACCAGGCCATCGCCCTGTCCCCGGCCGACGAACTCGACCTCCGGCTGGTCCGGGCCTGGCTGCGGGCGGACGCGGCGATGCGGGCGCTCAACGGCGACGGCCCGGCCGGCGGGGGCGCGTTCGGCCGGGTGGCGGCCGCGGCCCGGGTCCGCACCGCCCTCCGCGAGGCGGACGACCTGCTGGCCGAGGCGGCGAAGCGACTCAAGGCCCAGGACGGCAAGTGCGGGCAGACGACCCGGGACCGGTGCCTGGGGTTGCTGATGACGCGCGACCTGGTCCGGTTCGCCGCCCGGAACCTGGCCGGCGGGGGCGGGGGGGCGGGCCGGGACCCGGTGCTGACGGACGACACCGTCGACCTGATCCGCCAGATCGTCCCCCCGACCTCGGACGACCCGGTCCGGCTGCTGTTCGCCGCCTTCGCCGAGAGCGGGGCGGTCCCGGGGGCCGGCCCCGACGAGCCCGCGCCGGCGGCCCGGCAGGCGGCCGCCCCGTACCTCCGGCGGCTCGCGGCCCTGTCCGGCGGGACGGACCCGGCCGCGGCCGCCACCGCCGCGTTCCTCCACGGGCTCGGCCACGACCTGCTCGGGGACGCCAAGGCGGCCGAGGCCGCGTACCGGGACGCGGTCCGGATCGAGCCGCGGTTCGACCTGGCGTGGCGGGGGCTGATCAAGGCCGCGGCGGACCGGGAGGACGCCCCCGGGCGGCTGGCCGTCGCCCGGGCGTGGGCCGACCGGGCCGGGACCCCGGCGGCGTGGCTGGCCCTGGCGAGCGCCCGCGCCGGCGCGGCCGACTGGGCGGCCGCCGAGGAGGCCGTCCGCACCGGACTCGGGAAGCACCCCGGGGACCCGGCCCTGCTGCTGGCGAAGGTCGCCTGCCGGCTCCGGTCCGCAACCCCGTGGTCCGAGGCCCAGGAGAAGGACGTGTTGGAGGCCGTCGGCGCGGCCAGCACCGGGGTGGACCGGTCCGCCGACCGCGACCTCAGGGGAGAGTTCAACCGGACCGTGGCGCTGGTGGCGGCCCGGGTCGGGGAGCCGGCCCGGGGGCGGGAGTTCGCCGAGGAGTACGCCCGGACGGCCGACGACGCGGCCGACTCCCGGGCGGTGCTCGCCCTGTTCCCCGAGCGACCGGCCGACAAGGGCAAGTAACCTTCGGGAGTCCGGCCCCGCGCCCTCGGGTGGCTCAGTTGCTGGCCGCCGGGGACGACACGCACCGCTGGACCGCGTCCCACAGGGTGTGGGGGTTGAGCGGCTTCGGGAACCACCCGTCGATCCCCCCAGGGCCGGTGAAGACCCCCATCTCCTGGGGCGGGGTGCCGCTCACGCCGAACACCCGCAGGTCGGCGAGCCGGGGCTCCGCCCGGATCGCCCGGAGGGTGGACGGGCCGTCGCAGCGCGGCATCCGCATGTCGAGCAGGACGACGTCCGGCCGGTCGTGGGCGGCCAGGTAGTCGAGGGCCTCCACCCCGTCCGCGGCGGTCGCGCACTCGCACCCGTTCATCCCGAGCAGGCCGGCCAGCAACTCCCGCTCGTTCGCGTCGTCCTCGACCAGCAGCGCCCGCGGCCGCGGGCCGGCGGCCGCCGGCCGCGGGGCCACCAGGGCGGCGACCGCGTCGCGGTCGAGGGCCTGCAGGGCGTCGAACACCCGGCCCAGGGTCGCCTCGGCCTCGGCCGGGTGGCCGGCCTCCCGCTGCCGCCGGAAGAGGTGGAGGGCCAGGCTGATCTTGCTCAGCCGGTTGCGCAGCTCGTGGGTCGGGGACGGCCCGGCCGGGCGGGCCTGCGGGGGGGCGTCGCCGAGTTCCTGCCTCAGCACCCGCAACTCCGGCGGGGCGTCGATCCCGATCCGGGCGACGGTGCCGTTGATCCGGAGCAGGTGAACGGTGACGCCGATGGACGGGAATGCGATACTCTCGCTCGCGCGGCGGGACAGGACGAGCATGACGGGGCCTCCGTTCCCGTGGGGAAAGCACGGCCGCGGCCGTGCGGACATCCTTCGTCTACGGGTATGGTCTGGGCGTCGGGGGCGGCTGTCAAGGAAAAATCAACCGACCCGCGAGGTCGAGCCGTTCGCGTCAGCGGCTGTCGCCGTCGCCCCCAGGACGGTGTCGAGATCGCGGGGGTGGAACGGCTTGGTCAGGTGGGCGTCGAACCCGGCCGCGAACGCCGCCTCCCGGTCGCCCGGCCGCCCGTACCCGGTCAGTGCGACCAACCGCAGTGGGCCGTCGGTCCGCGCCCGGATGCTGCGGGCCAGGTCGTACCCGCTCATCCCCGGGATGCCGATGTCCACCAGGGCCACGTCCGGCGGCGGGCCCCGGTCGAACACGGCCAGGGCGGCCGGCCCGTCCCCGGCGGTCACCACCTCGTGCCCGTCCAGGGCCAGGATCGCCCGCAGCGACTCGCGGATGTCGGGGTCGTCCTCGACCACCAGCACCCGCCGCGCGCCGGCCGGCCGGGGCGCCCGGACCGGGGCCTTGACCGGGGCCGCCGCCGGCGCGGCGAGCGGCAGCCGGACGACGAACTCACTCCCCTTCCCGGGGCCGTCGCTGTTCGCCGTCACCCGGCCGCCGTGCAGTTCGACGATGGCCCGCACCAGGGTCAGCCCCACCCCCATCCCGCCGCCCGACCGGTCGAGCGTGTCGTCCGCCTGGACGAACAGGTCGAACGCCCGGGCCAGGAGGTCCGCGGACATCCCCACCCCGCTGTCGCGGACCCGGACCACGGCCTCCCCGCCCTCGGCCCCCAGGGCGTACCACACCTCACCCCCGTCCGGGGTGTACTTGGCCGCGTTCGTCAGCAGGTTGACCTGGACCTGCTGGAGCCGGGCCGGGTCCCCGAGGACCGGCAGGGGGCCGTCCGGGCGGGCGACGGAGAGCCGCACCCGCCGCTCGTCGAACACCCGCCGGACCTCCTCCAGCACGTCCCCGACGGTCCCCCCGAGGTCGAACACGGCCCTGCGGACCTCGACCTTGTTCTGGGCGATCCGGGCCACGTCGAGCAGGTCGTCGAGCAGCCGGGCCATGTGCCGGGCCCGCCGCTCGACCACCCCGAACCACCGGGCCGGCTCGGCCGCCAGGTCGAGCCGGGCGAGGACGGACGTGGCGTTGACGACGGCCGCCAGCGGGTTCCGCAGCTCGTGGGACAGGACGGCCAGGAACCGGTCCCGCTGGGCGACCGCCTCCCGGGCCTCCCGCTCGGCCCGCTTCAGCGCGGTGACGTCGGTCCGGATCCCGCCCAGCCCGGTGACCGCCCCGGCCTCGTCCCGGACCGGGAACATGACCGACAGGTAGGTGTGCTCCCCGTCCGGGTGGGGGATGACCACCTCGGTCTCGTCCGGGACCCCGGTCCGCAGCACCCGGGCGTCCTGGGCCGTCAGCGCGTCGGCCACGTCCTGCGGGAACAGGTCGTGGGCGGTCTTCCCCACCGGGTCGCACCCGACCAGCCGCTTGAACGCCTCGTCGGCCAGCAGGTACCGCCCGCCCACGTCCTTGACGAACACCCAGTTGGGCGAGTTCCGGAGGATGCCGGCGAGCTGCTCGTTCTTCCGCCAGGCGTCGGCCTCGGCCTCCTTCACCCGGCCGATGTCGATGAGTGTCAGGACCACCCCGGCGACCGCACCGGCGGCCCGGTACGGGAGGACCCGGAGCAGGAACCAGTGGCCCCGCCGGTCCCGCACCTGCCGCTCGACCGGGGCGGCGGTCGCCAGCACCGCCCGCAGGTCGTCGAGCAGCCCGGGGTGGTCGATCGAGTGGGTGAAGTGGTCGATCCGCCGGCCGATGTCCTGCGGGAGCAGGTTGAAGGCGTCGGCCACCTTCGGGGTGAACTTCCGGACGCACAGGTCCCGGTCGAGGAAGACGGTGTGGACCTCGGTGCTGGCCAGCAGGTTCTCCATGTCCGCCGTCAGCTCGGTCAGCTCCTCGATCTTCTTCTGGTACTCCCCGTTGACCGTGTACAGTTCCTCGTTGACCGAGTGCAGCTCCTCGTTGGTGCTCTGGAGTTCCTCGTTCGACGCGGTCAGCTCTTCGTTGGTCGCCTGCAGCTCCTCGTTGCTCGTCTCCAGCTCCTCGATGGTCGCCTGGAGGCTCTCCTTGGCCGACCGGAGGTCGGCCTCCAGCGACAGCACGTGCTCCCGGGACGCTTCCCCCAGGTCCATCTCCCGGGCGGCCGCCGGGGCGGCCGGGCCGCCGGTCTCGGCCAGGGTGACGAGGGCGTAGGTGTCGGCCGACCGCCTGGCCCGGACCGGCTTCACCCGGATGTCGATCACCCGGTCGCCGTCCGGGAGGCGGACGGGCAGCCCCTTGAACGTGACCGGCACGGACTCGCCGAGCGCGCGGGGCAGGGCGCCGGCCAGGACCGGGCGGAGTTCCGGGCGGACGGCGTCCAGGAGGTCGGCCGAGAACCACCCGTCGCGGAGGTCGAGGAACCGGCTCGCCCCGGCGAACGTGCGGACCACCTGGCGGCGGTCGTTCACCAGGATGCCCGGGGTCAGGCACTCGTCCAGGAGCATGTCCAGGACGGCCGTGAGCGGGGCGTCGGGCGGGGCGGCGGCCGCCCCGGCCGGCCGGTCGGCGGGCGGCACGATGGCGTGGGCGGCGAGCGGGACCGGCAGCCGGACGTCGGTCGGCAGGCGCACGTCCCGCCGCTTCCGGTACACCTTCCACCGGGCGTTCACGGTGTCGAACTCGTCCGCCAGGTCCCCCGGCCCCTCGCTCGGGCCGAGGAACAGCGCCCCGCCGGTCTTCAGCCCGAAGTGGAACAGGGACAGCACCTTCTTCTGGGCCGGCGGGAGGAAGTAGATGAGCAGGTTCCGGCAGACGATCAGGTCGAGGCGGGTGAACGGGGCGTCCTTCAGCACGTTGTGCTGGGCGAACACGACCTGCTTGCGGAGGTCCGGGGCGACCTGGAAGGCGTCCCCTTTCGGGACGAAGAACCGCTCCCGCCGGGTCGGGGTCATGGCGGCCAGGCTGTCGGCCGGGTACACCCCGGCCCCGGCCACGTCGAGCGACGCCCGGTGGGCGTCGGTGGCGAAGATCTTCACCCCGACGGACCGCGGCAGGGTGTCCAGGCACTCCTGGACGACCATTCCCAGGGTGTACGCCTCCTCCCCGGTGGCGCACCCGGCCACCCACACCCGGAAGTCGTCGTCCCGGCCGAGGGTGCTGAGCAGCCGCGGCAGCACCTCCCGGCCGAGCCGCTCGAACGCCTCCGGGTCGCGGAAGAACCGGGTGACCCCGATCAGCAGGTCCCTGTACAGCGCGTTCACCTCGGCCGGGTCGGCGACGAGCCGGTCGGCGTACTCCTCGACGGTGGGGATGTGGAGCAGCCCGAGCCGCCGCTCGATCCGGCGGCCGACGGTCTCCGGCTTGTACGCCGCGAAGTCGATCCCGCAGGCGTCCCGCAACAGGCCGAAGATGGCGTCCATGCCGGCCGGGAGCGGGCCGCCGGCCGCCCCGCCCGGCAGTTCCCGGTGGCTGGGGTGCTCGGCGTGCCGCAGCAGGGCGGCCGGGATCTCCTCCGGCGGGAGGGTGTAGTCCACCGCCCCGGTCGCCGCCGCGCTCTTGGGCATCCCGTCGAACTTGGCCGTCTCCGGGGCCTGGGCGATGACCAGGCCGCCGGCCGCGTGGACGTCCCGGATGCCGCGGGACCCGTCGCTCCCGGTCCCGGACAGGATGACGGCCACCGCCCGGTCGCCGACGTCCTGGGCGACCGACCGGAGGAACCGGTCGATCGGCAGGGCGACGGTCGGGGCCGGCTCCTTGTCGGTCAGGAGCAGCCGGCCGTCGGACAGGATCATGTCCTTCCGCGGCGGCAGCAGGTAGCACACGTCCGGCTCGACCGGCATGCCGTTCTCGGCCTGGCGGATCGGGATGGCGGTCCGCCGGGCGAGCAGGGTGTCGGTCAGGCTCTTGAAGTCCGGGGACAGGTGCTGGATGACGACGAACACCATGCCGGTGTCCGCCGGCATCGCCTCGAACAGCTTCTCGAGCGCCTCCAGCCCGCCGGCCGACGCCCCGATCCCGACCACGTACGGCGGCTGTCGCTCGGCGGCCGGCTCGTCCGTCGGCGGGGTGGGCACGCCCTCCGGGTCGGCATCTTCGCCTCTCATCGCTCCCTCCTGCTCCGGCCTCTCCGTTGATCGTAGTCGCGGCCCCGGGGTCGGCTCAAACCCCCATCTCCTGGTAACTCCGGGCGATCTTCCGGATGGCCACCGCGTAAGCCGCGGTCCGCAAATCCGGTGCCCGTTTACGGGTGTGCCACTCCTCGCGGATTTCCTGGTACGCCCGCCGCATCGTATCGTCCAACCCGGACCGGATGACATCCAGTTCGTCCGCCCCGGCCCGCAGCCGGGCGGCCGCCTCCGGTGGCAGCGGCCGGCCGACCGCCGCCTCGATCGCCGCGACCGCCCGGTCGGCCCGCAGCTCGTGGATGCGGCGGTCCATCCGGCCGAACCGGATGTGCGACAGGTTCTTGATCCACTCGAAGTACGACACCGTCACCCCGCCGGCGTTCAGGTAGAAGTCCGGGATGACGACCACCCCCCCGGCCCGGCAGGATCTCGTCCGCCTCGAACGTGACCGGGCCGTTCGCCGCCTCGGCCACCAGCCGCGCCCGGATGCGGTGGGTGTTGGCGGCCGTGACCTGGTTCTCCAGGGCGGCCGGGAGGAGGATGTCGCAGTCGGCCTCCAGCGCGGCCGCCCGGTCGGGGTCGAACCGTGCCCCGGGGAACCCCTTCAGCCCGCCGGTTTCCCGCCGGTGCTCGGCCAGCCTCTCGATGTGGAGGCCGGCCGCGTCGAACACCGCCCCGTCCCGCTCGATCACCCCCACCACCCGCGCCCCGTCCTCCTCGGACAGGAACTTGGCCGCGTGGTAGCCGACGTTCCCCAGCCCCTGGACGATCACCCGCTTGCCGGCGAGCGTGCCGGTCAGCCCGGCCCGGGCGGCGTCCTCGGGGTGGCGGAAGAACTCCCGCAGCCCGTACTGGACGCCCCGGCCGGTGGCCTCCACCCGCCCGCGGATGCCGCTCTGGGTGGCCGGCTTGCCGGTCACGCAGGCCAGGGCGCTGATGTCGTCCGGGAACATCCGCCGGTACTCGTCGGCCACCCACGCCATCTCCCGCGGCCCGGTCCCGATGTCCGGGGCCGGGACGTTCACGCTCGGGCTGATGAAGTGCCGGCGGGCCAGCTCCCGGGTGAACGCCCGGGTGATCGCCTCCAACTCGTCCGCGGTGTACTGGGCCGGGTCGAGGCACAGCCCGCCCTTCGACCCGCCGAACGGGATGTCCACCACGGCGCACTTGTACGACATGAGGGCGGCCAGGGCCTCGACCTCGTCCTGGTCCACCACCGGGGCGTACCGGATGCCGCCCTTCGTCGGCAGCCGACGAACACCTGGTACTGGCCGCGGATGCGGACCGGGAACCGCACCTGGTACACGGCCCGGCAGTGCTTCATGACGGCCGCCAGCCCGGGGTCGAGGCCGACGGCGGCGGCCGCCCGGTCGAACATCCGGTGGACGCTCCCCAGGAAGGACGACGGCCCGGCGGGGCGAAGGTTCCGTTCCGGCACGGGTCGTCCTCCTGGTGGTGGGACTTGGGGGCGGGGGACGGCGCCTCACCTCGGGTTCTTTTCCCCTTCCCCGGCCGGGTCGGTCCGGACCGCGAGGACCTTGCCGGTCCCCGCGTCGACGATCACCTCGAACCCGCCGGCCCGCCCGGGCACGACCACCTCGACCTCGTACACGAGGTAGCCGTGCAGCGCCTCCAACTCGACCTCGACGGCCGTTTTCGCGCCGTCCCCGGGGACGGCGGCCACGGCCACCTTCGCGGCGTCGGCCAGCGACACCTTGGCGAGGGCGGCGAGTTCGGCCTTCGTCTTGTCGCCGGCCACCCGAACCGACCCCTCCCACTTCGGCTTCTCGGCCGGCTTGTCGCCGCCCGCCGGCCCTGCGGACCGCTCCAGCTCCAGCCCGATCTCCGCCTCCAGCCGGAACGCCTTCGCCCGGAGGAGGTCCGGCTCGGCCACCGCCCCCTGCTCGAACTGCTTTGCGAGCAACCTCTCCACCTCCTTCGCCTCCTTCACGACCCGCTCCCGGACGGCGACCCGGTCGGCGGGCGACCCGGCCAGGTCCAGCTCGGCCGCGAGCTGCTCGAGCGCGGCCCGGTGGAAGTCGACGAGCGTGATGTGGCCACGGTTGAACCGCTCGCGGGCGAAGTCGGTGACCTTGCGGAGGGCCGTGAGCCGCTCCTTCCGCAGGGCGTCGATCCGGGGGTCGGGCTTCGCGTCGGTCGCTCCCACCCGGGCGAGGGCGAAGCGGGCGACGGCCAGGTCCCGCTCGGCCGCGAGCAGGGCGACCTCGGCCGCCGTCACCACGGAGCGGGGGACGACAGCCCCGACCTTACCGCCGTGCAACTCGCGGGCGCGGTCCAAGTCGGCCCGGGCCGCCGCGACCTTGGCCTCGCCCAGCCGAACCTCCGCCTCCGCCGCCCCCCGCTCCAGGGCCCGGACCTTCGCCCCGTCCGGGTCCGCGGCTGCCCACCCCGGCGAGCCCACCACGAGCACCGCCCCGGCCAGCAGAACCCATCCGCTTTGAGTCGCCATCACGCACCTCCGTCGGTCACCGGGACATCAGCCCCCCCGCGGGGGGCCGTCGCGGCCGCCAGGCCGCGGGCCGATCAGCTTGGACAACTCGACCACGGCGAACGGCACCAGCGACAGCCCGGCGATCAGCCCCCACTCGCCGGCCGTCGGGTACGCCTCCACCCCGAACACCGGGTGCAGGGCCGGCACCAGGACGACCGCCAGCTGCAGGGCGGCGGACACCCCGACCGCCAGCACCAGGGCCGGGTTCGTCCACACCCCGAGCCCGGCCGCCGTCCGCTCCCGGCTGCGGCAGGCGAAGGCGTACAGCAGCTGGGCGAACCCGAGGACGCAGAAGGCGACCACCTGGGCCTCGGCCAGGTTCTCCGGGTCGCCCCCCCACACGAGCCAGAACCCGGCCAGCGCCGCGGCCGCCGACACCGCCCCGTGGGCGACGATCCGGCGGGCGTCGGCCCACCCGACGAGCGGCTCGCCCGGCCGCCGCGGCTTCCGCCGCATCACCCCCGCTTCCGGCTTCTCCACCCCCAGGGCCAGGGCGGCCAGCCCGTCCGTCACCAGGTTCAGCCACAGGATCTGGACCGCCAGCAGCGGGACCGGCCAGCCGGCCACCACCGCCGCGAACATCACCAGCAGCTTGCCGGCGTTCCCGGCCAGCAGGTACGTCACGAACTTCTGGATGTTGTCGTAGATGCCCCGGCCTTCCTCGACCGCGTTCACCACGGACGCGAAGTTGTCGTCCGTCAGGACCATTGCCGACGCCTCTTTCGTCACGTCGGTCCCGGTCACCCCCATCGCCACCCCGATGTCCGCCGCCTTCACCGCCGGGGCGTCGTTCACCCCGTCCCCGGTCATCGCCGCCACCTCCCCGTTCGCCTTCAGCGCCCGGACGATCCGCAGCTTGTGCTCGGCCGTCACCCGGGCGTACACGGCGGTGGCCCGGACCACGGCCCGCAGGTCGGCGTCGGTCATCACTTCCAACTCGCGGCCGGTGACGACCCGGTCGGCCGGGCCGGCGATCCCGAGCTCCCGGGCGATGGCCAGGGCCGTGTCCGGGTGGTCGCCGGTGATCATGACCGGGCGGATCCCGGCCGCCCGGCACCGGCCGACCGCCTCCCGGGCCTCGTCCCGCGGCGGGTCGATCATCCCGACCAGCCCGGCGAACACCAGGTCCCGCTCGACCGCCTCGCCCTCGGCCGGGTCGGCCCCTTCGCGGTAGGCCAGGGCGATCACCCGCAGCGCCCGGCCGGCCATCCCGGCCGCCGCGGCCTGGATGGCGTCGTGGTGGTGGCCGGCGAGCAGCTCGATCCGCCCGCCCCACCGGACGGTGCTGCACTTGCCGAACACCACCTCCGGGGCGCCCTTGGTGTACACCACGCACCGCCCGTCCGGGCCGCGGACGACGACCGACATGCACTTCCGGTCGGAGTCGAACGGGACCTCGGCGACCGGCTCGTACCCGGCCCCGCCGGCCGCCACCCCGGCCTTCCCGGCGGCCACCACCAGGGCCGCCTCGGTCGGGTCGCCGACCGCCTGCCACCCGGCCCCGTCGGGGGCCGGCACCACCTTCGCGTGGTTGCACCACGCCCCGGCGGCGAGGGCCTTCACCAGGTCCGGGTCGCGCGCCGGACGGTCGACCGCCCCGTTCATCCGCCCGGCCGGGACGAACTCGCCGTCCGGCCCGTACCCGCTGCCGGTGACGTCGTATCGGCCGCCGCCGGCGAACACCTCCCGGACGGTCATCTCGTTCTTGGTCAGCGTCCCGGTCTTGTCGGAGCAGATGACGGTCACCGACCCGAGCGTCTCGACGCTCGCCAGCCGGCGGATCAGGGCGTTTCGCCGGACCATCCGCTGGAGGCCGAGGGCCAGGGTGATGGTGACCACCGCCGGCAGCCCCTCCGGCACCGCCGCCACGGCCAGGCTGACGGCCAGCCGGAACGTGTCCAGCAGCCCGCCGCCGCGGAGCAGTTGCAGGGCGGCGATCACCGCCACCAGGACCAGGCACAGCAGGACCAGGTGCTTGCCGAGCCGGGCCAGCCGCTTCTGGAGCGGGGTCGGCTCGGTCGGCTGGGCCTTGAGCAGCCCGGCCAGCCGGCCGAGCTCGGTGCCCATCCCGGTCGCGACCACCACCCCGGTCGCCTTCCCGCCGGCGACGACCGTCCCCAGGTACGCCATGTTCCGCCGGTCCCCGAGCGGGGCGTCGGCGGGGAGCACCGCGGGCGGGTCCTTGTCGGCCGGGGCGGACTCCCCGGTGAGCGCCGCCTCGGTCACCCGGAACCCGAACCCGCGGACCAGCCGGATGTCGGCCGGGACCTGGTCCCCGGCCTCCAGCTCGACCCGGTCCCCGGGCACCAGGTCCCGGGCCGGGACGACCCGCAGGGCCCCGCCGCGGACCGCCTTGGCGGTCGGGGCGGACATCCGGCGGAGGGCGGCCAGGGCGCTCTCGGCCTTCCGCTGCTGGACTAACCCGAGCAGGGCGTTCAGCACCACGATCGCCATGATGGCCACGAAGTCGGCCCACTCCCCGAGCGCCGCGGCGACCGCACCGGCGGCCAGCAGGAGCCAAACGACCGGCTCGGTGAACTGGTCGAGCATCTGCCGCCACGCCGGGGTCGGCGGGGTCTCGGCCAGGGCGTTCGGCCCGTGGCGCTGTTGGAGCGGCCGGACGGCCGCCTCCGGCAGCCCCCGGTCGGGGTCCGAGCCGAGGCCGGCGAGCACGTCCGCGGCCGGCCGGGCGTGGGCCGGCCGCCGGCTCTCGTCGGTGTCGGGCTCGGTGGCGGTCGCGGGGGTCACGGCCTGGTCCTCGTGAGGTGGTCGCGGGAAACGGACGACCCGGCGGGGCGCGCCCCGCCGGGTCGGTCGGCGGGCGGCTTCAGTCGAAGTCGAACAGCCGGCTGAAGAACCCCTCCCTCTTCTTCGGCGGGTACTGGCCCGGCGGGTAGCCACCCTGCGGGGCGTACCCGGGCTGGGGCGGCGGGCCGCCGTGCTTCCGGCGGTCGTCCCCCCAGTCGCTGTCGTCGTCGTCGCGGTCGCGGTCGTACCCGACGTACCGGGCCGTCCGGTCGATGATCTTCTCCAGCTCGCCGCGGTCGAGCCACACCCCCCGGCAGCGGGGGCAGTAGTCGATCTCGATCCCCTGGCGGTCGGCCGCCATCAGGGCGGTGGTGCAGACCGGGCAGGTCTTCATCGCGTACCTCCGGTTAAGGGTTCACGGGCCGGCACAGTCGCCGGCCGGCCCGACCTCCGACGCCTACTTCACGCACTCGGCGAACAGGGCCTCGAACTCCGGGCAGGTGCGGGCGGCCTCGCCCCGCAGCTCCCGGAGCAACTTCTTCTCCCGGTCGGTCACCCTCCCGTCGGCGGTGATCACCCGCCGCAGCCAGGCCGCCTCCTCGGGGCCGATCGCCCCGTCGGCGAGGACGTGCCGCTTGATCGCCCGGTAGAAGAACGTCTCGAACCCGGGGGAGACCCGCTCCACCCGCTTGTGCAGCTCGACCAGGAACTCGGCCTCCTCCCGGTCGACGACCCCGTCCCCGTAGATCAGCTCGGTCAGGGCCTCGATCTCCCGGCCGTCGATCCGGCCGTCGGCCAGCACCTTCTCCTTCAGCTCGCGCAGCGTGGGCATGTCCGCCTCCGGTTCGGGTGCGGTCCGGGGGGTGACCGGCGACCTGCTCGCCGGCCCCGCCCGGCCCGTGTCCGCCCCTACGGGCGGGGGTGGGAGAACAGGCGGGCCCGGACGAGCCGGCGGACGACCGCCCGGCCGACCCGGTCGGCCGCCCGGTCGATCAGCGCGTCCAGGTCGGCGTCCGCCTCCTCCACCACGACCGGCCCGTGGCCCGGCAGCTCGACCACGACCCGGCACCGCTTGTCCACCCCGCCCCGCGGCCCGTTCACGTCGGACAGGTGGACGGCCACCTGCCCGACCCGGTCCCCGAACCGGCCGAGGGCGAACCCGAGCCGCCGCCCGGCCCGCTCCCGGGCGGCCGCGTCGACCACCAGCCCGTGCCCGTGGATGTTCAGCCACATGACTCCGCTCCGTAGTCGGTTTCCGAACTCGCCCGTCCCCGCACCCATTCGTACGCCGCGGGGTACAATCAGGACAAATCGATTAGTCGCGTCGCACACCCCGGGAAAACCGATGGGAGGGCGGACCGTGGACTGGCTCAATTACCACCACCTGCACTACTTCTGGGTGGCCGCCCGGGAGGGGAGCGTGACCCGGGCCTGCGAGGTCCTTCACCTGTCCCAGCCGACCGTCAGCGGGCAGATCCGGGAGCTGGAGAAGGCCATCAAGGCCCCGCTGTTCGCGAAGAGCGGGAGGGGGCTGGTCCTGACCGAGACCGGGCAGGCGGTGTTCCGGTACGCGGACGACATCTTCGCCCTCGGGCGGGAGCTGATGGACCTGGTCACCGGCCGCCCGGTCGGCCAGCCGGTGCGGCTGCGGGTCGGGGTGGTGGACGTGCTGCCGAAGCTGATCGCCCACCTCCTGCTCGAGCCGGCGCTGCGGCTGCCGGACCCGGTCCGGGTGGTGTGCGTGGAGGGGAAGCTGGACCGGCTGGCGGCGGAGCTGACCATCCACAACCTGGACGTGGTCCTGTCCGATACCCCGCTCCCGCCGACCGTCAAGGCGAAGGTGTACACCCACCTGCTCGGGGAGTCCGGGGTCGTCGTCGTCGGCGCGCCGAAGCTGGCGGAGGCGCTCAAGCCGGGGTTCCCGAAGTCGCTGGACGGGGCCCCGTTCCTCCTGCCGACCGAGGGGACGGTCCTCCGCCGGTCCCTGGACCAGTGGTTCGACGCCCAGGGCGTCCGCCCGGTCGTCCGCGGGGAGTTCGAGGACAGCGCGCTCCTGAAGACGTTCGGCCGGGCCGGGGAGGGGGTGTTCGCCGTCCCGGCGGCGGCCGAGCGGGACGTCCGCCGGCACTACGGGGTGCGGCGGGTCGGGCGGGCGGCCGGGCTGCGGGAGCGGTTCTACGCCGTCTCGGTCGAGCGGAAGCTGAAGCACCCGGCGGTGGTCGCCATCTCCGAGCAGGCCCGGCGGAGCCTGCCCGATTCGACCCGGGTTTAGGCCCGGCCGGAGGGCGGCTTTTCCGATGCGTCGGGCGGAATAACCGATCGGTCGGCCGGCCCGGGCGGAGTTACAGTGGGGTGAGGGGCCGCTCGACCGGCCCGCGCCCACCCCGGAGCCCTCCATGCCCCCGGCCGTGCTACGTACCCCGCCGCACCCGGCGGGGGAGGTCCAGATCGGGCCGGACGGGGAGATGTTGCTCGCCCTGGACGGGGACCCGCAGTTCCCCCAGCTGCCCGGGTACGAGGTGATCCGCGAGCTCGGGCGGGGCGGGATGGCGGTCGTCTACCTGGCCCGGCAGACCGGGCTCAACCGCCCGGTCGCCCTCAAGGTCGTCCTGGCCGGGGCCCTCGCCACCCCCGCAGACCGGCAGCGGATGCGGCGGGAGGCGGAGGCGGTGGCCCGGCTGCGGCACCCTAATGTGGTCCAGATCCACGACATCGGGGAGCACGCCGGCTGTCTGTACCTGTCCCTGGAGTACGTCGGCGGCGGGTCCCTCGACCGTAAGTTGGCGGTCCGCCCGCTCCCGCCGGACGAGGCCGTCCGGCTGGTCGGGCGGCTCGCCGCGGCGGTCCAGACGGCCCACGCTCACGGGATCATCCACCGCGACCTGAAGCCGGCCAACGTCCTGCTCGACGCCGGCGGGGTGCCGAAGGTGACCGACTTCGGGCTGGCCGTCCGGCAGGACGAGCCGGACCGGCTGACGGCGGCCGGGCAGGTTCCCGGGACCCCGAGCTACATGGCCCCGGAGCAGGCGCTGCCCCGGCCGGAGATGATCGGCCCGGCGACCGACGTGTACGGGCTCGGGTGCATCCTGTACGAGTGCCTGACCGGCCGCCCGCCGTTCGCCGCACCGACCGCGCTGGCGACGATGTGGCAGGTGGCCCACGCCGAGGCCGTTCCCGTCCGCCGGCTCCAGCCGGGCGTCCCGGCGGACCTGGAAACCATCTGCCTGAAGTGCCTGGAGATGGACCCGTCCCGGCGGTACGCCACGGCCCGGGAGCTGGCCGAGGACCTCGCCCGGTTCCGGGCCCGGGAGCCGATCCGGGCGCGCCCGGTCCGCCCGGCCGAGCGGGCGTGGCGGTGGGCCCGGCGGAACCCGGTCGTCCCGCTCCTGGCCCTGACCCTCGGGCTGATGACCCTGTCGGTCGCCGGTCTGACGGCGTGGAGCGTCTACCACGCCCACCAGGTGGCCGGCCACCTGCGGGAGCGCGAGCTGTACCTGCACGGGATGCGGGGCACCTTGCTGAGGCTGGACGAGGCCCAGGCCCGGTGCTCCGAGCTGGCGGCGGCGACCGGGGACCCGGGGTGGGCGGCCCGCCACCGCGAGGCCGCCGCCGAAGCGGCCCGGCACCGGGCTGCCGCCGTGCTGGCCCCGGAGGCGGTCGAGGCGGCCGGCCTGGAGACCGCCGCCGCCCAAGTCGAGGAGGGGGACCGGCTCGCACTGTCCCTGGCCCAGGGCGGGCGGGCGGGCGACGCCTGGCGCCTCCTCCAGGGCGGCGACCACGGCCGCGCCCGGGAGGAGTACGCGGCCGCCGTCGCGCGGTTCGGGGACCGGGTGGACGAGGCGGCCGACACCGAGCTGCGGCAGGTCCAGGCCGAGACCCTCTGGTCGCTGGCGTCGGCCACCGCCGTCGCCGGGCTGGTCGGCGCGTCCCTCCTGGCCGGGTGGCTGGTCGGCCTCCGGCGCCGGGGGACGGGAATCGACCGCCGCGGGTGCGAGCTCCGGGTCGGTCCGCACGCCGGGGCTTGACGGCGTCAGGGGAGCGGCCGTGGGGGCGGTAGCGCGTCCGGCGGGGGGGTGAGCGGTTCCGTCTTCGGCAGGACGCGCCCGCCGACCCCGGGGTCCGGGGTGTCGATCCCGAGCACCGCCCGGTAGTTGGCGACCGCCCCGAGGTACGCCCCGAGCAGCGTCACCACCCGCACCCGGGCCTCGGCCGCCGCGATCTCCTGCAGGTTCAGCTCCACCAGGTTCGCCTGCTCCTTCTGGAACCGGACGGTCTCGAACCGGAGCACCCGGTTCGCCTGCCGCAGCTCCTCCCGGGCCCGGTCGAGCCGCTGGTACGTCAGGACCAGCTCCGACACGGCGTCCTGCACCTGGGCGGTGATCTCGTCCCGGGCGTACCGCTCCTGGCCCAGCAGCTGGGCGAGCTGACCCTCGGCGGTCCGGGCCAGGCCCCGGGCCGTCCGGAACGGGTACGGCACGTCCAGCGTCGCCCCGACCTCGGCCACCGTCCGGTCGGTCCGGAAGATCCCCTCCCCGGTGAACGTCTTCTTCGAGAACCCGACGTCCTGGGCGGCGTTGGCGAACACGTTCAGCCCCGGGGTCGCCTGGTTCCGGGCCAGCTGCAGCTCGACGGCCCGCCGCTCCTTCTCCAGCTGGAACCGGACGAGCTCGGGCCGGGCGGCCAGGGCGGCCTCGACGTCGGCCCGCAGCCGGGCCGGGTCCGGGGCCGGGGGCTCGGCGTCGATGAACCGCGGGAGGAGCCAGTCGGCCGGGGGGACGACCGGGTCCGCGCTCCCGATCCGGAGGAACAGGGAGAGGCGGAGGGCCGCCTGCTGGAGGTTCCGGTCGGCGGCCAGGGCCGCCTCCTCACGGCTGGCGATCAGCCGGCGGTTCAGGGCGTCCACCTGCTCGGGGACGGCCCCGGCCTTGAACTGCACGTCGATCGCCCGCTGCCGGTCCCGGGCCAGTTCGAGCAGGTACCGGGCGACCTGGTACTGGCCGCCGGCCGTCTCCCACGCCCAGTACGCCTGGGCGGCGTTCCGGAGGAAGTCGAGCCGGGCCCGGCGGACGACCGGGTCGGCCAGTTGCTCGGTGATCTGGGCGGCCCGCAGCCGGGCCCGGCGGGGGTCGATCGCCCGGTCCCGCAGCAGGGGGACGGTGAGCCCGGCCCGGAACTCCCCCCCCTCTGCGGTCTTCAGCCCGCCGTTGTACACCGGGAAGTTCCCCAGCCCCCGCCGGTACCCGGCGAACGCCCCCAGCCCGCCGAACGGGATCGGCTGCTCGACCGCGGCGTCGAGCCGGCCGTTCGAGAAGGTGCCGTTCTGGTCGGACCCGCGGACCCGGAGGACGGGGTCGAACTGGCCCTCGGCGGTGAGCCGCTGGCCGGCCGCGATCTCCCGCTCCTGCTCGATCGCGTACAGCAGGGGGAAGTGGTCCTGGACGCCGGTGAGGACCTCCCGGAGGGTGAGCGGGGCGGCCGGGTCCGGGCGGGGGCGCGGGCCGGCGGGCGGCTCCGGGGCCGGCGGGGTGGGGAGGTCGGCCGGGGGCGGGGGCGGGCCGAGGACCGGCAGGAGGGTCGGCTCGCGGATGAACGCGCCGGGCGGCAGCGGGCTCTGCGTGGCGCACCCGGACGCCCCCCCCAGGGCGGCCAGCAGCCCGCGGCCCAGCACCCGGGACGTCCGTGTCCCCAAGCGTAGCATGCAACCCCCCCCAGTGCCTACTTCCGCTCGACCGGGCCGAGCCGGCTCCCGTCGTCCTTGTCCTTCACCGGGCGGGCCGGCGGGAACCCGTTCAGGAGCCGCCACAGCTCGTACCCGAGCCGCACCTCGGCCACCAGCACCCACCCCTGGGCCCGCACCCCCTGGCGGAGCAGGTCCTCCTCCGGCCACGGCGGGGCCCCCGGCATCGGCTCGACCAGGATGCGGAACTTCCCCTGCGGGTCGCCCGTCCGGTCCACCAGGTACACCCGCCCCTCGAACGTGCCGGCCGCTGCCTCCGGGTAGGCGGCGAACTGGACCGCCGCCCACCCCTCGAACTGCACCAGCACCCGGTCCCCCTTGCGGACGAGGGGCAGGTCGTTCCCGTCGATGAAGAGTTCGGCGACGATAGCCGGGTAGTCCTTCGGGGTCAAGGCGTGGGAGGCGAGGACCGTCCCCGGCCCGCCGGCCGCCGCCCCGGCCGCCGGCGGGGCCGGGAACCGCGGCTGCACCCCCTCCTTGATGTCCGGCACCAGGATCGCGAGCTGGGTGCCGGGGGACACCACCTGCCCCCCGGCCTCGGCGTTCGCCAGGATGCGCAAGACGGTCCCGTCCACCGGGGCGGCGATGAACTGGTTCTTCTGCCGCTCGACCTCAGTCTCGATCATCTGGTACTGTTGCTCGACGAGGTCGCGGTCGGCCCGGGCCGACTTGAGGGCGGCCTCCTCGCTCTCGATCGACGCCTGGGTCCGCTTCTCCAGCGCGTCCCGGTTCGCCACAGCCCCCTTGTGCGTTTCCTCGGCCAGCTTGATCCGGGCCTCGACCAGCGGGACGTGGGCCTTGGCCCGCTTGTACTGGCGGTCGGCCTCCTCGACCTGGTCCTTGGACACGACCTTACCTTCCTTGCTGTTGAACTGCTCCTGGGCCCGCTTCAGGACGTACTGCTGCCGCTCCTCGTCCGCCTGGGCCTGGTTCAGCTCCTGCTTCACCACCAGGACGCTGGCCGCCATCTGCTCGATCCGGAACCCGGCCTCGTTGAGGAGGACCGGCCGCTCGTCCTTGATCAGGTCGAGCCGCCGCTCGTGGTCCTTGACCCGCCCGTCGGCCAGGGTCAGCCGGTTCAGGGCGAGGAGCTTCTGCTCCTGCAGCCGCTCGAGCCGCATCGGGTCGTTGTCGGCCAGGTCCACCAGCCGCTGCCCGGCCTTGACCTCGTCCCCCTCGTTCACGTGCCACTTCATCACCCGCCCGGGGATCGGGGAGAGGATGAACTGCGGGCGGAGGACCGGGTTGAACGCGATCGCCCGCCCGGTCCCGTGCACCGTCTGGGTCCACGGGGCGAGCCCCAGGAGCGGGACGGCGACCAGCAGGGCGAACAGGATCAGCCACGCGAACCGCCGCACCGACCGCGGGGTGCGGGCGAGCTGGAGGGACGGGAGAACGGGGGTCCGGGTCGGGGTCATTGCGGGCCGCGGGGGTTGGGGGTCAGTGGTGGCCGGTGCCGTTCGGGCGGCCGTGGGCGTGCCCGTGCCCGTGCCCGTGCCCGCCGCCCGGCCGGTCCAGCCGGATCACCCGGTCGCACAGGGCGGCGACCTCGTCCGAGTGGGTGATGATGAGCAGGGTCCAGTGGTTGTCCCGGCTCAGGATGCCCGGGATGACCGTCTCCCGGATGTCCTGGTCCATGTGGTCCAGGGACTCGTCCAGGATCAGCAGCCGGGGCTGGCCGACGATCCCGCGGGCGAGCATCAGCCGGTTCGCCTGCCCCAGGGAGAGCGGGTGCCCGCCCGGCCAGAGCATCGTGTCCAGCCCGTCCGGCAGCTCCTGGACGGTGGCCAGCAGGCCGACCCGGCGGAGGGCGTCCCGGACGTCGGACACGGTGACCGCGTCCCGTCCCATCCGGACGTTCTCCAGCACCGTCCCCTCGAACACCTCGATCCGGTCGACCAGGGCGACGTGCTCCCGGACGGTGTCCAGGTGCAGCTCGCGGAGGTCCGTCCCGTCCAGCTCGACCCACCCGCTGCCCGGGGCCCGGAGGCCGAACAGGATGTCCACCAGGGTGCTCTTCCCGGCCCCGTTCGGCCCCATCAGGGCGACCCGCTCGCCCGGGGCGATCGCCGCCGACACGTGGGACAGGGCGTCCCGGTGCCCGCCGTCGTAGGCGAAGCTGACATCGTGGACGGTGACCGCGGCCCCGTCCGTCCGGGCGGCGTGCGGCCGGCCCCCGCCCCGCTCCAGCGGCAGGTCCAGCAGGTGCCCGAGCTTGTCCACCGCGGCCAGCATGTCGTAGTACGCCTCCAACTGCTTCCCGAGCTTGGTGAAGGTGGCGACCACCAGGGTGACCACGATCTGGGCGGCGACCAGCTCGCCGAGCAGGAGCCGGCCTTCGATCACCAGCAGCCCGCCGATCGCCAGCAGGGCGACGTTCGCCACCGCCTGGAGCAGGAGGGCGAACCCGATCTGCCGCATCAGCACCCGGAAGTGGTCGGCCCGGGCGAGCAGGTACCGGCGGGTCAGGGTGTCGGTCCGCTCCAGGGCGTACCGCGGCCCCCCGGCCATCTTGAACGCGATCGGGTGGCGGGCGATCTCCTCCATCCACCCGGCGACCGCGTACTTGCAGATCGACTCCCGGACGGCCGTCCGCACCCCGCCGCGGCCGAGGACGGCGAACAGCAGGGCCAGGGCCGCGACCAGGAACAGGTCGAACCCGAGCAGGTACACGTGGTAGAACCCGAGCAGCAGGAGCCCGATCAGGATCTGCAGGGCGATAGTGACCCCGTCCAGGAGCAGGGTGGCGGCCGCCTTCTGGACGGTGAGGACGTCGAAGAACCGGTTCACCAGCTCCGGCCCGTGCTGCCGGTCGAACGCGGCCAGGTCGACCCGCGGGAGCCGGTGCCCGAGGTCGGCCGCCACCCGGACGAACAGCCGCCGCTGGATGAACTCGACGGCGATCGACTGGAAGAAGGTGAGCAGCCCGGCCACCCCGAGGGCGACGAACAGGGCCACGCACAGGACGATCAGCTGCTGGACCAGGGTCCCGAGGGCGACGGTGTTCACCACCGCCATCGCCACGACCGGGGTGGCCAGGGTGAACACCCCGACACCGACGGCGAACAGGATGACGACCCACAGGTCCCGGCGGTCCGGGCGGAGCAGCCCGAGCAGCCGGCGGAACGGGGGGAGGTGGGGGTGGTGGGCGGCGTGCGCCCCGTGCCCGCCGTGCCCCCCCGCGGGGTGGGCGTCCTCCGCCGGGGACGCCGGCCGGGCGGACGCCTCGGCCACGGTCGAGACGGGCTCGGCCAGGAACCACTCCAGGACCACGTCCGGGCCGGTCGCCCCGAGGGTCCGGGCGAGTTCCTCAGCCGACAACCACCCGGACGGGCCGTCCGGGCCGAGCCGGGCCAGGCGGCCCCTGCCCCCCCCGGCCTCGGCGAGCAGGAACCACCGGGCCGACCCGCCCGGGGTGACCGCGAACACGCCCAGCGGGACCCCCTGGCCGACCAGCCGGACGGCCTCCCGGACGGACAGCCGGCGGCCGATCAGGTCCATTCCCAGGGCGGCCGCCGCGTGCCCCATCCGGAGCCGGGCGGCCCGGGACTCGGTCGGCGGGATCTCCCGCTCGGCCGCCCGGACGGCCTGGGCCGCCCGGGTCGGGTCGAACTCGACCCCGGCCGCCGCGGCCAGGGCCTCGAGGAGGGACAGGGTGACGGTCTGCGGGGCGGAGGCGGCCGGCTCGGCCAGCCCGGACGGGCGGTCGCTCATCGTTACTCCAACACGCTGCGTGGGGTCCGCTACCATTCTACCCGGCCCCGCCGCCCGGGTCGCAGCCGCCGGGCGTCAGTCCTGTTGCCGCGCCGGCGACCGACTCGCGGCCGTCGGTCCGGGCGACCTCGAACGCCGGGCGGGAGATCGTCTCGCACCTCTTCCGGCTGGTAAGTTTGAGGCACGGGGCGAGACCGGGCGTCCCTTGAAGCTGGGGAACGAGAAAAGGCCGGAAAACCAGCCCCTGGGAGGGTGATTCTCCGGCCTATGTCCGCCCCGGCGGGTCCCACCGCGGCAGCTGTCGGCGTGTGTCGGTGACCCGGTCGTCGCGGGCGGCGGGTGCCGCCCGGTCCGCCCCGGTCGTCAAGAATTGATACCCGGCGACCTCGGCACCGTCAACTCCGCGGCGGCGGGTGGTGGGGGGTCGCGTCCCACCTGCGCCCCTCACGACCCGGCAACGGCGGGCCGGCCTTCCAGGGTGAAGACGATGACCCGCTCGCCGGTCCGGGTGCTGACGTCCGTGTGCATACTCCGGACGGGGACCCCGACGATCTCCTGCACGGCGGAGTAGAGGAGCGGGGCGCCGGACTCGATGAGCTGCTGCCGGACCTGCTTGATCAGGTCCCGGCCGCGCGCCGGGTCGGGCGAGCCGACGAGCTTGTGCTCGGCCGGGGTGAGGACGTTCCGGAGCCGGACCACGACCAGGTCGTCGACCAGGAAGGCGCGGGCCTCCAGCGGGCCGCGGCCCATGTACTCCTTCTCGAACCGGACCACGGCCTGGCTGACCGCGTCCTCGATCGCGCCTCTCGTGTTGGCTGGCACGGCCGCCTCGACCCGCCGGAATGTGGGACCGACCCGCTCGGGGTGGCCATTGTATGTCCCGCCCCGTGGGTTGCGGCCGACGGGGCGCGCCGAGGCTCCGCTCCTCAAGCCGATACGGGCGCTCGGGGTGACGGCCGGCAGCCGACTCCGAAAGGACACCGCCCGATGGACGGCTCCCGAGCGGCGAGCACCGCACCGCCGGGGGCCGAACCGGACCGACGGGTGGCGCCGGATCGCCCTGGCCCGGGGGCCGGGCGCGGCGGGGTTGGGCGACCGGCACGTTGGACCTGAACGGGGAGCCGACGGTCAGCCGTGACAAGACGTTTGTGGCGACATGGTGTCCGGCGGGGAGTGATCCGGATGGACGAGCCGAGCGGGTGGGCCGCCTTCTTCCGCACCGACCCGGCGGCGACGGTGGATGTCCTCTCGGTCGTGGCCGACCGGTTCACACCGGTAACCACATTCCGGGACGGTAAGGAGATCGTCGGGGCTCGACGCCCCGGGCTGACCGGGTGGGAAATCCGGGCTGGGGCCGAACGCCCGCCCGTCTCGGCCGCTTGACATGAAGGACATCCCGGAAACGGTAGGATGTCACTCGACCCCGAGTACGGGATCAAAGTCCCGGTTTTGCGATCCGGCCCGGCGGCCTGCCCCTGACCGGATGAAGCCCAGGATGGTGGTTCGGGCACTCACGGCCGCGGAGCGGCAGGCCCTGGTGCGGGGACTCAAGTCGGCCGACGGGTTCACCGTCCGCCGGTCCCAGATCGTCCCCGCCAGCGCCGCCGGGGACGGCCCGGCGGCCATCGGCCGGGCCGTCGGGCTGACCGTCCGGGACGCGGTCCGGGCGTTCCACGCCGACGGGCTCGGGTGCCTGACCCGCAAGCCCCCGGTGGCCAAAACCCCGGCCGCCGCCTGGGGTCGGAGGCACGACCCCGACCTGAAGGACCTGCTCCACCGCCGCCCCCGGGAGTTCGGCAAGCCGACCACCCTGTGGACCCTCGCCCTCGTCGCCGACGTGTGCCACGCGAAAGGGGTGGGCGCCCCGGGTGCTCACGGCCGAGGGGATGCGGCAGGTCCTCAAGCGGTTGGGGATCGGGTGGACGCGGGCGAGGCACGGGATCACCGGCCCGGACCCCGAGTGCGCCAAGAGAAAAGGCCCGGGACCGGCTGATCGCCCGGGCCGCCCGGGGGCCGGGGTGGGTGGTCGGGTTCCAGGACGAGTGCTGGTGGACCCGCCTCGCCCAGCCGGGGCTGTTCGCGTGGGCGGCCGACGACCCCTCTGGCTGGTCGGGAACGCCCGCCGCCCTCCGGGTCGCGGGCCGGAGGCGGTCGCCTGCTACGGGGTGCTGCGGCACGACACCGGCGGGATGCTGCTGCGGTTCTGCGACGGCCGGCCGGTGAGTGCGACCACCGAGGAGTACCCGGGGCGGGTGTGCGAGACGCTGGCGGCCGAGGGGAAGACGGTGCTCGTCCTCGTCCGGGACGCCGCCGCCTGGCACGTCGGCGGGCGGGTCCGGCGGTGGGTCGAGGCCCACAACCGGCGGGTCCGGCGGGCCGGGAGCGGGTGTCGGATCCGGGTGTGTGGGCTGCCGGTCAAGGCCCCGTGGCCGAACCCGGTCGAGCCGAAGTGGGTCCACGGCAAGCGGGCCGTGGTCGAGCCCGACCTCAAACTCACGGCCGACGAGTTGCGGCCGCGGGTATGCGACGACTTCGGGTGCGACCTGGAACCGCCGCTGGCAAAGCCAGCGGCTTGATCCCGCACTAGCGACGCGTCGCTCACCATGAGGGCGGTTTACCCGAACAGGTCGAGCAGCGGCACGCCGGTGCTGAGCGGCTTCGACAGCCCGTCCCGGGTGACCCGCGACTCGTACGGCACCCCCAGCGCGTGGAAGATCGTCGCGCTCAGGTCCTGCGGCCTGACCGGCTTCTCCTTCACCGCCGCCCCGATCTTGTCCGACTCCCCGTACACCGCCCCGCCGCGGACTCCGCCGCCGGCGAGGATCGCCGAGTAGCACGCCGGCCAGTGCTGCCGACCCGGCGTCGCCCCGCCGTTCTGGTTGATCCGCGGCGTCCGCCCGAACTCCCCGGCGACCACCACCAGCGTGCTCTCCAACATCCCGCGGGCGTCGAGGTCGGTCAGCAGCGCGGACAGGGCGGCGTCGAGGACCGGCAGGCACCACCCCATCCCGTAGGAGCCGTTGCCGAACGCGTTCCCCATCCCCATCTCGCCGCCGTGCATGTCCCAGCTCGAGCTCGGCGGGCCGCCGCCCTTCTGCCCCGGGGCCGGCCCGGTCCACCCGTTCACGGTCACGAACCCGACCCCGCTCTCGACCAGCCGGCGGGCCAGGAGCAGGTTCTGGCCGAGCGGGTTGCGGCCGTACCGGTCGCGGACCTTCGGCGCCTCCGCCTCCATGTCGAACGCCTTCCGCGTCCCCTCGGCGGTTGCCAGGTCGAACCCGCGGCGGTACACCCCCGGCCAGCCGTCCGGCCCCGGCCGCGACGCCGCGGCGTACTCCAGTTCCTCCTGCAGCCGGCTGCGGCCGAGCATCCGGGCCGGCGCCTCGGCGGGGAGGAGTGAGTCCGGCGCCTTGAACCCGGGGGTCGACGGGTTGCTCTCGGCCGTGCCGACGAACAGCGGGGCGAAGGTGGGGCCGAGTGACCCGCCGGTGCCGATGTTCGGGGCGCAGAACACCGGGTCGCCGACGCACTTGATCAGCCAGACGTAGTTGGCGACGCTCTTCTGGCTCGGCCGGACCTTGGCCAGCACCGACCCGAGGTACGGGGCGTCGGCCGGGGCGGCATGCTGCCCGGCGAGGGCGTTGTGCATCGCGTCGAAGTGGTTGCTGATGTTCCCCGGGTGGGTCATCGACCGGATCAGCGCGAACCGGTTGGCGAGCGCCGGCAGCTTCGTGTGCAGCTCGCTGATCCGCATCCCGGGGACGGCGGTGGCCGCCGGCTTGTACGGCCCGCGGATCTCGTCCGGGGCGTTCGGCTTCAGGTCCCAGGTGTCGAGGTGGCTCGGGCCGCCGCAGAGCAGGATGAAGATGCACGACTTCCCCGACGCCTTGCCGTCGCCGCCCGGAACCGTGCGGGCGGCGACGAGGCCGGGGGTGGCCAGGTTCAGGGCCCCGGCGGCGCCGAGCTGGAGGAGGCGGCGGCGCGAGACGGTGGGGGAGGTGTTGATGGGAGTGCTCCGGCAGGAGGGCCGCGGTGCGCGGTGGTCGGCGGGTGTCGGTCGGACCGGTGCATTGTCGTCCGCCACCGCCGCCCCGGTCAAGCAGTTTCTCGGCACTCGTGCGACCGTCTGACGCGGCCCTCGGTCAGGACGGCCGGGTGCCGGGCGAACCGCGACCGTCCGGGAGCGGGTGACGCCCACCGACACCCGCTCCCGGACGGTCGCGGTTCGCCCGGCCGTTGCTTCCCGGGACCCGCTCACCCCAACCCTTGCCCGCGGAGGACGGCGGCGAGGTCCCGGTGCACCCGGCTGCGGATCAGGAACTCGTCGTCGTCCAGCCAGTCCCGGACGGCCGGGCCGAGCGCGAAGTCGTCAGTCACCACCGCCCGCACCACCGCGTCGACCAGGCGGAGCGGCTGGAGGGTGAAGTACCGGTTCGTCGACCCGGACACCTCGACCGGCCCGAGCCGCTGGAACAGCTCCTCCAGCCGGCCGTGCGCCACCCGGGTCGGGGCGGAACCCAGGGCCTCGGCGTAGGCGACGGCCAGGGGGGTGCGGGTCCGCGGGGTCGCAGCCGGGTCGAGGTACAGCGCGTCCCGCGCCTCGTCGAGCAGCCGCGTCCCCGCCTCCTCGTCGCCGGCCGCGAACCACCCGGCCGCCAGCGCCACGCCGAGCGGGTCGGCCCCCCGCGCCGACCGCCCCGGGTCGACGACCTGGAGTAGGGCGTCGGCCCCCGCGCCGGCCCGGCGGGCGGCCCGGAACGCCGGCCCGGCGGCCGCCAGCAGCGCCGGCCGGAGCCGGTCCCCGCCGGCGGTGAGCCGGCGGACCAGGTCGGCGACCGCGGCCGGGGTGGGCGGGTCGAGGGCGGCCGCGGCGGCGAACCCGGCGGCCAGCATCCGCCCGCGGTAACGCACCAGCGCCGCCGGCCGCTCGTCGTCCGGCCACGGCCCGGCGGCGATCCACGCCTCGGCCCAGTCGACCGCCGCCGGGAGGAGGTCGAGCAGGCGGAGGACGGCGGCCTGGTCGAGCCGGGGCGCGTGCCCGAGGAGAGTGAGCACCACCCGCGGGACGGTGTCGGTAGCCGGGCGGTCGGCGCAGAGCCGGAGGAGGGCGTCGGCCTCGGTCGCGAGGTCCTCCGGCTCGGGCGACGCGGCCAGCACGCCGAGCCGCTCGCCGAGCCGGTCTGACCCGCGGAACGTCTTGCCGTCCGGGCCGCCGAACGCCCCCGGCCGGCCGCGCGGCTCCAACACCCGCGACTGCTCGCGGAGCCGCTCGGCGGCGTACCGGGCCAGCTCCGGGAGGGCGTCGAACCGGGCCCGGAGGTCGGGCGGGAGGCCGGGCTTCGGCGGCCGGCCCTCGACCGCGTCGCGCACCCGGAGGAGGAACAGGTCGCCGAGGGCGGCGTGCAACTTGGGGTCGGCCCCCGGCCCGGCCGCCGCGGCGACCGCCTTGCGGGCGCGGGCCGCCCAGTCCTTCGCCCGGGTCCGCTCCCCGAGGCACCCGAGGCCCCACGCGAGGAGGAACTGGGCGTAGGCCGCGGTGCCGTCCGTCTCGGCGTCGAGCCCGGCCCACCGGAGCACCCCGCCGCCGTGCTTCCGCACCCACCCGAGCACCGGCTCCCGGGCCCGCACCAGGAAGTCGCGGGCGGCCTGGAACCGGTCGGCGGTGGCCGTCCCGTGGAACCGGACGAACGACGGCTCGTCGAGGTCCAGCCCCGGCCCGCGGTCGCCGAGCCGGGCGAGGACCCGGTCGCGCCACCGGGCCAGGCCGAGGGCGTCCCCGTCGCACGCCCGGGCGGCCGCCAGCCGGGCCAGCCACGCCGCCCGCACCGGCACCTCGTCGAACTGCCCGTCGAGCAGGGCGAGGAGGCGGGGGAGGGCGGCCACGTAGCCGGGGTCCGGGGCCGCCCCGGCCGCCGCGACGAACGCCGCGACCACCCGCCCGACCCCCGGCCGGCCCGGCTCGCCGAGCCACCGCTCGGGGTCGGGGGCGTCGCCGAACTTCCCCGCCCGCAGCTCGGCCGCGAGCCACTGGCCGAGCCACGCCGGGGGCGGGGTCGGAACCTCCCACACCGCGTTCAGCCAGCACACCGCGGCGTCGGCCGGGTTGCCGGTCGCCCCGTACGCAGCGGCGAGGTCGGCCCACCGCCCGGCCCGCCCGGCCGGGTCGAGCCGCGGCAGGTCGCGGTACACCCGGTCCTCCAGCTCGCGCCGCCGGGCCGCCCGGTCGCCGCCGTGCAGGAGGGCGTCCGGCGACGCGACCGCCCGTCCCCCGCGCCCGGCCGGCGGCGGGTCCGGGCGCGGCTCGGGCGTCGGGGTCGCCCGCGCCGGGAGCAGCCGGGCGACCAGCTTCCGGAGCGACTGCCCCCACCACCCCGGCGCCTCGGGCCGTTCGACCGCCGGCACGTCCGGTTCGTCCGCGAGGTCGACGACCGGCTCGGGCTTCGCCGGTGGGTCGGTCGGGGCGGCGAACCGCGGCAGCGGGAACGGGTCGGCGCGCGGCGCGGCGGCGAGCACGCGGGGCGGCGGGGCTTCGTAGACCAGGCGGTCGGCGAGCGGCCGGAAGGCCGACGCCGGCACGCCGTGGGCGACCAGCCCGCCGGCCGCCGGCTCGACCCACACGACCCGGTCCGTCGCCGTTCCGAGCACCACGGCCAGCTCGCGCACGCGGGCGGCGGGCTTCAACACCCGGTCCGACGGGACGAACAGCCCGGGCACCCGCGGGTCGGCGGCGAACCCGCGGAGGAGCAGCGGCAGGGCCGGCGGCAGACGCTTCCCGGCCAGGCGGAGGACCAGCCGGGCGTCCGCCCCGGAAGCCACCGTCGCCACCTCCAGCCGCCGCAGCAGGCGCTCGTCGGCGGTCCGGCAGAACGCCCAGAACTCGGCCGCCGCGTCCGGGCCGAGCACCCACAGCGACTCCTCGACCGGGACCGGCCGGGGGCCGAGCGTGAGGCGGACCGCAACCGGCGGGGGCGACGGGGCAGGGGGGGTGGGCGTGCCGCGCCGGGGCGACAGCCGGAACTCGTCCGCGGCGGGGGCCGGCACCTCGCCCGCTACCGCCCGCACCGACCGCGGCGGGTCGGCGAGCACGACGCCTCCGCCGGGGACCGGGAGCAGGTCGGGGGCCGGGTGCCGCCACCCGCACCGCACCCACACCCCCGCGGCCTGCTCGGCGTAAGCCGCCAGCCCCGCCTCCGGGTCGGCCGCGTCGCGGACCAGGCCCGGGGTCGTGGCCGCGACACTCACCCATCCGCACGCCGGGTCGGCGTCCGGCAGGCGCACCCCGACCGGGCCGCGGGTCTCGCGGCGGAGGCGGGCGACGAAGGCGGAGAGCCGCGGGGCGGGGACGACGACCAGGAACGGGCCGGCGGGCGGGTCGGAATCGGGTTGGAGGTCGAGGAGTTCGCCCCAGCTCCCGGCCGGGGCGGTCGGGACCGCGGCCGCGGCGTGGGTCCGCACCCCGAGGCGGGCGAGGGCGGCGAGCGACTCGCGCGGCACCGGCCCGGCCGGCTCGACCCACACCGGCCCGGCCGGGTCGTGGCCGGCGGCCGCCGAGGCGCGGGCGACGGCCGGCGGGACCAGCCCGCTCGTCAGGGCCAGCCGCAGGACGCTCGGGTTCGGGAAGCACAGCGCCGGCATGCCCGGGAAGTGTAGTGCGCGGCGGCCGGGGTCTGGCGAACCGCGACCGTCAGGGAGCGGGTGGTTCTCTCCTCCGGCACCCGCTCCCTGACGGTCGCGGTTCGCCCGGCTCGGATGTCACCCGTGGCCCTTCTCCAGCGCCGCCAGGTGCCGCCGCATGTCCGCGTGCACCCGCCGGCGGACGAGGTACTCGTCGTCGTCCAGCCACCGCCGGCCGGCCGGGCCGAGGGCGAAGTCGTCGCTCACCACCGCCCGGACCACCTCCTCCACCAGGTTCAGGTGGTACCGGGAGTAGTACTGGGCGGTGGTCCAGTTGTTGTTGATCTTCTTCTCGTCCATCTTCCGGAACAGCTCGGTGATCCGGGCCAGCCCCGACTCCGACGGCCCCTGCCCGAGCGCCGCCACGTACGCCCGGGCCAGCGGGGTGTAGTCCTTCGGCTGGAACTTGGCCGCGCCGGACCCGAGCAGCTCGGTCCGGGCCTCGTCCAGGATCGGGGCGGCCCGGTCCTGCAGCCCGAACGTCAGCCACCCGGCCGCCAGGTTCAGGAGCGTCTGCAGGGCCGCCCCCCACGCCTCCGGCCGGGCCGCGTGCCGCCGCCGCAGCTCGGCCGGGGTCGCCCCGCGGAGCACCTCGGCGTGCAGCCGGGTCAGGAGCCGGTCGATCTCGTCCCGCAGCCCCAGCTTCTTCAGGCTCCGCAGACACTGCCCGGCGACCACGTTGATCAGGTTGAACCGGGCCTCCTCCGGGCGGGCGGCGACCAGCCCGGCGAACTCGTCCACCAGCCCCTTCACCAGGTCCCCGCGGTCGAAGTGACCGGCCAGGAACAGGGCCCGCTCGAGCAACTCGCCCAGCCGCCGGGTGGCGTACGGGGACTCGGCCGGCCCGGGCCCCGGCCCCCCGGCCAGGGCCGCCGGGACGTACTGCAGGAGCTCCACCGCGAACCCCTCCCCGGCCCGCGGGGCCAGCAGCAGGGTCTCGTGCAGCACCTCCTGCTGAACCTCCCGCGGCGCCCCGCCCCCGGCCCCCTGCCGGTACAGCCGGCGGACCCGGTCGGCGAGCCGGGCCGGGTCCCGGACGGCGTGCAGGTCGGACAGCTCCTTCCGCAGGGCGTCCTGGGTCCGGGTGAACAGGGCGTACGGGTCCAGCCGCTCCTGCGGCTCGATCACCCGGGACTGCTCCCGCAGCCGGTTGATGACGTACTCGGCCCGGGTGAACGGGTTGTTCGTCCCCCCGGCCTTCCCCTTCGCCCGGATGTCCTCCAGCTCGGCCACCAGCTCGGCCGCCAGCGGCCCGGTCCGGGGCAGCCCGGCCAGCACCTGGTCCACCCGGTACTTGTACGCCTTGAACAGGAAGTTCTGGGTCACCGCCGCCACCACCGCCTCGAAGTGCCGGGGGTCCTGCCACGCCGCCGGGACCGGCTTCTCCAGCTCCCTCCGGGCGTCCTCCACCAGGGCCCCGGCCCGCGTCCCCTCCTGCAGCCGGGCCAGGGCGTAGGCGAACAGCAGGTCCACGTAGGGCAGGTTCCGCAGCAGGTGGTCGCCGCCCTGGGCCTGGGCCCGGGCCGACCGCTCCACCCACCTCCGGACCTCGGCGTGCAGCTCCCCCGCCTTGTCCTTCACCACCCGCAGCCGCTCAGAGTCCTTGTGCCCGGAGAACCGCAGGAACCCGGGCAGGTCCCGCTCCGCCTGCAGCCCCTGTTCGAGGAGCCGCTGGAGCAGCCGGTCCCGCACCCGCGCCAGCCCGAGCACGTCCGCCCCGGCCAGCTGCGACAGCCGGTAGCCCGCGAGCCACACCGCCCGCACCGGCAGCGTCCCCTCGTACTTCTCCAGGTACGCCTGGACGGCCGGCAGCCGGGCGGTCAGCCAGGCCGGCACCGGGCTTTGCGCGGCCAGGGCCAGGAACCCGGCGACCACCGCCCGGCTGTCCTCCTGCGACGGGGCCGGGTTCGCCAGCCGCGTGTCGAACTCGTCCGCCTTCACCGCCCCGGTCGTCCCCGGCCACTCCGCCCGGGCCCACCCGGCGACCCACCCGGGCGGGGGCGGGTCGGCGTCCCACAGGGCGTTCAGCCAGCAGACCGCGGCCTCGGCCCGCGACCCCTCCCCGGCGTTGGCCGCCGCCAGCTCCGGCCACAGGGCGACCCGCCCGGGGGCGTCGAGCCCGCCGTCGACCTCCAGGAACTCCTTCTCCAGCGCCTCCCGGCGGAGCTTCCACTCGCTCGGCGGGCGCGGCGCCTCGGGGGCCGGCAGGAACGCGTCCGCCGGGCGGGCCGCGGCCGGCCTCCCCTTCGCGCCCTTCGCCGGGGCGGCCGGCCCGCGCGGGCCGCGCGGCTCGTCCTCGTCGCGCCCCTTCCCGTTCTTGTCCCCCTTGTCCGACTTCGGCTTCGGCCCCCCGCCCGGGTCCCTGCAGACGAAGTGGTCGAAGTCGAACCGGGTCGCCCCGACCCACGCGGCGAGCGGCTCCTGCTCCGCCTCGATGACGTAGTCGACCCAGTCCTCCAGCGACCGGAACGCCGCGTCCGGGACGCTCTGCGGGGTGAACCCGCCGTCCGCCCCCGGGTGGAGCCACACCACCTGGTCGGCGTCGTCGGCGAGGAGCTTCCGGACGGCGTCCCGGCGGAGGGTCGGGTGGAGCCGCCGGCCGACCGGGACGAACAGGTTCGGGAGCTTCCAGAACGGCTTGAAGGCGAGGGCGTCCTCCAGGGCCAGGGCCGGCGGGGCGAGCTTCGACGGGCGGGTCCGGAGCACCACCGTCCGCTTGCCGTCGGGGCCGGCGGCGACGGCGAACATGAGCCGCTGGGTGAGCCGGTCGTCCGAGTCGCGGACGAGGCCGTCGAGCTGGGCGACCGCGTCCCCGCCGAGCACCCACAGCTCGGGCACGTCGGCGGCGTTCCCGGCGGCCAGCCGGAGCGGGACGGACATCTTCCCCGGGGCGGCGGCCTCGGCCCACGCCCGCGGGGCGGCCGGGAGCTTGAACTGGAGGGCGTCGTAGATGTCCTGGAACGGGGCGTCGTCCAGGTAGACCCACTCCCGCGGGGCGCGGACCAGCAGGAGTTGCCCGTCCGGGGCGCGGACCTGGCCGGCCAGCGGGTGGGCGTGGCCGGCCTCGACCCACACCCGCGGGGCCCGCTCCAGGTACGCCCGGACCGCCCCGGCCGTCCCGGCGGCCGACGGGTCGAGGGCCCGCAGCAGGGTGTAGTACGGCGGGCCGACGACGCGGAGCAGGACGCGGCGCGGGTCCGGGTCGCCGGGGGCGGCGAACCACCGGAACCCCTGCCGGTCGTTCCCGAGCCGGAGCATCTCTGCGGCGAGCGTCGGCAGATCGTCCGCGTCCGCCAGCTCGAACAGGACCGGGGCCTGGTTCGACACCACCGGGGTGCCGGACTCGCGGACGACCGGCAGCACCTGCATCCAGCAGGACACGTCCTCGGGGGCGTCGGTGGCGTGCCGCTTCGACCCCTTCACCCCGAGCTTGTCGAGGCCCCGGACCGTCGCCTTCGCCAGGCCCGCCGCCGACTCCAGGTAGATCTTCCCGTCCGGGTCGAACGAGACCGCGGCCGGGGAGGTGGTGACCTCCGGCGGGACGACCCCGCCGGTCAGCGCGAGGCGCAGGGTGTCGGCGTTCGGGAACAGGAGGATCATGGGAGCGGGCGTACTGGGGGTGCGGGGTGCGGTAACCGCGT
>PNKH01000085.1 GCA_013822345.1 Isosphaera sp.
CCGAGGACACCCCCCGATGCACACCATCCGCCTCGGCCCGCCGTGGGTCGTCACCCCCGGCCCGGACCGCACCACCCACGCCCGGAACTTCGGCCGGCCGCGCACCCTCGACCCGGGCGAGCGGGTGTGGCTCGTGTGCGCCCGCGTCCCCGGCCCGGCCGAGGTGGCGCTGAACGGGGAACCGGTCGGGGCGCTCCCGGCCGCCGGGCCGTTCGCCGCCGACGTGACCGACCGGTTGCACCCGCGGAACGCGGTGACGTTCTCGGTTGCGTCCGACGATCCACTCGGGGGGGTGGTGCTCGAGGTGCGCCCGGGCGGGGCGTAATTCTCCGACCGGCCCTCGGATGTCCGGTTTCCCGCCGCCGCCGCCGGACCGGCCGACACTTTTCCCGACCGTTCCGCCGCCGGCGCTACCCGCTGTAAGCTACAGTTACCGGCGGCGGGACGGCCCGCCCCGAGTCTCCGCCGGAGGGCCGCCGCGATGGCCGCCTGCCCGCACTGCCGGTTCCCGAACCCGGACCCGGCCGGGGCGTGCGGGCGGTGCGGCGGGGAGTTGTCCGGGGTGCCGGCGGCGAACCTGTCGGCCCCGCTCCCGGCCCCGATGGTCGAACCGATCCACGCGCCCCCGGCCCCGGCCCCGGACAGCAGGCCGCTCCCGGCCCGCCCGGCCCTGACCGTCCCGCTCGCCGCCGACCCGGGGGCCACCCGGGTCGGCCCGGCCGGGACCGCCCCGGCCCACCCCGGACTCCCCCAGCACCCGATGAACGACGCCGCCGTCCAGTCCCCGCCGATGACCATCCCGGCGACCGCCCCGGCGGCCGAGGCCCCGGCCCCGGTCCCGACCCCGCCCCCGGCCCGGCCGAAGCTGGTCGTCCTCCGGGGGGTGAAGGTCGGGGCCGAGTACCCGATCTACGAGGGCCGGAACACCGTCGGCCGGTTCGCCGACAAGCCGGTCGACATCGACCTGATGAGCCAGGAGTCGGTCGAGCAGATCTGGTGCTCCCGGCAGCACGCGGTGGTGCTGTTCGCCGACGGGGCGGTGGCGGTCGAGGACCTGAACAGCCTGAACGGGACGTGGGTGAACGGGGCCCGGATCCAACCCGGCCAGACCCGGCTGCTGCGGCCCGGCGACATCCTCCAGGTCGGCACCGTACAGATGAAGCTCGTCCTCGGGTGAGCCGGGCCGCCACGGAGGGCGGCCCCGACCGGTCGGGGCCGCCCTCCGTGGCGGCCCGGCTCCGCTTCCCCCGCCGCCGCCCCGCCGGTATCCTCGTCCGCACCGAACCGCGGGCCGGGGGTTGCACGTCATGCCGAGGGCGGTCGTCCTGTTGAGCGGCGGGCTGGACAGCGCCACCGCACTCGCGGTCGCGCGGAGCCAGGGGTTCGATGTCTTCGCCCTGAGCGTCGACTACGGCCAGCGGCACCGGGTCGAGCTGGAGCGGGCGGCGGCCGTCGCGAGGGCGCTCGGGGCGGCCGAGCACCGGACCGTCCGGCTCGACCTGCGGGCGGTCGGCGGGTCGGCCCTGACCGCCGACCTGGCGGTCCCGAAGGACCGGTCGGCCGACGACATGTCCCACGGCGTCCCGGTCACCTACGTCCCGGCCCGGAACACCATCCTGCTCGGGCTGGCCCTGGGGTACGCCGAGACGGTCGGGGCGTTCGACCTGTTCATCGGCGCGAACGTCCTCGACTACTCCGGCTACCCCGACTGCCGGCCGGAGTTCCTGTCCGCGTTCGAGACCCTGGCGAACCTGGCGACGAAGGCCGCCACCGAGGGCGCCGGGCGGTTCCGCGTCCACTCCCCGCTGCTGAAGTTGACCAAGGCGGAGATCATCCGCGAGGGCGTGCGGCTCGGCGTCGACTACGCGCTGACGCTCAGCTGCTACGACCCGGACCCGGAGGGCCGGGCGTGCGGCCGGTGCGACTCGTGCCAGTTGCGGCGGAAGGGGTTCGCCGAGGCCGGCGTGCCGGACCCGACGGCGTACCAGTAGTTGGCGAGCCGGGAGCGTGAGCGACCGGAGGAACGCGCAACCTCCGGTCGCTCACGCTCCCGGCTCGCCGGGTCGGCACTTCCCCTTGATTCCCCCGCCCGGCCTCGCAGACAATACCCGCACCCCACGTCTCTCCCCGCGAGGCCCGCCCATGATCGTCGGCGTCCCGAACGAGATCAAACCCGACGAGTACCGGGTGGCGATGGTCCCGGCCGGGGTCGAGGAGCTGACCCGCGCCGGGCACAAGGTGCTGGTCCAGGCCGGGGCCGGGGCCGGGAGCGGGATCACCGACGACCTGTACGCGGCGAACGGGGCCGAGATCGTCCCGGCGGCGACCGACGTCTGGGGCCGGGCCGACCTGATCGTGAAGGTGAAGGAGCCGCTCCCGGCGGAGTGGCCGCACATGCGGGCCGGGCAGACGGTGTTCACCTACTTCCACTTCGCCGCCGACGAGCACCTGACCAAGGCGGTCATGGCGTCCGGCGCCACCGCCGTCGCGTACGAGACGATCCGGGACGCGAAGGGGACGCTCCCGCTGCTGACGCCGATGAGCGAGGTGGCCGGGCGGATGAGCGTGCAGGAGGGGGCGAAGTACCTGGAGCGGCCGTTCGACGGCCGGGGCATCCTGTTGGCCGGGGTGCCGGGGGTGCCGCCGGCGACGGTGTCGGTGATCGGGGCGGGGGTGGTCGGGGCGAACGCCGCCCGGGTCGCCGCCGGGCTCGGGGCGAACGTCTTCATCCTGGACGTCAACCTGGACCGGCTGCGGTACATCGACGACGTGATGCCGCAGAACGTGACGACGGTGTTCAGCAACCGGCTGAACATCCTGGAGTGCCTGCGGCACTCGGACCTGGTGATCGGGGCGGTGCTGATCCCCGGGGCGAAGGCCCCGCACCTGGTGCGGAGGGCGGACCTGAAGCTGATGCAGCCGCGGGCGGTGGTGATCGACGTGGCGATCGACCAGGGCGGGTGCTTCGAGACGAGCAAGCCGACGACGCACGCGAAGCCGACGTACATCGTGGACGACATCGTCCACTACTGCGTGACGAACATGCCCGGGGCGGTCGGGCGGACCAGCACCTACGCGCTGACGAACGTGACCCTGCCGTACGCCCTGCAACTGGCGAGCAAGGGGGCGGACCGGGCGGTGCGGGAGAACCCGGCGCTGCTGGCCGGGGTGAACGTGAAAGCCGGCCGGGTGACGAACGCGGCGGTGGCGGAGACGTTCGGGCTGGAATGCGTCCCGGCAATCTGAGGCGAACCCCGACCGTCAGGGAGGGGGTGTCGTCACCCCCTCCCTGACGGTCGGGGTTCGCCCGGTACGCAGCACGGAGGCTGCCGATCCGACCGTCGCACGCCGCCATCCTCGCCGCCTGGTGCGGCGTCCTGTTCGCCTACGGCGTCGCGGCCGGGCCGCCGTACCGCACCGAGGCCCTCCGCGCGATCATCGGCCGCGAGTGCCTGCACGGCCACTGGCTGTTCCCGGTCCTGTACGGCGAGCCGTTCCTCACCAAGCCGCCCGGCCACTACACCGCGATCGGGCTGTGCTCGCTCCCGTTCGGCGACGTCACCCCCGCCACCGCCCGCCTGCCGTCGGTCGCCGCCGCGTCGGCCGCCGTGTTCCTCGTCTACGTCCTCTTCCGCCGGGCGCTCGGCGAACGGACCGCCCTCCTCGCCGCGCTGCTCCTCCCGACCTCGGTGCTGTGGCTCGACAAGGTGCCGAGCGCCGAGATCGACATGACCCTCCTCGGGTGGGTGACCGCGGCCCTCGTGTTCCTCCACCGGGCGCTCGACACCGACTCGGTGACGTGGTGGGTGTTGTCCCTGCTGTGCGTCGCCGGCGGCACCCTGACGAAGTGGACCGCCCCGGCGTTCTTCGTCCTCACTGCCGGCCCGCTGCTCGCGTGGCGCGGCGAACTCCGTCGACTGTTCGGGTGGCGGTTCGTGCTCGCGGCCGGCGCCGCCGCGGCGGTGTGTGCCGGGTGGGTGTTCGCGGTGTCGCAGCAGGTCGGGTGGGACGCCCTCTCCGACACCGTCCGCAAGGAGGCCGCGTACCGGTTCGCGCCGAAGTCCGAGGCAAAGGGTTACCCGTGGTCGGAGGTGGTCACGTATCCGCTGCTGGTGCTGGCGGCGCACCTGCCGGTGTCGGCGTTCGCGCTACTGACGCTGCGGCCCGGGTTCGCCGCGCGGTTCGACGACCGCGGCCGGCGGTTGCTGCAACTCCTCCACTGCTGGGCGTGGCCGAACCTCGCGTTCTGGGCGCTGGTGCCGAACCACAACGTCCGGTACGCGCTGCCGGTCAGCCCGGCCCTGATGGGCCTCGGGGTGATGGGAATGCTCGCGGCGTTTAGCCGCGACGCGGAGTCCTCGGAGCGGAGCGCGACGCACGCGCTCCCCTTCGGGTCGCGGCTAAACGGGGGCGTCGTGCTGTTCCTCGCCGCGTGGTTGGTGGCGAAGGTCGCGTTCGTCGAACTGGTGGTCCCCGCCCGCACCGCCCGCCGCGACCCGGACCCGCCCGCCGCCGCACTCCGCGCCCGCGTCACGGCCGGCCAGCCGCTGTACCTGTTCCGGCTGAAGGACGAGGGCGTGATGTTCCGGTACGCCCGGCCGGCGGTCCGGCTGCGCGACCCGCGCGACCTGCCGCCCGGGGCGTTCGCCGTCCTCATCCGCCAGGAGTGGGAGGATCGGGCTTCGTTCGGGCACCTGAATCTTGTACACTCCATGCTCGACCAACAGGGCGACCCGCTGATCCTGGTGCGGAACCCGTAACCGGAACCCGACATGGTCGTCGCGACGCCGAAGACCGAGCCGCTGACCGTGTCGGCCCTGACCTCCCAACTGCGGGGGGTGGTCGAGCGGACGTTCCCGTCCGTGTGGGTGGCCGGGGAGGTGTCGAACTTCACCCGGGCGTCGTCCGGGCACTGGTACTTCACCCTGAAGGACGCCGGGGCGCAGCTCCGGGCGGCGATGTTCCGCGGGTTCAACCTGCGGATGCGGTTCGACCCGCGGGACGGGATGGAGGTGCTGGCCCGCGGCCGGGTCAGCGTGTACGACCCCCGCGGCGAGTACCAGCTGCTCGTCGAGGAGCTGCAGCCGAAGGGGATCGGCGCCGCGGAACTGGCCCTGCGGCAGTTGAAGGAGAAGCTCCTGGCGAAGGGGTACTTCGACCCGAAGCGGAAGCGGCGGCTGCCGCGGTTCCCCCGTCGGGTCGGGCTGGTCGCGAGCGCCACCGGGGCGGCCGTCCGCGACCTGGTCGAGCTGTTCGCGAAGCGGTGGCCGCTGACCGAACTCGTCCTCCGCCCGAGCCGGGTGCAGGGCGACGGGGCCGCCGCCGAGGTCGCCGCCGCCCTGAAGATGCTGAACCACTTCCACGCCACTCGCGAGCTGCCGCTCGACGCGGTCATCCTCGGCCGCGGCGGCGGGAGCGCCGAAGACTTGTGGGCGTTCAACGAGGAGGCGGTGGCGGACGCGGTGTTCCGGTCGGTGGTGCCGGTGGTGTCGGCGGTCGGGCACGAGACGGACGTGACCGTCGCCGACCTGGTCGCCGACTTCCGGGCCGAGACGCCGTCGGCCGCGGTGGTGGCCTTAACTCCGGACCGTCGGGAGATGATGGCCGGGCTGCTGGAGCTGCGGACGCGGCTGTCGGAGGCGGTCGCGCACCGGCTGGAACTGGCCCGCCAGCGGGTCGAGCAGTTCGCCGCCCGGCCGGCGCTGCGCCGCCCGCTGCAGCGGGTCCGCGACCTGGAGCAGCGGCTCGACGGCCTCGCCGGGCGGCTCCATCGCGCGGCTGGTCAGCGGGTCGCCCGGACGGGGGTGGAGTTGGCCGCGCTGGCGGCCCGGCTGGAGACGCTCAGCCCCTTGAACGTGCTCACCCGCGGGTATAGTTTGACCCACACGGCCGACGGCACCCTGGTCCGGTCCGCGGACCAGGTGTCGGCCGGGGACGTGCTCGTGACCCGGGTCGCGGCCGGCGAGGTCGTGAGCCGGGTCGAGAAGAGTTCGGGCGAGCCGGGAGCGTGAGCGACCGGAGGACGCCGCCCTCCGGTCGCTCACGCTCCCGGCTCGCCAACCACGGATGGTCTCTTCAACCGCACGGGATGTGCCATGCCCCCCGCCGACCCCCCCCCGCCGCGGTTCGAGCAGGCGCTCGCCGAACTCGAGGGCGTCCTCCGCGAGCTGGAGGACGGGAACACCAGCCTGGAAGACGCCCTCGCCCGGTACGAGCGCGGGGTCGGGCTGCTGCGGCACTGCTACGCCCAGCTCCGCGACGCCGAGCAGCGGGTCAAGGTGCTGTCCGGGCTGACCGACGACGGCGGGGCCGACCTCCGCCCGTTCGACCACACCCCGAGCATCGACGCGGCCAAGGCGGCGGTCCGGAAGCCCGCCCGCCCGGCCCGCGACCCGGGAATACCGGACGGGCATCGGGATCATTCGTGAACGGCCCCGGACCGGTGGGCCGCGTCGCGCCCCCGGCACTATCAATAAGCCACTCGCGAACCCGTGTGCGAACCGAGGGGCGGGCCGTGTCCGGTGACCTGTGGGACGAGGCGGCGCCCCGCCGGGAGCGGGTCGAGGTCGCCCTCCGGGCGGCCCTCCGGCGGGTCACCGCCGACGCCCCGCCGGCCGTGGCCGACGCGATGGCGTATAGTCTGTTCGCCCCCGGCAAGCGGCTCCGCCCGCTGCTCGCCGTCGTCGCCTGCGAGGCGGCCGGCGGGGCGATCGACGCCGCCCTCCCCGCGGCGTGCGCCCTGGAGATGGTCCACACGTACTCGCTGGTCCACGACGACCTGCCGGCGATGGACGACGACGACCTCCGCCGCGGGCTGCCGACGTGCCACAAGAAGTACGGCGAGGCGCTGGCGATCCTCGCCGGGGACGCCCTCCTGACGGCCGCGTTCGAGGTGCTGGCGGCCGGTTGCCCGCCGCGGACCGCGGCGGTTAGCTGTGCGGAACTGGCCCGCGGGGCCGGGGCGGTCGGGATGGTCGGCGGCCAGACCCTGGACCTTCAGGCGGAAGGAAAGATTCGGGGGCCGGACCGGGAGTCGGGAACCGGGGGTCAGGAGTCCGTAAAGACCGGGACGCCCGACTCCGGACTCCGGACTCCGGTCTCCAGCCTGGAAGACCTGCACGCCCGGAAGACGGGGGCGCTGTTCCGGGCGGCGCTGCGGCTCGGGGTGTACGCCGCCCAGGCCGAGCGGCCGGCCGGGGTCGACCCGGAGACGCTGGCCGCCGCCGACCGGTACGCGGCGGCGTTCGGGCTGCTGTTCCAGGTGACGGACGACCTGTTGGATGTCGAGAGCACGGCCGACAAGGCCGGGAAGCGGGTCGGCAAAGACGCCGCCCGCGGGAAGCTGACCTACCCCGGCCTCCTCGGCACCGAGGAGGCCCGGCGGCGGGCGGCGGACCTGGCCGGGGCGGCGGTGGCGGCGGCCGAAGACCTCGGCAGCCGGCCGCTCGCCGCCCTGGCCCGGTACGTGGTTCAGAGGGATCGCTAGGCGAGCCGGGCGAACCCCGACCGCGAGGGAGGGGGTGACATCACCCCCTCCCTCGCGGTCGGGGTTCGCCCGGGTGGGGATTACCATGACCAAACTGCTCCCCCGCATCAAGTCCCCGGCCGACCTGCACGGGCTCACGGACGAGCAACTGCAGGGGCTGACCCACGAGATCCGCGACGAGCTGATCCGGGTGCTCACCACCCGCCCGGCCCACTTCGCGTCCAACCTCGGGGTGGTCGAGCTCTGCCTCGCCCTGCACCTCACCTTCGACTTCACCAAGGACCGGCTGATCTGGGACACCGGCCACCAGATCTACCCGCAGAAGCTGATCACCGGCCGGTACGACCGGTTCCACACGATCCGCACCAAGGGCGGGCTGATGGGCTTCCCGCACCCCGGGGAGTCCCCGTTCGACCTGTTCATGACCGGCCACGCCGGGTGCAGCGTGTCGACCGTCTCGGGGCTGAAGGCCGGGGACGACCTGCTCGGCCGCGGCGACCGCAAAGCCGTCGCGGTGATCGGGGACGGGGCCCTGCCGAGCGGGATCGTGTTCGAGGCGTTCAACAACATCGGCGGGATGGGCCAGGACGTGCTGGTCATCCTGAACGACAACAAGATGTCGATCTGCCCGCGGACCGGCGGCCTGGCCCGGTACCTGGACCAGTGCCGGATGACCGGGCTGTACCGCGGCGGGAAGCGGCGGCTGAACCAGCTCCTGAGCAACATCCCGGTCCTCGGGAGCATGGCCCAGTCCGCCCTGGAGCAGTTCCGGGACGGGCTGAAGGCGTTCCTGAAGGACGGGATGCTGTTCGAGGAGCTGGGGTTCCGGTACTTCGGCCCGGTCGACGGGCACGACCTGCCGGGGCTGCGGAAGATCCTCCGCGACCTGAAGGGGCAGAACGGCCCGCTGCTGCTGCACGTGTTCACCAACAAGGGGCACGGGGTCGCGCAGGCGGCCGACGACCCGGTCACGTACCACACCCCGCCGGTGTTCGAGGAGGTCGGCCCGGACCGGCACGTGGTGTCGTTCAAGAAGGGCGGCGGGAAGGGGTACACCGACGCGGTTAGCTTCGCCCTGCACGAGGCGATGCAGGACGACCCGAAGGTCGCCGTGCTGACCGCCGCGATGTGCCAGGGGAACAAGCTGGAGAAGGTGCGGGAGGACTTCCCGGACCGGTTCTTCGACGTCGGCATCTGCGAGAGCCACGCGGTCGCGTTCGCCGCCGGGATGGCCAAGGCCGGGATGAAGCCGGTCGTCGACATCTACTCGACGTTCCTGCAGCGGAGCTTCGACCAGGTGTTCCAGGAGGTGTGCCTGCAGAACCTGCCGGTGGTGTTCTGCATGGACCGGGCCGGGCTGACCGGGCCGGACGGCCCGACCCACCACGGGGCGTTCGATGTCCCGTACATGCGGCTGTTCCCGAACATGGCGAGCATGGCGCCCGGCGACGAGGCGGACGTCCGCCCGATGCTCCGGCTGGCCCTCGACCACGCCGGCCCGATCTCGATGCGGTACCCGAAGGCGAACCTGGAGCTGGTGGCCCGCGAGCAGCCGGCGGCGCCGGTCGAGCTCGGCAAGGCCGAGGTGATTTCGTGGGGCGAGGACGGGTGCTTCGTGGCGTTCGGGACGCTGCTGTCGAACTGCGTGGCGGCGGCGAAGAAGTTGGCGGCCGAGGGGCTGAGCGTGGGCGTCATCAACGCCCGGTTCGTGAAGCCGCTCGACCGAGAGACGATCCTGCGGGCGGTCGAGACGCTGCCGCTGGTGGTGACGGTCGAGGAGGGGACGATCGAGGGCGGGTTCGGGTCGGCGGTGCTGGAGGCGGCGAACGCGGCCGGGGTGGACGCCCGGAACGTGGTCCGGTGCGGGCTGCCGGACCGGTTCGTCGAGCACGGGGACCGGAACGAGTTGCTCGCCGACTGCGGGCTCAGCCCGGAGAAGCTGGCCGCGGTGGTCCGGGCGCGCCGGGCCGTCGCCGTCGCCGGGTGACGCCTCCGTCCGACCCGGAAGCGTGAGCGACGGTCTTATCTCCCGTCGCTCACGCTTCCGGCTCGGACCGTTCTCGCTGAAATCCCCCCGCCCGGCCGCCGTCTCACCTCCGGCGGGCGAAATCCCGCTATCATGTCTTGCCGGGTCTCGGTCGCACGCCGGGTGTCCGCATGCCGTCCCGCCGCGGTGCCGTCCTGATCGTCGCCTTCTGGCTCGCCGTCACCGGGTACGTCGGGTACCGGGACGTGTGGCCGGTGGTGGCCGGGTCCGACCCGCCGGCGGTCGCCCTCGACCTGGCCGACGAGGCGGCCCGGAACGTCCCGGCCCGGTGGACCGTGTACCGGACCGTGTCCGGTCACAAGGTGAAGGCCGGCGGGCTCACCACCCGGACCACCTACGTCGAGGCCGACGACACCTTCCGGTTCACCCACGAGTACCGCAACCTCCGGCTCGAGGTCGGCCCGCTGGGCGCGGTGTCCGTCCCGGAGTTCCGGACGGCCGTCCGGGTGACCCGCGGCGGCGACCTCCGGGAGCAGACCGCCGAGGGCCGGTTCGAGATCCTGGCCGGGGGGCTGAAGTTCGGCGAGGCGACCGTCCGGCTCGCCGGGGCGGTCGCCGACGGGTTGCTCTCCGCCGCGGTCGACGGGTCGTTCACCTTCGGCGGCGCGACCGAATCGCTGAGCCAGGTCCTCGACCCGGTCCCGGTCCCGGAGGGCCAGCCGCTGACCGCGATGCAGCCGGTGCACCGGCTGACCGGGGTGCGGGCGGGCCGGCGGTGGGCGGTCCACGAGAGCGACCCGGTCGGGGACGCGATCAAGGCGGCGCTGAAGGCGAAGGGGATCAACCCGCCGGCCGGGCGGACCGGGCACCTGATCGGCGAGGTGTTGTCCGGCACCCAGCCGCTGGAGTGGAAGGGTCAGCCGGTCGCCTGCCGGGTGATCGACTACCGCCGGGCCGGCGTCTTGGAGGTGCGGACGTGGGTCCGCGACCCGGACGGGAAGGTGCTGAAGCAGGAGGCGTTCTACAAGGGCGAAACTCTGTCCGTCGAGCGCGACGAGTGACCCCCGGTTAGCGACGCTTCGCAGAAGCGTCCGGAGCCGCCCCATGATCGACCTGTCCGGCGTCACCAAGTCTTACGGTCCGAAGGTCGCCGTGCACGGGCTGGACCTGCGGGTCCCGGCCGGCGAGCTGTTCGCGTTCCTCGGGCCGAACGGGGCCGGGAAGACGACCACCATCAAGATGCTCTGCGGGCTGCTGTTCCCGACATCCGGGACGGTGCGGGTCGGCGGGTTCGACCTCCGCACCGACGGGGACCACGCCCGGGCGCTGATCAGCTACGTCCCGGACCAGCCGTTCCTGTACGAGAAGCTGACCGGCCGGGAGTTCCTGCAGTTCACGGCCGACCTGTACGCGATGCCGCCGGGGCGGGCGGCGGCGAAGATCGACGAGGTGATCGGGCTGTTCCGGCTGGACGAGTTCGTGGACGACCTGACGGAGCGGTACTCGCACGGGATGCGGCAGCGGACGGTGTTCGCCGCGGCGCTGGTGCACGAGCCGCGGCTCTTGATCGCGGACGAGCCGACGGTCGGGCTGGACCCGAAGAGCATCCGCGAGCTGAAGACGCTGCTGCGGCAGTTGGCCGACTGCGGGACGACGGTGTTCCTGAGCACGCACACCCTGGACATCGCGCAGGAGCTGGCGGACCGGATCGGGATCATCGACCGCGGCCGGCTCCTCGGGTGCGGGACGATGGCCGACCTGCGGAAGCAGGCGAGCATGGACGGGAACCTGGAAGACCTGTTCCTGGCGATCACCAAGGAAGAGGCAGCCGGGGTGTAGGGTGGGCCGAGCCGGCGCCTCGCCGGCGAGTCCCACCTCCCCCGCCCGGTGGTGGGACTCGCCGGCGAGGCGCCGGCTCGGCCCACCCTACGAGGTGCGATCCCATGGGCACCGAACTCCCGCCCGTCGCCGACCAGGCGGGCCTGTTCCGCCGGCTCCGCGGCCGGCTCCTCCGCAACGGCCTGCGGGTCGCCCTGGAGCAGGGGCGGACCCGGCTCCTCACCCTCGCCGCCACCAGCGTCTTCGTCGCCGTCTTCACCTTCGCCGCCTCGAACTACCTGTTCAACCAGCTCGCCAAGGCGAACGTCCCGTTCAAGGGGATGATCGTCGAGGCCCTGTTCGACGTCCTGTTCTTCACCCTCGGGACGATGCTCGTCTTCTCCACCGGCCTCATCCTGTACGCCAGCCTGTTCACCAGCCCGGAGGCCCGATACCTGCTGAGCACGCCCGCCCGGGCGGACCGCGTGTTCGCCACCAAGTTCCAGGCCGCGGTCGGGTTCAGCTCGTGGGGGTTCGTCGTCCTCGGGGTGCCGATCTTCCTCGCCTACGGGCTGGCGTCCGGCGTCCCGTGGTACTTCTACGCCCTCCTCCCGGCGTACCTCCTCGGGTACGTCCTGCTGCCCGGGGCGGTGTCGGCGGCGCTGTGCCTCTTGCTCGTCCGGTACATGCCCGGGACGCGGCGGCAGTTCTTCCTCGCCGCCGGGGCGGTGCTGCTGGCGGTCGGCGGGGTGTGGGCGTACCAGGTGGCGGCCGGGCTGAAGAAGGGGTTCGTGACCGGCGGCCGCGAGCTGGACGACCTGGTCGGCCAGTTCGACCTGCTCCGGAGCCGGGCGACCCCGAGCCACTGGATGACCCGCGGGCTGATGGCCGCCGCCCGGGGCGACCCGACCGGGGCCCTGGTCCCGCTCGCCCAGGTGTGGAGCAACGGGCTGCTCGCGTACCTGCTCGCCGCGTGGCTCGCCGCCCGGGTGTACCGGTCCGCCTACGACCGGGTCGCCGGCGGCGGGGGCCGGAAGCGGGTGTACGGGGCGAGCGCCCTCGACCGGGTGATGGGCGGGCTGGTGTTCTACCTCGCCCGGCCGACCCGGGTGCTGGTGGTGAAGGACTTCCGCACCTTCCGCCGCGACCCGACCCAGTGGGCGGTGCTGCTCCTGTTCGGGGTGCTGATGCTGCTCGCCGCCGGCAACCTGCGGCAGTACTACTCGGCCGGGCTGGCGGTGCTGGACGCGTACGCGGTGAGCCTGATGAACCTGTGGGGGACGGCGATCCTGCTGTGCGCCGGGCTGAGCCGGTTCGTCTTCCCGCTCATCAGCCTGGAGGGGCGGAAGTTCTGGATCCTCGGGCTGACGCCGGTCAGCCGGGACCAGCTGCTGTGGGGGAAGTTCGCGTTCGCCGCGACCGGGTCGGTGGTCGTCGCCGAGGGGCTGATCCTGGTCAGCGACCTGGTGCTCGGGCTGCCGTGGGAGGGCGTTGTGCTGCACGCCCTGGTGGTGGCGGTGGTGGCCGTCGGGCTGAGCGGGATGAACGTCGGGCTCGGGGCGTACCTGCCGACGTTCCGGGAGACCGACCCGTCGAAGATCGTGGTCGGGTTCGGCGGGACGGTGAACATGGTGGCCGGGCTGGGCTATCTGGTGGTGGTGATCGGGGTGATGGCGGTCCCGTTCCACGCGGCGCAGATGACGCGGGTGGCCGGCGGGACCGCGAACCCGTTGCTGTACGCCGGGGTGCCGGTCGGGGTGGCGGTCGGGCTGGCGGCGGCGGTGCTGCCGCTGCGGGCCGGGGCCCGGGCGCTGCGGCGGATGGAGTTCTGACCCGGCGTCGGGGCTTTCCCGCGCCCGCCCCGGCCGGCCGGGCGGCGGTACGGGCTTCGCAACACCCCCCCGCGGCGGGGGACGCCAACCGGCCTCGACACGGCGGCGGAAAATAGGGTACTATATCTATCGACCCCCCTCCCCGCAAGGATGCGGTCACGTCCCTCTCAACGGAGTTCCCTTTCACCGGAGGGCATCCCCATGCCCGTCTCTCGGCTGCTCGCCCTGACCGTCCCGGCCGTCCTGTCCGCCGCCGCGCTCGCCGCCCCCGACCGGGCCTCGCCCGAACCGACCCGCCCGCCCGCCGGCCTCGACGCCGAGGTGCGGTGCGTCGACGACAGCACCCTGAAGCTCAAGCTCCTCGACGACAAGCTCGAACTCGTCACCAAATACGGGCCCCTGCAGGTCAGCGTGGCCGACGTCCGGCGGATCGAGTTCGCCCACCGGTGCCCGCCGGAGGTGGCCGAGCAGATCGCGGTCGCGGTGTCCAAGCTCGGGCACCCCGACTTCGCCGTCCGGGAGCGGGCGACGGCCGACCTGAAGGGGCACCGGGAGCGGGCGTACCCGTTCCTGCTCCGGGCGGTGAAGCACGAGGACCCGGAGGTGAGCCGGCGGGCGGACGAGGCGGCCAAGGCGATCCAGGCCCGGGTCCCGGCCGCCCTCCTGGACGGGCGGGAGAACGACGTGGTCCACACCGAGGACTCGAAGCTCAGCGGGAAGCTGACGGCCCAGAGCCTGCGGGTGCGGACCGGGATGTTCGGGGAGCAGGTGCTGAAGCTGGCCGACCTGCGGACCCTCCGGACCGGGGCCGGGGCGTCGGCCGACGAACTCGCCGCGGCGGCCCCGGCCCCGGCCACGCTGGCCGCGTACCAGCAGCAGTACGGGAAGGAGCTGGTGTTCACCGTCACCGGCGGGGCGCCGGCGAACGGGCAGCAGGCCGGGGTGTGGGGGACGGACATCTACACCCTGGACTCGAACCTGGCCCTGGCCGCGGTCCACGCCGGGCTGGCGAAGCCGGGCGAGGCGGTGGCGGTGCGGGTGCGGGTGGTCCAGTCCCCGCCGCAGTTCGTCGCCGGGTCCCGCCACGGGGTGAACTCGAACGCCTACGCCCACTACCCGGCCGGCGGGTTCGAGTTCGTCCGGAAGTGACTTTCCGCCGCTTGCGGCGTTGCGGGTAGCGCAGCGCCCGCAACGCCGCAAGCGGCGAACTACTTGACCAACTCGTTGAGCGTGTAGTACGCCTCGGGGTGGAGCACCTTCTCCCCGCCGGCGGCGGTCACGCCCTCGACCCGGATCTCGTACACCCGCCCCTTCCGCAGCCCGGCCACCGGCACCGACAGCACCGTCCCGTCGGCCGACAGCGTCGCCGCCCCGACCGCCTCCGCCCGGACGTCCGTCTCCGGCGACCCGTAGTTCTTGAAGTAGACGTAGGTGTGCGACCCGACCGACACCGGCTTCGCCCCGAGCGACGCCCGGTCCACCGGCCTGGTGAACGCCACGTCGAACCCGTCCCGGGTCAGCGCGACGTGGTGGATCTCGAACGGGACGGTGCCGCCGTAGCTGATCCGCTGCAGGCCGAACGGCTTCCCGCCGAGCGACCCCCACCCGCGGTTCGTCTGCCCGACCATCAGGCTCCCGTCCGGGGCGAAGCACAGCCGGTTCACCCCGCACTGCAGCCCGGAGCGGAACGGGAAGCACGCCCCCTGGTACACGCCGTTCACCTTCTCCAGCGCCACCCGCATCACGCACGAGTTCGTCTGGTCGCCGACGAACGCCTGCCCGGCGAACGGCCCGAACTTCCCGCCGGTGGTGTCCCACACCGGCTCGCTCGCGCTCTTCCCCATCCGACCGTACGGGAACCAGACGCACGGCGGGTCGACGTCCGGGTAAGCCGGGGCCGGCGCTGCCCACCGGACGAACCGCCCGACCCCGTTCCACTTCCTCTGCCCCGGCACCGTCCCGTCGTACCACATCCCGCTCGCCACCTGGTCCGACACCGACCCGGCGAACGGCGAGTCTTTCACCCACCGGAGCGGGGCCTGATGCCCGTAGAACCTCCCCTTCCGGATGTGCTGCATCTTGTTCGTCGCCACCCACTCGCCCTGGTTGTCGCAGTAGAACAGGTCGCCGTCGGGGGAGAAGTTGACCCCGTTCGGGGACCGCAGCCCGTACGCCCACGGCTCCATCCCGCCGGTCTTCGGGTCGACCTTCACGCACCACCCGCGCCACGGGGCCTTCGCCTGGTCCCCGCCGCCGAACCCGACGTTCAGGGTGACGAAGAAGTTGCCGTCCCGGTCGCGGGCCGGGCCGAACGCGTACTCGTGGTAGTCGCCGGACACGCCCCACTTGTCGCACACCGTGGCGAACCCGTCCGCCGCCCCGTCCCCGTCCGCGTCGGTCAGCTTGGTCAGCTCCGGCCGCTGGACGACGTACACGGTCTTGTCGTCCTGCACCCACAGCCCGAGCGCCTCGTGCAGCCCGGTGGCGAACCGGGTCACCTTCGCGTCGGCCTCGCCGGTCGTCGGGTTGTGGACCAGCCACACGTCGCCGCGGCGGGTGCAGGCGAGGAGCTTGCCGTCCGGACGGAACCCGAGCCCGCCGGCCTCCAGGACGCAGTCGGCCGGCAGGTTCAGGGTGTTCACCGGGTAGAACTTCGCCTCGGCGGCCGAGTCCCGGCCGATCGCGGCCGCGACCGCCGGCGGCGGGAAGTCGCGCTCGAGCCGCTTCCGGATCGACTCGGTCAGGACGGCCGGCAGCTCGGCCGGGTGGGCGTACACCGCCCACTCGCCGGCCTCCTGGCACACCTTCACGAGCAGCTCGTTCTTCCCCGCCTTGATGTCCACCTCGACGAAATCCTGGTCGGCGGCCGCCCCGCGGACGTGCGGCTCGTGCAAGACCCGCTTGCCGTTGACGAACACGCTCAGGGTGTCGTCGCTGCCGAACGAGAGCTTCCACTTGAACGCGACCGGCGACTCGAACGCGTGGTACAGGTAGACGACCGCGTCGCGCTTCGTCCCGGGGTACAGGTTGATGAGGTTGACCACCTTGCCCGGGGCGAACCCCTTGAACTCCTGCCACCCGACCTGCTTGCCGCCCTTGCCGGGGTACGTCGCCTTCAGGTCGACGCCCTTCTCCGGGCCGTAGGCGGCGTCGAACCCGGCCTTGCCGGCGTTGTCGAACGGCCCGGCGTGGTGCCAGGTGCCTTCGAGGTTCGGCAGCCCGAACGACGCGAGGGTGGCCCGGATCGAGTCATTCCGGTTCCCCTTGTTGACGTACTCGCCCTTGAGCGCTGGTTGCTTCGGCTGCTGGGCCACGAGGGGAACGGCCGCGGCGAGTGCGACGGCGAGGGCGATGCGGGGGAGGGGCATGGGGTGCCGAGACCGGGCGGGGTGGTGGGTCATCTTCAGCCCGGAGGGGTGGGACAACGTAGCCCGGGGCAACGCCCCGGGTAGGGGGTTCGACGGTCGTGTAGCCTGAAGGGCTGGGACAACGCGATGTCCCAGCCCTTCGGGCTGCGAGGTGATTACCAACCCCGGGCCCGGGGCGTTGCCCCGGGCTACGTTGTCCCAGCCCTCCGGGCTGAAATCAGATCACAAAATACCCGGTCAGAACCGGTTCCACAACCGGTCGAACTCGGCGGCGAACGCGGCGACGAGGCGCGGGTCGGCGGTGTCCACGAGGTTCTCGTAGTTCATGTCGGCCGCCCCGCGCGTCCAGTTGTAGCTCCCGTTCAGCAGCCGGGCGGCGTCGAACACGGCGAACTTGTGGTGCATGTGGCCGTTGATCCCGGGGTCGGACCGCGGGCCGCGCACGTCGTCCAGCTTCACCGGGACGCCGGCGTCGCGCAGGCGGTGGATGTCCGACCCGGGGTCGTGGCACTTCTCGTTGTCGGAGATGACGCGGACGGCCACCCCGCGGCGGTGGGCGTCGAGGATCGCGCGGGTGATGCGGTCGTCGGTGACGGTGAAGACGCACACGTCGGCGGCGCGGCGGCACTGCCCGAACCGGTGGACGATCTGCTGCAGGCACCGCTCGCCGGGCGAGAAGAACGCCTGATCCGGTTCCGGAGAGCGGGGGGCGTCAGCCCCCTGAGGTACCGCCATCGGGGCCAGCACCCGCATCACGTCTTCGAGCCAGCCGACGAGGTCGGCGGCCGCGGGCTCGGCGGCCTTCGCGACCTCGAACGCGGTGTGCCGGGCGACTCCGCGGTGCTGGTCGGTGGTGGCGTTCTTGTCGAGCCAGTCGGCGAGGCCGGACTTCTCGGCCCGACCGAGCTTGCGGTCGGCGAGCGACTCGCGGAGGAGGCGGGCGAGGTCGTCGGGGTTCATGGGCGACCCGGGGGCGGGAAGGATTGTACCCCCATGTTACTGACCGACGGGTGGTGTAGGGTGGGCCGAGGTCCGCTTCCGGACCGAGTCCCACCGCGGCCGGGTGGTGGGACTCGCCGGCGAAGCGCCGGCCTCGGCCCACCCTACACCGAGTCGTCACTTCTCCCGCCGGGTCGTCCAGTCGGTCATCGCCTCCAGGATCAACCGGCACTCCCCGCGCGGCAGGCACTCCAACTCCTGCCGTGCCGCCCGGGCGAACTCCTCCGCCCTCCGCCGGGCGTACGCCACCGACTGCGTCTTCTCCAGGGCGTGGAGCACCCGCCGGCCGAGGCCCGCCTCGCCGGCGCGGACCGCCGCCCGCAGCGCGTCCGCGTCGACCGCCGGGAGGCGGTTCAGGGAGTGGATCACCGGCAGCGTCAACTTCTGCTGCTCGAGGTCGGTGCCGAGCGTCTTGCCGGCCGCGTCCTCGGTCCCGACCAGGTCGAGCAGGTCGTCGGCGATCTGGAACGCCAGCCCGAGGTTCCGGCCGAACCCCGCCAGCCGCCCCGCCACCTCCTCCGACGCCCCCGCGTACAGCCCCCCGAGACGGCCGCAGCACTCCGTCAGGGCGGCCGTCTTCCCGTCGATCACCGCGAAGTAGTCGGCCTCGGTGAGGTGGAGGTTGCCGCGCTCGGTGACCTGCCGCAGCTCGCCGGCGCAGACCCGGTTCGTCGCCTCGCCGATCACCTCGCACGCCCGCCGGTCGACCGTGCTCGCCAGGTGGAAGGCGTGGGTGAACAGCATGTCGCCGAGCAGGATGCTGACCTTGTTCCCCCACCCGGCGTTCACCGTCGGGACGTGCCGCCGCAGCTCCGCCTCGTCCAGCACGTCGTCGTGGACGAGCGTCGCGGTGTGGATCATCTCGACCGCCGCGGCCAGGGTGTGGTGCTGCGGCGTCACCTTGCCGACGGCCTTCGCGGTCAGGAGCAGGAGGGCGGGGCGGAGGCGCTTGCCGCGGTAGTGGCGGAGGTGCTCGATCAGCGGGCCGAACGGGGACCGGTACGCGGACAGGGTGTGGTCGAGGATCCGGTCGGCCTCGGCCACGTCGGCCGCGACCGGGGCGAACCCGAGTCCGGGGGGGCGGTAACCGGCCCCGGCGGGCGCGGCGGGGGGCGAAAGGGCGGGCGTGGCGGTTCCCATCGCGGCCTCCGGCGTTCCGTGCGGCGCCGTCATGCGGAGGGGGCGGGGTCCCGGGCGAAGTGCCCGCTCGCCCCGCCGTCCTTCTCCTCCAGACGGACCGACTCGACGGTCATCCCGCGGTCGGCCGCCTTGCACATGTCGTACACCGTCAGGGCCGCCACGCTAACCGCAGTCAGGGCTTCCATCTCAACACCGGTCCGGCCGAAAACCCGCGCGGATGCCTCGATGCGGACGGAATCCTCGGCCGGGAAGGTGAAGTCGATCGTGACGGACGTGAGCGGGAGCGGGTGGCAGAGCGGGATCAGGTCGGCGGTCCGCTTCGCCCCCATGATCCCGGCCAGGCGCGCGACCTCCAGCACGTCGCCCTTGGCGACCCGCTTGTCGCGGATCAGGGCGAGGGTCGCGGGGGACATGCGGACGACGGCCGACGCCCGGGCCAGGCGGTGCGTCTCGGGCTTCGCCCCGACGTCGACCATGCGGGCGGCCCCGGACTCGTCGAAGTGGGTGAGCGGGGACATGACGGGTTCCGAATAATAGCCCGCGTAGCCGCGACGCGGAGTCCTCGGAGCGGGGCGCGGCGTGTACTCGCGCTCCGCTCCGAGGACTCCGCGTCGCGGCTCAACGTTACGGGGGTTGGGGCGGCAGCAGCCGCGCCCCGCGCTCCGCCGCGGGGGCCGGCGGCGGCAACTCCTCGACGCCCGGCGGGAGCGGGTCCGGGGGCAGCGGCTCGCGGGTCGGGTGCGGTGCCTTGCCCCTCGGCGGCGCGGCGACCTTCACCGTCACGTCCCGGTCCGCCTCGAACGCCCGGCCGTCGAGCGTGGTCAGCCGCACCGCCACCCGCACCTTCTCGGTGCCGGGGTACGTCTGCCACGGCAGGGCGACGAAGTACCCGGTGCTGACGAACCCGCCGCGCCACGTCGGCCGGACCTTCTCGGCCGGCACCGCCCACGTCCCGATCGGGGTCTTGATCCCGGCCGCGGACACCTCCCACGCGGCCACGTCGAGGCGGGCCGGCACCTTCACCACCGCCCCGTCCTCGTCCCGCGGCACGACGACCACCAGCAACCCCTCGTCGCCCGGCGCCCCGTCCTCGTCCACCCCGCCGGTGCCGCGGCCGAGGGTGACGTCCTTGACCGGGATGTACACCGGGGCGGCGGGGTCGGGGGCGCCGGTCCGGGCCTGCGACTGCTGGGCGTACGCCCGGTTCAGGTTCCGGGCCTGCTCGAGCGCGACGCGGGTCTCTTCCAGCTCCCGCTCTCGGGTCCGCAGCTCCGCCTCGATCAGGTCGTACCGCTTGCTGCTGCAGCCGGTGGACAGGGGTGAGTGGACGGTGGACAGCAACACCAAAAACCAGACCCCCGCCCGGAACCGGGTCTCTCGTTCCGCGGCGGGGGTATGTTGGTTTCTCTTCACTGCCCACTGTCCACTACCCACGGCCCACTACTCCGACCGGTGCCCGGCCCCGAGCTGGTCGACCGGGATCCGCTCCAGCACCTGGTCGATCAGCCCGAACTTCTGGGCCTCGGCCGCGGACATGAAGTTGTCCCGGTCGGTCCCCTTCTCGATCACCTCCAGCGACTGCCCGGCGTGCTTCGCCAGCAGCTCGTTGAGCGTCTTCTTGGTCCGGAGGAACTCCTTCGCGTGGATCAGGATCTCCTCCGTCGTCCCCTCGGTCCCGGCGAGCGGCTGGTGGATCATCACCCGGGCGTGCGGCAGGGCGAACCGCTTCCCCTTGGCGCCGGCGGTCAGGAGCATCGCCCCCATGCTGGCGGCCTGGCCCATGCAGTAGGTGGCCACGTCGCAGGTGACGAACTGCATGGTGTCGTAGATCGCCATCCCGGCGGTCACGCTCCCGCCCGGGCTGTTGATGTACAGGCTGATGTCCCGCTTCGGGTCCTCGAACTGGAGGTACAGCATCTGGGCGACGATCAGGTTCGCCATGTCGTCGTGGACCACCCCCTGGAGGAAGATGATCCGGTCCTTCAGGAGCCGGCTGTAGATGTCGTAGGCCCGCTCCTCGCGGCCCCGGCTCTCCACCACGATCGGCACCAGCGGCATCGGTCGGCCCTCCGGGCGGACCGCCGCGCCCTCTGGTATCGGGCGGCGGGTCCGCGTGAGTTGAGCGGGTTGCGGGCGTTTGGTCGGGTGTCGCCACGGGCGGGGCGGACTTGCGGGCCGCGCGCCCGGGCGAACCGCGACCGTCAGGGAGCGGGTGTCGCCCGTCCACACCCGCTCCCTGACGGTCGCGGTTCGCCCGGCGTCACTTCTTCGGCTCGGGCTTCGCCAGGACCTCGTCGACGAGGCCGAACGCCTTGGCCTCGGCGGCGTGGAAGTACTTGTCCCGGTCCGTCTCCTTGGCGATCACGTCGAGCGGCTGGCCGGTGTGCTTGGCCAGGATCTCGTTCAGCCGGTGCCGCTCGCGGAGGATCTCGTTCGCCTGGATCTCGATGTCCGACACCTGCCCGCCGACCTGGCCCCACGGCTGGTGGCACATCACCTTCGAGTTCGGCAGGGCGTACCGCTTCCCCTTGCTCCCGGCGGCCAACAGGACCGCCGCCCCGCTCGCCGCCAGGCCCATGCAGTAGGTGTTCACCGGGGCCTCGACGAACTGCATGGTGTCGTAGATGGCGAGCGTCGCGGACACGCTCCCGCCCGGGCTGTTGATGTACAGGTGGACGTCGGCCGACTTGTTCTCGTACTGCAGGTACAGGAGCTGCTTGATGATGATGTCGGCCAGCACGTTGCTGATCGGGTGGCTGACGAAGATGATCCGCTGCTCGAGGAGCAGGTCCTCGAGGGTCAGGGTCCGCTGCCGGGCGTACTGGCCGCGGTTCAGCAGCGGCTCGATCGGCCCGGCGGCGGCCAGGGGGTCGAAGATCGGGGGCATGCGGGGCTCCGTGCGATCGGGCCGTGCCGCCCGGGCCCGGAGCGCGAGCGACGGGTCCGGGCGGCACGGCGACGGTGAGCGGTCTATCCCACTGTACGCGGGGGGTCAACGGCCGGTGTCGTCCGCGGGCGGCGGGGGCGCGGCGCCGGCGTCGGCCTCCGGGGCGGCGTCGGCGGCCAGGGTGGCGACCTCCCCGCCCTGGTCGTCCGGGGTCCACTCGTAGTCCTCGTAGGTGGCCCCGGAGAGGATCAGGTCGAGGGCCTTCCGCTCCAGCAGGTCGGTCGCCAGGGCCTCCATCAGCTCCTCCTTCTCGAGCCGGGCCCGCACCTTCCGGACGCTCTCCCCGGACCGGTCGGCGATCCGCTCCACCTCCCGGTCGAGGTCGTCCTCCTCCACCTCCACCTTCTCCACCTCGGCCACCTTCTGCAGGACGAAGTGCTCCTTCAGCGCCGCCGCGGTGCTCCGCAGGGCGTCCTGCTCCAGGAGCCGGCGGCGGCCCTTGATCTGCTCCTCGCCCATCCCGGCGTTCTTCATCTCCATCACCTTCCGGGCGAGCGTCTGCCGGACCTGCTTGCGGAGCATGTCCTGCGGCAGCTCCCAGGTCGACGACGCCGCGATCTTGTCCAGCACCTGCTTCCGGGCGGCCTGCCGCTGGGCGTACTCCAGCCGCCGCTCCAGGACCGTCCGGACGAACTCCCCGAACGCGTCCGGGTTGCTCACCCCGAACGCGTCCTCCAGCAGGTCGCGGGTCAGCTCCGGCGGGCGGACCGTCTTCACGTCCTTGACGTGGAACGCGGCCTGCACCTTCTGGCCGCGGAGCCCCTCGGCCCCGAGCTCCTGCCCGAGCTCGATCTCGACCTCGCGGGTGTCCCCGGGCCTGGCCCCGGCCATCTTCGCCCCGAAGTCGGCGGCCACCCCGTCGGACAGGGCGAGCTGCCTCTCCACCTTCACCCGCTGCTCGGTGAGCCGGTTCAGCTCCTTCCCGCGGAAGCTGATGACCACGTCGGCGGTGACGTAGTCGTTCAGGGCGACGACCGGCGGGTCCTTCGGGGCGAGCTGGCCGTACGGCTCCAGCAGCCGGGCCTGCTCGGCGGCCACCTCGGCGGCGGTGAACGTGTGGGTCGGGCGGCGGAGCTTCAGCCCCTTGTAGTCCGGCAGGTCGAACTCCGGCCGGACCTCGATCTCGAACTCGTACACGAACGGCCCGTCGTCCGGCAGGGTGATGGCGTTCGGGTCCAGGTTCGGCGGGCTGAGCGGGGAGACCTTCTGCTCGTCCGCCAGCTGCTCCAGGCTGGCCATCAGCACCTGGGTCTTCACGTCCTCGGAGACGGAGTCGTGGTACTGCTTGACGATCAGCTTGCGCGGCGCCTTGCCCGGCCGGAACCCGCGGACCTGCGGCTGGTCGCTGCGGACCAGCTCGGTGTACTTCTCGTCCAACCGGGCGTCGATCTGCTTCCGCTGGACGGTCACCTTGATGTGCTTCTTGCACGGCCCGGCGTCGGTGATCTCGACCGCCTGGTCGAGCCTCTCCGGGGCGTCGGCGTCCGGGGGCGCGACGGCGGTGGCGGTGGCGGCGTCGGGGGCGGCGTCGGCGTCGGGGGCCGGGGTGTCCGGGGTGGTGTCGTCGGCCATCGTGGTGCTCCGTCGGGACGGCGGGCCGGCCGGGAGGGGGGCGGGCCTCCGGGCGGGAACGGTTACGGTAGTGGGAAGCGAAGAACCGGGAAGCCCGGGGGCGACGGGAGATTGTATCCCGCCGCCGGCCCGTGACTTCCCGGCTCCGGGTTCGGACGCGCTACTGAGGGGCGGCCGGCGGCCAGGTCAGCCGGCGGCAGAGCGGGTGATGGGACTTGAACCCACGACAACCTCGTTGGCAACGAGGTACTCTACCACTGAGTTACACCCGCGCGGGTCAACCCTGGCAATGTAAGCTCGCCCGGGGGTCGGTTCAAGGGGAAATGTCGGGGCCGTCAGGGCCGTTCGCCTCACCGGTTCGGCTCCCGCTGGTCGAGCGCCTCCGGGATCACACAACCCCGCACCGGGTTCCGCACCGCGTGGACCAGGTGCCGCCCGGACGGCGACCGGAACACCACCGGCTGGTCGAACGGGAACTCCCCCCGCTGCCACCCCGGCAGGCAGACCGGCAACCCGTCCGGGCCGGCGGACAGGTCGGACCCGGGCCGCACCACCCGGTACAGGTCGGACACCACGAACCGCGCCCGGGGGGCCGCCTCCCGGAGTTCCTTCAGGATTTGTTCCCGCTGCCACGGGCCGAGGCCCCACGCCGTCCCGACGTGCAGGAACCGGAACCCCGGGCGGACCCCCAACTCGGCGTACAGGGCCGACGGCGAGTCGTGCCACGCGATCAGCTCGCCGTCCCGCACGCCCTCGCCACGGAGGAAGTCGGCGGCCGCCCCCAGCTCGACCGGGTCGTGCGCCCCGAAGTGCTGGCCCCACCGGGCCACCCCGCGCCGCACCTCGCGCGGCGGGTCGCGGCCCCAGCACCCGGCCCACCACCGCGCCCGGTCCGGGTCGAACGCCGGGTTCGGGTCGACCAGGTGGCGGTACACCCACGACGACGGGCGGTCCGGTTGCGGGGCCAGGAGGGTAACGACCCCGGCGGCGACCTGGGTCAGGACGGCCAGGCACGGCAGCGGCCAGCGGTTCGCGGCGAACACCGCGAGCATCAGCAACGTTTCCGGGACGTGGGCGTAGTGGAACCCGCGCTGCAGCAGCAGCGTCGACAGGAGCCACGCCAGGTACGCGGCGGCGAGCACCGCCCGGCGGAACCGGGCCGGGTCCGGGTCGTCACGGTCGCGCAGGTTCTTCGCGGCGAGCGGGACGGCGACCAGGGCGAACAGGCTGTACGGCGGGAAGTACCCGAGCTGGATCGTCGCCCGGAACGGTAACTCCCGCCACACGACCGCCCCGTAGGCGCTGTTCCAGTTCCGCCAGGTGTCGGCGAAGTGCGGCCACGCCCCGGTGCCGACCAGCCACCCCAGCCCGGCCAGCCCGGCGAGCGCGCCCCCGGCGAACACGGCGGCGGTGTCGCGGAACCCCAGCCGGCGGGCGGTCGCCAGCCACACCCCCGCCGCGACGAACAGGAGGTGCGGCTTCACCCAGCACCCGAACCCCCACAACAACCCCTCGCCGACCGCGCAGGCCGGGGCCGGCGCCCCGACGCGGCGGAGCCGCAGCCCGCACGCGGCGACGGCCGGGAGCATCATCCACACGTCGCGCTGGGCGTGGTTGAACTCGTGGGAGAGCGGGTACAGCGCGGCCGCGGCCGCCGCCGCCCACGCCACCCCGGCGTGCGACGCCCCGGCCCGCCGGGCCCACGCCAGCAGCCCGGCCACCACCGCGACGACGACCCCGAGGTCGACCGCCCGCACCGCCTCGGTACTCGGCCCGAAGACGGTCCGGACGCCGCACAGGAGCCACGCGAACCCCGGCGGGTTCGTCTCGAACACGTCGCGGTAGTGGACCCCGCCGGCGAGGATCACCCGGGCGGCGGTGTCGTGCAGGGTGGCGTCGCACCACAGCGGCATGCGCAGGAACGGCGGCACCCCGGCCAGGAGGAACCCGGCGGCGGCGAGCCACCCGAGCGCGGCGGGGACGGTCCGGCGGGCCATGCCGGAGTGTAGAACACGCCCGTCACGGCACCTCGGGGATCACGTTGCCGTCGTTCCGACGGTACAGGTTCTGGTACGGGAAGTCGGCGGTGTTCACCTGCCCGGGGCAGCTCAGGGTGTACCCGGTGTGGCTCCGGACCCGGTCCGACACGAACCGCACACTCCCGTCGCAGAACCCGAACGTCAGCCCGCCCGGGTGCGGGCTGGTCCAGGCGTGCCGGGTGCAGTTCGGGTCCGCCCCGACCCGGTCGAACGGGGTGTTCGGCGGCAGGTCCGCCCGGCCGTAGGTCATCGCGTCGGTGACCCCGTGGACCCGCCCGATCCAGACCGCCGCCAGGCCCTTCACCGACTCCCGCTCCCCGACCGCGAACGTCTGGCTCGTCCCGTCGGAAATGTCGGTCACCCGCACCCGCGGGGTCCGCCCGGTGCCGGCGCCGTCGGCGAGGAAGATCTGGGCGCTGAGCGGGTAGTTCGACTTCCCGTAGTCCCGGGCGAGCGGGTTGGTCGGCCCGGCCACGGGGTCCGACGGGCAGGCGAACACCGGCGGCCGGCTCTGGGTGTTGGCGTTCAGCCCGGGGATCGCCCCGAGGAAGTCCGGCGGAGGGTTCAGGGCGGCGGCGAGCGGGGCCTGTTCGAGGTACGGGAGCAGGCGGGTGCCGGCCCCCCAGTTCCCGGTGGTGACGCCGGTGTTCAGGTGGTAGGCGTGCGGGAAGAACCCGTTCGCGTCGTGGAAGTTGTGGGCGGCCAGGGCGATCTGCTTCGCGTTGTTGAAGCACCGCGTCCGGGCGGACGCCTCGCGGACCTTCTGCACCGCGGGGAGGAGGAGGCCGATCAGCACCGCGATGATGGCGATCACCACCAACAGCTCGATCAGCGTGAAGGCGCGGCGGGGTTGCGGCACGGGCGGGCTCCGGTCGGGGCGGTTGGACCGATGGTACCGTCGCCCGGCGGGGCTCCGCAACCGGGTCGTGTCGGGAACCTCCCGGCCGGGGTTGTGGCGGCCGGCGGCGCGGGTAAGAAGATACGCAGGTTACGGGGAGTCTGCGCCGGCCCACCACCCCACCATTCGGGCGGGATGTTCACCAACCAGCACCACCTCCGCCACCTCCTCCGGCCGGAGCACTACACGTCGGAGGAGCAGTACCGGGCGGAGCTGCGGCACCTGTTCCGGCCGGCGTGGCACCCGGTCGCGACCACCGGCGACCTGGCCCGGGACGGCGACTTCGTCGCCCTCGACCTGCTCGACACCCCGTTCCTGATCCGCAACTTCGGCGGGGAGCTGCGGGCGTTCCTGAACGTCTGCCCGCACCGCCACAGCCGGCTCACCGACCGGCCGCGCGGGAACACCGAGAAGCTGCGGTGCCGGTACCACGGGTGGGAGTTCAACGCGGACGGCCGCACCGGGAAGATCCCGGACGCCCGGATCTTCCGCCCGTGGGACCGGGAGAACGCGTGCCTCCGGCGGTTCCGGGTCGACACCTGCGGGGAGCTGGTGTTCGTCCACTTCGGCGACACCGGGGTGCCGCTCCGGGAGTGGCTCGCCCCGGTGTGGGACGTGTGGGCGGAGGGGTACGGGGGGGACTACCGGCACGCGGCGACGTGGGAGAGGGACTTCCCGTGCAACTGGAAGGTGGTGCTGGAGAACTCGCTGGAGTCGTACCACATCCCGGAGGTCCACCCGCAGACGTTCAAGGAGTTCCCGCCGGAGGAGAACGCCTGGCACGAGCTGACCGACCGGTTCAGCTCGTTCAAGACGGTCCCGCCGGACGAGTTCGCGACCCGGGTGGAGCGGTGGCTGTCCCGCCGGCTGGGGGTGGAGCCGGTGAACGAGTACTGGCACCGGGTGCTCCACCCGCACGCCACCGGGAGCCTGATGCCGTCGTTCCGGATGATGCAGTGCGTGTTCCCGACCGGGCCGCGGACGTGCCGGTACCGGTGCATCTTCTTCACCCTCCGCGGCCGCCGTCGGAACCCGGTCGCGTGGGTCCTGTACCGGCTCCTGCGGGCGGTCGCCACTTACGTCGGGAAGAAGGTGTTCGCCGAGGACGCGTCGATCTACGCGGGGGTGCAGCGCGGTCTGGAGGCGAGCCCGCACCCCGGGGTGATCGGCACCCGGGAGGAGCGGATCTACCAGTTCCAGAAGTACGTCCTCGACGGCTGCCGCGGGGCGGCCGAGCTGCCGGTGCTCCCCGACCCGGCCCCCGTCCCCGCGTGCAACGGCACCGCCCCCACATAGCAGCGGGCTCGCCCGCCGGATCACCGCGCCGACGGCGGGCGAGCCCGCCGCGATGTGGGGGCGGTGCCCGCGGCCGGCACCCAACTTGCGGCACTCCCCCCGGCCGACCGCACGCCGGTCCCGTCCGAGAGGAGCGCCACCGATGCCCGACACCACCCCGTCCGCGGACCAGCCGGTCCGGCACAAGCTCCAGGTCCACTTCGACCTCCACCAGTGCGAGCTCGCCCAGGACGTGCTCGACGACCTGGCCGACGCCGCCGACGCCCTGGCCCGGCAGGCCGGGAACTTCCCGCTCGCCGAGCTGCGGGTGCTGATCGAGTGGGGGACCCGGAACAACGAGTACGCGGTCAAGACCACCCTCATCCTGCCCAACGAGACGCTCGTCACCAGCGACCACGACCCGGTGGTGCACGCCGCCTTCGAGCGTGCGCTGGCGAGCGTGGAAGACCGGATGAAGGAGTACAAGGACCGGCTGAACCAGATCGAGGAGCGGCGGAAGCACGAGGCCGGGACGCACCAGGACCTCTCCCCGGCGACGGCCGCGGACCCGGCCGCCCTGGACGAGGCGGCCCGGGCCGGAGACTACGCCGCGTACCGGGCGGCGGTCGCCCCGTACGAGGACCCGCTGCGGCTGCGGGTCGGGCGGTGGGTGGAGCGGTATCCGGCGGTGCAGGCCCGGATCGGCCGCGGGCTGGAGACGATCGACATCGCCGAGGCGGTGCTGCTGGCCGCGTTCGAGGGGCACGAGGGCCGGCCGGCGGACGTGCCGTACGGGCGGTGGCTGGTCGGGCTGATCGACGCCGAGGTGCGGGAGTTCGAGAAGCACCCGGACCAGGAGTTGGAGAACGTGAACATGGCCCGGGCGGCGTGCGCCGCCCAGCCGACCCCGGGCGCCCCGTAGCCGTAGGGTGGGCCGAAGCCGGCGCTTCGCCGGCGAGTCCCACCGCGATACGAGGTGGGACTCGCCGGCGAAGCGCCGGCTTCGGCCCACCCTACTCCACTACTCCACGTCGTCGAACAGCCCCGGGCTCGCGGGCGGGGCGTCCGGCAGGGTGCCGCCGGGGAGCAGCCCGTAGTGCCGGGCGCACTCCGCCTCCCGCCCGCGCACCACCCGCCTCCCGGCCAGCGGCCCGCTCGTCTCGGTCACCACCGTGTGCTGGCCGGTCGCCCCGTCCTTCTCGAAGTACAAGACCACCCAGTCGTGGTCCCGGCCGGCCCGGTGGGCGGTCTGGGTGTTCGAGAACATCGCCCGGTACCGCCGCCCGCCCCGCCGCGCCCGCAGCACCGGCAGCCACGCCTCCCCGGTCGGGTTGAACCGCCGCGGGGCGACCCGCCGCAGCTCGTTCCTCCCCGCCTTCTCGCGGTAGGTGGCGTCGACCGCCAGCACGTCCGCGACCGGCGGCGGCCCGGCCGCCGGCCCGCCGACCGGCCGGCGGAACCGCCCGGCCAGCGCCTCGCGGATGCCGCGGAGCCGCTTCGGCCCCACGCCCGGGAACCCCTCCAGCCGGCCGTCGTACGCCGCCCGCTCCAGCTCCTCCAGCGTCCCGACGCCGAGCCGCTCGTGGATCCGGCGGGCGAGCTCCGGGCCGACCCCGGCGACGCTCCCGATCACGTCCTCCGGCTTCTCGCCGAGGCCCTCGATGTGCAGCATCCGCCCGGTCGCCAGCAACTCGGCCAGCGTCGCCGCGAGCCGGCCGCCGATCCCCGGCAGCTCCGTCAGCGCCCGCCGCCCGCCGTCGCGCAGGATGTCGACCGCCGGCCGGTCCAGCCCGCGGACGGTCGCCGCCGCGGTCCGGTACGCCCGGACCCGGTACACGTTCGCCCCCTCCCCCTCCAACGTCGTCGCCGCCTGCTCCAACCGACGCGCGGCCTCCTCGTTGCCCAGCGGCAGCCGGTCGGGGCGGGCGGATTGCTCGTGAGCAACCATCGCCGCCACCCCCGTGTTCAAATGTTCCCTAGCCTGGATTAGACGGGCGGGAGCGACCGGGGATTCGGCAAAACCGTCACCCGCGGCGTCCGCGGCACGCCCGGCCGGGGTTCACGCCATGTCGGGTCGTCGGGATTTCCCCTTCCCTTCGGCCCGGACCTGCCGCACTCTAGTGGGAAGCCTTCCTGCCCGCCGCCGACCCGCCCCATCAGGACCCGCCGATGCCCGGTGACTTCCTCCCCCGCGCCGCCCGGGGCCTTGCGCTCGTCGTCCTCGCCGCCGGGGCGGCGCCCGCCGCCGAGCCGGCCGGGGCGGTGGTCGGCCGCGGCACCGCCGACGGAAGGGTGCTGCTCGGCGAACTGAACTGCGTCGCCTGCCACGCCGCCGAGAAGTCGGTCTTCCCGCCGCGGCAAGCCGCGATCCTGACCGAGGTCGGGGCGCGGGTCACGCCGCAGCACCTCCGCGACTACCTCACCGCCCCGCACGCGGCCAAGCCCGGCACCGTCATGCCGGACCTCCTCCACGCCCTGCCGCCGGCCGAGAAGGACGCGGCCGCCGACGCCCTCGCCCAGTACCTCGCCACCCTCGGCGGCCCGTTCCCGGACAAGCCGGCCGGGGTCACCGCCGCCCGGGTCGAGCGCGGCCAGGTCCTGTACCACTCGGTCGGGTGCGTCGCGTGCCACCAGCCGTTCGCCGCCCCGCCGAAGATCAAGCGCGACGGCCCGCCGAAGGAGGAGGGCGACGACCCGCCGAAGCCGGCCCAGATCGAGACGCCGTCGGTCCCGCTCGGCGACCTGGCGAAGAAGACGGCGGTCGAGCCGCTGGCGAAGTTCCTCCAGGACCCGCTCCACGTCCGGCCGTCGGGCCGGATGCCGTCACTGAACCTCACCGCGGCCGAGGCGCGCGACGTCGCCGCGTACCTCCTCCGCGACCAGCGCGACCCGACGCGGTCGGTGTCGCTGCCCGGCGTCGAGGTGGACACCTTCGCCGGGGCGTTCACGAAGCTGCCGGACCTCGCGAAGCTGACCCCGACCCGCACGACCGAGGCGGCGACCGCCGCGTTCCCGCTGCCGAAGGGCGACAAGCCGTCGGCCGGGCCGGTCCTGCGCGTCCGCGGGCGGGTCAAGGTCGAGAAGGGGAACTACCGGTTCGGCATCCAGACCGACGGCCCGGCAGTGCTGACCGTCGCCGGGAAGGTGGTCGCCGACACCGCCGGGGCGAAGAAGTTCAAGGACGCGGCCGTCGAGTTGGCGGCCGGCGAGCACCCGTTCGAGGCGGTGTTCCTGCACACGAGCAGCTTCGCGGTGCAGTGGCAACCGCCGACCGCCAAGAACCTCGGCAACGTCCCCGCGAACGTGCTGTCGTTCCCCGCCGACGCGGCCGCCCCGAAGGCCGCCGCGTTCACCCCGGACAAGACGAAGGCGGCGATGGGAAAGGAGTTGTTCGCGTCGCTCGGGTGTGCGTCGTGCCACCAGGTCGGGAAGGACCCGCTCACCCCGTTGAAGGCCCCGGAGTTAACGAAGCTCGTCGCCGCGAAGCCGGACGGGTGCCTGTCCGAGACGCCGGGCAAGGGCCGCCCGCGGTACGACCTGACCGCCGCCCAGCGGACCGCACTGTCCGCGGCCCTCGCCGACCCGAAGCCCGCCGACCCGAAGGCGGTCATCGCCCACACCACCACCGCCCTGAACTGCGTCGCCTGCCACGCCCGCGGCGACAGCAACCCCGACGCCGGCCGGGCCGCGTACTTCGTCTACGAGGCGGTCGCGGACCTCGGCGACGAGGGCCGGTTGCCCCCGTCGTTAACCGGGGTCGGTAGCAAGCTCACCCCAGCGGGTTTCCAGGCGGCGATGTTCGCCCCGGCCGGCACCCCGAAGTATCGCCCGTACATGGCGACCCGGATGCCGAACTTCGGCCCCGCGAACGCCGGCCACCTCCCGGAGTTGTTCGCCAAGGCCGACGCCGGGTTCGTCGCGAGTCACACCCCGGCGTTCAACCTGGCGATGCTGTCCGACGGCCGGCACCTGTCGGGGAAGAACGCCCTCGCCTGCGTGAACTGCCACTCGTGGGGCGGGTACCGTGTCCAGGGGGCGGAAGGTCTCGACCTCCTCGACACCGTCGGCCGGCTGCAGCCCGCGTGGTTTCACGCCTGGCTGCTCGACCCGAACAAGATCCGCCGCGGCACCCGGATGCCGACCGGCTGGCCGGAGGGGAAGAGTCCGTACCCGACGATCCAGGGCGGCGACACCCACAAGCAGATCGACGCGATCTGGACGCACCTCCAGGCCGGCGCCCGCGGCGGGCTGCCGGCCGGGCTGGTCGAGCCGGAGGCGCGGTTCCTCGTCCCGACCGACCGGCCGATCGTGTTCCGCACGTTCCTCGACCGGGTCGGGGCGCACGCCATCCTCGTCGGCTTCCCGGAGCGGACGCACCTGGCGTTCGACGCCAACCGGGTCCGCACCGCGGCGCTGTGGGGCGGGCCGTTCGTCTCGACCAAGGAGGCGTGGGACGGCCGGGCCGGGCTGTACGCTCCGGTCCCCAGCCCGGACGCGATCCGCCTGCCGGACGGGCCGCCGTTCGCCGCCCTGAAGTCCGCGTCCGACCCGTGGCCGGCCGACGTGCCGAGGCCGAAGCTCGGGTCCGCCCGCACCCCGCCGGGGTGGAAGTACCTCGGCTACCGCCTCGACGACAAGGACGTGCCGACCTTCCTGTACCGGGTGAACGACGTGGAGGTGGAGGAGACGCCGGCGGTCGTGTCGCGGAAGGACGGGGTGTTCCTCGCCCGCCGGTTCGTTCTGACCAGCCCCGCCGACGTGCCGGACTTCTACTACCGGGCGACCGCCGGCAAGATCACCGCCGCCGACGGCACGTTCGTGGTGGACGGGAAGCAGCGGTGGCGGCTGACCGGGGCGGCGGTCCGGCCCGGCGCCGGCGGGGCGCAGGAGCTGGTGCTGCCGGTGAAGTTCGCCAGGGCCGGCGACGGCTGGACCGCCTCGTTCGACGTGGAAGTCAGTTGGTGAAGCCGCCCACACCGTCCGGTCCGTTGACGTCGAACCCGGGCCGCGTCCGTGGAACCCAGCCGTTGGCCTGGGCTGAGGAAGAACGGCCCTTCCTTCGGGCCTCAGGGTGCTTGAGGGCCGAAGGCCCGCCCTCCCTCAGCCCAGGCCAACGGCCTGGGTTCGACGCGGACGGCCCGGCACGTAATACTGAAACCCGGTACGCCACGGGAGTCGAGACCTTACCATGCGCCGCCTCGTCCTGTCGCCCTGCTCGCCTTCGCCGCCCCGGCCG
>PNKH01000086.1 GCA_013822345.1 Isosphaera sp.
CCAGCAGCTCGCCACCGTCCGCCGGCTGTCGGAGGTCAGCGGGAGCATGGCCGCGATCCAGGCCGGGCTGGAGGTCCGGGACATCGAGCGGGACATCCGGCTGGGCGAGGCGACGGCCGGGAGCGCGAAGGAGCTGGCCGACGCCACGGCGGACCGGAAGGACGCGGAGAGCAGGCTGGAGGCGAAGGTGGACAACGTCCTCAACCCGATGCTGGCCGAGTGGCAGAAGTTCCGCGGGTGGATGGCGGGCGCGGCCGCCGACCTGCTCGACGTGACCGGGTCGATCGAGGACAAGGTTAAGGAGCTGGTCGGGAAGGCGGGGGCCGGCGGCCCGGAGCCGGTCGGGCTGGCGGCCCTGGAGGCGGACGTGCGGCGGGAGGCCGACCGGGTCGAGGCGGCCGGCCGGCGGATGATGGACATGGCCCGGGCGGAGGCGTCAGCCCCGGCGGGCGCGGCCCGGCCGGGGATGCTGCCGTGACTGTAGCCAGTCTGTAGCCTGTGGGATGGACACTACGGGACGCCCTGGGACAGCGGGCGTGATTTCCAAGCGGGTTTCGGGACACAATGATACACGGGTGGACACTACTGGACGCATTGACATTGTGGGGGTCACTGGTTCAAGTCCAGTAGCGCGCACTCGACGGCCCCTCGGACTCCCGCGGGGCTCGTTCATTTCCCCGTCGCGGCGGTGAGCCGTGCGCGCCATCCTGAGCGACATCCACGGCAACCTGGAGGCGCTGACCGCCGTCCTCGCCGACATCCGTACCCGCGGCGTCGACGCCGTCCACAACCTCGGCGACACCCTCGGGTACGGCCCGAACCCGGTCGAGTGCCTCGACCTCGCCCGCCGGATGGACCTCGTCCTGCTCGGCAACTTCGACCAGGCCGTCCTGCTCGACCCCGACGGCTTCTGCGTCAGCGCGGAGAAGAGCATCTTCTGGGCACGGGACCAACTGCGGCGGGCCACCGGCCCCGACCGGGAGGAACGACTCGCCTTCCTGGGCCGTCTCCCGCGACGCCACGCGGAGGGCGACACCCTGTTCGTTCACGGGTCGGCGCGGAACCCGCTCAACGAGTACCTCTTCCCGGAAGACATCTACAACGAGCGGAAGATGGCCCGCATCGGCGAGGCGTTCGGCCGCCTGTGCTTCGCCGGCCACACCCACGTTCCCGGCGTCTTCGCCGAGCGCGGGCCGGGGCGGTGGGAGTACATCCACGCCGAGGAGTGTGAGCAGGGTCTGCCGGTCGAAGGCCGGCGGTTGATCTGTAACGTCGGGGCGGTCGGCCAGCCGCGGGACGACGACGAGCGGGCGGGCTACGTCCTGTTCGACGGCGACCGGCTGTGGTTCCGGCGGGTGCCGTACGACATCGAGGCCACGGTCCGCAAAGTGTACGCCGTGCCGGAACTCGACAACTTCCTCGGCGACCGCCTCCGCGAAGGCCGGTAGCGGCGGTCGACTTGCCGATTCTGTGGATTCCACCCCCTCCCCCGTGCCGATCACTGTTCCGGAATCGTCCCCCGCAGGCCCGTGGGCCGCACGGATGCGCGCGAGAACCCGGAACCGGTGGCTCGGGGCCGCGGCCGCCTGGCTCGCCGCCGCCGGGTGCGCCCCGCCCGCGTTCCGCGCCCCAGACCCGCCGGTCCGCCTCGCCCCGCACGCCCGCCCGACGGGGGTCGCGGTCGTCCCGGCCGCGGCCGCCGAACCCGCCCCCCCTGCCCAGGCCCCGTCCCCGTCCGGCGTGGACGACTTCGTCCGGTTCGCCCTCGACCGGAACCCGCGGATGGCCCGCGCCCGGCTCGCGATCGACGCGGCCGGCGGCCGCCTCACCCAGGCCGGACTGTACCCGAACCCGGTCTTCTCGTTCACCGCCGACGAGGTCGGCGACCGGACCGGGCCGGCCGGCATCCTGACGCCCGCCCTCTTCCAGGAGGTGGTGACCGCCGGGAAGATCCGGCTCGCCCAGGCGGTCGCCGCCAAGGACGTGGACGAGGCCGTCCTCGCCCTGCTCGCCGAGCGGCACGCCCTCGCCGCCGCGGTCCGGGCCGCGTACGTCGACGCCCTCGCCCTCCAGGAGCGGGTCGCGGTCCAGGACCGGTTCGTGGCGTTCGCCGCCGAGGCCGTGCGGAAGGCCCGGGCGCGGGTTGCCGGGAAGGAACTGTCGGTGCTCGACCTGCTCCAGCTGGAGACCGAGCTGGAGACGTTCCGGGCCGAGGCCGAGGCGGCCCGCCGCGAGCTCGCCCCCGCGTACCGCCGGCTCGCCGCCGCCGCCGGCGACCCGACCCTGCCCGCCGGCCCGCTCCCGGGGTCGCTCGCCGCCCTCCCCCGGTACGACCTCGACGCGGTCCGCCGGGCCGTCCTGGCCGCCCACCCGGAGGTGCGGACCGCCGAGGTCGGGGTCGAGCGGGCGCGGGCGGCGGTCCGCAAGGCCGAGGCCGACCGGGTGCCGAACGTCACCCTGACCGCCGGGTACACCTACCAGGGCCAGAACCGGTCGAACGACGGGGGGGCCGGGGTCACCGCCCCGGTCCCGGTCTGGAACCGGAACCAGGGGAACATCCGGGCGGCCCGGGCCGAACTCGGGCGGGCGATCGCCGAGGTGGACCGGGTCGCGGCCGCCCTCGACGAGCGGGTGGCGGCCGCGTTCCGGGCGTACGCCGCCGGGCGGGAGCGGGCCGAGCGGTACCGGGCGGAGGTGCTGCCCCGGGCGGTGCGGGCCGCCGAACTGACGCTGAAGGCGTTCGAGGCCGGGGGCGGCGAGGTCGACTCGCTCAGGCTCCTGGCCAGCCAGCGGGCGGTGACCGAGGCCGGGCTGGAGTACAACACGTCGCTCGCCCAGGCGTGGAGGGCGGCGGCCGAACTGTCCGGGCTCCTGCTGGAGGACGCGTGGCCGGGGCCGGGGGCGGCGCCCGATGCCCCGCCGGGCGGCCTGCCGGTCACACCACCCCCGGCACCTTCTCCATCGCCGTGACCATCCCGAGCAGGTCGCGGGACAGGTTCGGCATCACCCGCAACTGGCCGTAGTCGAACAGGGTGCCGAAGATCGTCGCCAGCAGGTTTTCGGGGCGGGTCGGCGGGCCGACCGGCTTCGCCCCGTCGCGGTCCGAGGCGCCGACCACCTGGCCGCGGGTCAGCCCGCCGCCGTACAGCATCAGCGGGGCGAGGTTCGGCCAGTGGTCCCGGCCGCCGTTCTTGTTGATCTTCGGCGTCCGCCCCATCTCCCCGCAACAGACCAACAGGATCTTGTCGCTCAACCCCCGCGCCTCGACATCCTCGATGAACGCCCCGACCGCGTGGTCGAACGGCTCGACCACCACCTTCTTCCCGGCCGCCACGTCCAGGTTGTTCCCGTCCGCGTGGAAGTCCCAGTTGAACTCGGTGTTGATCGTCACCTGGCCGCACCCGGCCTCGCACAGCCGGCGGGCGAGCAGCAGCAGCTTGCCGACCGTCTTGGTGTGCGACTCGTAGTGCGGGGCGTTCTTCTTGTTCCCCCACAGCTTCGGCTGGTTCCACCGGCCGGTGTCGTACCGGGCGACCAGCTTCGGGTCCTCCTTCGACACGTCGAACGCCGCCCCGACCCCCTTCAGGACCATCTCGAACGCCTGCCGCCGCTGCCCGTCGAGGGCGTCCAGGGCGCCGGCCGCGTCGAGCCCGAACTTCGCCCGGTCGAGTTCCGCCAGCAGCCCGCGGCGGTCGTCGAGCCGGTCCGGGTCGAGCCGCAGCTTCAGGCTGTCCTCGAGCTGCCCGCCGGCGCCGGGGGTGAGCGGGGCGAGCGACGCGTTCAGCGGCCCGGTCGTGTCGAACCGGCCGAACCGGTCGCGCGGCCCCTCGGTCGTGGGGTCGATCGACTTCGGCCACAGGACCAGCGAACTCGGCAGGCCGCTCTCGGGCCGGACGGCCCCGGCGACCCCGTTGTACACCGCCCCCAGGCTGGCCCCTTTCGTCGCCTCGCTGACGATCGGCTTCAGCCCGCCGTGCTGCGTCCCGGTGACGAAGTTGCGGACGATCGCCAGCCGGTGGGCGTGCTTCGCCAGGTTCGGCAGGGCGTCGCCGAAGTGGACGCCCGGGATGCTGGTCGGGACCACCCCGCCGACCGTCCGCATCTCGACCGGCAGGTCCGGCTTCGGGTCGAACGTCTCGTGCTGCGGCGGCCCGCCCTGCATGAACAGGAAGATGACCGACTTGCCGGTGGTCGGCTTCGCCGACGCGGACCCCGGGTTGGCGAACAGGCCCGGGGCGGCCAGGCCCAGCCCGCCGACGCTCAGGAACGCCCGCCGGGTCGTGGGGTTGTGGACGGAGAGCATGGGTCGACTCCGGGGTCAGAACAGTTCGGGGAGCGGCTCGCCGGCCTTGTCCACGATCGGGACGCGGAACCCGTGGTTGTCGATCTTCTTCGCGTGGTCGATGCCGAGGGCCTTGAACACCGTCGCCATGAACGCCGGGGCGTCGATCGGCCGCTCCTCCACCACGTCGCCGATCTTATCGGTTTTCCCGACCACCTGCCCGCCCTTGACGCCGGCCCCGGCGAGCACCGTCGTCCACGCCTTGCAGTGGTGCCCGCCGTGGTTCAGCGACGGCGTCCGCCCGAACTCGCCCATCCACACCACCAGCGTGGTGTCGAGCATCCCGCGGTCCTTCAGGTCTGACAGGAGGGTGGCGAACCCGGCGTCGAGGAACGTCCGGGTCTTGATCCGGTCGACCGCCCCGCCGTGGTCGTCCCACCCGTCGTTCACCACCTCCACGAACGACACCCCGGTCTCGACCAGCCGGCGGGCGAGCAGGCACGCCTGGCCGAACTTGTGCGGCCCGTACGCCTCCCGCAGCGCCGCCGGCTCGTTCTCGATCGCCAGCGCCTTGAACGTGTCCGACCGCATCAGCGACACGGCCCGCTTCGCGGTGGTGGCGTGGGCCTGGGCGGCGTCGCCGGGGTGGGAGGCGAGGAACGCCCGGTTGTCCTCGTCGAGGTCCGCGGCCCGGCGGGCGAAGTCGTCGTCGGACACGAGCGGCTTCAGGTCCGAGACGCCCTTCGACGGGTCGTCGATCATCATCGGGGCGTTCTTCGGCCCGGTGTACGCCGGGTGGAACGGCGGTTTGAGCACCCCCAGCCCGCCGGCCTGCCCGCCGTCGATCACCACGAAGTTCGGGAGCACGGAGTCGGGGTTCCCGAGCTGCTGGGCGACGACCGACCCGACGGCCGGCCGCTTCATCGCCCCGGTCTGGTAGCCGGTGCCCATCAGGTAGTGGGCGGTGCCGTGCGAGCTGACCCCGGTGGACATGCCGCGGAGGAGCGCCAGGTGTTTCGCCTGCGCCCCGAGCTTCGGCAGGTACTCGCTGATCCGCACCCCGGGGGCCGCCGTCTCGACCGGCTTGTACGGCCCGCCGTCCTTCACGTCGAACGTCAGTCCCTGGGACGGGCCGCCGTTCATCCACAGGAGGATGCACGCCTTGGGGCGCGGCTTCCCGGCCGGGTCGGCGGCGCGGGCGGCGAGAGCCGGCAGCCACCCGGAACAGGACGGCGCCAGGACGCCGGCGGCGGAGAGCTTCAGGAGGTCGCGGCGGTTCGGCATCGGTTCGGCTCCGTAGCAGGCACACGCGCTGGCGGGGAGGGCGAGGCTCCTGCCGAGCCGAAGACGTAGGCTCGGCAGGAGCCTCGCCCTCCCACCCCGTCCGGGACAGTCGGTCAATGGTTAACCACGAACTCGGCCCCGTTCACGAGCGTCCAGAGGACGGCGTTCAGGCCGTCGCGCGGGGTCTTGTGGGTCGCGGCGAGGGCCAGCTTCCGCTTCAGCTCGGACGCGGTCGGGCGGCGGGACAGCGTCGCCAGGTACAGCGTCTCGACCACCGTCTCCGGCGCGGCGCCGGCCCTCAGGAGCGCCTCGACCCGGGCGGCGCCGGCGTTCAGAGCCGGCCCGTTCATCAGGTGGAGGAGTTGCGGGATGCCGTGGGTGTAGTCGGCCGGGTCGCCGTCCGGGTCGTTCGTGTTGAACAGGTCGACGAAGTTCTTCCGGGTGAGCGGGGCGACCTGCCCGCGGCGCGGCGGGGGCGGGTTCCGCGGCAGCAACTCCGCCACGTCGTAGGCGGCGGCGAGGGAGTCGAGGAGCATCTCGGCGGTGAGCGGGCGGAGCGGCATCCGGGCGAACAGCGCCTCGTCCGGCTTCGGCCCGGCGGCGGCACGGCTCGTCCGCTGGTACGCCTTCGTCAGTGCGATGCAGCGGATCAGGTGCTTCAGGTCGTGGCCGGACGCGGTGAACTCGGCGGCGAGCAGGTCGAGCACCTCCGGGTGCGACGGCGGGTTGTCGTCCCGCAGGTCGTCCACCGGGTCCACCAGCCCGCGGCCGAGGAGGTGCGCCCACCAGCGGTTCGCGGCCGCCTTCGCCAGGTACGGGTTGTCGGGCGACGCGGCCCACGCGGCGAGCGCCGGGAGCATCGGCTTGCCGACCGGGAACGTCAACGGCTCGCCGCCGAGCACCTTCGGCGGCATCGACTTGCCGACGCCCTCCGACGCCTCGGAGTGGATGGTCAGGGCGCCGTCCGGTCGGGGGGTGAGCTTGAACGTGCTCCCCTTCGGCGTCTTGTACCCGGTCGTCTCGGCGATCCGCAGGAAGCTCCGATCCTTCTCGTCCACCACCGCCCGGCCGAAGAACGCGGCCAGGCCCCAGTACTGGTCCTGGGTCCACGGCTTGTGCGGGTCGTCGTGGCACTCGGCGCACTCCAGCCGGACGCCGAGGAACAGCCGGGAGAAGGCCCGGGCGTTGACGTTCGCCATCGGGATCCCGCCCATGTCGCCGTTCACCCGGTGGAACGCCAGGTAGTTCGCGGTCGGGGTGCCGTCGCACCGGACGACCCGGGCGACCTGCTCGCCCCACGGGCGGTTGGCCGCGAAGTCCTCCCGGAGGGCGGCCCGCAGCGAGGCCGGGTCGATCCGGGTGCTGATCGGCGTCCGCGGGATGATCCGGTCGTACCAGACGTTGGCGAAGTGCCGGGCGTAGTGCGGGTCGGCGAGCAGGGCGTCGACCAGCTTCGCCCGCTTGTCCGGGTCGTTCGAGTCGAGGAACGCGGCGGCCGCCTCGGGGGTCGGGACGACGCCGGTCAGGTCGAGGGCGGCGCGGCGGAGGAACTCGGCGTCGTCGGACGCGGCGGACGCCGTGACCTTCGCGGCGGCGAGCTTCGCGTCGATCACCCGGTCGACGGCGGCGGCCACGTCGGCCGGCTTCCGCGGCTGGGCGGCCGGGACCGGGGCGGCGGCGAGGATTAGGGCGAGAACGGGAAGGACGGTCCGCATGGGTGGCACCTCGTACCGGAGAGGAACCCCGCCGGGTCGGCGGCCGGACACGACCCTACAATTCGGTCATGACACCCGCCATCCGCGTCCGGGGCCTGGTGAAGACGTACCCCGGGAAGCCACCGGTCGAGGCGGTCCGCGGGCTCGACCTGGATGTCGCCGCCGGCGAGTGCTTCGCCCTGCTCGGGCCGAACGGGGCCGGCAAGACGACCACGCTGGAGATCGTCGAGGGGCTGCTCGACCCGACCGCCGGCGAGGTCGAGGTGTTGGGGCTGCGGTGGAACGCCGACGCCGCCGCGATCCGCCGGCGGATCGGCATCTCGCTCCAGGAGACGCGGCTGTCGGACAAGCTCACCGTCCGCGAGACGGTCACCCTGTTCCGGTCGTTCTACCCGTCCGGCCCGACGCCGGCGGAGGCGATCGCCGCCGTCGGGCTGGAGGAGAAGGCCCGCACCTACACCGACAAGCTGTCCGGCGGCCAGCGGCAGCGGTTGGCGGTCGCCACGGCCCTGGCCGGCGACCCCGAGTTGCTGTTTCTCGACGAGCCGACGACCGGCCTCGACCCGCAGTCCCGGCGGCAGTTGTGGGACGTGATCCGGTCGGTGAAGGGCCGCGGCCGGACCGTCGTGCTGACGACGCACTACATGGACGAGGCGGAGCGGCTGTGCGACCGCGTCGCGGTGGTCGACCACGGGAAGGTGATCGCGCTCGGGACGCCGGCGGAGCTGATCGCCCGGGTCGGCGGGGAGCACGTCATCGACCTCGACTTCGACCCGACGAGCACGGCCCGGCCCGCCCCGGGTGAGTTCGAGAAGCTGCCGACGGTAACGTCCGTGCGGTCGGAAGGTGACCGGGTCACGCTGACGGCGGCGGAGCCGCACCGGGCGCTGCCGGCGGTGCTCGACCTGGTCCGGGCGGCCGGGGCGATGGTCGCGGGGCTGACCACCCGGACCGCGACGCTGGAAGACGTGTTCGTCACCCTGACGGGCCGGCACCTCCGCGACAACGAGGCGTGATGTCCCCGCTCTGGCAACTGACCCTGGCCCGGCTGCGGGAGTTCTACCGCGAGCCGGCCGCGCTGTTCTGGGTGTACGGGTTCCCGCTGGTGCTCGCGCTGGCCCTCGGGCTGGCGTTCCGCGAACAGCCGGTGCCGGCCGCCCCGGTGGACGTCCAGACGGACCCGTCCGACCCGGCCGCGACGGAGAAGCTGCGGGAGGTGTTGGCGGCGGACCCGGGGTTGAAGGTCGCGGTCCACGACGCGGCGACCGCCAAGCAGCGCCTCCGGACGTCGAAGACCGACCTCGTCGTGATCCCGGGGCCGGGCGGGTCGGCGGCGGAGTTCGTCTACGACTCGACCCGGACCGAGGGCGTGCTAGCCCGGAACGCGGTCGACCGGGTACTGGTCCGGGCGGCGAACCCGAGCTTCCCGACCCCGCCGGAGGCGACCGTGTCGGAGCCGGGGAGCCGGTACATCGACTTCCTGATCCCCGGGCTGCTCGGGATCAACCTGCTCGCCGGCGGGCTGTTCGGGGTCGGGTTCGCGGTCGGCGACCTGCGGGTGCGGAAGCTGCTGAAGCGGTTCGCCGCCACCCCGATGCGGCGGTCCGACTTCCTCGTCAGCCTGATGCTCAGCCGGCTCGTCTTCACCCTCCTCGACGTGCTCCTGCTGCTCGGGTTCGCGTACCTGGCGTTCGACATCCGGGTGCGCGGCAGCCCGCTCGCGCTGGCGGTGCTGATCGCCGCCGGCGGGGCGGCGTTCGCCGGCCTCGGCCTGTTGATCGGGTCGCGGGCCAAGACGCTGGAAACGGTGGCCGGGCTGGTGAACGCCCTGCTGCTGCCGATGTACGTCCTGTCCGGGGTGTTCTTCTCGGCGTCGCGGTTCCCGGAGGAGGTCCAGCCGTTCATCCGGTTGCTGCCGCTCACCGCGGTGAACGACGGCCTGCGGGCGGTGATGAACGACGGGGCCGGGTTCGAGGCGATCGGGTACCCGCTGCTGGTGGTGGCGGTGTGGGGCGGGCTGAGCTTCGCGATCGCGCTTCGCATCTTCCGGTGGCGGTGACGCTCAGGTCGTAGGGTGCCGTCGAGGCCGCGCTTCGCGGCCGACGACGCACCGGGGCACGCGGATGGCCGCCGGTGCGTCGTCGCCGGGCGAAGCGCCCGGCTCGACGGCACCCTACAAGACTGCGGTTCCCGGCCGTACACTTCCCCCGATGAAGACGCTCGCCGAGTTCCGCGCTGCCTACGGCCTGCCCCTCCCGGACCTGATCCTGCGGGCGGCGGCCGTCCACCGCGAGCACCGCGACTACGCCGACGTGCAGCGGTGCGCCCTGCTGAGCATCAAGACCGGCGGGTGCCCCGAGGACTGCGGGTACTGCTCGCAGTCCGCCCACTACGACACGCCGGTCCCGCGCCACCCGCTGATGACGGTGGGCGAGGTGAGGGAGCGGGCGGAACAGGCGAAGGCGGCCGGGGCGACGCGGTTCTGCATGGGGGCGGCGTGGCGGTCGCCCAAGGACGGGCCCGAGTTCGACGCCGTGCTGGAGATGGTGCGGGCGGTCCGCGGCCTCGGGATGGAGGCGTGCGTCACCCTCGGGATGCTGACCCCGGACCAGGCCCGCCGGCTCGCGGCCGCCGGCCTCACCGCGTACAACCACAACCTCGACACGAGCCGCCGCTTCTACCCGCAGGTGGTGACGACGCGGACCTACGACGACCGGCTGGAGACGCTCCGGGCGGTGTCGGCGGCCGGCATCTCGGTGTGCAGCGGCGGCATCCTCGGGATGGGCGAGACGGTCGAGGACCGGCTGATGATGCTGGTCGAACTGGCGAACCTGGCCACCCCGCCAGAGAGCGTGCCGATCAACTGCCTGATGCCGGCGGCCGGGACCCCGTTGCAAATGGCCCCGCCGGTCGACTCGATCGAGCTGGTGCGGCTGATCGCGGTCGCCCGGCTCGCGTTCCCGACCGCCCGGGTGCGGCTCAGCGCCGGCCGAGACCGGATGAGCCGGGAGTTGCAGGTGCTGTGCTTCCTGGCCGGGGCCGACTCGGTGTTCTTCGGCGAGAAGCTCCTCACCGCCCCGAACCCGGGGGCGTCGGCCGACGCCGACCTGTTCCGGGCGATGGGCCTGCCGGTCGGGTCCCGATGAGCCTGTCCGCCCGCTGGACCGAAGCCCTCGACGGCCTGAAGGCCCAGGGCCGGTTCCGGTCGCTGACCCCGCCGCGCGGGATCGACTTCACCTCGAACGACTACCTCGGGTACGGTCACTGGACCGCGGCCGTCCCGGCCGCTCCGGAAGCAGCGGCCGGGACGGCCGCGGTCCAGTTCTCGGGCACGGCCTCCCGGCTGCTCCGCGGGCACCCGGTCTGGGCCGAGGTCGAGGCGGAACTGGCCGCGTGGCACGGGGCCGAGTCGGCGCTGATGATGACCAGCGGGTTCGTCGCGAACGAGGGGTTGCTCTCGACCGTCGTGGAGCCGGGGGACTGGGTGGCGTCGGACGAGCGGAACCACGCCTCGGTCGCGGAGGGGCTGCGGGTCTGCCGGCCGCGGCGGTTCGTGTTCCGGCACAACGACCTCGGCCACCTCGAAGACGGCCTGCGGGCGGAGGCCGCGGAGCGGCCTCCCGGGCGCGAGCTGTTCGTGGTCACCGAGTCGCTGTTCAGCATGGACGGCGACCGGGCGCCGCTGCCGGAGGTCGTCGGCCTGGCCGAGCGGTACGGGGCGCGCGTGATCGTGGACGAGGCGCACAGCACCGGCTGCTTCGGGCCGACCGGGTCCGGTGTCGTGGACGACCTCGGGCTGCGGCCGCGGGTCCTGGCGACGGTCCACACCGGCGGGAAGGCGCTCGGGGTGACCGGGGCGTACGTCTGCGGGTCGCGGCTACTCCGCGACTTCCTCGTGAACCGCTGCCGTCACCTGATCTTCACCACCGCCCTGCCGCCGGCCGTCGGGGCGTGGTGGCTCGACGTCCTGCCGCGGGTGAAGGCGGACGCCGCCGGCCGGGTGTCACTGCACGCGAACGCGGCGCGGTTCCGGGCGGCGCTGGCGGAGCGCGGCGTGCCGGCGCTCGGCGACGCCTACGTGGTGCCGGTGGTGCTCGGCGACGACGCCCGGGCGGTGCGGGTCGCGGGGCGGCTGCAGGAACTGGGGTACGACATCCGGGCGATCCGCCCGCCGAGCGTGCCCCCGGGGACGGCCCGGCTCCGCATCTCCGTCCACGCCGACCACCCGCCGGAACTGCTCGACCGACTCGCCGCACACCTCGCGGAGGCGGTGCGGGCATGACCGGGTTCGTCGTCGCCGGGACCGACACCGACGCCGGCAAGACGGCGTTCGCGCTGCTATTCCTGGCCGCGTTCGGGGACGAGTGGGACTACTGGAAGCCGGTCGAGACCGGCGACCCGGACTCGCTCCGCGTCCGCCGGCTCTTGCCGCACGTCACCGTCCACGAACCGCTGGCCCGGTTCGCCGAGCCGGTCGCCCCGGCACTCGCCGCCCGGCGCGCGGGTCGCCTGATGCCCGGCGTCGCGGAGATCTTGTCCGCCGTCCCGGAGACCGCCCGCGCGCTGCTGATCGAGACGTTCGGCGGCCCGCTCTCCCCGCTCACCGACGACGTGCTGCAGGTCGAGTTGATCCGGGCGCTCGGGCTGCCGGTGGTGCTGGTCACGTCGTCGGCCGTCGGGGCGGTGGGGCGGGCGCTGGCGGCGGTCCGGGCGCTGGCCGGGGAGGAGGTGTCGGCGGTCGCGCTGCTCGGCGAACCGGACCCGTTCGCCGCCGAGCAGATCGAGAAGCACGCGGGGGTGCCGGTGGTGTCGGCGCGGACGCCCGCCGGCGAGTGGACCGTGGAAACGCTCCGGCAAGCGGCGACCGTACTGGGTGAGCGGCCGGGTTTACCCCGGCCGTCTTCTCTGCCCCGGAGCACGGCCGGGGTAAACCCGGCCGCTCGCCTGGTCTCGCGCGACCGCGCCGCCGTCTGGCATCCGTACACGTCGCTCGCCGACCCGGCCGACCCGCTCCCGGTCGTCGCCGCCGAGCGCGAGTTCCTCCACCTCGCCGACGGCCGCACCCTCATCGACGCCGTCTCGTCGTGGTGGACGATCCTCCACCGCCACCGCCACCCGCCGCTCGTCGCCGCGCTGACCGCCGCCGCGAACACCCTCGACCACGTCCTGTTCGCCGGCGTCACCCACCCGCCCGGGGTCGAACTCGCGGAGCGTCTTCTCGCCTCCGCACCCTGGCCCGGCGGCCGCGTCTTCTTTTCCGACAACGGCAGCACGGCGGTCGAGGTCGCGCTGAAGCTGGCGTACCAGTTCTGGTTCCACCGCGGGGAGCCGGGCCGGACGCTGTTCGTCGGGTTCGAGGACGGGTATCACGGGGACACCTTCGGGGCGATGGCCGTCGGCCGCGACCCGCTCTTCTTCGGCACCTTCGACCCGCTCCTCTTCCGCGCCCTGCGCGTCCCCGTGTCCGCCGACCGGCTCGACGCCGCCTTGCGCGAGCATCCTGGGAAGGTGGCGGCCGTCATTCTCGAACCGCTGCTGCAGGCCGCCGGCGGGATGCGGACGCACACCCCGGCCGAACTCCGCGACCTGCTCGACGTGACCCGCCGGCACGGAGTGCTGTTCGTCGCCGACGAGGTGATGACCGGGTGCCGGACCGGCCGGGTGTGGGCGCACGGGCACGCCGGCATCACCCCCGACCTGATCTGTGCCGCGAAGACGCTCACGGGTGGAATGTTGCCGCTCGCCGCGACCCTCGCCTCGCCGGAGGTCGTGTCGGCGTTCGACACCGCCGACCGCTCGAAGACGTTCTTCCACGGCCACTCGTTCACCGCGAACCCGCTGGCGTGTGCGGTCGCGGTCGCCAACTGGAAGCTGCTCGACGGCGACGCATGGAAGGCCGACGCGGCACGGATCGAGGCGTTCTGGCGGCGGCACCTCGAACCGCTCCGCGGCCAGCCCGGGGTGAAGGACGTGCGGGTCTGCGGCACGATGGGGGCGGTCGAACTCGACGCGGCCGGGGGGTACCTCGCCGCGGTCGGCCCGCGCGTCCGGCAGCTGGCGGTCGATCGCGGGGTGCTGCTCCGCCCGCTCGGGTCGGTCGTCTACGCCCTCCCGCCGCTGTGCACCTCCGACGCCTCCCTCGACCGCATCCTCGACGCGATCACGGCGGCGTGCGGCGCGGTCGGCCCTTGACACCGGGCCGGCGTTCGCTTCCCTGGTAAGTAGCCCCCGCCCGCCGCCGGAGCCGCCATGGCCCGTTCCCGCCTCACCGTCGTCCTGTCCCAGGCCCCCGGCAAGCACCCCGGGAAGCGGGCCCTGGAAGAGAGCATCGTCGCCGCCCTGCTCCTCGAACCCGACCTCGAGGTGTCGGTCGTCCCGAACCTGTACGACCTCGGCCCGGACCACACCGGCCGGCTGTTCCTCGGGTCGGTCACCGGGGACGTGGCGGTGCTGAGCTGGCTCTACCCGCGAGCCGCCTTCTGGCTCCTCGACCGGGACGGGATCAAGGGCCACTTCGGCGAAACGAAACTCAAGCCCCCGTCGGACGACGACGAGGACGGGGCGGAGACCGACACCCCGGTCGACCGCCCCGAGGCGATCGGCGCGACCGGCACCATCCCGGACCGCCACATCTACACCCTCGACCTTCGCGACGCGAACACCCACACGGCGTTCGTCGCCGAGGTCCGGCGGATCGCCGCCGAGTGCAAGGAGCGTCGCCAGGCGAAGGCGGCGAGCAACGCCCCAGTGCTGCAGCTCGGCCTCGCCGCGAAGCCGGAGGTCCCGGCCCACCAGCAGGCGTTCACGCCGGAAGCCCTGCTCGCCCCGGCCGGCCGGCGGTGGTACCCGGTGATCGACTACAGCCGCTGCACGAACTGCCTCGAATGCCTCGACTTCTGCCTGTTCGGCGTGTACGGGGTGGATTCGCTCGAGCGGATCGTGACGGAGAACCAGGACCAGTGCAAGAAGGGGTGCCCGGCGTGCAGCCGGGTGTGCCCGCAGCAGGCGATCATCTTCCCGGAGTACAAGTCGGCGGCGATCGCCGGGGCGGACACCGGGGCGGTCGGCGGGCTGAAGATCGACCTGAGCAAGCTGTTCGGCGGGGACGTGGGCGACGCCCTGTCGGCGGCGGTTCAGGAGCGCGACCGGGAGCTGGTGAACGACGGCCGGGCGGCGGTGGGGATGGCGGTCGGCGTCCCGAGGCGGCAGGCGGACAAGCCGGCCGGGCCGAAGGACGACCTCGACAAGCTCGTCGACGACCTCGACAATCTCGGGCTGTGAGCGGTCGATGACGCCCTCCCCCGACCGCCTCCGAGCCGCGTACCTGACCGCCCGCGACGCCCTCCTCGCCGAGCGGGTCCCGGCCGGGCACTGGGTCGGGGAGCTGTCCACGTCCGCCCTCTCGACCGCGACCGCGGTCGTGGCCCTCCACCTCGCCAACCCGTTCGAACACCGCGACCTCATCGACCGCGGCACCCGCTGGCTCGCCGACCACCAGAACGACGACGGCGGGTGGGGCGACACGGTCAAGAGCTTCTCGAACATCTCCACCGGCATGCTCTGCCGGGCCGCCCTGAAGATGACCGGGGCGGACAAGGACTACCCGGCGGCGGTGGAGAAGGCGGAGGGGTACCTGAACGTCCGCGGCGGGCGGTCGGCGGAGCAGCGGGCGGGCGCGATCCGCCGGCGGTACGGGAAGGACCGCACCTTCTCCGTGCCGATCCTGATGACGTGTGCGCTGGCGAAGATGGTGCCGTGGAAGGAGGTGCCGCGGCTGCCGTTCGAGGCGGCGGCGCTGCCGCAGAGCTGGTACCGGTTCGCCCGGATGCCGGTGGTCAGCTACGCCCTGCCGGCGCTGATCGCGATCGGGCAGTGCGTCCACCACCACCGCGGCGGGACGTGGAACCCCTTCACCGGGCCACTGCGGTGGCTCGCGAAGGGGAGGACCCTGCGGGTCCTCCGCCGCGTCCAGCCGACGTCCGGCGGGTACCTGGAGGCGACCCCGCTGACGAGCTTCGTGGTGATGGCGTTGTCCTCGATCCGCCGGCGGCGTCGGCCGGCGGAGCAGGAGGTGATTGACGAGGGGGTGCGGTTCGTGGTGAACTCGGTGCGGCCGGACGGGAGCTGGCCGATCGACACGAACCTGGCGACGTGGGTGACGACGCTGTCGGTGAACGCGCTGGCCGCAGCCGGCGACCTCGAATCGCTCGACACGAAGGATCAGATCCTCGCCTGGCTGCTGGGCCAGCAGTACAAGGAGCGGCACCCGTACACCGGAGCCGCCCCGGGCGGGTGGGCGTGGACCGATCTCCCCGGCGGGGTCCCCGACTGTGACGACACTCCGGGGGCTATGCTCGCACTTCTCGCCACCTGCCCCCCGGTCGAACTGCCGACGATCCAACGCTACATGGAAGGGATGGGGTGGGTCGCGGACCTCCAGAACCGCGACGGGGGGTTCCCAACCTTCTGCCGCGGGTGGGGCACACTTCCGTTCGACCGGAGTGGCGCCGACCTGACCGCACACGCCCTGCGCGGAATCAAGAAGGTACATCCCGGCCTTCCGGACCGGTACCACCAAGCTCACCGGGCTGGCTTGGCGTACCTCTCGCGGGAGCAGCGGGCGGACGGGTCGTGGCTGCCGCTCTGGTTCGGCAACCAGCACGCGAAGGACGACGTCAACCCGGTGTACGGCACCGCCCGCGTCCTCGCCGCGTACCGCGACCTCGACCTGCGGGACGCCCCCGAGTGTCAACGAGGTGTCAGTTACCTGCTGGCGGTGCAGAACGCGGACGGCGGGTGGGGCGGGGCGAAGGACTGCCCGCCGAGCGTCGAGGAGACGGCCCTGGCGGTGGAAGTGATGCTGGACCTGGTGCCCGGTTGGGAGGGCGAGGCTCCCGCCGAGCCGAAGGTCGGCGGCTCGGCAGGAGCCTCGCCCTCCCACCAAATCCGCCGCGGGCTGGCCTGGCTCGTCGATGCGGTCGAGTCGGGGCGGTTCCGCGACCCCACCCCGATCGGGTTCTACTTCGCCAAGCTGTGGTACTTCGAGAAGCTGTACCCGCTCGTCTTCACCGTCGCGGCCCTCGGCCGGGCGTCCAGGCTTTGTAGGGTGCCGTCGAGGTCCGCTTCGGACCGATGACGCACCGGCGCCCCCAGGTGCGTCGTCGCCGGCAAAGCCCGGCTCGACACACCCTACTTCTTCGGCGGCAGGATCGGTTTGAACTCGCCCTTCCCCTTCTTGTCCAGGTTCTTGTTCAGGTCCGCCGGGTCGAAGTCGACCTTCGCCCCCTTCTCCGGCACCTCCACCTTCGCCGCCCACAGGATCGCGTTCACCACCACCCGGCGGAAGTCCTCGTCCGCCCAGTTCCGGTGGAAGTGCCCGCCGGTGAACCCGAACCCCCGCCCGCCGTCCTTCCGCTCGTAGGCCCACGCCATCGTCTCGATCTCCCCCTTCCGCGACTTGGTGTACTCCGTCCCCCGCGTCCCGTCCGGCGGCAGCGCCTGGAGGATCGGCGTCACCCCCTTCATGTCGTCGAGGAACCGCATCCCGTAGTACCACTCGTCCCGGAGCGTGAACGGCTTCACCCCGCGGGTGATCGGGTGCTTCGGCAGCGCCCGCACCTCCGCGTCCCAGTGCGGGTTGATCGAGTAGTTCGGCTCGTAGTACCCGCCCATCCACCCGAGCACCGTCTTCCCGTGCTGCGGCAGGTAGTCGACCGCGTAGTGCAGGTTCACCCACCCGCACCCGCGGTCGATCTGCTTCTGCACCAGCTTCATCCGGTCGCCCTGCACCACCGGGTGCCCGCCGCGGCCGTCCATGTACATCAGGACGCAGTCCGCCTGGTCGAACAGCTTCTCGTTCTTCGGCCACCCGTCCCGGGCCATGATCGGCCACACGCCCTCGGTCTGCTTGAGGAGGTTCATCAGGATCGCGGTGCCGGCGAAGAACTCGTGGTCGCCAGGGCCGTGGCTCGCCCGCCCGGCGATCAGGAGCACCCGCTTCCCCTTGAAGTTGGGCGGCGGCTCGACCTCCAGCGGCACCTTCGACTGGTCGTAGGGGTCAACCTTCGGCTCGTCGGCCCGGGCGGCGGCGAGCGGGGTTAACAGGAGAACGGCGGGGAGGACGCGGCGCATCGTGAAAGACTCCGGCGGGCGGGTGGTATCCGTCGTGTTGAGGAAACCACGCCCGGGGCCCGGCCGCAAGCCCCGATTTCATTTGCTTCTCAGCCCCGGCCCCGCACACTGATACGGGACCCGCGCCCGCCGACTCGCAAGGGACCGCTCGTGCCGACCGTCGCCGAACTCGAGCAGGAAGCCGCCGCCGAACACGCCCCGACCGCCCCGCCGCGGCTCAACACCGCGGCGTTCAAGGCCGTCCCCGAGACGCGGCCAATCCGCGACCGGGTGCGCGCGGCGGTCACGGACTTCTGCCGGACCGTGGACAAGTCCAAGCCGCTGACCCGGGAGGGGACCCGCGAGATGGCCGAGGGGATTCTGACCTCCCTCGGCCTCGGCGGGCAGTACCTCGGGTTCACGATGGTGATGCTCACGAACGAGTTCTGGCGCGAGCAGGTCGCCGCCGTCCCGTTCTCCCGCCGGCTGATGCTCCTGCCGCACTGCCTGAAGAACGCCGAGGGGTGCCCGGCCGACTACGACGAGTTCGGCCTCGACTGCAAGAAGTGCGGGGCGTGCGAGGTCGGCGACTTCCGCACCAAGGCGGAGCAACTCGGGTACAAGGTGCTCGTCTCCGAGGGCACCCCGATCGTCCTGAAGATCATCGTCTCGGGCCACGTCGATGCGATCGTCGGCGTCGCCTGCCTGAACGTGCTGGAGAAAGCGTTCGACAAGGTGCTGCTGGCCGGCATCCCGTGCGTCGCCACCCCGCTCCTGTCCAGCAACTGCAAGAACACGTCGGTCGACAACGACTGGGTGTTCGAGTCGATCGACCTCCACACCCCGCCGCCGGACCAGAAGACGAAGACCTACGTCCACCTGATGCGGGCGGCGAACCGCCTCTTCGACGAGCCGGAGCTGACCCGCCTGGTGCCGCGGCCGCGGGCCGCGGCGCCGGAGGCCGACCCGCTCCGCCGCCACGAGACGATCGCCTACGACTTCCTCGCCCGCGGCGGCAAGCGGAGCCGGCCGTTTATCACGCTCGCCGCCTACGACGCCCTGAAGGGCGCCCCCGCCACCCTGTCCGACGCCGGCTGGGAACTCCCCGACCCGGTGAAGCGGGCGGCCGTCGCGATCGAGACGTTCCACAAGGCGAGCCTGGTCCACGACGACATCGAGGACGACGACGCCTACCGGTACGGCCTCGAAACCCTCCACCGCACCCACGGGACCGGGGTCGCGATCAACGTCGGCGACTACCTCATCGGCCTCGGCTACCGGCTCGTGTCCCGCGACCGGAAGGAACTCGGGGCGGAGGTCGCCGCCGACATCCTCGACAAGCTCGCCGACGCCCACCTGAAGCTGTCCGAGGGCCAGGGGGCGGAACTCCTCTGGCGCGATTCCGGGGACAAGGCCCTCACCACCCTCGACGCCCTGAAGATCTACGCCCTCAAGACGTCCCCGGCGTTCGAGGCGGCGCTGTACTCCGGCGTCCGCCTCGCCGGCCCCGCCGACCAGTACGAGAAGACGGTCGCCGACTTCAGCCGGAACGTCGGGGTCGCGTTCCAGATCCTGAACGACATCAAGGACTGGACCGGCGACGCGGACAACAAGCTGGTCGCCGGGCAGGACGTCCTCGCGGCCCGGCCGACGTTGCTGCTCGCCCTCGCCCTCGAAGGCTCGTCGCCGGCGGCGCGGGAGGAGTTGCTGCACCTGATCGCGTCCGCCCGCACCCCCGGCGCGGACGCCGACGAGCTGGTCGCGCGGGTGCGGCACCTGTACTTCGCGGCGAAGGTGTTCGAGAAGGCGGACAAGCTGGTGGACAAGTTCCGGGCGAAGGCCGAGGCGCTGGCCGACGGGGTCGAGCCGGTCGAGTTCCGCGAGCTGCTGTACTACCTGGTGGACAGCGTGCTGGAAAAGGGCGAGCTGCCGCGCCAGGGTGTCACCCAGTTCGTCCAACTCGGGGTGTCGCCCGCATAAGCGATCGGAACGCGGATGAAGAGGATGGAAGACGGGATGCAGAGGATCAGAAAGAAACAGTGTTTTGTCTGATCCTCTGCATCCCGTCTTCCATCCTCTTCATCCGCGTTCCGATCGCTTCGTCTTTGGCCGCGCGGTACACTTCCGGTATGGCACCCGCGGACGAGCAGCCGTTCCTGGACGCGGTCTTCGCCCGGTACCACGACGACGGGCCGCGGCTGGTGTACGCCGACTACCTCGCCGAGGCCGGCGACCCGGACCGGGCGGACCTCGTCCGGGTGCAGCTCGCCCTCGCCCGCCTCCCGGACGACCACCCGCGCCGGCCCGACCTCGTCGACCGCCAGGCCGAACTCCTCGCCGCCCACGCGGACCGCTGGACCGCCCCCCTCCGCCACCTCGCCGACGGGGTCGAGTTCCGCCGCGGCGTCCCGGACTCCGTGTCCGTCCACGCCGCGGCGTTCCTGTCCGCCGGCGACGAGCTGTTCCGCCGGGCCCGCGTCCGCCGCCTCCGGCTGCTCGACGCCGCCCGCGAGATGCCCCGGCTGATCGCCTCCCCGCTGCTGGCCCGGGTCCGCGAACTCGACCTGTGCGGCAACGACCTCGGGAACGGGGGGGTCAACCTCCTCGTCCGGTCGCCGTTCCTGAAGCAGGTCCAGGCCCTCGACCTCGGGTTCGACGGCCTCGACGACGCCGGGGCGAACGCCCTCGCACGGGCCGACACCCTCCCGGGCCTGGCCGCCCTCGCCCTGAACGACAACGGGCGGATCACCGCCGACGGGCTCCGGGCGCTGGCCGACTCGCCGTTCCTCGCCGGGTTGACTTCCCTCGACGTGTCGGGCAACGACATCGACGAGACCGGCCTCGAGCCGGTGACCGCCGGCAAGGCATTCCCGCGGCTCCACACCCTGCGGCTGAGGGGGAACCCGGTCGGGGACGCGGGGGTGGCCGCCCTCTTCGGGTCGACCCTGTTCCGGCGGATGCTGGACCGGTCGCCGCGCCTCGACCTGCGCGAGACGGGCGTCGGGCCGGACGCGGCGGCCCGCCTGGCCGGGTGCCCGGCGCTCGCCCGGTGTACGGCCCTCGACCTCGGGTCGAACTACGTCGGGGACGCCGGGCTCGCCGCCCTGGCCGCGTCCCCGCACCTCGGCGCCGTCCGGTCGCTCCGCCTCGCCCGGAACGGGATCACCGACGCCGGGGTGGCGGCCGCCTGGGACGCCCTCCGCCGGCTCCTGCCGGGGCTGCGGACCCTGGACCTGTCCGGGAACCGGCTGACGCAGCACGGGATCGCCGTCCTGCGCGCCGCCCGGGGCGGGTCCGGGGCGACGATCGACACCTCGGGGAACGTCCAGGCGTCGGCCGGCGGGGAGGTTCCGATCCGGGTCGGAGAAGTGGTCCCGGACGTGCTCCGCGGGGTCGCCGACGCCGCCCGCCTCCGCCGCCGGGTCGCCCACCCGGCCGCCCGCCGCGACCCGCCGGGGTGACGCCGGGGCCGCGGCCGTCCCGGCCGCACTGTCCTGGAGCGCGGCCGTCCCGGCCGCACGTCAGTCGCCCGGTCAGCTCCGGAGTTCCCCCGGAGCCACCCGAACAAGGTCGCAGCGGCCGGGACGGCCGCGCTCCAGGGGTCACCCGCTTGTGCCGGCCCCTTTTCGCGCGCATAATCCCGCTGCCGACCCCTCCCCCACCCCCGGACCCCGCCCATGAACAGCGCCTGCCCCTCCTGCGGCGCGGTGTACGCCGTGACGTCCAAGGACGTCGGCCGGAAGATCAAGTGCAAGAAGTGCGCGTCCGCCCTCCGGGTGGACGACGACGGCCTGGTCGCCGACGACCCGGCCGCCGCCCCGCCGCCGGTCCCGGCCGCCGTCGTCGGGGACGACGACGCCCCGCCGCGGCGGTCGCGGCCGGCCGGTCGGTCCGCCGCGACCGGCGGGGGGATCGACCTGCTGGCCAGGGTCGGCGGACTCCCGACCTTCCTGTTCGCCGTCGGGACCGTCCTGGTCCTGTACTTCTTCTTCCAGTCCGCCTTGTCCGCGGCGTCGGCCCGGCGGGCGGACGGGGCCCTCGACCGGGTGAAGCTGGAGCGGGACATCGAGGTCCGGAAGCTCCGGGAGGGGAAGGACCTGGACGGCATGACCCCCGAGGCCCGGACGGACTTCGAGAAGGACGTGGCGAAGAAGACGAAGGACATCAACCGGAAGTACGAGCGGCCGCTGAACGAGGCGGTCGACGACAAGGAGTACGCCGACATCGCGGCCAAGCGGTCCCCGCTCCTGGACAACTTCGGGCTGATGGTCGGGTTCATGGTCCTGGCGGTCGGGTGCCTGGCGACCGTCCGGGCGGACGCCCCGCTGGTCGTCCGGGTCGTCGCCGGGGCGATCCTGACCGGGATGATGATGGCGGTGTTCGGGAAGTTCAGCGGGTGCCAGCTCCGGTGACCCCCGGCCGGCCGCGCGGCCGGTCCGTACCCTGTACCCGTCGCCGCCACCCGAGGACCGTTCCGTGCCCGCCGCCGACCCGCTCGCCCCGAAGTACCGCCGCGTCCTGTTGAAGCTGAGCGGGGAGTCGCTCGGGCACGGCGGGAAGTCCGGGATCAGCCTGGACGAGGCGAAGGCGATCGCCGAGCAGCTCCGCCGGGTCCACGCCCGCGGGGTGCAACTGGCGGTGGTGGTCGGCGGCGGGAACATCCTCCGCGGGGCGCAGTTCACGGCCGGCGGGGAGGCGATCAAGCCGGCGACCGCCGACTACATGGGGATGCTGGCGACCGTCATGAACGGCCTGGCCCTCCAGGACACGCTGGAGACGATGGGGGTCGAGACCCGGTTGCAGTCGGCCGTGCGGATGGAGACGGTGGCCGAGCCCTACATCCGCCGGCGGGCGATCCGCCACCTGGAGAAGGGGCGGGTGGTGATCCTGGCCGGCGGGACCGGGAACCCGTTCGTCACCACCGACACCGCCGCCGCCCTGCGCGGGACCGAGCTGGAGGTGGAGGTGGTGCTGAAGGCGACCAAGGTGGACGGGGTGTACGACTCGGACCCGGAGAAGAACCCGCACGCGGTGAAGTACGACCGGCTGACCTACGACCAGGTGATCCGGGACGGGCTGCGGGTGATGGACATCGGGGCGTTCGAGATGTGCCGGACCGCCCGGCTGCCGGTCCTGGTGTTCAACTACAAGCGGGAGCACGCGATCGAGAAAGCCGTCGCCGGGCACCCGGTCGGCACGGTCGTCGGCGGCTGGTAGTGGGCGGTGGACAGGCGAGGTCGGCGCCGGGCTTTCCCTTCCGACGCCCCGCTGCCACAATAACCCGCATCCACCGTCCACGACGCACTGGGGGGAAGCCATGACCGCACAGCAGATCCTGAAGGACTCCGAGGGGCGGATGGAGAAGGCCCTGGAGGTGCTGCGGAACGACCTGAAGGCGGCCCGGACCGGGCGGGCGTCCCCCGGCATGCTCGACGCCCTGCGGGTGGACAACTACGGGACGATGTCGCCGATCCGGGACGTGGCCTCGGTCACCTGCCCGGACGCCGCCACCATCGTCATCAAGCCGTACGCGGCGGACAGCCTGAAGGAGATCGAGAAGGCGATCCGGTCGAGCGACCTCGGCCTGGCCCCGAACAACGACGGGAAGGTGATCCGGCTGACGGTCCCGGCGATGAGCGGGGACCAGCGGAAGAAGATCGTCGCCCAGGTGAAGAAGTCGGCGGAGGCGGCGAAGGTGTCGTGCCGGAACGTCCGCCGGGACGGGAACAAGAGCCTGGACGACGCCGAGAAGGCGAAGACCCTGACCGAGGACGACCGGGACAAGTCGAAGGAAAAGATGCAGGACCTGCTGAAGGGGTACGAGGGGAAGATCGACGCCCTCGCCGCGGCCAAGGAAAAGGAAGTGATGGACCAGTGACGCGGCGGGAGGTGGCCGGTGCCCGACGCCGACAAGACCCAACTCGCGGCGATCGCCGACAAGCTGCTGATCGGCCGGTTCCACCGGCACGTCTTCCTGTGCATCGGGGAGGCGTGCTGCACGAAGGAGGCCGGCGAGGCGGCGTGGGACGTGCTGAAGCGGGAGCTGAAGGACCGCAACCTGTCGCTGGCGGCCGGGCCGGCGGCTTGCTACCGGACGAAGGTCGGGTGCCTGCGGGTGTGCGCCGGCGGGCCGGTCCTGGTCGTCTACCCCGAGGGGACGTGGTACGCCGGGATGACCGCCGACCGCATCCCCCGGTTCGTCGAACAACACCTGGTCGCCGGCACCCCCGTCGATGAGTGGGTGTTCGCCCGCAACCCGCTGCCGAACTCGGCGGCCGAAGGCGAGCCGGGAGCGTGAGCGACCGGAGGACGTTGCTCCGGTCGCTCACGCTCCCGGCTCGCCCGAACCCTTCACCGCTTCCTCACTCGCTTTTCGTCCCGCCCCGGCGCATCATGACCCCGCCCCCTCCGCGAGGTGACCCATGCTCCGCGCCGCCGCGCTGCTCGCCGCGCTCGCCGCCCTGTCGGCCGCCGCCGACGACAAGAAGTCCGACCCGAAGCCGGTCTTCCCCGGCCCGACCAAGGACGGGTACCTGCTGCCGAACGGGTGGCACGTCACCCCGGTCGGGACGCACGTCGAGATCACCGACCTGCCGCTGAACATCCAACCGCTCAAGGACGGCAAGCACGCCCTCGTCACCACCAACGGGTTCAACCGGCACGACGTCTCGCTCGTCGACCTGACGGCCGGGAAAGTCGTCGCCTCCGAGTGGGCCCGACAAAGTTGGTTCGGGTTCGCGGTGTCCGGCGCGGAGGACAAGGTGTGGTGGTCCGGCGGCGGGAACGGCCGGCTCCACACCTTCGACCTGAAGGACGGGAAGTTCGCCCGGACCAGCGCGAAGGAGGTCAACCCGGCCGACCTGAAGCCGGAGGACGTGCTGAAGCTGGCCGACGAGCTGAAGGCGAACAAGGTGTTCAAGAGCGGCCTGTGCCTCGACGAGGCCCGCGGCCGGCTGTACACCCTCGACATCAACGGCGGCACCGTCACCGCCCTCGACCTGAAGGACCCGAAGAACGAGAAGCCGGCGGTCGGCACCGTCGGCGGCCGCCCGTACGACATCGTCCTGGGCAAGGGCGGGCACCTCCTGTACGTCTCCGACTGGGCCCGCCGCCAGGTGCTGGCGGTCGACCCGGTCGAGCTGCGGGCGGTGGCGAAGATCCCGGTCGGCGAGCACCCGAACCAGATCGCCGTCCACCCGAAGGACGGCCGGCTGTTCGTCGCCTGCGCGTCGAGTAACGCCGTCCACGTCATCGACCCGAAGAAGGGCGTCGTCACGGAGGTGATCGCAACCGCCCTGTTCCCGAAGGCCCCGGAGGGCACCACCCCGGACGCGGTCGCCGTCAGCCCGGACGGTAAGACGCTGTACGTGGCGAACGCGGACAACAACTGCGTCGCGGTGGTCGACGTGGCGAAGCCGAACGAGAGCATCGTGAAGGGGTTCGTCCCGACCGGGTGGTACCCGACCGCGGTCGCCGTCACCCCGGACAGCAAGTCGATCCTGGTCGGCGTCGGCAAGGGGAACCAGTCCCGGCCGAACCCGCTGTACACGAAGGAGCAGCTGGAGAAGAAGGAGAAGGACGAGGTGAAGCAGATCGCCCGCCGGCTGATGCCGTACCCGTACATCGGCACCACCCTGAGCGGCTCGCTCTCCATCGTCCCCGTGCCGGACGAGAAGACGCTGAAGGAGTACACCGAGCGGGTCTACAAGAACTGCCCGTACTCAGACGAGCAGCTCACGGCCGCCCCGCACCCGGTGCCGACCGCCATCCCGACCCGCGTGGGCGACGCGAGCCCGATCAAGTACGTGATCTACATCATCAAGGAGAACCGCACCTACGACCAGGTGTTCGGCGACCTCGCGGACCCGAAGCTCGGCGCCGCGGCGAAGGGGAACGGCGACCCGAGCCTGTGCATGTTCCCGCGGAAGGTGACCCCGAACCACCACAAGCTGGCCGAGGAGTTCGTCCTGCTCGACAACCTGTACTGCAACGGGCAGGTGAGCCGGGACGGGCACCCGTGGAGCACCGCCGCGTACCACACCGACTACATCGCCCGGGACTGGCACCTCACCTACTCCGGCCGCAAGGGCGTCGACGACACGGACGAGGGCGACCTGGCCCGGCCGCCGAGCGGGTACCTGTGGGACGCGTGCAAGCGGGCCGGGCTGTCGTACCGCAGCTACGGCGAGTACGGCAGCCGGGTGAGCGACGGCAAGGGCGGGCTGAAGATGGAGGGCCGCGTCCCCGGCCTCGTCGGCAAGATGTGCCCGGACTACGGCATCCCGAAGGAGAAGGGCGTCCGCACCCGGGACACTGACAACGTGGATGTCTTCCTCAAGGAGTACCACCAGTTCGTGAAGGACAACGCGATGCCGCGGTTCATTGTGATGAGCCTCGGGGAGGACCACACCGACGGCACCCGGCCGGGGTCGTACACCCCGCAGGCGTGTGTGGCCAGCAACGACCTCGCCCTCGGCAAGCTGGTCGAGGCGGTGAGCGCCGGCCCGCTGTGGAAGGAGACGGCGATCTTCGTGATCGAGGACGACGCCCAGAACGGGCCGGACCACGTCGACGCCCACCGGACCGTCGGCCTGGTCGTCAGCCCGTACACCAAGCGGAAGCACGTCGACAGCACCCAGTACGCAACCGTCTCCATGATCCGGACGATGGAGCTGATCCTCGGGCTGCCGCCGCTGTCCCAGTACGACGCGGCCGCCCGCCCGATGTTCAACAGCTTCACAGACAAGGCCGACCTGACCGCGTACAAGCACCTCCCGGCGGAGATCGACCTGAACGCGAAGAACGGGAAGGACGCGTTCGGGGCGGAGCTGTCGCTGAGGATGGACTTCTCGGAGTACGACAAGATCGACGACTTCGAGCTGAACTACGTGCTGTGGCACGCGGTGATGGGGAAGGACGCCCCCCAACCGCCGGCGGTGCGGCGGGCGATTGCCTTCCGGGCCGTGCGTGAAGAGAAGAAGTGAAGAGTTAGCCACAGATGGACACAGATGAAACACAGATCAGACAGAACAGATTCATTTTTCTGTCCGATCTGTGTTTCATCTGTGTCCATCTGTGGCTAACTCTTCGCCGTCGCGTACCGGTGCGTCGGGACGGGCCGCCCGGGGCGGAGGCTCTGCGACGTGCGGAACTCCGCCTGCACCCCGACCTTCCCGCACTCGGCCGCGACCACCCGCTTCACCTCCGCCTCCAGCACCGCCGGGTCGATCGCCACCCGGGCGTTCACGATCAGCTCCGCCTCCCGCGGGCGGAGGTGCGACGGCAGCGACAGCCGGGCGGCGGTGTCGTTGCTCACCACGCTCCCGACCGCGAACGCCCCGGCGTCGTCCATCCCGATCAGCTTCAGGTGCGCGACTTCGCCGCCGAGCGTCCGGCAGACCGCCGCCAGTTCGCCCAGGACCGCGGTGAGGAGGGCGTCGAGGTCGAACCGGGCGTCGGCGGTCAGCCGGGCGGTCGCGTTCAGCCACCCGAGCTCCGCCTCGCCCTCGGCGTAGGTGTCGTAGTCGATGTCGAGGACCTTCCGGCCGAACGCCCCGTCCTGTTCGAGGAAGGCGGCGAAGGCGTCGAACCCGGTTCCGGTCGCGGCGCTGACCTTCAGCACCGGGGTGCCGGGGAACTGCTCGCCGACCAGGCGGACCAGCTCGTCCTGCTCGGCGGGGCTCAGTTCGTCCGCCCGGTTGACGAGGATCGCGTCGGCCTCCTCGAGCTGCTTCCGGAAGATGTACGCGGCCTTCGGGCTGAACCCGCCGGCGGGCTCGTTGCGGAGGATGCGGCCGCCGTGGCTCGGCTTGAACAGGACCGCGTACGGGGCGACCGAGAACCGCCCGCGGTACAGGTCCTTGAGCGGCTGGACCACGGTGGCGACGAGGTCGGTGCAGCTGCCGACCGGCTCGGCCAGGATCACGTCCGGCTTCTGGGAATCTTCGAGGGAGCCGACGCGGGAGACGAGGTCGTCGAACCGGCAGCAGAAGCACGCCCCCGGCACCTCCTCGACGGCGAGGCCCTGGTTCCGGAACGTGTTCGTGTCGACGAGGTCGTGGGCCTGGTCGTTGGTCACGACGCCGACGCGCTTCCCCTGGGCGGCGTACATCCGGGCGAGCCGGCCGAGGGCGGTGGTCTTCCCGGCCCCGAGGAACCCGCCGACCATCACGAACCGCACGCTCATCGGTAGAACCTCCGGTGGTGGCGGCAGTGTACGCGGCCGGGGAGTCGGGGGCGAGGGGCCGCGATGGCACAGATCCGGTTGGTGACGCTCGCGCCGGGGCACTTCCACGCGGCGCTCGTCCAGAAGCGGACGGTCCCGGGGGTCGCCGCCCGGTGTACGGTGTACGGCCCGGCCGACGCCGACACCGCCGCCCACCTCGCCCGCCTGCCGGACGGGTGGGAGGTGGATGTCCGCACCGGCGCCGACTGGCTCGACCGGTTCCGCGCCGAGCGGCCGGGGAACACGGTGGTGCTGTCCGGGCGGAACCGGCCGAAGGTCGGGCTGATGCGGGAGGCGGTCGCGGCCGGGCTGCACGTCCTCGCGGACAAGCCGTGGGTGGTCGAGGCGGCCGACCTACCCGCCCTGGAGGACGTGTGCCGCGAGGCCGACGCCCGCGGGGTGCTGGTCCGCGACATCATGACCGAGCGGCACGAGGTGACGAACCGGCTGCAGCGCGAGCTCGTCCGCGACCCGGAGGTGTTCGGCGACTGGCGGCCCGGGTCGCCGGACGAACCGGGCCTGGTGCTGGAGAGCGTTCACCACCTGAAGAAGACGGTCGCCGGCCGGCCGCTGCTGCGGCCGTGGTGGTGGTTCGACCCTGACATCTCCGGCGAGGCGATGGCCGATGTCGGGACGCACCTCGCCGACCTCGCGCTCTGGTTCGTGGCGGGCGATCGGGCCGTTGACCCGCGGACCGAGGTGGTGTTCCGCGCCGCCGACCGGTGGCCGCTCGTCCTGTCGGAGGAGCAGTTCCGGGCACTGACCGGGTTGCCGGGTTACCCGGCAGAGCTCGCGGGGCGGGTGACGGACGGGCACCTGCGGTACGCCGGGAACAACGCCGCGACGTTCGCCCTGTGCGGGGTTCACGTCCGGCTCGTCACGCGGTGGGAGTACGAAGCCGCGGTCGGCGGGGACACCCACACGGCGGTGGCGCGGGGAACCCGGGCGACGGTCTCGGTCCGCCAGCCGCCGGGGTCGCCGCCGGAGGTGTTCGTCGCCGCGGCGGACCCGGCCGACCACCCCGACCTTGTCCGGCGGCTGGGCGACCGGTGTGCGACGACCGACCTCGGGGGCGAGGTGCGGTGCGACATCCCCGCGCAGTCGCGGACCGGCCACGAGTCGCACTTCGCGGCGGTGCTGGGGGAGTTCGTGCGGGACTTCGGCGACCCCGGGGCGGTGCCGGCGTGGGAGCGTGCGAACGCCGTCGCGAAGTACCACGTCACGACGGCGGCGGTCGCGCGGGCTTGTCGGGTGCGGGTCACTCCACCCCCGTCGGCCACGCCTCGCGCGGCTCCCAGCCCAGCAGCCGCGTCGTCTCGGTCAGGTCGTACCGCAGCCGGTGCGTGTGCCGGCTCGACGCGTAGACCACCGCGAACGACGGCCACGTGTCCGCCTCCGCCGCCGCCGCGAAGAAGCGGCCCGCGTCGCCCGGGCTGAAGTACACGTCCTGGGCCAGCTCGCTCGCCGCGATCTCCGCCACCTGGCCGGCGTCCCGCGGGCACCACCCGAGCCGCACCGCCAGCACCTTCACCCCGTGCTGCGCCGCGTACACCCGCCCCAGCGCCTCCAGGAACACCTTCGTGCAGGCGTACAGGTAGCGCGGCCGCGGCGGCGTGTCCGGCGTCACCGGGACGTTGTCCGCCCGCAGGTGGCCGTCGATCACCTGCCCGGTGCTCGCCAGCAACACCCGCGGGACGCCGAGCCGGCGGACCACCTCCATCACCGTGTACGCCCCGACGACGTTGTTCGGCACCAGGTCCGACAGGAAGTTGTCGCCGTCGTCCGGCGGGGTGCCGCGCGGGAACCGGGCGTCGTCCGGCGTCGCCGCCAGGTGGATGACGATGTCCACCCCGGTCGCCGCCCGGCGCAGTGCGTCGGCGTCGGCGAGGGTGCCGACCACCGACCGGTCGGCCGGCAGCCCGGGGGTCGGGGCCAGGTCGAACCCGACCACGTCGTGCCCGCGGGCGGCCAGCCCGGCCACAGCCGCCCGGCCGAGCCGACCGGCCGACCCGGTCAGCAGGATTCGCTTCGGGTTGCTCATGGGGTCGTTGTACTCGCCCCGCGGCGTGCTACCATCGGGGCACCCTTCGCCCGAGGACCGACCCCGTGAACCGCCGCGAGTTTCTGGCCGCGTCCGCGGCCGTCGCCGTCGCCGCCCCCTCCCCCGCCAAGGACAAGCCGATGCTCCCGGTCGTCGACACCCACCAGCACCTGTGGGACCTGGACAAGTTCAAGCTCGCCTGGTTCGACGCCAAGACGCCGGAGGGGAAGATCCTCGGCCACAACTTCGGCCCGCAAGAGTACGCCGAGGAGACGAAGGGGCTGAACGTCGTCAAGGCGGTGTACATGGAGGTGGATGTCGTCCCCGAGCAGCAGCAGCAGGAGGCGGACTACATCACCAAGCTCTGCGAAGGGAAGGCGACGCCGACGTGTGCGGCGGTAGTGTCCGGCCGGCCGAACTCGGACGGGTTCGAGAAGTACGCCCGGCAGTTCAAGGGGAGCAAGTACGTCAAGGGCGTCCGCCAGGTGCTGCACGTCAAGGAGACGCCGGCCGGGTACGCCCTGGAGGAGAAGTTCGTCAAGGGGATTCAACTGCTCGGCGAGCTGGGCCTGAGCTTCGACCTGTGCGTCCGCCCGGCCGAGCTGCCCGACTTCGCCAAGCTGGTGGACAAGTGCCCGAACACCCGGTTCGTCCTCGACCACTGCGGGAACGCCGACCTGAAGCACACCCAGGCCGAGCGCGACCGGTGGAAGAAGGACATGACCGAGATCGCGAAGCGGAAGAACCTGGTCGGCAAGGTGAGCGGGTTCATCGCCAGCGCCCCCGGCCGCGGGAAGTGGACGCTCGACGACCTCGCCTCTGTCGTCAACCACACCCTGGACGTGTTCGGCCCGGACCGGGTGATGTTCGGCGGGGACTGGCCGGTCTGCCTGCTCGGCGTCGACAAGTACGCCGACTGGCTGACCGCACTGCAGACGGTGGTGAAGGACCGGCCGGAGGATCAGCGGCGGAAGCTGTTCCACGACAACGCGGTGAAGTTCTACGGGCTGTAGGTCCGCCGGCGGGCGAGGCACGAGTGCCTCGCCCGCCGGGCTGTGTAACTTCGCCCTTGCTTTCCGCCGCGGATTCGGCGATGTGTGGAAGGGAGCCAGCCGTCCCCTCCCCGGCCGCGGCGCACCGCCAGGAGTCGGCACATGTCCGCGATCACCGGGCTCACCGCGAGCCTGTTCCTGACCCTCGCCCCGGTCCCGCCGGACCCGGCCCCGGACCCGATGGCCCGCGGGTTCCTCGGGGTGAGCGTGAACGACCGGAGCTGCGTCCTTTCGGAGGTCACGCCGAACCTCCCGGCGGCGAAGGCCGGGCTGCGCGCCGGGGACGTGATCGTCCGGGTCGGACTGGTCGAGCCGCGGGACTTCGCCGAGGTGGTGGCCGCGGTCACCTCGTACCGCCCCGGGGCGGTGGTCGCCATCGAGGTCCAGCGCGGGACCGAGCGGAAGACGTTCCGGGTGAAGCTGGCGACCCGGCCGGCGGACCTGGACCTGCCGGACCCGCCCCCGCCCCCGAACCGGCCCGACGACTGAACCGCCCTGGCCGGGCACCGCCGCGGCGCCATCGCGCCGCGGCGTTTCCGTTTGGTGCCCGCCGCCCGCCCCGTTACGATTCTGGTAGTCCCACGCCCGCCGCGAGACTCCCGCATGCCGGGTCCGCTCCGCGTCCTGCTCGTCTCCGCCGCCCTCACCACCCCGACCGCCGCCAGCGCCCAGGCGGACGGCGTCGAGTTCTTCGAGAAGAAGGTCCGGCCGGTGCTGGTCGAGCACTGCCTGAAGTGCCACGGGACCGACGGCGACAAGGCCAAGGGTGGGTTGAAGCTGACGAGCCGGGCCGACCTGCTCGCGGGCGGCGACAGCGGCCGGGCGGTCGTCCCCGGCGACCCGGCGAAGAGCCTGTTGGTCCGGGCGGTCCGGCACGACGGCGAGCTGAAGATGCCGCCGAAGGGGAAGCTGTCGGACGCGCAGGTCGCCGACCTGGCCCGGTGGGTGAAGGACGGGGCCGCGTGGCCGGCCGCCGGGACTGTGGCAGTCCCGAAGGCCGGCGGCCCGCTCTTCACCGCCGAGCAGAGGGCATTCTGGGCCTTCCAGCCTGTCAAGCCGCCGCCGGTCCCGGCCGGGCAGCACCCGATCGACCACTGCGTCCGGAAGGGGTTGGCGGGCGCCGGGCTGACGCCGTCGCCGCCGGCGGACCGGCGGACGCTGCTGCGGCGCGCCACCTTCGACCTCACCGGCCTCCCGCCGACGCCGGCCGAGATCGACGCCTTCCTCGCCGACACGTCCCCCGAGGCGTGGGAACAGGTCGTCGACCGGTTGCTCGCGTCGCCGGCCTACGGCGAGCGGTGGGGCCGGCACTGGCTCGACGTGGCCCGGTACGCCGACAGCAACGGGCTGGACGAGAACACCGCGTTCGCCAACGCCTGGCGGTACCGCGACTACGTCGTCCGGGCGTTCAACGCCGATAAGCCGTTCGACAGATTCGTGAAGGAGCAACTGGCCGGCGACCTCCTCCCGGACGGCGGGGCGGACGGGCTGACCGCCACCGGGTTCCTCGTCCTCGGGCCGAAGCTCCTGGCCGAGCCGGACAAGCAGAAGATGCTCCTCGACATCGCCGACGAGCAGCTCGACGTGGTCGGCAAGGCGTTCCTCGGCCTGACCCTCTCGTGCGCCCGCTGCCACGACCACAAGTTCGACCCGATCCCGGCCCGCGACTACC
>PNKH01000087.1 GCA_013822345.1 Isosphaera sp.
TTCAGGAACTCGTCGTCGTACCGACGCATCGCGGGGGTGTCGGGGATTTCGTCATCCATGGAGTTATCCTGTCAGGTGCAGCTCTCATGAATACCCCGACAGGTTTTTGGCTCTCTATCTTGCTCGGGTGTCAAGTCACGGGTCGAAACTCGGCCGATAACTTGCGACCCGGCGTTCGCCTTCGGACTTGCTCTGTTGCGGTTGGCGCCTCTGTGGCAGCCGTAGACAACAGTTCCCGGGCGCGAGCGCGACTTTGTTCAGGCGGCGAACTCGCCTCCTACGCGCGAAGCAGTGACCTCGTTTGAGGTCGAACCAGGGGCGGCCGACGGCGCGGAACGCCGCGACGCCCCGAGTGCTGCGTGCCCCTCGCCCTCTGCTCAGTTCCTTCTGGCGTCGGTTAAACGAGACTGGTCGACGGCGGGGCACCCCGGTCCGATTGCCCCGTCGGGGTGCCGCCACGCCACCTCGGACTCACGTCCACTTGCGCGGTCACGGGCCATGCGTACCGGGGGTGACCTGCGCGATCCACTCGTCGAGGGCGCGCAGGGATGCCGCCTGCATCTGGGCGGGTGAGGGGAGTTTGCCCGCCGGGATCACGCCGTCCACGGCCGCGTCGGAGAGGGTCCGCTTGAACCGAATGCGGTCCAACTTCGCCCGGTCCCAGGACCACGCCCGCCCGCCCCCGCGGAGTTCGACCAGCGGGACGTACACCTCCACCCGGTTCGACACCTGCCCCTGGCGGTGCAACCGACCCACCACCTGCTCGTACTGAGCACTGGTCCATGGCAGCGAAGCGAACACGAGGCGGTTCGCCACCCGCGGGAGCCCGTCCACCCCCGTCCCCACCGGCTCTGACCCGATCAGCACGTCGGCCCGGCCTCCGAGGAAGTTCGGGAGGCCCGACTTCTCCACCCCGGTGAACAGACCCGGACGCAGCCCGGCGGCCCGGACGGCGGCGGCCAGGGGCTCGACGATGCCGCTGACCATCTGGGTGAACACCACGGTCCCGGGGCGGAGCAGGCTCTGAATCAGGGGCAGTTTGGCCTCCAGGGTGAGCTGCTCCATCGCGAGCGTGTCGCGGCGCCCGATCCGCCGGAGGCGCCGGAGGATCGACGCCCCGTCGACGGTCGGGTAGTGCGTCTCCAGGCTCTGCTGGTACTTCACCCGGTACCGCAGCCCGTGGCTGGTCAGCATCTGGTACACCCGGACCGCGTTGACCACCGTCGGCTCGACGGGCAGGGTCGTCATGTCCTCGCCCGTGACGAGTTCGAGCAGCGTCGCGGCCTCGTGCAGATCGTTGATGACCGGGGTCGCCGACATCCCCAGGACCCGGAGGTCGGTGTTCTGCTTACCGGCCAGGTCCAGGAGCAGCCGAACGTTCTCCCGCCGGAGCGACTCGTCATTGCCCTCCCGCCAGCGTACCTGCTGGAGTTCGTCCAGGACCACCACGTCGATCAAGTGCCGGGCGGTAAGGTCGCGGACGAGGTCGGCGGCCCACGGCTGCTGGAACGACTCGTAGTTGTACAGCAGGTACGTCGGGCGGGCGGGGTCGATCGCCTCGAACGTGCGGGGCTTGGTCAGGACCGCGGTGCCGGGGAACGCGGCGGCGATCGAGGCGGCCCACCCGTCCAGGGTGGCGTTGACCGCCAGGACGACGGTCAGCCGCGCACCCACGGCCGCCGCCGCGGTGAGGGCCGACAGGGTCTTGCCCGCCCCGGTCTGCGAGGCGTTTACCAGCCGCTTGTCCGTGAGCAGCCGGTAGGCGGTCAGACGTTGCATGAGGTTGGGCGGGACGGGCGTGCCGTTGACCGCGAACGCGTACCCGGGCGGGGTCGGGAGTGCGTCAACCTCGCGGTGCTGGGCCAGGAATCGGTCGCGGACCTCGGTGAAGTACTTTCCGCCGACCTCGGCGGCCAGGGCGTCGAGTGCGAACTCGGGGTCGCCGTCGATGGCCGCCTGCCACAGCCCGGCGACCCGGTTCTGGACGAGGAACTCCAGGATCTCGGCGTCGGCGTGCTCGGCCACGCGGTCGATGGCGTGGAGTGCGTCCCGCCGCAGGCGGGGGAGTTCTGTCGCGCGGGCCAGTTCCTCGGCCTCCAGCTCCGGCTCGTCGTCGGGCGTGGCGACGGCAGGGGCGGCAACGCCGTCGGCCGCTGCGCTGGCCGGGGTTCCAGCGAGCCGCTCCAGCACATCGGCCGCAGTGTCCGACGCGACCTCGGCACCGCCGGCGGCACACATGCTCTCGATGGCCTGGAGGGCGGCCCGCTTGGCCGGGCCACTGTTGGCGGAGAGCAGTCGCTTGCGGGCCAGGATGGCGTACAGTTCGGCCGGCTGGAGTAGGTGCAGGGCCGGGCCGATGGCGCGGAGGAACTCGCGGATCCGGTCCCGGGTCCACTTCCCGTCGGTGCCCAGGAAGCCGGCCCACCCCTCCCAGCCCTGCCCGTCGTAGCGGTACTCGGGGTACTTTGGCACGTCGGCCGGGAAGTCGGTGGCTGCGGCCCGGTCCTGCCACTCCTGCCGGGTTTTCAGGCCGAGCGTGCGGGCGAACGCGCGGGCCTCCTCGAACGGGCGGTACGCCACATCGGTGCCCAGGAAGTCGGCCCACCAGGTCCACTCGGCACCGTAGGCGTTCACCGGGTTCGACGGGACGTCGGCCGGGCGGCCCTCGCCCTTCGACCAGGCGAAGTACGCCCGCTGGCCGGCGAGCCCGAGGGTGCGGACGAACGCCCGGGCCTCCTCGAACGGGCGGAACTGGCCGTCCTTGCTGAGCCGTCGGCGGCCGCCCCCGATCCCGAGGAAGTCGGGCCACGTGAACTGCGCGCCGTACGCCGCGCTCGGCTTGCCGGGGATGTCGCCCGGGCGGACCCCGGACTTGCTCCACGCCTCGTAGTCCTTGACGCTCTTCAGGCCGAGAGTGCGGACGTAGTCGCGTGCCTGCTCGTAGGGGCGAAACTTCTTCTTGGGTTGTGGCATGGTCGTCTCCGTGGAAAGGTTGGTGGCCGGGTGAAGAACCCGTATGCCGCGCGGTCACCGGGGTGTCCCGGACCGGTCGGCATCGGGCGTAACGAACGAGAGGGGGCAAGACAGCACGGGGCACCCGGAACTGTTTCCCGGGTGCCCCGTGCGAGTAGTCATTCACGGCGTGCGGGCGACGCACGGGTCACGACCCCGCGGCTGCCGGGAGGAGTCGGGCGAGCAGGTCCGGGCGGTGCGTCAGCGGGCCACTGGTCACCGCGAACGCCGAACGGGCCGTGCGACCAGGCAGGCGGGACGCGATTCCCCACCGCCACGCTCCTCCGACCAGTTCGACGTCAACGGGTTCGATCGAGGCGATGGGGAAGTCGGGTCCGAACAGTTCCTCACACACGGCTTCGGCATCGGCCTTGTCGACGGCCTCGCCGTCCTTCCGCAGGACGATGACCTCCGCGTGCGGCAGTGCGGGGTTCCACTGATCGACCGCGGCGCGGACAACGTGCGTTTGGCTTTCGAAGTGAGCGACTGCCCGGAAACTCGCCCGGAAGGCCGGTGCGAACACCGCCTCCAGGCGCGGGTCGGTGGACACCGGCACGACGATCGAGACCCAACCCGGGGACGGGTACGACGGTCTGGCGATCGCGGGAACCGCCACGGCTTGCAGTGCTTCGGACATGGGAAGCTCCTTGGTGAAAAAAGTGTGGCCGGCGGGTGCGGCCGTCGTGAGCCCGGGTGATGTCACGCGGCCCCGGGGAGAGAACTCGGATCAGAAAATGTGAGCCAAACGCACCGCCAGCCGCTCTTCCAGCTCCACTACTGGCGCTCCAATCAGCTCTCCGGCTGACTCTCCACGCGACTCGCTGACTGACCCTCTACGCAGTTCGCTCACTGACTCTCCAATCAGCCCTCCAGCTCCGTTTTTGTCCGGGCGGGCGATCTGCGGCGTGGGGTTGCCCGCGGGACGCGCTCGTCGGGTCACTCGCTCCGCGTCTCTCCTTGAACCCCACTCACTCTTGCTCGGCGTTTGTGTAGGCGAATGCGGACGCGGATCGCGCGGACGTGCGGTTGCAGGTGGAGAACTTGGTGTGAGTGGAACTTGTGATCGTGACCGGCGGGAACAGGTGGGACCACTCTTCAGTGTGAGCGTGACGGGCGGAGCGCCGGCAGTGGCCACTTCGCGCCGCCGGCTTCGATTGCCCCGTGGCCGGTCCGATTTCCCGATCCCTGCTCGCCTCGTCGTTGCGCGTTCTCGGTCGCGAGCGCAGTTTCGGTCGAACGACCGGAGATTCGGCCCCTGACGCGAAGCAGGGATGTCGGCTGTAACGTGGAGGGGTGGCGGCCGCGACGGGCGGTATCGTGCCGATGAGTGACTGAAGCAATCACGACCCACGCGGGCGGGTCGCGGTCAACGCCACCGGCAGGCCCGACAGGTAGGCCAGCATGAGTGGCAGAATGGCAACCTCGTACTGGAGCGGGCGCCCGCGGAGAACGAGGTGTCTCGTCTCGGTGGCTTCCACGCGGGCAATCATCTTCTCGAAGCGTTCGAGAAGGCGGTCGAGTTCGTAACGCTCGTACGTCTCGTCGGGTCGAGGGGGCCAGTCCGTAAAGCACCGCAGCGAACTCTTCCGGACATAAACGCGCCCGGGGTGAGTCGGGTAGGTGTGCGGTTCCGGCGAGTCGAACATCGGACGCCCGGGGGCGTAGCGGCACCCGAAGATGCGCTCGACCTGGGCACAGATGGCCCGGTGAAGGGCGACGACGTACGTGCGGTAGGCCAGGTATCCGTCGTGGTGGCGGAGGACGTGTGCGGCCTCGGCCAGGCCGTCCTCCTCGACCCGGTCGGCGTAGACCATCAACCCGAACCCGAACTCGCCTTCGGGCAGGCCCCTGAGGAATGCCAGGTGGTCGGGGCTCGGGGGCGTGGTCGTCAGGTCGTCGGTCGTCGTCTCGGCGGTTGCGTCGGTCGCGGTCGACCCAACACGGTTCTCGGCATCGGTGCCGTCCGCGGGCGCGGCGTTGCCGGTCGGCGGATGTTCAACGGATTCGTCGTCGGTTGTCATCGGAATGTCGTCCGGATCCAGCATCGTTCGCTCCTGGAGTGTCATTTGCGCGTGGAGTGGGGTCGAAGGCCAGGCGTTGCGACCCTGCCCCGCTGGCCGTGGTCTTCCCACGCCGCCCGCCTGGTGCCGGTCGTGGACGCCGACCCGCGTTTCGTGGATCTGCTCTCGCCGCCGGGTCACCGGCCGAGGTACTGTCGCAGCGTGCCGGCCCGCAGCGGGCTGCGGTTGACCTGCTGGTCGGTGCGGAGCTTGAGGAGGTCGCCGCACCCGCAGGCCCGGAAGACCTCGGCTAGTTCCGGGTCGTCGGCCAGGTCGCTGTTGACGAACGAGCGGATGTCGTCGAGCCCCGTGTACTCCACATCGGGCCGCCGCAGTTGGAGGGCTGCCCGCAGGCGGCGGCTTTCTGGCGTCCCCTGCATGGTCAACAGCAGGAAGGTGGTCACCAGCATCCCGGCGGGGACGCGGCGGGTGACGAGGTGGCCGACGTGGAACTCGTCGTAGAGGACGAACTTCACGAACGCGGCGTCGCCGTCCCGGCCCGCCACGACCGGGTCGGCGAGTGAGGCGAGCAGGGACAGGTGAAGGTCCGCGGGGGGCACCGGCACCCGCTCCCGGAGGCGGTCGAGGGCGTGGGCCTGCACGTACACCGGGGTGGGCGACCCGCCGGGGTCCGCGCCGACGAGCCCGGACGGCCCGGCGGCCCACTGGAACCCGTGGGAGCCCCGGCAGCCGCCGAGGCGGGAGGCGGGCCGCAGCTTCCCGTCGACACTCACGCTCACCACCTGAGGCCGCTCCTCGCCCAGCACGAGGCGGAGCCGCCCCCCGTCGGCGGCCTCGACCCGGTACCAGTACAGAGCCCGGTCCGGTTCGCTCGCCCCGGCGACGGCCGTTTCGAGGATGTCGGCGAGACCCTCGCGAATCACCCGCCGGAAGTGGGCGATGTCGAAGAGCGTGTCGTCGGCACGACTGAGTCGGGGCGAGAGGAACGCCAGCTCGCGCTTGAGGCTCGCGATCGAGGTAAGCACCGCGTACGCGTCGAGCCAGGGGAAGTCCGTGCCGTTGAGGGTGAGCGTCGCCGCAGCCAGGCCGGCCCGGACGGCACCGCGGAGGCGGTCCGGGTCGGTGACCAGCGACGGGTGGGCCACGAGTTGCGGTGGCGGGGCGAGTGACTCGAGGAACTGGCTTCGCCCGACGCTACCCAGGTTACGGAACGCACCCCTGCCCCCGCCGCAGTCGAACACCCTCTGGACTGCTTCTTCACGGCGGCGGTCCCGCTGGGCGTGTCGGTGGCGGCGCTCGGCCTTCTTGCGGTCCCTGTTCATGGTGATCTCCGTGTTGTGGGTGAGCCGGACAGCAGACCGCGGCGATCCGCCTGCCGGGCGTGATGCTCGTGGCACCCGCTCATTCCATACCCCGGTGGATCTCGGTGAGTGGGTGCGAGGCGGTGTGTTGTCATTCGGACGCGCCGCGTGTCCGAGGGCTCACGGTTTCCGGTTCGGCGGGCCGGGCGATTGCGACGCCCAGGTACCGCTCGACCACTACCTGCTTGAGGGCCTCATCAAGGCACTCGGGCAGGTAGTACCGGAGGACCTTTTGGTACGTGTCCTCCTCGAACTGTTTGGCCTGGGTGTCGAGGAAGCCCTCGATCGCCGCCCGAAACCCCTGGATCAGCGCGCCCCGGTCCGGCCGCGGGAGGTTGTGGAGGGTCCGCAGACAGGTGTCGATCTCGGCGTGGGAAAGTCCGACGGAGTAGTCGTCGTACTCCTCGTCGATCTCCTGTTGCGTGAGGTTTGCATTGACGGCGGTGGCGTTCACGGTCACGGCGTTCTCCTCTTGGGTTTGGTGGGGATCACTTTCGCCCCTCCTCCCTACTCCAAACCCAGATCATTAACTGTCTCGGCTTGCCGATTCACGAAGTTCATCGGGCGAGTCGGCGCGGCGACTTCGGCGTGGGGGTTCGGCACGTCAACGTGCGGGTAGCGGACGCGATAGGTGTCATTGACCGCCCGCGCCGGGTGAGTCGTTGGCCGGCGTGTCCGGATCGCCGACCGCCGGTTTGTGTTAGGTCGGCCGGTCGTCGCCCCGCAGGGCTCCGCGGATCCCCGCGTCGACGCGCAGTCCTCCACGTACCCGGCTGGGTCTTCGTGGGTGGGTGCTGGGGGGTGCTGGGTGGGTAAACGGGCGGCGCCTTCAGTCGCGACACCGCGAGTGAACACACGAACGGAGAGTACGCGGTTGGACGAGTGGCTGGCTGCGTGCGATGGTCCGCCCCGGACGCGGCCCGGGTTGAAGGCGCGGGGCCCGGCCGGCCCCGGTTCGCGTTGTGGAAAGGTGAGGCCCGGTTAGACCCGATCGCCCGGACCGCGATTCGGTTGGCGGCTATCGTGTTCGAGAGGGGATTCTGAACTCGGGCTGCGGGTAGTGAATTCGGCCAGGTGGTCGGCGAGGCGCTTCAAGGACGCGCACACTCTCCGGGTCAGCCAGCGGCGGGCAGGAGTCGACCTCGCGACCAGGCGGACCGCAGGGATCAGCTTGCGGACCGTCGGGGCGTATGGGGCCCGGACCTGGATCTCGAAGGTCGCGTGTTCCAGCGCAACCTGGGGCTTGACGCCAAGGGAGAGGAGCATCTGTCGGAGCTGTTCGTCGCAGGGGACGCTCTGGAGGTGAAGAAGGAGGGTAGGCGGGGTCGTGTCGCGGACGTCGACGGTGATCAGCCACTTCCACTTGTCCGAGCCGTTACGGTCATCGACCCGGAACGGTCGCCCGGGTGCGGGGAACTTGCAGCGTTCGTCGCACAGGGAGAAGACCAGATGCAGGTGGTTGCGGAGTCGCTCGGCTGCGGACAGGACCGAGGTCACGGCGCGGTCGGGGGTTGGCCCGCCGGAAGGCCCGGTCGGGGGCTTTTCTGGCGCGGGCTGTGTCCCCGTAGGGAACAGTTCGACCAGATCGAACAGGTTGTTGAAATCGTCGTCGCGGGTCATGCGTGCTCCTGGTGTGAGGTCGGGGCTGGGGCGTTCCGGGCGGCCTCGGCCGGCGTTGTTGCGAAAAGGTTGAACGGTGAGGGCCGCTGCAGACGGGTGTGAGTTACAGGAGGGGCGGCACCGGCCGGGCTCACCGGCACCGCTCACACCTTCAGTCCGGATCACTCTTGCCCTCGGCACGCCGGCGGGCGAGTGCGGCGGCGAACAGTTCGCTCAGGCTCTTCCCAGCGTCCGGGTCCGGGGTCCCGTCGTCGGGGCGGTTGTCGTCGATGATCTCGTGGACGAACTCGCCGGTGGCCTTGGCGAGGCGAGTGGCCAGGGCGGCCGGGTCGTCCAGGGGGTTGGGCCGTTCGGGCGTGGTCCACTTCACGCAGCGGAAGACCCAGAACATGTACCGCAGCCCGGCCTCGATCTCGTGGAGGGCCAAATCGTCGAGGTCGAACTCGTCGTTGAAGTACGCGGCCACCTCCGCGGGCGGCGTGTCCGATTCCACGCGCAGCGGGGCGAGGTAGTGGACGTCGAAGGTCGGGGGCGTGACCGGCGTGGCGGCTGGCGCGGGACGGGAGTTATCCCCAGGCCCGGAGGCCTCGGCGGCAGCCTTCGTCGAACATCCAGCGAGTTCGTTCCGTTCTCGCGTGTGTTCGGTCGTGCCGTTTGCTTCGACCACGTCAGCCTGCTGCGGAGCCGGGGTTGCAGCGGGATCTTCAGGGCCGGGGCCGTTGGGCTTGGGGCTGGGCCCGGGCGGGGTGGTGGTCAGTCGGTCGGCGTCGGTCGGGTTCATGAGGAGGCTCCTCCGGTGTGGGTGGGTGCGTTCGGGTTCATTCCAGGGCTGCCTTCGGGCCTGGGGTCGGCGTTGCCGCTGGGCGGCAGAGTCGTGCCCTCGGCCAGCAGGTGGATCACGTAGGCCTTGAAGGGCAGGCCCGACAGCAGGGCGTTCTGCCGGGCCCGCCGCCACACGGCTTCGGGCACCCCGCGGACGTGGACGTTCCGTCGGGGGCTGAGTCCAGGGGGTGCCGTCTCGTCGGGCTGTGTGCGGTCGTCGCTCATGGTCGTTCTCGGTCGTGCTTCGTGTTCGGGTGATCGGTTTCTCAGTGTCTTTACACCGAAGTCAGTCGTGTTCACTTTCAACGTTCTCTTCACTCGTTAATGGTCCGTTTCGCTCAGTTACACTTCACGTTTCAGGTTCAGTTACTCTCACTCGTTCAATTCAATCTCGCTCTCTTCGCATTTCTGTTCTGGCGTTAGCAGTTGTCGGTTCTTCCCGCGTCCGGGGACCGGGGTGCGACCTTCGGAACCGTGTCCGGTTGCCGACGGCGCCCGCGTCTCAGACGGGGAAGGTCCGGCCGGACTGAAGCCGGCCGGTGGGGCACTTGGTGCGAGCAGCCATCTCCCGTGTGTCACTGTGGGCACCGGTCGCCCGAATCATTTCGCCCGGTCCGGCCAGGCGTCGGGGTGAACTTGCTGCTCGTCGAGGATGAGGAACCCGGTGAACAGCAACTGCCGCTGGAGCGGCGTCACCTCGCGAGACGCGCGGCGACGGGCCGGCCCGCCGAGCACCCGCTTGGCGTGTGTGTTCCAGAGGATCTGCGCCCGGCGCGCCTGTTTGACGAAGACGTCGGCCGGCACCCCGGCCGGCGCGGTGACCGTGTACCGCGGGCAGACGTAGACGTTGGCGTGCCGCTCCATCAGCCCGCTCAACCGGTCCCGGACCTCATCGGCCATGGTGTTCCAGTCGTGCCGTCCCCAGTCCACGGCGTGCCGGACGGTGCAGGCCCCCTTGCAGACGTACACGTGTCGGCGCGGCATGTGTTGCTCCTTTTTGGTGGGTGCAGGGTTCGGACCGCCGCGGTTGCCCCGGCGGTCGCGTCACAGTTGTTCCACGTGTTGCATTTCCCGCGTGCTCCGAATCCCTCTCGCTCGCCGGATGAGGCCGACGGTGAAAGAGGGGTCGGTTCCCAAGAACGGCGGCATGGGCGGCGGTGCCCGGGGGACAGAGGCGTGGTGCGCCGGGTGGCACGGCAGTCCAATCAGGTCGGGCCGGCCGTGTCCAAGACGAGTTCCTGCGCGGTCCGGTAATCCCTGAGGATGTCGGCGTGTATCGTCAGATCCTCGAGGAGAGTGACGGCTCCGGCGCCCGCCCGCCGCGTGGTCTCCGCGAGCCCCCGGCCGGGTTCGACCGAGCCGGTTCGGATCCCTTGTGAGAGGTGCGAGCGGACGACCGCACGGCACAGCTCCCCCACCCGGTGAGCCACTACCGTTAACTCGCCGGAAAGGGCCGAGGTGAGGTTCCAAACCCGCTGCATCCCTTCCGCGTATTCGACGGGGCGGCCCGGAAGTCCTACCGCGTGCCGGCGGCCGGTCGTGTCCTTGCGGCCCGCCCGCCCGAGTCCGCGGCGCAGGTCGCGGAACCACCGGTCGAGAAGAGGCGGGCACACCACTGCGTGCAGTTCGGGGTGCGAGAGCCCGTCCCGGTCGAGGATCTCACGGTATTCGTCGGACAGACGCGCGGGTTCCCTCCGGTACGCCTCCAGCGCTGCGAAGAAGTGCGGGAGCGAGGTGAACCGGTCCGCCAGCCGGGTGACGCTCCGCACCTCGGTGAGGCGGGGGCGGCTGCGTTCCCCCGCGTCGCGGATCCGGGCGGAGAGTTCGGGATTCAGTCGCGGCGTCCCGCCCCGGAGGACGTCGCCCATTTCGATCAGGCACGCGGTCTTGCAGATCTCGACCATCGCGTTCCGCACCTGCGCGGCGTCTGCGGCCAGGGCCGTGAACGCGGTGGAGATGAGTGCCTCGGCCCCGTCGGGCTCCACCGGGGCGAGGGTGTCGTCGACCGGTACGACGAGCGGCGCGCCGGGCGAGTCGGCCACACCCGCGCGGATCGCCGCGTACAGGCCGAGGATCTCGTCGAGGGGGTGCCGGTCGACCGGGTCTGGGTTGGGTTCGCTGATCACTGTGGTCTCCTGGTTGAGGTCATTCGCACCCGCGGGCCTCTGTCAGCGCGTCGGGAGCGAGGGAATCGACTGGCTGCGGAAATCGGAGCCGGTCGGAGAGTGACGGCGGCGGGCAGGACCGGAATCGGGTCCTCGGACCGGATCCTCGGCGCGCCTCCGCCGGTGAAAACCTGCGGAAGTGTCGGCCCTCGTTCCGCCGGCCCCAACATCTGTACCCGGCTCACTCTTTGTGAGCGCGAACCGCAACGCCGTCGCCGGGCGGCGCGCCGGTGTCGGGCTCGTGCGGTCGCGGTGGGTACGACTTCACGACCGCTGTCGTCGCCGCGGCCGCAGCGGTGGGGACGTCGGACAACCGTAGCCAGCGCCCCTGACCGAGTGGTCGCGCCTCAACCTCTTCTCCGCTGAGGGGTGCGAGGGCGGCGAGCATGCGGCGGGCGGGGAGAATGATCGACCATCCGACCGCGGGGGAGCCCGTTGCGGACGTAGCGGCCGCGCCCATCACCTCGATACCCGCGTCGCCCAGACCGCGGATGCGAAATTCACCCCGGCCCCCGTCCGGGGCGGGTCGGAACTCCACGGCCATTACGGAGCCTCGGCCCGCCCGGTAGAGCGTCCCCGCAGCCACGCGCCGGACCAGCTTGAGCGGGAGCCGGATCTCAGTCCCCGGCACGCACGGAGATGGCTGGGAGAACTGGCCGAGGGCGTACCGGTCGACGGCTCGGCCCTCCGGTACCCAGAGGGTGTGGCGGCCGGTCGGAGCCGTCAGCCGGTAGAAGGTCCGTCCGTGAACGTCGGTGACCCGCTCCACCGTGACGCGACCTTCCGGGTTCGGCTCCCCGCCCAGCCGCTGAAGCCAGCGCCAGGCCGGCCGGAGTGAGGGGTTGGACGGACTGAACACGAACGGCAGGCGGAGATCGGAGGCGGCGGTCCACGTGACCGTGCCGACGGTGACGCCGACCGAGCCGTCGCGCTCGAGGGCGAGTGCGGTCCGGTGCCGCGGTGCCGGCCGGGCCGCCTTCGCGAACAGGCGGATCAAGCGTGCCAGAGCCGGACGATCGACCTCACCGGCCGAGAGCACGTGCGCCGGTGGCGGGGTGATCCCGGTCGCCTCCCCCGGCGAGAGACCGATGCCAGGTCCCGGGAGCCGGAGGCGGAGCCGGTCTTTTGTGAGCTCGGCTCCGGCGTTATCGACCGGCCGGACGTGGGCGGATGCGGGTCCGAGGCCGGAGACGGTCCACACCCAGCGCCACCACGGAACCCAGCGCGCCCACGGGTGGCTGGCTCCGTGCGGCGCCACCCCCACGCGGGCGACGGCGAACAGGTGACCGTCGGTGGCCGATAGCGTGAACGTCGACGAGCCGTCGTAGTCCAACAGGACGAACGAGGTTTCCGACGACGGCCCGAGGACGGCCCCTCGACCCCTCGGCGGCTCGGCCGGCCGATCCGCTACCCGGCGCCGGGGGCCGAGGTAACGCCCCACGTATCCCGGCGAGGGGAGCAGTAGCGTGTCGCTCGCCTTCCGCAACTCGTCGCAATTGACGGTGAACATGTTGATCTCCCTCGGTGTCGTCACCAGCCGTCGCTGGTGAAGGGTGATGGGGGCATGGGGACGTCGTCCCCGGGTAATTCCTCCGGATCGGATTCCGGGTCGGGCGTGAACGCACCGACCGCGGGCCAGCGGAGCGTGCGGTCGGTGCGGCGGGCGGAGTCGGCCAGTTCTTGAAGGCACTGCCGGAAGCTGCCGCTCAATCGCGTGACGAGGTCATGCACGGCGCCCTGTTCCATCTGCACACCCGCCTCGCCGGCGAGTGTCTCGAGGAACGCGACCAGTTCGTCCGCGGTGGGCTTGAACAGTGCGACAGGGTCTAATCGGTCAATGACAGATTTGACCAGTCGATCGGCGGTTCCGTCGAGCGTGAGCGTGGCGACAAACAATCCACCTCGTAGCGGGCTGAGATACCTACGAAGGGCCTTCTGAGCCGGGGCCGGCAGCTCACCGATCTCGTCGAACAGGACCGCGTTCTTGTCGTGGAACTGGTAGGCCCGGACGAACCCGACCACCTCGTCCTTGCCGACCCCCTCGCCGCAGTCGAACACCCAGTGCTGGAGGGGCGCCCCGCTCCCGTTCTTTTCGGGGCAGCATCCGAGACAGCCCCCGCAGGAGCCGCACGGGTCGGCCGTGATGGGGTCGGGCCGCTCACAGCAGTAAGACTGGAGGACCAGCCGGGCCAGGCTGGTTTTGGCCGTCCCGAAGGGTCCGACGAGGAGCGGCGTGAGCACGTCGCGGTTGCGGGCGGCGCGCTGGAGTCTCTCGACGGCGGGGCGGTTGGCCGTGCCGATCACTTCGCTGAACCGGCGCGGCTGCCAGTTCCGAATCTCGTTCGGGGTCACGTCGTTCTCCGAAAAGGGTGAGGGCCGCCGGGCCGGCGGCCCCTGAAACGGGCAATCATGCTGAGATTTCGTGTGATTCCGCCGGCCCGGGGTGGTGGGCAGGCGGCGGGCAAGCGGGGCAGTCGGGAGCCCCGCCGGGGCCCTGCTCGCGCTCCACCTCACTCACGGTCGGCAGCAGGCGGAACGGCGAGTGGCGTGATCGGAGGCGGTCCGGGAGGACGTATCGATACGGTTGGTTCTCCGCGATCCGCTGCGAGGCGATCATCCCTTCGCGGGTGAGTCGCTCGAACGTCGTCCGGACCTGCTTCGGGGACCAGGGCCGGAGCAACGCGGCCAACCGACCCGCGTCCCGGGCCGGCCAGTCCGCGCCGACCGCGCGTGTCGTCCCCATCGTTCGGAACGTCTCGATCCCGTTGGGGGAGGCGAGCAGCACCCGGAGGAGCTCCGTGACCCGCCGCCCGCGCGGGTCGCCGAGGTCCACCAGCTCCGAACGGGTGACCTCACCGGGTCGACCAGCGCCGACAGTTCCGCGGCTGCCGTGCCGGAGGTACGCGTTGGCTCGCCCGACCATCGCGGCGGCCAGTGGGTGGAGCGGCTCATCGGCCGGGCTGAGTGCCGGGTCGCTCAGCAGGTGGCGGATTCGCTCGTAGTCAGGTCGCACCCGCACGCCCTCCGGGCCGCGGTCGGGGCGGATGAGCCACGCGCCCGCCAACAGCCCGCGGAGGATCATCGCGTCCCGCAGACGCGTCAGCCCCGAACTGTTCGGTCGGCAGAGCCGCTCCAGGCACGGGGCAAGTGCGGGCCCTTCGCCCGGCGGGGTCACGGCGAGTTCCGGTCCGGTCGGGTTGGCGTACACCCAGTTCGTGAGCGCCGACACCGTTTCCGGGTGCCCGTGGACGACCAGCGTGCCGCCCGGGTCGTCGTCGGGGTCGGGGGCCGGGCCGGCGGAGAACACGACCGGGCGGGGCTGCGCCGAGCCGCCCGCGAGGGCGATCACGCGGGCAACAGCGGAATGCAGCCGCGGGTCATGAACGAGTACCAGCCGCAGGTCAGTCAGTCGGTTTGCGACGGTGGCCAAGTCGCCTCCACCGAAGATCTGACTCACCGTCCTCGGGTCGATGCGCGCCGCGAACCAGACCCACAGGCGGACCCGCTCGGGGGCGGGGAAGTCCTGGAAATAAAGGGCCACGGGGTGGCCGCACGCACCGCCCGCGATCGCGGCCTCGGCGATCCGCACGGGGACGGGTGTGCGGTCCGGTTGGGAATCATGGGGCACGAAGGAACTCCTGTTCGTGAAAAAGCAGGCCGGGCGGAATGTCCGCCCGGCCGGGTTTCGAATCGCGATCCGGACGTCATGGGGTTTCGGCCGGCGGAGTGGTGTCCACGGTCAGAAACCGGTACCGCGTGGACGGCGGCCCGTCGAACCTTCGGCGGGCCTTCTCGAGTCGTAGTGTCAGCGGGAGGTCGTCCGTCTCGACGGCGTAAGTTTCGCCGTCGTGGGCCGTGAACACGATCCCGATCCCCCGCTGCCGGCCGGCGTCGGTGTCGCGGTCCCCCTCGGGGATCAGCCGCCGCACGAGGCCCAGTTCGACCACCTTCCTCGCCCACTCGCCGGCGGTCAGCCACCGGTCGGGCGAGGACGCGCCGAGGAGCCCGAGGGCGTCCTTGACCGGGTCGTCGCTGGTCCGACGCTGGCTGTAGTTCGCCAGGAAGTGCTCGAACCCGCTGGCCTTCAGGATGCCCCCCACGGTTGCGGCCCAGGGACTGAACGGGTGGCGCACCTCGTTGTCCAGCGGGCGGCCCGCTTCCCGCCACCGCTCGACCATTCCCCGCAACTCGGCCTCGATCCGGCCGCGGTTGGCCGGGAGGTACTCGAGCTTCGGGTTGCCGATCGCCGGCCGGCGGTCGGCCACGTCGCCGCGCGGGGCGAGCCGGATCGGCAGCGCCCGGTTCATGAGGTCCTCGCTCAGCCGGCCGTCGTTCGTCGACACGGCGAAGACCAGGTCGTTGCGGAGGCGCACCGGTACGCCGGTACCGACCGTCCCGAGCAGGGGCTCGGGGTCCGTCAGGAACCGCTCGAGGATGGCCGAACGGATGTACCGGCCGGTGCCGTCGAGGCGGGCGTTCTCGACCACCAGCACTCCGATGCCGGGGGTGAACTTGACCGCGCGCACCAGGTTGCTTTCGAGGGCCCAGTCCGTCTCCTGGTACGAGATCGCCGTGCGGGGGGCGACCCCGGCGGCGAACGCGATCACCGTGTCCTTCCCGCCGTGGCTCTTCGTACTCGTGACCGCCAGGAGCGGTTTGCCTCCGGGCCACGCGTCGCGGAGCAGAACCGTGATGGCCGCCGCGACCGCGTTGGTCCGGTCGGCCGCCGACTGGAATGCCATGACCTCCAGAAACCGTTGGACGAAGTCCAGTGACCGGGAGACCTCTGGCTCGGCGCCGGTGTGCAGAACGCGCCGGCGCGGCCCCCCGTCGAAGTACCCCGGCATCGTCAGGTGGAAGTCGTCGCCCCCGTCGGGGGCGGCGAGGTGGACGTACCGGGATGCGGTGTCGACCCGATCGACGGGGCGGAACTGCTGGAGGAAGCACTCGGCCACCAGGGCCGTCTTCAGGTGTTGGGGAGGCACGCTGTTGCCCCGGACCTTGCCCCCCTTCGTCCGTCGGATCCGCAGCCGATCCGCGGTGAGGGCCGCGAGCGTGGCGGGATCATTCACCGGGCCCGACGGAACGTTGGGCGTCGCGGACGCGAGGAACAGCCCGCCGCGGTACCCCGACGTTCGGTAGAGGTCGCCGGTGACGGAGAGGGCTCTTGCGTACTTCCGGTAGCTCACCGCCTGTGCCTCGTCCTCGTTGAACTCGTGCTCGGCATCGCTGCCGAGGGCCGGCGGCAGCGGGAAGTCGGACGCCTGCTGTGCGGCAGGCTCCGGTGGCTCGGGCTCCGACCCGGGCGGGGTCGGTGCCGCGGGTGCGTCCGTCGTCTCGGGCGTCGGGTCCGGCGAACCGGGAACAGGTTCTTCGGGTGAGAGATCATTCATTACGATTGCTCCTTTTGTGCAACACTACACACCGGGCACACCCCACACGGGGCGGCGGGTCGTGATGTTTGTGATCTCGCCCCGGCGGCCTGTCCGCCGGGGCGTTAGTCAACTCAGGCGCGGATTGTCAAAGATCGGTGGCCCGGCCTGTGGGCGGGTGGGCCGCGCCGCCGGCCCCGCGGTGCCGCCTCCCGGGTGGGAGCGACCGGCGTCGCGATGGGGAATTGTTGACGGCTTCAGGAGCGGTTCCAACGGACAGAAGCGGACAGTTGCGGACGGCGTATTACCCTGGAAATCGCAGGCGTTATTCGTCGATGTCCAGGGCTGTCGACACTTCCGTCGGGCGCTCAAGCGAGCCGGGGCAGCCGGATCCATGTGCCTCGGCCCGGGCTGCACTCCACCATCTCCCGGAACAGGGGCGGAAGCTCGTCGATTAATCGCTCGATGCTCTTCGCGCTGGAACCGGCGTTGTACACCGCCTCCGCGAGTTCCCTTTGGGTGACCGACGGGATCCCACGCCGCGCCGCGTCAACGAGTTCTCGAATCAGGCGGACATGGGTGCGCTTGGGCAGCTCGAACACGTACCCGTCCAGGACGATCGTCCGGGTGGGCTCGTCGCACTGGATGCGTCGTTCCCACTCTCCGGGGTCGGTACCGTCCGGGGCGCGCAGGCCGTAGTGGTGCAGCAGCCACGCCATGAACGTGTCCACCGCCTCGACGAACTCGGACCACCCGGCCGGCGGCCCGCCCCGGTGGAGTTCGGGGTCGACCATTGCTTCGACCCGGCGCCACAGGCGCTGGCCACCGGCGGGGAGATGCGGGTTCGGCGGCGGGTACGTGGCGCGGAGGTCGTTCACGGCCTTCCGGAGGCCGGCGTCGAGTACGTAGTCGAGGACCGCGCCGCCGCCCAGGTCGCGACCCTCGGACAGGAGTTCCTCGAGTGCCCCACAGACCCTGGATGCCGCCGTGCGGCGACTAACTCGGACGGCGAACGCGTCGGCGGGCTGACCCGCCGCGTTCCGATTCGGTTGGTTGCTCATCAGATTTTTCCCTGTGTGACCCGACCCGCCCGCACACCCAACACTGGGAGGCGGGCGGGACGGCCGTGATGTTCAGGTCCCGCCCCGGCGGACCACCCGCCGGGGCACAAGTCAAATCGGTCGTAAGTTGTCAAAGACCCTGGCCCCGGCCTGTGGCGGGGTGGGGCGCCGCCGTCGCCCCCGCGGTGTTGCTCAGTCCGTCGTGCGGTGTCGGGTTCAGAGGCCGAGTGCGTCGAGGGCCGCGGCGGTCCGGGCCTGTCGCTTCGGGTTGTCGAAGGCGGGTCGGGTCGGCGACGCCTGCGTGCCGTCGATGCTGGTTGGATCTCGTCTGCTTTCGAAGTGAAAGCTTGACGGACCTGATTACTGCGGAGGCAAGCGTTTCGGGGCGTGTGAATCTTTTCGGGAGAGACGGAAGTGACTGCAGGACGAGAGTTTAGGAAATGTGCCGCGAGAGGCGTGCTATTGAATACGGGCCCGCGGCGATTCAATACGAACGCCGCGGATACTGTGCTCGGCGGACTTTAGACCTTCCTTACTCCTCGTCGTCGGAATCGTTATCGACCCCATCGGCCTGGAAACTACCATCCCTCAGTCGATTGAGGATCCCTCCAAAACGGTTCCCGTCGACACATATCGCCCTGTAACCCGCCATCCCCCCCGTGAACATGACCGCCATCCGACGGCTCACTCGGGACTGATTCCAGCCGAGCTCCTTCGCCAACTCCTCCTGGGTGTAAGGCGTTGTGGCTTCCGGACCGCCTCCCCCGTGCCTTCGGACGATCAGTTGCAGGAGTTGTCCCCTGTCGAACTCCGGGTCCGGACGCGGACCGCGGTTACCGGGTTTGCGTTGCGGTCCGACCTCGGGGACCGGCTGGGCGAGTTGGTACTGCTCGACGAGCCAGAGGAGCATCCGGTCGATGGTTTTGTGAAACCGGACCAGTTCGTCGACAGGAGTGTGAGTGCCGGTGCGTGGGTCGCACAATCGAAGATCGATCATGCCCTGAAGTTCGCGGTAGATGGCCTGACCCGGTTCGGGCAGACGCTCGTGGGGCTGGTAGAAGGCCTGGAGGGTCCGCACCTGAGCGTCAGGGCCGCAGTTCTCGTCCGTGTTCGGGTCGCAGGTCGGGATCTTCTGCATCGCGAGGGCATCGTTCGCCATCCACAGGAGGTACTCCAAAAGGTCCTCGGCAACAGCCCGGAGTGCGTCATTCATGTCACGAGCACCGTGGTGAGGTAGACGACTTCTTCCCTGTTCTACACGCTCCGCTCCCTTCGATCATCTCGTGCGTCACGGGCATCCGTGCGAATTGACCAGCTCTTGAGTCGGACGCCATTCAATAGGGCGACGGGATTTTCACAAGCATCTCCGGCTGCTCTCCCCTCCTTTTTCCAGTCATTTTCAAGGGGGGTGGGGGCGTTCGAGCCCCTATGCGTTCACATTCACTCGGCACTTTCTGAATGCCCGCGGGGTAAGCACCGGGGCACCCGCTCCGGAAGCTGACCGGAGCGAGACGATGGGAGCCATCACACCCGATGCCGAACCGAAGTGGTTGTCCCCGAAGGCTGCTGCCGAGCGGAGTTGTGTTTCGCTCAGTTTGGTGTATCGGTGGTGTACCGACGGATCACTCCCGCACCTTCGGGTCGGCGGTAAGGGCCGGCGGGGGAAGATCTTGATCGCCCCGGCCGACCTCGATGCCCTTCTCGCCACCTTCAGGGTCGCAGGCGATGTGCCAGACACACTGGCTCCGGCCAGATCCGCACCGCGAGGAGCGAGCGCCCCCGTAGCCGGGGGGTTTTCCGAGTTGAATCGAGATCGGCTCGCACGGGCCTGGAAGAAAACTTGAATGCGGCTCGTCTGCGTTCCGTACTCGCGACCAGACTGCCTGTGTCGTGCCGGAGGCTATGCGAAGCCGCTCTCGTTCGGTGGCGGTCGAGAGCGGCTTCGCTCGGCTGCAAGGCCCCCTCGTCCGGTAGGTGGAGGGAGCGACCACGGAGTGCCTCGTACTCGCTGCCGTCGAGTGCCCTGGCAACGAGAACGGTCATGTTCTTCGTCTCCACCGCCACGAGACCGAGGTCGAACAGGGCGTGGATGTCGCTCCGGAGCAAGAGGCCGTTCGTCGGGTCGTTTGTCTTCGGGCCGAGGTAAGGTGTGATGTGGGCCGCTTCGAGGACGGCCTCGACGGCACAGCCTGACACCGCACACCGTCCGTTGTAAAGTTCCAAAAGGGCCGCCCGGAACGTACCCTGTCCCTGCCTCGAAACGATGTTGGCCAGGGTCCGCCTACGGGCGTCCTCCACGTCCGTGGGATCGAACGCACCGTCTTGTCGGAGCCGGTGTTCTTCACGAACCAGACCCGCCCGTTGTTCCTCGGTGAGCCCGTCGGATCCGCGTCCTGCCACCACCGCAGTCGTCAGGTTCTCACATTCGTCGGTGCGGTACACCGGCTGGGATTCGAGGAGGAGAAGCTGCTGCTTCGCGAGAACCTTCATGTCCTCCTGCGAGTTCCCGACGTTCTGCCTGCTACACAGTTGTGCCTGTGAAGTCGGGGTCGAGAAGGTGCCCGTCTTCTTCGGCGGCTCGAGCTTGAGTGGCGTCAGGAGATCCCACACCCGGTCGTAAACAGCTTGGGCCTTGTTGTGGGCGGTCTTGAGTGCCTCATCATTTGAGTAATCGTCCCCGAGTGCGTCATCGGTCAGCACCACCAGCAGATCGCAATCCGATTTCTCGGTGAGCCGAGTGTTCTTGTTGCGGATGTTGGCAGTGAAGAACTCGACGAAGCGCTTGGTGGCACGCTCGCCCGCATTCGTGATCAGTCGCGGCAGCGAAGAAAAGCCGATTCGGCCAAGTGAGGCGGATGAGACGGTGACGAGCGACTTCGACATCTTCCTCCAATCGAGAGCGTCCCGGGGCGAGCATCCCCTTTCGCCCGAGTATGCATCATAACGTCCTTTATGATGCATACGCCTACAACGCGCAAGATACATCGCTAAGGCAACTTCCTAACCGTCATAGAAAGGTCACGGGACGCTTCATCCTCTCTTATCCGATTGGCGTTGAAGCGAGTCAACGAATCGACTCGCTGCTCGCTTACTCGGTCAAAGCGGAGCGGGTCCCGCAGTTCACCTGGAAAAAGCCTTCCGGCTAGAGGTTACGGCGGATCGGCGTCGCGCTGACTTTCTGGAACGAGCAGCTCCGCGCAGCAGTAAACTGACGGACGGCCCGTCTACGGCTTAGCCGGGGGCCGCGTGCCCCCGGAGGTGCGGGTGAGGTTCACGGGGTTCCGGCCGCCGACCGGCGGGCTGCCCCCGCCGCCTCGCCGAACGACCAGACCGCGATCGCGAGCAATCCGACGTCCTTGATGAGGAACTGCCCGAGGACGCTAATGGCCGGGAACCCACCGAGGTCGCTCACCCACGTGCCGGGGGTGGTCACGATGAAGCTGAGGGTGCCCAGGAACATCCCGATCGCCAGCAGGCCGCCGACGGCTGATGCCCGGGGGAACCAGGGACGCGCGGCGACCAGCAATCCGACGATAATCTCGGTCACCCCGAGGATGCTCGACATCCCCCGGACGCCGAACACCGGATACGTCCACGCGAAGAACGGGCTGTTCTCGACGAACGGACGGATGCCTTCGGCCTCGTAGGCGGTAAACTTCATACCGCCGATCCACACCAGGATCAGGACCAGCCCGTAGCGGAGGGCGTGAGCTCCGACGGCTTCGGCACGGGTGCCGAGGGCGGTCAGGACGGTATCGAGGCGGTTGAGAGCGGTCACTGTCGTCTCCTTGTTCTTGTAGCAGGGCGGCGACCTTCGTCACCCCGCTACGCCACGTCTGACGCTGTGACCGCGAGTGGCCTTACCCCGGCGGTGCGAACTTTGTTCGGAGCTCTCGTGACTGCGCGGACCAACGAAGACTGGCTGCGGTTACTCGGCGAGGCCGAAGAAGCAGCCGTGACCGAGCTGAGGGAGGTTCTTCACCGCGGGCTGCGTCGCGCGCTGGCCGGACGTGCCGCCGCGGACGACGGGTTCATCGAAGACGTGACGCAGGACGGGGTTCTGAAAGTCCTCGGCGGCCTGACGACGTTCCGCGGCGACAGCCGGTTCACCACCTGGGCCGTGACCATCGCGGTTCGGGTGGCGTTCACCGAACTCCGCCGGGCGAAGTGGAAGGACGTCTCACTCGACCGCCTGGTTGAGGACGCGCCGGCCCGCCATCCGCCCGCCCCGCCCGAAGTACCGTCGCAGGACGCGCGGCAGGCGGTCCTCGCCGAGATGCACCGGGTCATCGGAGCCGTCCTGACCGACCGGCAACGGCAGGCACTGGTGGCCGAGTTCAAAGGGATGCCCCAGGCCGAGATCGCAGTCCAAATGGGGCTGACGCGGAACGCGCTGTACAAGCTGACGCACGACGCCCGGCAGGGCCTGAAGCGCGGGCTCGAAGCGGCCGGGATCGACGGGGACGAGGTAAGGGCGGCGTTCGACCTGTAGTCACAGGGGAGCCCAATCGAGGAGAATACATGAGCCTGTCACCGGCCGAACTCAAAGAACTGGCCCGGTACGTGCTGCTGACCAAGCCGGACGAGATCGGCTGTGACGACTGGCTCGGGTACGCGCCGAACTATGCCGAACTCGTTGCCGCGCTGCAGCCGATCCCGGAACCGCTACAGAAGGCCGCCGGGCACCTCGACATGTGCCCGGAGTGCGCGGAGGAGTTCCGCGCCCTGCTCGCTGCGTTGAAGGAAGACGGCGCGGGTTCATGAGGTGATCGCGCCGCTCACACTACTTCCCGCGTCGTCGTCCCCCACTATTCCGCCCGTGTGAACCACGCGTTCATGTGCTCTCGGCCAACAAATCACCCGCAAAGGGGTAAGACCGCCCGCGACCGCGTCGTCTGATGTGGCGTAACGGGGCAGCGAAGTTCGCCGCCCGGCGATGTGGAAACTCTGCAATCGAACAGGAGGCGGTCATGAACGCGAACGGTGCCCTTGGTACGCGACAGAAGGCGCTGGCCCTCAACCTCGACGGGACGACGTACGGCACGCTCGCCGAGATCGGCGGCGGCCAGGAGGTGGCCCGGTGGTTCTTCGCCGCCGGCGGCGCGGCCGGGACGGTGGCCAAGACCGTCTCGGCCTACGACATGGCGGTCAGCGACGCGCACTACGGGCCCACCAAGCGGTACGTCAGCCGGCAGCGACTGGAGGCGATGCTCGACCACGAGTTCGCCCAGGTGCGCGACCTGCTGGCGCCCGGCCGCGGCGACGCCAAGCGGTTCTTCGCGTTCGCCGACACCGTGGCGACCGGCGGCCACAGGAACCCGGGGCCCGGCCACGGCTGGGTCGGCGTCCGGTTCCAGGCCCGCCCGCACGAGGAGCCGTCCGAGGTCATCGTCCACGCCCACCTGCTCGACCCGGCCCCCGCCGGCCAGCAGGAGGCGCTGGGCGTGCTCGGGGTCAACCTGATCCACGCCGCCTTCTTCCGCCGGGACGACCCGGCGGCCCTGATTGCCGCGCTGGCCGACGACCTGTCCCGGGAGCGGGTCGAGGTCGACATGATCAAGCTCTCGGGGCCGGCCTTCCCGGGAGTGGACAACCGGCTGTTGAGCCTGCAACTGGTGGAACTGGGGCTGACCGACGCGGCCATGTTCACGGCCGGCGGCGAGGTGGTGCAGGCGTCGGAGGTGCTCTACAAGAGGCCGGCCCTGGTCAAGCGGTGCACCTTCCGGCCATTCACGACGCTCACCGCCGACCTGCTCGACCGGGCGCGGGAGCAGTTCCTCGACGTGCCGGGCGTCCGCGGCGGGCGGCCCGTCGTGCTCGCGGAGATGACGTTGCGTAGTATCGACGCGCAGCCCGGCGTCGGTCACGAGGACTTTCTCGCGCGGGCGGACATCCTGGGGGCGCTCGGGTTCGACGTGCTGATCTCGCGGTTCGAGCCGTTCCACGAGCTGGCCGAGTACCTGGCCCGCTCCACCGACGCGCCAGTCGGGATCGCGGTCGAGCTGCCCGCGCTCCAACAATTCCTGGACGAGGGGTCCCATCCCGCCCTGCCGGGCGGCGTGCTCGAGGCGGTCGGTCGGCTGTTCAAGCGGTCCGTGACGGTGTACGCGTACCCCACCCGGGACCCGGCCACCGGCGGGATTCGGACGGCGGGGGACGGCCCGGTGTCGCCCCCCTGGCACCACCTCCGCGATCTGCTGCTCGACCTCGGGCGGGTGGTGCCGATACGCGGGTACGACGAGTCCCTCCTGTCGATCAGCACGGACGACGTCCTGGCCCGGCTCCAGCGGGGGGATCCCTCCTGGGAGGAGATGGTGCCGGCCGCCGTCGCGGCGACGATCAAGACCGGACACCTCTTCGGGTGGCGCCCGGACCGCACGAGTTCCTGATGCGGTGTTCTCACCGACGGCGCGGTTCGAGGTGAAGCGACCGGATTCTCGCAGCAATGATGGGGCGAATCTTCCGCTTGCCCGAGAGCCAGTAGCGGATGGAGCGGGTCGAGACGGGCATCCGCTCCTTGTTGACTAGAGCAATAACGCGGTCGGGTGCCGCAACAAGGCAGACCCGGAAGCCGTCCGGAACGACCTTCAGGGCGGCTCCGTCGTTTCAACTCACCCGCAAGTGCAGGAAGTCATGCTTGGCGACGGTCTGACCGTGTGGCGGTTGCACCTTACTGGACTGTAAGTACATGGCTCGGCTCCGCACTCCCCGAATCACAGACGGCACCCTGGCTGAGGTCTACATTTCTGAGTGCTGACGGAAAAACATCGCATCATCTCAAGGAAGACAACGTATATGACCCTAGTTTCTCACGTCTTTAAGGACTGTCTGCGATCATCTGCAGTCGGTCGAGACTGAGCAGACAGAGATGCGACCGGGTGTACTCGATGATGCGTTCGTGCCGCAGTTCGCCGAGCACTTCCGACACGACGGGGCGTGCGGCTACGACGAGTTCCGCGAACTCCTCTTGAGTCAGCCGAATATCGATCAAATGCCCGTGGCCGCATCGTCCTCCTGTGAAGCAGAGCAAGTCGACGAGGGCGAACGCGATTCGCTTTTTCAATGGCGACACCAACTGCCACTGCAACCGACGACCCAGATACTGATACTGAGCCGAGAGCGTCTGCAGCATTAACGCCTGAAAATTGGGGGCCGCGATCGCCTCATTCTCCAGGGCGGCACGATCGATCTCGATGACGCTGGTCAGGCCGCTGGCAAACGCTTGCTCGGTGGCGTGGAAAACGCCGGGGTGAAAGGGAATGTCGCCGAACATGGCCCCCGTGCCGAGCAGCATTCGGGTCAGAGGTCGCCCATCCTGGTGGGCGTAGACCAATCGGACATACCCCCGTTTCACGATGCAAGTCGTTCCTGCGGGGCGGCTGATGTAGATGATCCCTCGGTTTTTGAACTCCCGTGTCGTGGCCGGACGTACGCCGCTGCACCCCCGCAGAAACCCTGATGACAGCTCACTTAAGATTTGCATCGCTGCTCCACTTCCTGCACACCACCCCCTTCTCGCCACGCTGGCGGACGAAGGGCCGAAGCACCATCCCGCTTCCCGTTCGTAAGGGCTCAACACGACAGTTTACCGAAGGATTCTGCGTGTAATGTCATCTAGCTGACAGAGTTGAAGGTTGCCCGCTAATAACATCTGCCTAGCTGAGCGAGACACTCGATTGGAAAGTACCTTTCGCCGTCGACGCAAGCCGCCCCTGACACTGAAGGAATACAATGCGAACTCGATTGAAGATCGGTCTCGCGGTCGCTGCCGGAGTGTGCGCCACGGTGGCGTGGTTCACGACTCGCCCCATCGTCGCGGCCGACGACCGCCCCGCCGCGGCACAACCGAAGGCCTGGGTCGAGTACACCGCCGACGGAAAGGTGAAGCAACCCGTCGGCTACCGCAAGTGGGTCTTCCTCGGAACTCCGCTGACGCCGAACGACATGAACGGCGGAGAAGCCACGTTCCCGGAGTTCCACAACGTCTACATGGACCCGGACAGCTTCGCGCATCTGGAAAAGACGGGCGAATACCGCGACGGGACGGTCCTCGTCAAGGAGCTGACCGCCGTCGGCACCAAGGAGCTATCCAGCGGCAAGGGGTACTTCCAGGGCGAGTTCACGGGCCTGGAGATCTCCGTCAAAGACGCCAAGCGTTTCAAGGACGAGCCCGGCAACTGGGCCTACTTCAGCTTCGGCCATAAGTACCCGTTGAAGGCCGAAGCGGCAAGGAACAATGCCGCGTCCTGCAACAAATGCCACGCGGACAACGCCAAGAACTTCGTTTTCTCGGACGTCTACCCGGCTCTCAACGCGGTGCTCAAAACCACCAAAAAGAAGTAGTCAGTCTCTGTAGCCGAAAGCCAGCAAGATTGCGACCTTCGACGTTTAAGAGCCTTCCCACGACGGCCCTGCTTGATTGTTATGACAACCAAGCAGGGCCGAGGCGTATCCACACCACAAGCACGCCCACTGCAACAGGAGCCACAATGCACCCCCGGCACTTCCGCCACTCAGTCACGGCGCTTCTGCTAGTTCTGGGCTCCGCGAACTTCGCCTTCGCGGAGCACGGCCGGTACCTGTACATCCAGACCAACGATGTTCGGGAAGGGCAGAACGCGGTCCTCGGCTATCTCAGGCACGACGACGGGACGCTGACCCCGCTGGCCGGCAACCCCTTTTACTCCGGCGGGACGGGCATCAACAACGACACTCACGGGAAACTGGGGCCGAACGACAACGACACCCCGGTGATTGCCAGCCCGGATGGCAAACGCCTGTTCAGCGTGAACACGCACAGCAACACCGTGGCGGTGTTCGATATTCAGGCCGACGGCTCGCTCCGGCATGTGAAGGGTTCGCCGTTCCCCTCCCACGGTATTGCCCCGAACAGCTTGTCGCTGAGTGGTCGTACGCTGCTGGTTTCCAACCGGAACGAGGACTACCACCAGATCGAGGAACTGCGAGGCAAGGCCAAGGCGAGCTACGTCTCGTTCGAAGTCAAGGGGGACGGCTCACTCCGAAAAGTCTCCAAAATCGAAGTCGAGGGCGGTCAGAAGCCGACGCAAGTCCACATCAGCCAGTCCGATCCGGCCATCGCATTCGGCAACGATTTCCAAGTCGATGCCGACTTCGATGGAGATGGGCCTCGCTCCATTCTCGCGGGGAAGAAGCCCAGCGTGCAGGGGCAACTTCGCGTTTTCCAAATAGGAGATTCCAGCCTGCTGGCGGAGCGAAAACTGGTTCAGCTCCCCGAGACCAAAGCGGGCTACAAGTACAAGGGAATGGACGGCGTCCCCTCGATGCCGCTGGGGATCTGGAGCCACCCGAGTGAACCGTTGCTATACGTTGGCCTGGTCACCCGGAACGAACTGGGAGTCTACCAATTCGGAAAGGACGGCGAGATGAAATTCCTGGGGTCGGTGCTCAATAGTGGTCAGGATATCTGCTGGGTACTTCCCAATAAGAAGGGAACCCGTCTCTACACCGTTAACAATCTCCCCAGAACGGACCTCAACGATAAGGCCGCAAGCATTACGACCTATGACATTTCGGGTGCTCGAGCCGTCAAGCCGACTGAAATCCATCGGCTCCTGTTGTCGCATCCCGGCGAATGGTTCAAAAACAACCGCAACTTCGATCAACCGGGCAGCACGCCATTCCAATGCGCACTGAGCCCCGAGGACAACATGCTTTACGTCATCTGCCAACGAATCAACCAGCATGATGAGAACAAGAGCGAAGAGGGGAACATTCTCCATAGTCTCAAATTGGACGCCAAGGGAATTCCGTCGGTCTCGCACTCGCGTCACCTGGGCCCGGACGGAGTCAACTTCCGGTCGAGACCACAAGGCGTAGCAATCGTCAATCGATAGTCTCCACCCAGAAAACCTACAGCCCAAGTACCGCGTCAGGGGTCTTCAAATGCGTCTTTCCACTGTGATCCGAATTCTTGCTTCGAACCGGTTTCCGGTGACAATCCTTTTTGTGGCCCTGGCGGCACTGGGAGCTTACTACCTCCAGGCGGCCGGGGCCGACGAGAAGCCCTTCTCGGACTGTGTCGATGCGAAAGGCAACATCTCGCTACCCGACGATTTTGAAACGGGCTACGTGCATCTCGGGACCATCGCAGTCGCTCCGAAGAAGGGTGAGCCTGTCGGCGAGCTGCATGAGACGTATACGCGCAAAGAAGATCTAAAAGCATTTCAACGGGATGGAAAGTTCCCGGACGGGGCGGTCCTGGTGAAGGCCGTGCGGGCAGCGACCGGAGAGAAGCTGACGACCGGTGAAGCCAGTTACGCCGCAGAAGTGAAGGTCTGGTTCGTGATGGTGAAGGACGCGACGGGGCGGTTCAAAGGGAACGACCTTTGGGGTGACGGCTGGGGTTGGGCCCTCTTCAATGGGCCGGACCGCAAGACTCAGGTCGCAACAGACTACCGTACCGATTGTCGCACCTGCCATGTCCCGGCCAAAAAGAACGATTGGCTGTACACGCAGTGCTACCCGCTGCTGAAGGAGAAGCCGAAGGGGAAGTAACTCGGCTTCCCAGCCCCTCACCCCGGTTACAAAAAGTTTAATAGCCGTCCTGTCGTCCAGGCATATACGAACCCCGGCGAAACGTACCGGTCAGGTAATCGCACGTCTTGCGTCGTCGGTTCATCTGTGAGTTTTCCTTGCAGGTGAGGCCTCCGCGCACATCTCGATCAAGACGGCGACCAGCGCCGTCCAGCCGGTCTGATGAGTCGCCCCCAGCCCGCGGCCCGTGTCCCCGTCGAAGTACTCGTGAAAGAGCACGTAGTCCCGCCAGTGCGGATCGTCCCGGAACCGCTCGAACGTCCCGTGGCACGGCCGCGGCCGGCCGTCGACCGGGAGGAACAGACTACCGAGCCGGCGGGCCAACTCCTTGGCCACCCCGTCCAGCGTCACCCGATTCCCGCTTCCGGTCGGGCACTCGATGGTGAAGCTGTCGCCGTAGAAGGCGTGATACTTCTGCAGCGCCTCGATGAGCAGGAAGTTGAGCGGCATCCAGATCGGCCCCCGCCAGTTCGAGTTCCCGCCGAACTCGGCCGTGTCCATGTCCCCCGGGACGTAACCGACGGCGAACGTCTGGCCTCCGACGCTGAGCGTGTAGGGACGCTTCGCGGTACCTGCCCGGCGGATCACGTGATTGACGTGTGATTTATCGTGGATGGCATCCGTTCCCGTTCTCGGAGGATGCCATCATGTCCGACTCGTCTGCCCGTTCCCGTTCCGACGCCGCTGCTACCCGGCGCTGGGCCGAGCGCCTCGAACGCTTCGCCGCCGGCAACCACACCGTGGTCGCGTTCTGCGCCGCTGAAGGCGTGTCGGGGTCCAACTTCTACCTGTGGAGGCGACGCCTCGCACAACCGCCTGGGCCCGCCTCGAACCAACCGAAGGTCGTGCCCATCCGCGTCGCACCACCGCCCGCCCCCGCGACCCCCATCGAGTTGGCCCTGCCATCCGGCACCGTCCTGCGGCTCCCCGCCGACGCCCGACCGGAACTCATCGTCGCGATCCTGCGTGGGTTGGAGGAGCGACCGTGCTGACGATCCCGCCCACCACCAAGCTGTGGTTCGCGTCCGCCGTTGATCTGCGGCTCGGATTCGACGGGCTGGCAAACCTGGTCCGCACCCAACTTTCCGCCGATCCCTTGAGCGGCCACCTGTTCGTGTTCACCAACCGATCCGCGAACCGCGTGAAGGTCTTGTACTGGGGCGGTCACGGGTTGTGCCTGTGGTGCCAGCGATTGGAAGCCGGGCGTTATCATTTTCCCGAAGTCACCGCCGCCGGGATCGAACTGTCGGCCGCCCAGTTCGCCATGATCCTCGACGGCATCGACACCTCCCGCGTTCGACGCTTCAAACGCTTTTCAACCGCTCCGACGCCATCTCGCGCTACTTGACGGCGGCACCGGTGTTGAAGGTGGCATGGACGCCGCCACGCCCGCCGTCGATGCCCCGCTGCCGACTGACGTCCCCACGCTCCAGGCGATGGTCCGGGAGCTACTGGCTCGGAACCAGCAACTCGAAGCCCGGATCGCCGAACTCGAAGCCAAACTGGACGCGGCCCTGAAGCACCGGTTCGGTCGCCGCAGCGAGCGCCGCACTCCACCACCCGCAACCGCCGCCGGGAAGCCGGCACCCCGGCGCGATCCCCACGGTCGCTCCCCGCTGCCCGAACACCTCGAACGACGCGACGTCGTCCACGACCTCACGGACGCCCAGAAGCTGTGCCCGTGCTGCGGTCGGTCGCGGGCGTGCATCGGGGAGCAGACGGCCGAGCAACTCGATCTGGAACCGGTCACCTTCTTCGTGACCCGCACCATCAAGAAGAGCTACGCGTGCCGGCACTGCGATCCCGCGACCGTGCCGCCGGAGCAGCGTATTACGACCGCCGGGCCTCTGAACGTCGGGCCGATTCCCAGGGGCTTGTGTGGACCGGGCCTGTTGGCCCACGCGATCACCGCGAAGTTCGCCGATCACGTGCCCGTGCATCGACTCGCCGGCCAACTGGCTCGGTCGGGTGTGGCGATCGCCGATTCGACGCTGGGCGACTGGCTGTTGGGTGCGTCGGAGTTGCTGCGCCCGCTGTACGACCTGATGCACACGCGGTTGCTGTTGTCGCGTGTGATCCACGGGGACGACACGAGCGTGAAGTTGCGGGTGCCGGGTTCGAGACGCACGAAGAAGGCGCACCTGTGGGCGTGCATCGGTGACGCCGACTACCCGTACGTCCTGTTCGACTTCACCGCCGATCACACGGCCGAAGGGCCGACGCGATTCCTCAAGGATTACAAGGGGTACTTCCAGGCCGATGCGCTGGCCCAGTACGAGGGCCTGTACGGCGGCGATGCGGTGAGGCACGTGTGCTGCTCGGCGCACGCCCGCCGCAAGTTCGTGCCCGCGAGCGAAGGCCACGATGAACGGGCGACGGCGGCGCTGGACATGTTCGGCCGGTTGTACGCGATCGAGCGCACGTTGCCGCCGTTGCTGCCGCCTTCGGACGACCCGGTGATGCGGGAACAGCGTCGGGTGCGTGAAGAACAACGTCGGGTGATGCGGTTGCGTGACGCGGAACCCGTATGGAACGAGTTGGAAAAGTGGCTGGCCGAGCAGAAGCCGAACGCGTTACCGAAGTCGCCGTTGGGGGCCGCAATCGGGTACGCGACGAACAACTGGGCCGCACTGAAGCGTTACCTGGAAGCCGGCTATCTGGCGTTGGACAACAATCTGAGCGAGAGGACGCTTCGTGCCATCGCACTGGGACGGAACAACTGGGGCGTGATCGGGAGTGAGGTCGGCGGGCAGACGGCGGCGGTGCTGTATTCGGTCGTGGGCACGTGCAAGCACCTGGGGATCGACCCGTTCGCGTACCTACGCGAGACGCTGCCGGGGCTGTTCGCGTTGGGTGAGAAGCCGACG
>PNKH01000088.1 GCA_013822345.1 Isosphaera sp.
GCCGACTGGAGGGCGAACGGCTCGCCGCGGCGGGCTGATCGAATGACAGGGACCGCGACGCACCGAACCCGGTGGCCCGCAGAACTGGTGGGGTCGGCGGCACGGGCTGTTTGGGTGCCTCAGCTACTCCGGCCGTCGCAACGCGTTTCCGGGCGACCGGCGTGGCGGACCGGCCGAAATCTGAACAGGATGCGGCGGTGATTCCGAGACCCGGACGGGTGAGCCATGCAAGTTCGAGAGGATGGCCACCACGGGGGTTCGGGCGATTCACGAGCAGTTCCGACCCAACATTGAAATCGTCAACGGCGAACCGTTCGGGCAGGCCGATGGGTGTCGACCACCGGGCTGCAGGGCATGCCGCAACCGTCATCCAGGTTCGGACAACACCGTCACCGTACCGCGGCCGCCGTCCACCCGGACCGTCTGGCCGGTCCGCAGCCGCCGCGTCACCCCGGGCAGCCCCGCCACCGCCGGCAGACCGAACTCCCGCGCCACGATCGCCCCGTGCGACAGCACCCCGCCCGTCTCCATCACCAGCCCCTTCGCCCGCACGAACAGCGGCACCCACGCCGGGTCCGTCGTCGGGCACACCAGCACGTACCCGCCGTCCCCCGGCGGCGCGGCCGCCGGCTCCGTCAGCACCAGCGCCGGACCCTCGCACACCCCGGCCGACAGCGGCACGCCCTCCAGCTTGCCCCCGCCGGCCGGCTCCGGCGGCGGCCGACCGACGGCGTCGAGGTCGTCGCTGAACAGCACCGGCGGCACCGGCAACGACAACTCCGTCTGCCGCCGCCGCCGGGCGTCCGCGACCTTCCCCGACAGGTCCTTGCCGGCGAGCAGGTCGGGGAGGTCGGCCGGCGTGAGGAAGAAGACGCCGCCGTGCAGCCCGAACCGCCGGTCGAGTTCCACCAGCGCCCGGCGGACCACCGCGTACCCCATCAGGAGGTAGTGCTTGCCGGCTTCGCGCAGCCCGAGGTACGTCCGCAGCCGCTCGACCTGCGCCCGGAAGCGGCCGCGGGCCGACCCGCTCAGCTTCGCCTCGTCCGCCACCTTCTCCCACCCGGGGCCGGCGGGAGGTGAGACGGACGGTCCCGCCTGGCCCGAGATGAGGCGGGTGAGTTCACCGGGGGCCTCCGCCCACCGCGACTTCGCCAGCTCCATCTCGTCCGGCCCGCGGTGCCCGAACTTCTCCAGGAACGCCGCCCGGTCGAGCGCACCGGCCGACAGCTCGCGGACGGCCCCGGCGAGGTCGGCGTCGGCCGGCGGCTTCGCCCCGAGGCTGAGTTCCCCCGCCGCCGCACCGGCCCGCTCCGCGCCGAGGGCCGGGGTCAAGGTCGCCGTCACGTCCTCCCACGCCTGGGCGGCGAACACCGTCGGCTTCAGGCTGTCACGGGCGAAGTCGATCAGCGTCCGCGCCGTCCACGCCTCGAACTCGCGAACGACGGCCGGCGGGTCGAGCTTCCCCCAGTCCTGGGCAAGCGCCGCTCTTGCGGCCGCCGCGAACGCACCCGCCGTGTCCGGGAAGGTGCCGGCGAACGTCTCGGCCGCCCGGGCGCGGGCCTGCTTCTCGCGGCTCAGCCGGAGCATTAACCCCGGCAGCCGGAACAGGCCGACCAGGCAGCCGCCGCCGGCCAGCGGGTCGAGCACCGGCTTCGGGTCCAGGGCCTTCCGCGGGTCGGCCTTGTACTCGTCGAACGGGTATCGGACCGGCGGGCGGGCGAATTGCATCCGCGGCAGCCGGGACAGGTTCGCCATCGGCCGGCCGGCGACCAGGTCGAACGCCGACCGCGACCCGAGGGCCGGGTCCGGCTCGCCGCCGAGGTCGCGGGTCATCGCCCCGAACCCGCCGTCCGCGGCGAGCAGCCGGCCGACCACCGCCCACGTCATCGGGGTCGGGGCCGGCAGCACCTCGCTCAGGTTGTACCGCACCCACACCGTCCCGCGCGGGTCGGCCTCCGCCTTCAAGGCGGCGACCACCTCCCGCCGCACCGCCTCGCGCTCGGCCGCGCCGGCGACGGTGATCGGCCGGGCCTGCAGGAGGAAGAACGCCCCGCCGGCGAACGCCCACTCGATGTCCCGCGGGTCGCCGTAGAACGCCTCCACCCGCCGCCCGAGCGCCGCGAGCTGTGACAACGCGTCGTCACTCAAACAGAACCGCTGCTGGTCGGCGGGCGCGACGTGCTCCTCGCCACCGGCCGTGACCCGCACCGCCTTCAGCCCGAGGTGCTTCTCGCGAACCGCCCCGGTCTCGCGGTCGAGCTTGAAGCGGTCGGGTTGGACGCGCCCCGACACGACCGCCTCGCCCAGCCCCCACGACCCCTCGGCGAGCATCGTCCGGCCGTCCGGGTCGAGCGGGTCGCGGGTGAACAGCACCCCGGCCGCCTCCGCCGGGACGAGCCGCTGCACGACCACCGCCATCGCCACGTCGGCCTCGTCCACGCCCTGCTTCCGGCGGTAGGCGACGGCCCGCTCGGTGAACAGCGACCGCCAGCACCGCTCCACCGCCTCGACCAGCCGGTCCTCACCCACGACGCCGAGGATCGTCTCCTGCTGGCCGGCGAAGCTGGTGTCGGCCGCGTCCTCGGCGGTGGCGCTCGACCGCACCGCGACCGGCCCGCCGCCGAGGGTGCGGTAGGCGTCGAGGAGGGCGCGGTGGAACCCGCCGTCGGAGCGGACGCCGCGGGCGGTGAGGCGGCGGAAGGCTTGGGTGGTGACGACGAACCCGGGCGGGACGGGCAGCCCGGCGGCGGCCGTCTTCCCGAGGCTCAGCCCCTTCCCGCCGACGAGCGGGGCGGTGGCGTCGGTGACGGCGTCGAAGAACACCAGGTCGGGCATGTCAGGTCGCCTTCCGTAGGGTGGGCCGGAGCGGGCGCCTCGCCCGCGAGTCCCACCCCGCGCCCCCGGTGGGACTCGCGGGCGAGGCGCCCGCTCGGCCCACCCTACTTCTTCCGCAGCACCCCGCCGTCCTCCAGGACCGACCAGAGTTGCTCCCACACGGCCTCGACCGGCACCGCCTCCAGACCCTTCGCCGCCCACGCCTGGGCCGCCGACAGGAGCACCGCCACCGCGTCGTCCCGGACCGTGGCGTCGGTCACCGCCGCCTTCGGCGGCTTGGGCCGGGCCGCCGGCGGACGCCCCGTCGCTGGCGCGTCCGGCTCGGCCGGAGGGGGTTGCCCGCGCCTCCGCGGCCGGCCGTCGAGGGCCTCGTTCCCGATCTGGTCGGCCCGCTTGTTCTGCTCCCGCCGGACGTGGGTGATGGCGAACGCCTCGAACCCGGCGGCCAGCTCCTTCGCCCGGCGGTACAGCGGGAGCATGTCCGGGTGCTTCACCTTGTACTCGCCCCGCATCTGCTTCACCAGAAGCTCGCTGTCGCTGAACGCGGCGAGCTTCCGCACCCCGAGCTCGGCCGCCAGGTCGAGCCCGCGGATCAAGGCGGTGTACTCGGCCACGTTGTTCGTCGCCGTCCCGATCCCGTCCGCCTCCTCGACCACCGGCAGCCCGGGGCGGGCCAGGACGACGGCGTAGGCCGCCTTCCCCGGGTTGCCGCGGGACGCCCCGTCGACGTGCATGGTGGCCGTGTCGGACATGGCGCCGGGTGGGTGGGGTGGTAGAATCCCGACTATTGTGCGGAGCCGGTCGGCCGGCGGGAAGCGGCGTTGCGAGGCCCCGTGTCCGAGTCGTGGCTGATCCTGGAGACATCCGGCCGGGTCGCGGGGGTCGGACTGGCCCGCGGCGGGGCGGTGGTCCGGACCGCCCGGCTCGACGACGCCCGCCGGCACGCCCGCGACCTGGCGGCGACCGTCGGCGGGATGCTGGCGGCGGAGGGGCTGACGCCGGCGAACCTGACCGGGGTGATGGTGAGCCGCGGGCCGGGGAGCTACACGGGACTGCGCGTCGGGGTCACGTCGGCGAAGGCGCTGGCGTACGCCACCGGGTGCCGGCTCGTCGCCGTCGACACGTTCGCCGCCGTCGCGCGGCAGGCGCCGGCCGAGGCCGCCGACCTGTGGGTGATCGCCGACGCCCTCCAGGGCCAGGTCTACGCGCAGCGGTTCCGCGGCGCGGCGGCCGGGGAGTTGCGGATCGTGGCGATCGACGAGTGGTTGCCGACCGCCGCGGGGGCGTGGGCGAGCGGGTCGGGGGTGAAGGTGTACGCGGACCGCCTTCCCGCCGACTGTCGGCTGGTGCCGGAGGCCGACCGCGAGCCGCGGGTCGAGAGCGTGTTCGCCGCCGGGTCGGGGGTGGCGCCGCTGACGCGGGCGGAACTGTTCGCGCTGGAGCCGCTGTACCTGCGGGGGAGTTCGGCGGAGGAGAAGGCGAAGAACCGGACCGCGTAGGGCACCCCGGGGGCGCCGGGGGGCGTGCCCTACGCGGTCGCGGCTCACTTCCCCGGCACCGGGGCCGGGCGGTGCAACTCGGCCGGCGGCGGGGCGACCGGGGTCGCCCCGGGGAGCGGCATCGGCTGGCCGATCACCGGCGGGTAGCCGCCGGCCGGGTAGCCCGCCCCCGGATACCCGAACGGGGCCGGGCCGACCGGCGGGAAGGCGGCCGGGTGGTGGACGACCGCGGGGTGCGGGTCCGGGCACCCGTGGCAGTCCGGCACCACCGGGAACCCGACCACCGGGGCGCGGGCGGGCGGGACGGTCGGGGCCCCCGGGCCGCAGGTGGCGCACGGGAAGTGGAGCCGCCACCCGACGTGCGGGAAGTGCGCCCGGAACCAGTGACACCCGGATGTCAACGACACCGCGGCCGCCGCGACCGCGTACCACGACGCGCGCGTCCTCATGGACGGGACCTCCTCTCCTGGAGTGCGACAAGGGGCGGGGGTCGGCGCCGGTCCGGTCCGTCGGGGGGGGGGTGCGGAGTCCTTCCGCGTCGGGCGGGGTCGCCCCGGTCGGAGGCCGTTCCGCCGCCGACACGAGGGGATCATGCGCCCGCCCGGCGGGCGGGCAAACCCGCGGCCGGGGGAATCGGGTGGGAGGCGGCGGGAACGGGAAGACCTGGCGCGGCGGGCGAAACCCGCCGGGTTGGCGAAGGGGTGAGGGGCGGTCCGGTCGTGCGGGTCCCGCCGGGTCAGTGGCCCGGCGGCGGGAGGAAGCCGGACGGCACGCCCTTGTCGCAGCACGGGGTCGGCGGCGGGGCGAAGCTGCTCCCCGACCCGCACCCGCGCCGGCACGCGCACCCGGCGAGCGGGACCAGGGTGGCGGCCGCGACGGCGGCCAGGACCAGGCGTCGGATGAACATGGCGTGCTCCGTCTCGGCGGGCGGCGGGTGCCGTCCGGACGTTCAACTGTACGCCCCGCCGCCGGCCGGGTTGAACGGGACTTGAGCCGAAACCGACCGATTCCCGCCGCGGGCGGGGCGGTCGTACCGGTCCGGGGGCCGGGGGAAGCCGCGCGGGTCGTGCCGGTCGGGGGGACATGAGTACGCCGCGGCCGTTCACCGACGTGCGGGCGACCGGGCTCCGCGACCGGGCGGCGGTCGCGGACGTGCTCGCGCTGTTGGACGCCCGCACCGCCCCGCTCCCGCCCGAAGACGTGGCGATCCTGTCGGTCGCGGGTCGGGTGCTCGCCGCAGCGGTCGTGTCGCCGGTCGACGTGCCGGGGTTCGCGCGGGCGGCGATGGACGGGTTCGCGGTCCGGGCGGGCGACGCCGCCGGGCCGCTCGCCGTGGTCGGGGAAGCGTTCCCGGCGCGGCCGTTCGCCGGGGTGATCGGGGCGGGGGAGGCGGTGCGGATCGCGACCGGTGCCCCGATCCCCGCCGGGGCGGACGCGGTGCTGGTCGCGGAGGCGGCGGGGGTCGGGCCGGACGGGCGGGTGCGGGCGCGGGAGGCGGTGGCGGCCGGGCGGCACGTGGTGCGTGTCGGCGAGGACGTGGCGAAGGGCCGCGAGGTGCTGGCGGCCGGGCGGCGGCTCCGGCCGCAGGACGTCGGGCAGCTGGCGGCGGTCGGGGTCGGGACGGTGCGGGCGGTGCGGCGGCCGCGGGTCGCGGTGCTGGTGACCGGGAACGAACTCCTCCCGCCGGGGTCGGCCCCGGACGGTTACCGGATCGTCGACAGCAACTCGCCGATGCTCGCCGCGCTGGTGGCCCGCGACGGCGGCGAGTCCCTTCCGCCGCGGTATCTGCCCGACGACTACGCGGCCGTCCGGGACGCGATTCGAGACGCCGAGGCGGACGTGGTGCTGGTGTCCGGCGGGTCGTCGGTCGGGGCCGAGGACCACGCCCCGCGGGCGGTCGCGGAGGTCGGCGAGCTGGCCGTCCACGGCGTCGCGGTGAAGCCGGGTTCGCCGCTGGGGGTCGGGTTCCTGTCGAAGAGCGGGGGTGAGGGGGTGAAGGGGAGAAGGGGTGACAAAGACACCCCGGCTCTTTCACCCCTTCACCCCCTCACCCCTTCACCCCCTCTCTTCCTCCTCCCCGGCAACCCGGTGGCGTGCCTGTGCGGGTACGACCTGTTCGCCGGGCGGGTGGTGCGGCGGCTCGGCGGGCGTGCGTGGGAGTTGCCGTACCGGCGGGCGGCGGTGCCGCTCGCGGCGGCAGTCGCGTCGACGGCCGGGCGGGTCGACTACGTGCGGGTGAAGTTGGTCGGCGGGGCGGCGGTGCCGGTGGGCGGCGGGGCGGCGAGCCTGAGCACCGCGGTGACGGCCGACGGGTTCGTGCTGGTGGCCGCGGACCGCGAGGGGTACGCCGCCGGCGAGGTGGTCGAGGTGTGGCTGTACGACGGGTGAGGAGGGTTTGTAGGGTGGGCCGAGCCGGCGCCTCGCCGGCGAGTCCCACCTGCGTCTCGTGGTGGGACTCGCCGGCGAGGCGCCGGCTCGGCCCACCCTACTTGACGGTCTGCAACCCTGCGATCACCACCTCCAGGAACTCGCGGGCCCGCCTGGCCAGGGCGTCGACGCCCTCCGGCTTGTCGGGCCGCGGGACGAGCGGCGCGGAGATGTTCTCGCACGCCAGCGGCATCGTCAGGCCGGTGAACGCGACCGGGTGCAGCAGCCGGTAGTGGTCGATCTCCCCGAACCCCGGCCCGCAGTCCTCGTCCCTCGGCCAGTTCCGGTGGTCCTTGACGCAGAAGCTCCGCACCTCGGCGGCGCACAGCTTGATGTCCGGGATCGGGTCCTTGTCGAGGTAGTCGAGGACGTTCCCGGCGTCGTAGTTCACCTTCACGTTCGGGTGGTCGACTTCCTTCGTGATCGCGGCGCACGCCCCGCCGGTCCCGGTCTCCCCGCCGTGCTGCTTCACCACCAGCAGGACGTTGTTGTCCTTCGCGACCGGGCCGAGGGCCTTGAACCGCTCGACCCAGAGCTTGTGGTTGCCGCCCTTGGTGTGGCCGAACGTCAGCACCTGCGGGACGCCGGCGGCCCCGGCCTGCTTCAGCCGCCGGGTCAGCACGTCCAGCCCGTCCTTCGCCTCCGGGTAGACGCCGCTGAACATCATCACCGGCTCGAGCCCGAGGTCGCGGCACCGGGCGGCCAGGTCCTTCGCCTTGTCGGGGGCGGCGTCGGCGGCGAGCACCGGCGCCGGCTTCCCGCCGCCGTCTTCCTGGTGGGTGGTGCCCCAGGCGACGTACCTGTACCCGGCCCCGCGGATGCCGGTGAGGGCGCGGGCGAGCGGGAACCGGGCGTACGGCAGCGTCATGCACGCGACCTGGAAGGCCGTCGGCGCGGGCTTCGGCTGCCCGGCGGCGACGCCCCCGGTCGCCACCACGGCGGCCCCGGCGCCCAGGAACGTGCGGCGGTCCATGACGTGCTCCGATGTGCCGGGCGAACCGCGACCGTCAGGGAGCGGGTGTCTTCCTCCCCCGACACCCGCTCCCTGACGGTCGCGGTTCGCCCGGACGGCTCACTTCTTCGCGCCCAGGTCCGTGAACTTGATGTCCTTGTACTCGACCCGCATCTTCGGGTACCCGCCGTGCACCTGGATGGCGATGATCCCGTCGGTCGGGGCGGGCTTCGCCTCCGGCTCCTTGCCGTCCTTCCCCTTCCCGGCGGGGAGCTTCGGGAAGTCCCCGTCGACCATCGTCTCGCCGTTCACCTTCACGGTGATCCTCGTCCCCTTCGCGGTGATGACGTAGTCGTTGAACTCCGCCTCCTTCACCGCCTTCTTGATCGCGTCCGGGCTGGACGCCTTCATCATCCCGCCGACGCCCTCCCCGTACAGGCTCCCCCAGTATCCCTTCCCGACATCCACCTGCGGCCCGTGGACGACGAACTTCTTGTCGTCCTTCAGGGTGCTGCGGATCTGCACCCCGCTGTTCCCGACCCCGTCCCGCAGCTGCACCTTGAACGACAGCTCGAAGTCGCCGTACTTCTTCTTCGTGCAGAAGAAGGTGTTGTACTTCGGGTCCTCCGTCGTCTCGCCGACGATGGTGCGGGCCTTCGGGTCGAGCTTGAACAGGTCCGACCGGCCCTCCCAGTTCTCCGGCTTGAGGAAGTCGGCGGTGTCGTCGGCCCGGGCGGTCGCCCCGGCGGCGAGGAGGGCGGCGAGCAGGACGCGGGGGAGGCGCATCGGCGGGGACTCCTGGTGGGTGGCGGGCGGGACGCACACATCCTTACCGCCGGCCGGCGGGTTGGCAATGGGCTGGCCCGCGGAACCCCGGGCCGTACTCTCACCCCATCCCGCCGCCCGCTCTCGCGCCCCGGAGTCTCGATCCGTGTCGTCCCCCGCCCCCGCCCCGTCGGGTCTGCCGCCCGTCACCAAGTGGCTCGTCCTGATCGTCGCCGCCGTCGGGTTCCTGTTCGACACCTACGAACTGCTGATGTTCCCGGTCATCGGGTCGCAGGCCCTGGCCGAGCTGCTCGACGCCCCGCCCACCTCCGACATCGTCCGCCTGTGGTCCGGCCGGATGCTCTGGATCGCGGCCCTGGCCGGCGGGGTGTTCGGGCTGCTCGGCGGGTTCCTCGTCGACCGCCTCGGCCGCAAGACGGTCATGGTCGGCAGCATCCTCGTCTACTCGCTCTCCCCGGTCGCGGCGGCGTACAGCACCGAGCTGTGGCACCTGGTCCTGTTCCGCTGCACCACGTTCGTCGGGGTGTGCGTCGAGCTCGTCGCGGCGGTGACGTGGCTGGCGGAGCTGTTCCCGGACAAGCGGCAGCGCGAGCTGGCGATCGGGTGGACGCTGGCGTTCGCGTCGGTCGGCGGCATCCTGGTGACGGAGGTGTTCAACGAGATCGTCGCGTTCCTCCGGGCGAACCCCGGCGGGGTGTCGTGGATGACCGACCTCGGCCTCCGCCCGGCCGCGTGGCGGTACACCCTGCTCACCGGCCTGGTGCCTGGGGCGATCATCCTGGTGCTGATGCCGTTCGTGCCGGAGAGCCGGGTGTGGCGCGAGAAGAAGCAGTCCGGGACGCTCCGCCGGCCGCGGCTCGGGGAGCTGTTCTCGCCGCAGCTCCGCCGGACCACGATCGTCACCACCCTGCTGTCGGCGTGCGGGTACGCGGCGGCGTTCGGGGCCTTGCAACTGACCCCGCTGCAGATGGCCCCGGGGCTGCCGCGGGAGGACATCGCGGAGAAGCGGCGGGAGGTGGCGCCGGCGGTGAAGGCGGCGCAGCAGAACCTGAAGGCGGCCCAGACCGAGGACGACAAGCGGGCCGCCCGGAAGGAGCTGGCGAAGGCGTCGCAGCCGTTCGACAAGGCGGTCGAGCCGGTCCGCGGGAACCTGCAGCGGTGGCAGGAACTCGGCGGGCTGACCGGGCGGATCCTGTTCGCGGTGCTGCTCGCGTACGTCGCCAGCCGGGTGCTGATCCGCATCTTTCTGCTGCCCGGGGTGGTGCTGTTCCCGGTCGCGTACCTGGTGCTGTACCAGGGCGACTACACGATCTTCGCCACCGCGATCTTCTTCTGCGGGCTGCTCACGGTGGCCCAGTTCAGCTACGTCAGCGAGTACCTGCCGAAGGTGTTTCCGGTCCACCTGCGGGGGACCGGGAGCGGGTTCGCGACGAACGTCGGCGGGCGGATGCTCGGGACGATGGCGGCGACGCTGAACACCGAGCTGCTGGCCCCGCAGTTCAGCGGGTCGAACCCGGAGAACGTGGCGAAGGCGGCCGCGATCATCGGCGGGGCGGTGTACGCGGTCGCCCTGGTGCTGTCGTTCCTCTTGCCGCCGCCGATCGCCGAGGAGCCCGCCCCGCCGAAGGCGTGAAGCAAGACAGAAGCGATCGGAACGCGGATGAAGAGGATGAAAACCGGATCGAGAGGATCAGACAGAGAAGAGTTTTTTCCGATCCTCTGGATCCGGTCTTTGATCCTCTTCATCCGCGTTCCGATCGCTTCCCACGCACCCCCGTCCGGAGGCTGTCGATGACCGCCGTCCGCGCGTCCGTCGTCCTGCTCCTCGCCGCGTCCCCGGTGCGCGCCGACGAGCCGACCGCGAAGCTCGTCTCCGCCAAGCCCGGCGACCCGCCGGCGGTCGAGGCGACCGGGCTGCCGAAAGAACTCCTCGCCAACCGAACGCCAAAGGAGCTGGCCGCGGTGTTCCGCGTCGCGGTGGCCGGAGGCACCGCCGAGGAACTGATCGCCCGCCCGCCGCTCGCCGGCAGCTACGCCCTCACCCCCGCCGGCGTCCGCTTCGACCCGCAGTTCCCGCTCGTCCCCGGCCGGGAGTACGTCGCCGTCCTCCACCCCGACCCGAAGGGGAAGCCGGTCCTGGTCACCCTGTCGGTGCCGAAGCCGCCGCCCGGCCCGCGGGTGTCGCTCGCGGCCGTGTACCCGTCGGCGAACCGGCTGCCGGAGAACACCCTGCGGCTGTACCTCCAGTTCTCCGGCCCGGTCGCCCGCGGGAACGTGTACCGCCACCTGAAGCTGGTCCGCGACGACGGGGTCGAGGTGAAAGAGCCGTTCCTCGAGCTGCCGGAGGAGCTGTGGTCGGCCGACGGGAACCGGCTGACGGTGTTCTTCCACCCCGGGCGGGTGAAGCGGGGCCTGGTGCCGCGCGAGGAGGACGGGCCGATCCTGGAGGAAGGCCGGGGCTACACGCTGACGGTGTCCGGGAAGTGGGAAGACGTGGACGGCCGGCCGCTGGCGGCGGAGTTCAAGAAGACGTTCCGCGCCGGCCCGCCGGACGACCACCCGGTGGACCTGGCGGAGTGGTCGCTGATGGCCCCGCGGTCGGGGTCGGACACCCCACTGATCGTCCGGTTGCCGAAGCCATTGGACCGGGCGTTGCTGGCCCGGATGGTGTGGGTGGAGGACGCGGCCGGGAAGCGGGTGGCGGGCGAACTGACGGTCGGCGGCGGGGAGCGGGTGCTGACGTTCGTGCCGAAGGCCGCGTGGGCGAAGGGCGAGTACCGACTGGTGGCCGACACCCGGCTGGAGGACGTGTGCGGGAACAGCGTGGGGAAGCCGTTCGAGGTGGACGTGCTCGGCCCGGTGACGCCGAAGATCGAGGCGGAGACGGCGGGCCGGAAGTTCACCGTGCGCTGAGTGTCGGGGAGGGCGAGGCTCCCGCCGAGCCGAACGTCAACGGCCCGGCAGGAGCCTCGCCCCGCGGGTGACCCGTCGGGGCGCGGACTACACCCCGAAGAGGTCGTCGTTGCTGGTGGACGCGAAGTTGCCGAGGATCAGCGTGTCGATCAGGTCCACCGTCCCGAGGTTGTACAGCCCGCCGCCGATCCCCTGGCCGCCCGGCAGGCTCACGGCGCGGTTGCCGGTGATCACGGCGTCCCGGACCGTCAGGTCGCCCTCGTTGTAGACGCCCCCGCCGAGGCCGCCGACCGCCTGGTTCGCCGCGATCAGGTCGCGCGACACCTCGGCGTTCGGGAGGACGCCCGGGCTGAACCCGGCCAGGGTGACGTCGTACAGGCCGAGGGCGCCGCCGCGGCCGGTGCCGGCCGCGCCCGTCCCGGTGCCCGGCCCGCCCCGCGCCACGTTGCCGGTGAACGTGTTCCGTTCGGTGGTCAGGACTCCCCCGCCCGAAACCGACACGGCCCCGCCGGTGGCGTTGCCGCCCCGGGCGTTCGCCCCGCCGGCCCCGCCGGCGGCCGTGTTGTCGCGGAACGTGTTGCGGCCGAGGTCCGCGGCGCTGCCGTTGGTGACCGCGACCGCCCCGCCCGCGCCCTCGCCGCCCGGGAGGCCGGCCGCCCCGACCCCGCCGGTCGCGGTGTTCCCGACGAACGTGCTCCGGCTCACGTCCAGCCGCGACGGCCCGACGCCGAACGGGGAGGCGTTCCCGGTGAGAACGGCCCCACCGAACCCCGGCCCGCCGCTGACCACCCCCGGGAGCGCGACCGTGCCGCCGCGGGCGGCGTTGTTCGCGAACTCGCTCCGGGTGATGGTCATCTCACCGGTGAGGTTGAGGATCGCCCCGCCCCCGCCCAGCCCGGAGAACGCGGCCCCGTCGATGTACCCCGCCTGGGCCAGGGCCCGGTTCCCGGTGAACGTGCTCCGGTCGATGCCCACCGTCGGGGTCCGGGTCGGGGTCCCGTCGGCCGTCGGCCCCAGGTCGGACGTGATCGCCCCGCCGGCCCCGATGAGGAACCCGTCGGAGGTGTTGTTCTCGAAGCTGCTGCGGGAGACCGTCAGGGTGCCCCCGAACTCGTTGGCCACCGCCCCGCCGGCGGTGATGAACCCGACGGCCTGGTTCCCGGCCATCCGCACGCGGTCCAGGCGGACGGTCCCGCCGAGGTTGTACAGCCCGCCGCCGAACGCGAAGCCGGGGTTGGCGGGGCTGGCCGGGTCGAACCCGAGGGCGTCCGTGGCCCGGCCCCCGGACACGGTCAGGCCCTCGATCGTGACCTCGGGGGAGGCGGCCACCTGGGCCAGGGTGGGGGTCGCGAACGGGTTGCCGGCCAGGGCCGCGGGGAGCACGGCGAACACCCGGGTCGTGCCGCCGCCGCTGACGGTCAGCCGGTCGGCCCCGGGGCCGCGGATGGCCAGGTCGTCGGTGATCGCGAGCTGGCTGGCGACGGTGATCGTGCCGCGGGCGGCCGGGGAGAAGACGACGGTGTCGGCGCCGGGGTTCGCGTTCGCGGCGGCGACCGCGGCCCGCAACGACCCGGGACCGGCGTCGTTGAGGTTCAGGACCGTGAACGTGCTCGGCAGCGCGCGGTCCTCGAGCGGGTGGACGCCGGGCCGGAAGGCCCGGCCGCCGGCGGCCGGCTCCGGGCCCCGCGGCCGGGGTCCGCGGCGGAGGTTGGTGCACCAGCGCTGGAAGGCGGTCACGAACGGCGACATGGGGGCTCCTGGGAGAGACCGTTCCGCCCCGGGACCGGGCCGACGAACCCCACCGCTCGGCGCGAGGAGTCGAGCGATTCCACCAACGCCGGGTCAGGCGGGCGCGGCCGGCGGGCACGGTTGGCCGACCGATTCACGGTCGGCAATCCGGGCAACTGTTCGACAAGACGTGTGGACTGTAAGCGGTGGGGAAGGACAAGGGCAAGCGTTTTCCGGCCACTTTCCCCGCGGTCGGGTGGCCCGCCGGAGCCGGACTCTGGCGGCGGGGTCGCCGCCTACCCGCCGGGGAAGTCCCCGGTTCCGATGTCGGGGGCGGCGCCGGGTTACGGCGCCTTCCCGTCCGCCGGGGCGACGGTGTACTCCACCACGGCCGCGCCGACCGCCTTCGGCCCGGCCCCGTCGAGCAGGTCCACCAGCACCGTCCGGCACGTCGCCTGCGTCTGGAACCCGTCCGTCCAGTTCCCCGGCGACAGCCCGACCGTCCGCGGCCGGTCGAACGTCACCACCGTTCCGCCCTTGAGCCGCCCGACCCGGACCGCCTCGACCTTCGCCCGCGGCGTCCCGCCCGCCTCCTCCCACGTCCCGCCGACCCGGAACTCGATCCGGACGTTCGCGTCCTTCACCTGGCCGGCCTCGTGCAGGAACACCGGCAGCGTCTCGACCAGCTCCGCGAACTTGACCGGGGCGGCGCACTCCAGTTCCGTCCGCACCGCCACCCCGTCCGGCCCGACCCGGAACCGCCGGCGGTAGGCCGGGGCCGCCTTCACGTCCTTCGCCGGCAGCAGCCCTTCGACGGTCACCTCCGCGTCCTTCTCGCCGACCGCCGTCCGCACCTTCGGCTGCTGCACCGCCGCCGAGGTGAGGAACTCGCCGCCGGCGGTCAGCCCGGACACGGCGTGAACCGGCCAGGAGCGCCACTCGTCGAGCGAGTCCTTGACGTGCCCCTGCATGCCGCGGCGCCGGCCGAGCAGGGCGGTGCCGGCGGCCGGCGTCCAGAACGCCGACAACTGACCGCCGCCGAACCCGTGCGGCCACTCCCGGACCGGGCCGGTGTGGACGACCGCCGCGAACGTGTCGGCCCGGGCGATCACGAATGCCTTGTCGAACTCGCGGACGAACCGGTCCGCCCGCTTGTACAGCGGCTGGAGCAGCGGCGACTTCTCCTGTTCGAGCCGGACCCGGCGCTCGAAGTACCCCTTCGGGTAGTGCTCGAACGGGACGTTCAGGAAGTTGCTCCAGTGCGTCTCCATCCACGGGCCGGGCTTGGCGTCGCGCGGCTTGCCGAGCAGGCCGTTGAAGTGGGTGTTGAGGCGGCCGGCGGCGGCCTTGCGGGCGTCGGCCGGCGGGAGCGGGGCGAGGTGGAGGGCCTCGTCGGTCGCCATCGCGGCGGCGTGCGGCCGCCACGGGAAGTTCCACTGGTCGCGGGGCGGGTCGGCGGACGTGCGGGAGCTCATGTGGCTCGGCCCGAACGCCTGCCCGTCCGGGTCGGGGAGGCAGAGGTGGGCGCGGAGCCGGTGGGCGCGGGCGACCGCGTCCCTGGCGAACGGCCAGTCGGACGCGAGGGCGGCCCAGGTGGCGAAGTACAGGCTGATCCCGTTGTACGACGTGTCGAAGCAGCCGACGTCGACGAAGTACCCGGCCGGGTGGAAGAACCGGTCCTCGGTGAACAGCCGCTTGGCGTAGGTCTCGGCCTGGCGGCGGACGTCGTCGGCCCCGACCGCGTCGGCGACGTACCACAGCCCGACCGGGGCGAACAGGTCCATGTCGGTCATGGCCCCGCGCGGCCCCCACTTGACGAGCCGGTCGACGTGCTTGCGGAGGCCGGCGTCGAGGGCGGCGGCGGCCTTGGGCGGGAGGACGTCGCGGCAGTGCCTGGCGGTGTACCCGATCCAGATGAGGTTGCCGCCGAGGAAGTCGGCGCGGTCGGCCCCTTGGGGGTCGTGCTCGTAGAGGTAGTCGAGCATGACGAGGTCGGTGACGGCGAGGACGAGGGCGCGGAGCTTGACGGCGCGGGACTTGTGGTGGGGGTTGTGGGGGTGGTCCCAGCGGGCGAGCCAGGCGAGCATCTGGGAGTCGGCGGGGGCGGCGGGGAGGGCGAGCCCCTTGGCCCCTTCGACGGCCTTGAGGGTGAATGCGGCGGCGGGGAGGGCGGCGGCCTCGACCTTCGGCGGGTGGAGGGCGAGGAGCCAGAGGCGGAACTGCTCCTCCGGCTCGGCCGGGGCGGGGATGGCGAACTCCTTGTGCGCGACGGTGAAGTCTTTCTCCTGGAGGGTGGCGAGGAAGTCGCGGAGGTCGCGCTGGTAGGGGTGTTCCTGGGGGAGCTTGTCGAGCGGGAGCTGGGCGTGCTTGTACTGGGCCGCGGCCGGGGCGGGCAGGAGCAGCGCGAGGAACGGGACGGCGAGGCGGACGGCGCGCGTCATGGTGGTGACCCTCACGGAGTGCCCGGCCCGGATTTCCGGCCAGCCCGCTACAATAACACCATGAGCACCGTCCGTCTTCAAGAACTCCAGCAGGACCCGGACGCACTGCTCGACCGGGTCGAGGCGGGGGAATGCCAGGTGGCGGTCCGCGGCGGCCGGCCGGTCGCCGAGTTGCGGCCGGTGACCTCGGCCCGCCTCAGCCCGCGGCCGTGACGGGTGCGGGAACGGCGTGGGGAAGCCGTTCGGGGTAGACGTGCTCGGACCGGTGCCCCCGAAGATCGGGGCGGCGACGGCCTGGCGGCGTTCACCGCACGCGGATCGCCCCGGCCGGCGGGGTCGACCCCGGTCGATCCCCGAGGGCGGGCGGTCAGGCGGCCGGGCCGGCCGGGCGGGCGGTCCGCACGGCCAGCGTGTCGGTCCCGACGTCGACGAAACCGTACCCGGCGGCGACCAGGAGGTGCTTGCAGGCGGCCCGCTCCGGGGGCCGAAGGTGCTCCCACTCGTACTGGATGATGGCCGGCCGGATGCCGGCGTCCAACGCCATGCGGACGACCTCGCCGTCGAACCCCTCGACATCGACCACCAGCAGGGTCGGGTCCGGGATCCCGTGGCGATCCAACACCCCCGGCAGGGTGAGCATCGGGACCGGGATGGCCTCGACGAACTCCTCGGCGTCCGGCCGGCCGACCTTCCGGACCACGTGCCCCTTGTCGAAGCTGGCGATCAGTTGCAGGTGCTCCGGCAGCGGGGCGTCCGGGCGGACGCGGTACAGGGTGCCCGTCCCCTCGCGCGGCCCGATCGCGCAGCACTCGAACTTCAGTTGCGCGTGGCCTTCGTAGTTCGACCGCAACCGGTCGAACAAGCCCGGGACGGGCTCGACGAGCAGCCCGCGGAGTCGGTGCTCCAGCACCAGCTCGCGGACCGGGTCGAGGGACACGCCGTCGTTCGCCCCGACCTGGACGAACGTGAACTCCGGGTTCCGGGCCAGCCGCTCGCGCACGACCGGGGTCAGGACGTCGAACGGGGCCACCGGCTCCGGGGTCGCGTGGCGGACGATGTCGTACCCGGCGTAGCGGGCCAGGCCCTTGATGAACTGCCGCATGTGCCTCCCGTGCCGCGCGCGCCGCCCGAGTGCCGGTCGCCCCGCGACAAGGTAGCCCGGGCCCTCCGGTCGGTCAAGGAGTCCGGCCCGGACCCCGCGTCACTTCCCCGCCCACCGCAGCACCCGGCCGCCGAGCACCCCGTCCGCGTACGTCCCGTCCTTCACCGCCGCCCACCCGTTCACCAACACCCACTTCACCCCCGCCGCGTACTGGTGCGGCTTGTCGAACGTCGCCACGTCCCGGAACTTCGCCGGGTCGAACACCACCACGTCCGCCCGCTGCCCCGCCTTCAGGTAGCCGCGGTCGGCCAGCTTCAGGATGTCGGCCGGCAGCCCGGTCGCGCTCCGCACCGCGAACTCCACCGGCACCACCCCGTCCTCGATCGCGTACCGCCCGATCTTCCGCGGGAACGTCCCGTAGCTCCGCGGGTGCGGCACCGTGTCCCCCGGCGCCTGCACCCCGCCGTCGCTCGCCGTCGCCACCCACGGCCGGCCCATGTACACCCGCACGTCCTCTTCGCTCATCCCGAAGTTCACGATCTGCGCCCCGCCCTTCCGCTCGATCTCCATCACGATCTCGATCGCCTCCTTCCCCTCCGCCTCCGCGATCGCCGCCAGGTTCTTACCCTGCCACTTCGGGTTCGGAGCGTACCGCGCCACCTGGATCCGCTTCCCGCCGTCCCGGCCGCCGAGCGCCTTCTCCACGTCCGCCTTCAGCTTCGGCCCGGTCTCCGGGTCGTCCCACCGCGCCACGTACTCCTTCTCCGACCCCTCCCGGTACTTCGTCGGCACCAGCGTCGCCCGCAGTGACGTGCTGCTCGCCACGTACGGGTACTGGTCGGCCGTCACCTCCGCGCCCTTCTTGCGGAACCCCTCGATCAGCGCGACCGCGTCGCCCGACTTACCCCACGCCGCCTTCCCCGACGCCTTGATGTGCGACACGTGCACCCGGCAGCCCGACTCCTTGCCGATCTTCACCGCCTCCTCGAGCGCGTCGAGCAGCCCTCCGCCCTCGTCCCGGATGTGGCTCGCGTACAGCCCGCCGTGCTTCGCCGCCGCCTTCGCCAGCGCCACGATCTCGTCCGTCTTCGCGTAGGTGCCGGGGTTGTAGATCAGGCCGGTGGACAGGCCCCAGGTGCCGTCCTTCATCGCCTGGTCGACGAGGTCTTCCATCTTCTTCAGCTCGGCGGCGGTCGGCGGCCGGTTGGCGTTCCCCATCGCCGCCGACCGGATGCTGTTGTGCGGGGCGAGGTGGATCACGTTCGTCCCGACCCCGCCCTCCTCCAGGGTCTTGAAGAACTTCCCGGCGTCCACCGGACCGGACCCGCAGTTCCCGGTCACCACCGTGGTGCAGCCCTGGGCGACGTAGTTCTTGTTCGCCCGCCCGGTCTTGGTCGGCAGGCCCGGGTCGCAGTGGGTGTGCAGGTCGATGAACCCGGGGCAGATCACCAGCCCGGCCGCGTCCACCTCCGTCGCCCCCGCCACCTTCCCGACCCGTCCGACGGCGACAATCGTGTCGCCCTTGACGTGGACGTCGCCCTTCACCCCCGGCTTCCCGCTGCCGTCGTGGATCGTGGCGTTACGGAACACGTACTCGGTGTCCGGGGCCTTCGGCTCGGCCGCGGGGGCGACGAGGAGAACGGCGGGCAGTAGGGAAGTCATGGCGGAACTCCGAAGGGTTGCTTGCCTGGACCGCGGCCGTCCCGGCCGCTGCTTCGCGGGTCGGAGGGGGTAACGGACCAGCCCGATCGGCGACGCCCCCGCGCTCCGGAGCGGGAGCGGCCGGGACGGCCGCGGTCCAGGGCGGACACGGCTCACGCCGGCGCGGTCAGGCCGCGGAGCAGCTGCACCACGCTCTCGCCGACCGACCCCAGGTGGTACCCGCCCTCCTGAACGACCACCGTCGGCAGGCCGAGGCCGCGGACCGCGGCGGCCATCTCGCGGTAGAACCCGGTCGGCAGCTTGAACCCGCCGATCGGGTCCGCCTCGTGGGTGTCGGCCCCGAACGCGAGCACCAGGTGCGCCGGGCGGAACCGGCCGACCGCCTCCACCGCGGCGGCCAGCGCCCGCCGGTACTCCTTCGGCCCGGTCCCCGGCGGCAGCGGCAGGTTCAGGTTCGCCCCGAGGCCCGCCCCGGTCCCGGTCTCGTCCGCGTTCCCGGAGAAGAACGGGTACAACGTCGCCGGGTCGCCGTGGACCGACACCGTCAGCACGTCCGCCCGGTCGTAGAACGCGTGCTGCGTCCCGTTCCCGTGGTGCACGTCGAGGTCGAGCACCGCGACCCGGCCGAGCTTCGACAATCGCTCCGCCGCGAGGGCCGCGTTGTTGAAGTAGCAGTACCCGCCGCACCGGTCGCGCTCGGCGTGGTGGCCCGGCGGCCGCGTCAGCACGTACACGGCCCGCTCCGCCCCCGACCCCACCAGGTCCGCCGCCCGCAGCGCCGCCGACGCCCCGCCCAGTGCGGCCGCGAACGTCCCGCGCAGGACCGGGGCGTAGGTGTCGAAGCTGAACCGCCCGCGGAGGGCCAGCGGGCCGGTCGCCCGCGGGCCCGGGCCGTACGGGAAGACGCTCGGCCACTGCACCTTCGCCCCGGCCCCGGCCGATGCCTCGCGGAGGTACGCGACGTACGCCCGGTCGTGGACCGCCGCCAGGTCGTCCTCGGTCGCCGCCGGCGGGTCCTCGAAGGTGAACCCGCCGGCCGACTCCATCGCCGCCCGGATGGCGCCGAACCGGTCCGGCCGCTCGTAGCACGGGATGACCGCCCCGTCCTCGAACTCGACCGGGGCGGCGTGGGCGGCGTGCCGCGGGTTGACGATCACTCGCATGGCGGAAGTGTAGCGACCCGGTCCGTAGAATGCCCGCATGCCGCGCATCCTCATCGCCGACGACAACCCCGCGAACGCCGACCTGCTCGAGGCCCACCTCGACGGGACCGGGTACGAGACGAAGGTGGCCGCCAACGGCGAGGACACCCTCGCCGCCGCCCGCGCCTGGCACCCCGACCTGGTCCTGCTCGACGTGATGATGCCGAAGCTGAGCGGGTTCGAGGTCTGCCGCCGGCTCCGGGCCGACCCGGCCACCCGGGACGTCGCGGTGCTGATGGTCACCGCCCTGGACCAGGCGACGGACGTGGAGACGGCGGTCGAGGCCGGGACCGACGACTTCATGACCAAGCCGATCAACAAGACCGAGTTGCTCCTCCGCGTCCGGGCGATGCTCGAGAGCCGGGCGAAGCCGAACGACCTGGAGCGGGCCCTGGCCTACATCGAGCGGGTCCAGCGGGGGCTGTAGGGCGGGCTTCGCGATCTTCGTAGATCTTCGTAGGGTGGGCCGAGTCCGGCGCTTCGCCGGGCGAGTCCCACCGGGCGTAGGCGGTGGTGGGACTCGCCCGCAAAGCCGGGCTCGGCCCACCCTACATGACAGCCATGACCACCCCGAAAGTGATCCTCAAGCCGAGCCGGGCGAAGCCGTTCTTCGGCCGCCACCCGTGGGTGTTCGCCGGGGCGGTCGAGCGCGTCGACGGCAGCCCCGCCGACGGCGCCGAGGTCGACCTCGTCTCCCACGGCGACAACTTCGTCGCCCGCGGCCTGTTCAACAGCCTGTCGAAGATCCAGGTCCGGCTCTACTCCTGGGACCAGGGGGTGAGCCTCGACCGGGCGTTCTTCCGCGACCGCCTTGACCGGGCCGTCCGCCTCCGCCACGACGTGCTGAAGCTGAACGCCCCGGACGCCGGGTACCGCGTCGCGTTCAGCGAGTCCGACTTCCTCTCCGGCATGGTCGTGGACCGGTACGGGGACTGGCTCGCGGTCCAGTTCACCGCCCTCGGGCTGGCGAACCGCCGCGACGAGATCGCGGAGGTGCTGCGGGAGGTGCTCCAGCCGCGCGGCATCTACCTCCGCACCGAGAAGGGAGTCGGCAAGCTCGAGGGGGTGGAGCAGCACGACGGGCCGCTGTGGGGCGAGCCGCCGCCGGCGGACCTCGCCATCGTCGAGAACGGGCTGCGGGTGCTGGTGAACCTCGCCGAGGGGCAGAAGACCGGGTACTACCTTGACCAGCGCGACAACCGGGCGGCGGTCGCCCGGCTCTGCCCCGGGAAGCGCGTCCTCGACGCGTTCTGCTACACCGGCGGGTTCGGGCTGTACGCGGCGAAGGCCGGGGCGGCCGAGGTACTCGGAATCGACGCCTCCGAACCGGCGCTGGAACTCGCCCGCCGGAACGCCGCCGCGAACGACCTGTCCGGCATCTCGTTCGAGACCGCCGACGTGTTCCGCCACCTCGCCGACCTGGTCGCCGTCCGCCGGCAGTTCGACGTGGTGGTCCTCGACCCGCCGAAGTTCGCCCGGAACCGGGCCGCGGTCCCCGAGGCGCTGAAGGGGTACCGCCGGCTCCACCAACTCGCGCTGAAGCTGCTGGCGAAGGACGGCGTCCTGGTGTCGTGCTGCTGCACCGGGCTGATCACCCTGCAGGACCTCGAAGACATCATCGCCCAGGCGGCGGTGGAGGGGCGGCGCGACCTGCAGATCCTGGAGCGGCGCGGGCCGGCCGCGGACCACCCGGTCGCGGCCACCTGCCGCGAGTCCGGATACCTGAAGTGCGTGGTGAGCCGGGTGCTGTGAGGGGTTTCGGTCTTCACCTCTCCCGCTGGGGGAGGTCGCCGGCGCAGCCGGCGGGTGAGGGACCCCACCTGTGGAGACACCCGAGGTGCCACCCCGCGCCGTCCGGCCGCCCGCTCGACCGTGTCGGTGGCGCCCCTCACCCGCCGCCGCGGGGCGCGGCGGCGACCTCTCCCCAGCGGGGAGAGGTGAAGACGGCTCGCGCCCCCGCTCGCCGGGCTACGGCTTCTTCTCCTCGACCCCGGCCCCGCCGCTGCCGCCGGGGCTGGTCGGGCGGTCCCCGCCGGGCTTCCCGGGCTTCGAGTCCTTGATCCACTTGATCGTCTCGACCACCGCCCGCCGTGCCTGCTCCTCGGCGATGCTGTCCTTCGCCGCCTGCCGCTCCTTGTCGTCCTTGATCTTCTCCAGCAGCTTGAAGAGCTCCGGGTCCTTCAACTTGTCGTCCCGCATCTTCGCCAACTTCTTCTCCGTCTTCTCCAGCTCCGGGATCGCCCCGGCCGCCTTCACCCCCATCCCGCCCAGGGTCCCCAGGGCGGTGGTCAGGACCAGCGGGTCGTTGTCGTCGAGCACCTTGATCACGTCGTCCAACCGGGGGCCGCTCCCCTCCCCGAACAGCCCGAGGGCCTGCAGCGCCTGCACCTTCGGCCCGGCCGGGGCGGTCGGGACCAGGTGCTTCGAGATGGCCTTCAGGTTGTCGTCGTTCAGCTCCTTCGGGTCGAACCGCATCAGCACCACCCGGCACCAGATCTCGACCTGGGCGTCGGTCTCCACCGGGACCTTCTTCTTGCCCAGCCCGAGCCGGTCCCGCATGTTCTCGGCCACCTCCCCGGCCCCCTTGTAGTCCAGGTCCGGCGTCCCCTTCCCGCCGGGCGGGAGGACGTTCCGCCACGGCGGGCCGAGGACGACGATCGACTGCAGGGCCTCCATCCGGACGGCCACGCTCACGTCCCGGGCGAGCACCCCGGACAGGGCGGACAGGGCCTTCAGGCTCGGCCCGGACTTCTCGTCGCTGCCGACCTGCCCGAGGGTCCGGGCGATGCACCGGCGGGTCTCGTACGACGTGTCCCCGAGGGCCTGCCCGGTCAGGTAGGTGACCGCCCCGCCGGCCTTCGACCCGATCATCCCGAGGGTGACCACCGCGTGCTGCCGGCTCAGCCCGCCGGTCGCCCCGGCGTCCACCGTCCGGCCGAGGATGATGACCGCGTCCGCCTCGTCCCGCTTGTCCTCGAACCCGATCGCGGCGACGGTGTTGAACAGGGTGATCCGCACCCCGGGGTCCTTCTCCCCGCCCTCCCCCGGGAACCGCATCCGGGTCAGGAGCGTCTTGCCGAGCTCCTTCTTGATGCCCGGGCCGAACCCCGGCAGCACCTTCAGGGCCGACTCCCGGACCGCCGGGTCCGGGTCGGTCAGCATCTTCATCCACTCCCCGGACGACTTCCCGGCGATCTCCGTCGGCCACCTGATCTCGGGCGGCTTGGCCGGCTCCGGCGGGTCCTTGGCGGGCGGGGTCTGGGGGCTGGCGGCCGCGGCGAGGAGGGCGGCGAGGGCGAGCGCGGCGGGGCCTCGGGTGCGCATGGCGGGACCTCGGATGACTCTTCCCCGGACGATCACAACACCCAGGATACCCGCCCCGTTGGCGCCGCCGCAACCGGAGCCGCCCGCCACCCCCTTCCGGGGCCGCCCGCCGGCGGGTACAATGCGGCCCGTCCGCCGCCCTCCCGGAGTCCCTCCCGTGCCGATCCTCGTCGTCTGCCCCGGGTGCGGGGCCAAAATGAACGCCCCCGACTCGGCCGCCGGCCGGAAGGTCCGGTGCCCGAAGCCGGACTGCAAGTCGGTCGTCACCGTCCCGGCCGTCGCCCCGGCCGCCCCGCCGCCCCCCGCCCCGGCCGAACGCGACCCCGACCCGTTCAGCGGCCTGGGGGGCGACGACGCCAGGCCGCGCGGGAGGAGCCGGCGGGACGACGACGACCGGGACGACCGGCCCCGCGGCCGGCGGGACGAGGACGACGACCGCCCGCGGTCCCGCCGCCGGGACGACGAGGACGACCGGCCCCGCGGCCGGCGCGACGAGCGGGACGAAGAGGACCGGCCGCGGCGGGGGCGCCGCGACGAGGGCGAGGACGACGACCGGCCCCGCGGCCGCCGCGGCGAGGACGAGGACGACCGCCCGCGGGGCCGGCGGCGGGACGAGGACGACGAGGGCGACCGGCCGCGCCGCCGGGATGACGACGACTACGACGACCGGCCGCAGCGGGGCCGGCCGCGGGGCAAGCCGGGCGGGAAGAAGACCGGGTTGATCATCGCGCTGGTGGTCGGGGCGGTGGTGCTGCTCGGCGGGGGCGGGTACCTGGTGTACCGGATGGTCGGCGGGTCGAAGGCGGCCGTCCCGCCCGGGTGGAAGGAGTACACGTCGGCCGAGGACGGGTTCAAGGGGTACTTCCCGAAGGACGTGGTGAAGCTCGGGGCCGGGATCCCGGCCGGGGCCGGCGGGTTCGACCTGCCGGGGCTCGGGAAGGGCGGCACGACCAGCGTGTACTCGTCGGGCGCCCCGAGCGACCCGGTCCAGGTGCAGGTGGTGGTCACCCGCATGCCGGGCGGGATCCCCAAGGAGATGCGGGAGATGATGGCGAAGCTCGGGGACCTGCAGAAGGAGATGCAGAAGGCCCTCGGCCCGGGGTCGGGGCCGGAAATCCGGTCGGTCAAGTGGCTCGGCGAACAGGCGACCGAGATGGTCGGTCCGAACGAGGTGGTGCGGACGGCCATGACCGCGAACGCCATCTACCAGGCCCGGGTCAGCGGCCCGAAGAACACCCGGGCCAAGGCCGAGGACGAGGCCGCGTTCTTCGACAACTTCACCCTCACCAAGTGACCCGCCCCGGAGCCCGCCGATGACGCCCGCCCCGCCCGACCGCCGCGACTCGGACCGCACCTTCTACGACCGGATCGCCGACGCCTACGACTGGCTCGCCGACGCGAACGAGCGGCCGGCCCGGCGGGCGGGCGTGAAGCTCCTCGGGCCGAAGTCCGGCGAGGCGGTCCTGGAACTCGGGTTCGGGACCGGCAACGAGGTGCTCGAGCTGGCCGGCCTGGTCGGGGCCGGCGGGCGGGTCGCCGGGATCGATGTCTCCCCCGGCATGCTCGCCGTCGCCCAACGGAAGGTCGCCGCGAACCCGCCGGCGGCGAAGGTCGACCTGTCCGTGTGCGACGCCCGGGAGCTGGCGTTCCCGCCGGCGTCGTTCGACGCCGCGTACACCAGCTTCACGCTGGAGCTGTTCGCGGCGGCCGACATCCCGGTGGTGCTGGCCGGGGTGCGGCGGGTGCTCAAACCCGGCGGGCGGCTCGGGGTGGTGTCGATGGCGACGCCCAACCCCGGCCAGCCGGACACGTTCCTGGAGAAGACCTACGTCTGGATGCACCGCCACTTCCCGCACATCGTCGACTGCCGCCCGATCGACGTGCGCGGGGTGGTGGAGGCGGCCGGGTTCGCGGTGTCGGCGGTCGAGGAGATGACCATCTGGACGATGCCGGTCCGGGCCGTCGTCGGGGTGAACCTGGGGTGACTCGGGGCGCGGAGCCGGCCGGGTGACCGTCGGACGTGGCATCCCCTCACCCGGCCCGGCGAAGCGCCGGGCCGACCTCTCCCCAGTGGGGAGAGGTGGGGCTCATGCGGCCCCTCGAAACACATCCGAATCGGGTAGCTGTTGAGTCGGCCGGTGGCTCCCACCTCTCCCCGCTGGGGAGAGGTCGCCGGCGGCGCTTCGCCGCCGGCGGGTGAGGGGCACCACCTCCAGAGCCGCCCGGCCGCGCTAACGCTCCCGCCGCCTCACGTCTTCCCGGCGATCAGCCCGGCGAGGAACCCGACCGGGTCGTTCCGGGCCTTCGCCGCGTCGGCCAGGGCGGCGAAGTCGCCGGCCCGCTTCGCCAGCTCGTCCACCCCGGGGCAGACCAGGTTCCGCGGGTCCTCCGCCAGCAGGAACTCCTTCGCCGCCGCCAGCGCCTCGCCCGGCCGGTTCGCCTTCAGCAGCAGGTTGACGTACACCTGCGCCGCGTAACTGCTCCCCTCCGCCGACTCCCGCTCCGCCTTCGCCCGGAACCGCGCCAGCCCGGCGTCCACGTCCGACGGGGTGCCGACCCGCGGCGGCACCGGCACCCCGGCGACCACCTTCAGGTACGCGAGGTAGTCGTCGTAGTTCTCTTCGAACGGCGCGTCGTTGCTCCCCTGCAGGCCGGGGGCGAGCCGCCGGCCGTAGGCGCAGAGTTCCTGGGCGAGGAGGTTGTCCGGCCCGGCCGGGAGGTGGACGCTCATCTGCACCACGCTCGACAGGTGCGAGGTGTCGACGTGGTAGGCGTCGTCGGCGAACAGCTCCGGGTGGGCGTCGACCAGGCGGGGGAGGCTCACGTCGTCCGGCGGGTTCACCCCGCGGGCGGCGAGGTCGGCCCGGACCCGCTCGGTGAGCTGGGCGTGCAGCGCCCGCACCAGCCGGCCGACGCAGTGGTCCCGCAGCTCGGCGTTCCCGCTGACATCCGAGCTGCTGACCATCGTGATCGCGGAGCAGACGCCGTGGCGGTCGAGGACGAGGTCGAACCCCTTCCTCGGCAGGACCCCGTTCTGCCACGCGATCTCGATCACCGGGTACACGTCGTCGTCCGGCCCGGGGTCGAACGCCTCCAGCGCCGCCCGCACCGGCTCCGGCTCCCCGAGCATCCGGAAGAACCCCCACGCCGGGGCGAACCGGTTCCGGGCGAGGAGCTCGCGGCCGACCTCGCGGCCCGCCTCGCGGATCGCCTGCTCGTAGGGTTCGTGCGTCTCGGCCGGGAGGTCGGCCGACGGCCCGGTCGGGAACGGCGACACCCCGAGTTCCACCCGCTTCTTCAGCAAGAGGGCGTAGAAGAGGCTCTGGAAGTCCTCGGCGGCCCGCAACTCGGTGACGAGTGTGTCGGCGGCGGCGGCCGGCCCGCCGGCGGCGAGGGCGGCGCGGAGGCGGTCGAACGCGGCCGGGTCGAACGACGGGGTTTCGGGGGCTTCGGGGTCGGACATCGGGACGTGCTCCGCGGGGTGGGTCCGGTCCAGTGTAGCACCCGGCCGGGTCGCGGAGAATCCGCGGGAACCGGCGGCCGGGCCGGGGGTTGAATCCGTAACAAGACTGTCCCGCCCCGCCACCCCGCCGAGACACCCGCGATGACGCGCGCCTGCCTGCTGTCCGCCGCCTTCGCCCTGAGCCTGGCCGCCGCCACCGGCGCCGACTGGCCGCGGTTCCGCGGCCCGAACGGGACCGGGGTCGCCGACGGCCCGCTCCCGCCGATCGACCCGAAGAGCCCGCTGTGGAAGGTCCCGGTCGGGAAGGGGAACGGGTCGCCGATCGTGGTCGGGGACAAGCTGCTGTTCCAGGCCGCGTCGGACGACGGGAAGAAGCGGATGCTGGTGTGCCTGGACGCGGCCACCGGGAAGGGGGTGTGGGCGGAGGAGGTGCCGGGCCGGCCGGTGGTCGGGAAGAAGGGCGACAAGTCCGGCGGGATCCACACCAAGAACAGCCTGTCGTCGAGCACCCCGGCGAGCGACGGGGAGGCGGTGTACTGCGTGTTCTGGGACGGGACCGCGCTGGCCCTGCACGCGTTCGGGCTGGACGGGAAGCCGCGGTGGACCCAGTCCCTGGGGGCGTACGCCAGCGAGCACGGGGCCGGGCACTCCCCGGCCGTCTACGGCGGGAAGGTGTTCGTGAACTTCGACCAGGACGGGTCGGCGGTGGTGATGGCGTTCGACGCCAAGACCGGGAACAAGGCGTGGCAGAAGGACCGCCCGGCCCACCGGGCGAGCTACACCACCCCACAGCTGCTGGAGCAGCCGGGGAAGCCGGCCGAGCTGATCGTCGGCAGCACCACCGGGGTCGACAGCTACGACCCGCAGACCGGGGCGGTGAACTGGCACTACACGATCGGCTGGGACACGCCGAAGAAGCTGCGGATGATCGGGTGCCCGGTGTTCGCGGCCGGGGTGCTGGCGTTCTACTGCGGGGAGGGCGGGGCGGAGCGGTACATCGTCGGGCTGAAGCCGGGCGGGACCGGGGACGTGACGAAGACGGCGAAGGCGTGGGACGCGAAGAAGCAGTGCCCGTACGTCCCGAGCATGCTGGCCAAGGGCGACCTGATGTTCTGGGTGCACGACACCGGGCGGGCCGGGTGCCTGGACGCGAAGACCGGGGCGGTGCTGTGGGACGAGGTGCTGTTCGGCGGGGCGGTGTCCTCCTCCCCGGTGCTGGTCGGGGACCAGTACCTGGCGGTCTCCGAGAAGGGGGAGGTGGCGGTGGTGAAGGCGGCCAAGGAGTTCGAGGTGGTGAAGAAGGCGAGCCTCGGGGAGGTGGTGTACGCCACCCCGGCGGTGGCGAACGGGCGGGTGTACGTCCGCACCACCACCCACCTGTACTGCTTCGGGGCGAAGTGACGGACTGCGTAGCCGCGACGCGGGGTCCTCGGAGCGGAGCGCGGGCGCCTCCCCCGCGCTCCGCTCCGAGGACCCCGCGTCGCGGCTACGCCAGGTACCGGTCGAGGAACGCCTTCGCCTTCCGGGCGGTGCTCACCGCGTCGTGGCTGTGCCGGCTCAGCTCGACGTACACCCCGCCGGCGTAGTCCGCCGCCCGCAGCCCGGCGAACACGTCGGCGAAGTCCACCTCGCCCTCGCCGAACATCAGGTGGTCGTGCACCCCGGCCCGCATGTCCTCGACGTGGACGTTCCACAGGACGTGCTTCCAGTCGGTCAGGACCTTGCCAACCGGCAGCTCGCCGTTGCACACCAGGTGGCCGACGTCGATGGTGAGTCCGAACGCCGGGTGGTTGACCTTGGCGTGCAGTTCGGCGAACTTGCCCATCGTGTCGACGAACATCCCCGGCTCCGGCTCGAACGCCAGCCGGACCCCGCGGCCGGTGGCGTACTCGGCCAGCCGCTCGACGCGGTCCTCCAGCCGGACCATGTGCACCCCGCCGGGGGCGTTGTCGGTCGGGGTCCCGGACCAGAAGCTGAGGGAGTCGGCCCCGAGGTCGGCGGCGACGTCGGCGCACCGCTTCAGGAAGTCGTGGCGGACGGCCCGGGCCTCCGGGGTCGGGCTGACGAGCGTCGGCTGGTGCTTGCGGCGGGCGTCGAGGAGGAACCGGGCCCCCGTCTCGACGGCGCACCGCATCCGGTGGCGGGCGAGCTGGCGGGCGAGGGCGGCGACCCGGGCGGCCAGGTCGGGGGCGAACGGGTCGAGGTGGTGGACATCGAGGGTGACGGCGACCCCGCCGTACCCCAGCTCGGCGAGGATCTCGACCGCGTCGTCGAGCCGGTGGTGGGCGAACCCGTTGGTGTTGTACCCGAGGAACATGGCGAGCCTCGCGAGCCCGAGGGCCGACTCCCGCCCATCTTCGATCACGGCACGGCTTCCAGAATTTCCACTTCCGGCACCTTCTTCCGAAGTTCATCTTCCAGCGACGTGATCACCGTCATGATCGTCGCCGGGCACCCGGCGCAGACGCCGGTCAGCCGCACCGACGCGATCCCGTTGGCGACCTCCAGCACCTCGATCCCGGTGCCGTCGAGCAGCAACGCCGGGGCGATGTCGTGCTTCAGCGCGTGCTCGACGCGGGCGCGCAAGTCGGTCATCGTCCCTCCAGAACACGCTTCGCGTGTTCGACGTCGTGCTTCAACTGCCCGACCAACTCGTCCACCCCGGCGAACGGGCGCGTGTCCCGCAGCCGCGCCACGAACTCGACCGCCATCGGCTTGCCGTACACGTCGCCGGAGAAGCCGATCAGGTGGACCTCGACCTTCCGGGCGTCCTCGCCGAACGTCGGGTTCGGGCCGACGTTCGCCGCCGCCGGCCAGGTCGCCCCGTCCGCGGTCGCCCGCACGGCGTACACCCCGTTCCCCGGCAGCACCGTCGGCACCCCGCCCAGGTTGGCCGTCGGGAACCCGATGGTCCGGCCGCGCTTCGCCCCGGTGACGACGGTACCCGCGACGCGGTACGGCCGGCCGAGTAGCTCGGCGGCCCGGGCCACGTCCCCGCCGACGATCGCCGCCCGCACCCGGCTGCTCGACACCGCCTCCCCGCGGTGCGCCACCGGTTCCACCTCCTCGAACGCCAGGCCGGCCGCCGCGCAGAGTTCACGTAGGGTGTCGTTCGTCCCGGCCCGGCCGCGGCCGAACCGGAAGTCGTACCCCTCGACGACGGCCTTCGCCCCGAGCTGCCGGACGAGCACGTCTTCGAAGAACGCCTCCGGGCTCAGCGCCAGCAGTGCCGGGCTCGTCCGCACGATGACGGCGTGGTCGGCGCCGGCGGCGTGGAGCAGGTCGGCGCGGTCGGCGAGGGTGGTGAGGGGCGGGCGGAGCGGCCCCGGGTCGGGGTGGAGGACGACGTGCGGCGGCGGGTCGAAGGTGACGGCGACGGCCGGCCCGCCGAGCCGGTCCGCCCGGCGGCGGGCGGCCGCGACCAGCGCCCGGTGCCCGAGGTGGACGCCGTCGAAGTTCCCGACCGTGACGGCCCCGCCGCGGGCTTCCGGCGGCGCGTGCTCCGACCAGTCGAGCGGGACGGTGGCCATGCCGTCATCTTGCCGCGCGGGGCCGAACCCGGAAAGCTCGCCCGGCATCTATTCTCCGGACCGCCCCGTCGCGGTACGATGGCGGTTCGGGTTCGTCGGTCGGCCGGACGGTCGCCGCCGCGAAGGCGGGGGAGGAAAGTCCGGGCTCCCCAGGGCGCGGTGGTGGGTAACGCCCACCCCCGGTAACGGTTCGGGTCCCCCGGCCCGGGCCGCCAGCGGGCGGGACAGTGCAACAGAAAGTAAACCGCCCTGGGGGATTTCAGATTGCAGATTTGTGATTGACGATTGAAAGACAAAGGGTGTTTTGCGGCCCGATGTCTTCAAATCTGAAATCACAAATCTGCAATCTGAAATCCCCCAGGGTAAGGGTGAAACGGTGCGGGGCCTCGGCCCTTAATGTAAGAGCGCACCAGCGGCGGGGTGACCCGCCGGCTCGGCAAACCCCACCGGGAGCAAGGTCAAGCAGGGGACAGGGTCGGCCC
>PNKH01000089.1 GCA_013822345.1 Isosphaera sp.
GCGGCGACCCCACAGGCCGTCACCTCCCCACCGCCCGCAGGTACGCGAACAGGTCGGCCACGTCCTGCGGCTTCAGCTCCTTCTCGAACCCGACCGGCATCAGCGACAGGGCGGTCGCCCGGAACTGCGACAGGTTGGCCCGCAGGATCACGTCCTCCATCCCCTCCGCCCGCCGCAGGGTGATGCTCGTCGGCGTCTCGGCGACCACGATCCCGGTCAGCACCCGCTCGTCGGCCGTCCCCACCTGGTACGTCAGGTAGCGCGGGTCGACCTCCCGGTTCGGGTCGAACACCGCGGCGAGCAGGTCCTCCCCGGACTTGTTCCCGAGGGTGGCGAGCAGGTTCGCCCCGACGTCGTGGCCGACCCCGTCGAGCCGGTGGCAGGCGGAGCAGTGCTTGGCGAACAGGAGCTTCCCGGCGGCCGCGTCGCCCTTCAGGTCGAGGGCCGGGGCGTAGGCGGCGACCACCTTCGCCCGGTCCGCGTCGAGGGCCTGCTTGAACACCGCGTCGGCCTTCGCCTTCACCGCCGCGGCCGGGTGCTGCTTCAACTGCTGCACCTGGGCCGGCGACAGGGCGGCCGGCGGGACGCCCCCTTTCTCGACGGCGACGAGGAGGGCGACGGCCCGGTCCGGCCTGGCGAGGAGGGCGTCGAGGACCGCCGCCCGGGCGGCCGGGCCGTAGCCTTTCCAGTCCTTCAGCAGGAGGTCGGCGACTTTCGGGTCGGCGTGCGCCGCGAGCGCCCGGACCGCGGCCAGTTGCACGTCGACCGGGGTGGCCGGGGTCAGCGCCACGGACAGGGCCGGGCCGGCGAGGTCGAACGGGGCGTGGGCGAGGAGTCGGGCGGCGGCCGGGCGGTCGGCCTTCTCGTCCTTCAGGGACGCGGCCACCGCCGCGAACCGCTCGCGCAGCGCCGCGGCGAGTGTCGCGGCGGCGGCCGGCGGCTTCGCCAGCCACGCCGCGAGCGAAGTCTTCCCACCGCGCATCCCCTGCCCCAGCCCCTCCAACATCGCGAGTTCGACGGCCGCCCCCGCCTGGCCGCTGGCGACCAGTGTCAGGGTGTGCGCCACGTCCTTCTCGTCCGCCCTCGCCCCGATGAGGGCCGCGACCCGGCCGGCCAGGACGGGGTCGGGCCTGGGCGGCGAGCCGAGGAGGGCGGCGAGGAGCCGGAACGAGCAGTGGGACGCGGAGCTGAGGGCGGCGGTCACCGTCCACGGGTCGGCGGCCCTGTCGAGCACCTCCGCCAGAGTCGCCGCCGCCGCCCCTTCCGGGAGGAAACCCGCCGACAGCGCGACTTGGAACCGCACCCGCGGGCTCGGGTCGCCGGCCATCTTCTTGACCTCCCGGCGGAGCGGCTCCGACTCGGTGAGGAACGCCTCGGAGAGCCGCACCGCCTGCTCGCGCACCCCGGCAAGCGGGTCGTGGAGCACCGCCTGCACGTCGGACGACTTCAGCTCGCCGAGGCCGTGCAGCGCCCACAGCAGGTTCACCCGGCCGGGCGTCCCGGTCGCCGCCCCGAGCCGCCCGCGGACCGACGGCACCGCCGCCCCGACCTTCCCCTCGACGAGCAGCCGCTGGGCCGTCAGCCGCCGCCACGGGTTCGGGCCCGTCAACTCCTCCGCGAGCTGCGTCGGCTTCAGCTTCGACAGGTCCGGGAGCTTCGCCGGTTTGAAGCCGGCCGGGGCGATCCGCCAGACGCGGCCGCGGCCGCGGCTCTCCAGGTCGAGCTGCTTCTTGATGTCGTCCGGGAGCGACAGCGGCGTCTCGATCACCTCGCGGTAGAAGTCGAGGACGTACACCGCCCCGTCCGGCCCGGTCGCCAGGTGGACCGGGCGGAACCAGTTGTCGGTCGAGGCGAGGAACTCCCGGTCCGGGTACGCCCGCGCCGCGGTGAACGCCGCCCCGTTCTCGGTCAGCAACTCGCGGTGGATCAGGTTGTTCGCCGGGTCGCAGACGAAGTTGTTCCCGTAGAACTCCTTGCCGAACAGGTCGGCGGTGTAGATCAACGGGCTGCACGCGGACGTGATGTACCCGCCGGGCACGAGTTCGGTCGCGGCGAACGGCCGGCCGGCGTCGCCCCCCGCCCGCCGGGCGGTTCGCTCCACGCGCCACGGCTCGAACGGCGAGACGCGGTACACCCGGGCGGCCGCCCCGTGCTCCGGGATGTCGACGGTCACCGCGGTGACCGGCAGGTGCGGGTTCCGCCGCAGGTAGTGGTCCGGGAGGACGATCTGCCGGAGGTGCTGGCTGTTCGTCGCCGTGAACCACCGCTGGAAGTCGTCGGCGGCCAGGCCGTACTGCCCGCCGCCGCTCGTCGGCTCCAGGCTGCCGGGCACGTCCGGCCTGAACCGGAACCCGCGGTTCCGCAGCGGCACCGGGGCGGCGTCCGGCTTCTCGGCCGACCGCACCGTCCCGCCGTCGTTCCCGGCGCAGCCGTACACCCAGTTGTCGAGGCCCCACTGCAGCGCGTTCGCCATCTGCTGGATGTTCTTCAGGTCGAACCCGGTGTACAGGACCGTCGTCTTGTCCGCGACGCCGTCGTTGTCCGTGTCCTGGAGGTAGAGGAGGTCCGGGGCGACGGCGACGATCACGCCGTCCTTGTACGGGGTAACCCCCATCGGGAAGCGGAGCCCGTCGGCGAAGGTGCGGGCCGTCTCGAACACCCCGTCGCCGTCGCGGTCTTCCAGGAGCCGGACTCGCCCGCGCGTCTCCTTCCCGGTCCCGACCCCGCCGTTCGGGTAGCCGCGCATCTCGCACACGAACATCCGCCCGCGGGCGTCGAAGCACATCGCCACCGGGTCGACCACGTCCGGCTCGGCGGCGACGAGGGTGACGTCGAAGCCGTCGGCGATCTTGAAGGAGGAGCGCTCGTCCTTCGGCGACAGCGGCCCGGGCGGCTTCGGCAGCTCGCCCGCGGCGCCGGCGAGCTGCAGCACCTTCCGGACGATCAGGTCCTCGATCGCGGGGCTCCACTTCCCGGGCATGCCGTAGTAGACCTGCGACGAGTCGGCCTCGTACCCGCCCTCCTTCAGTACGCGGGCGCTCGGGATGTACGCCATCACGTCGTTCGCGTACCCGGCGACCCAGACGGTCCGACCCTTCGGCAGTTCCTTCTTGAGCCGCAGGTTGTAGTCGATGACGACCTCGCCGCCGAGCGCCACCCAGAGCACCTGGTCGCCGAGCGTCCAGGTCTGCACCGGGTAGTGCGGGTAGGTGTCGGCGATCTTCCCGGTCGCTTCGAGTTCCTTCAGCAGCCGCTCGGCGCGCTTCTGCACGGCCGGCGTCTTGCTCAGCGAGTCGGCCCCGAGCTGGGCCTTGGTCGGCACGGTCTCGATCTTCAGTGTCACCGTCTCGTACCTCGACGCGAACCCGCCGGTGACGGGCTTCAGTTCGCCTTTCACCGCCCCGACGACGGCGTCGGCGAGTTCCTTGCCGTGCCGCTCGGCGAGCTCGACCGTCCGCCGCGGGTTCGGGTTGGCGTCCGCCCCGCACCCGGTCCAGAACATCGCCGCCGCGCCGGGGAACGCCTTCTCGACCCCGAGCTGGGCGAACCCGGCGTAGTCGCCGCACCACTCGTAGAAGTCCAGGGTGGTGTTGTGGCAAGCGTACCCGAACACGACCGCCGCCGGCTTCCCGCCCTTCCCTTCCACCACGAGAATCGGGACGGAGTGGTCGACCGGGCCGCCCGGGTTGACGCCGATCCGCACCCCCTTCTCCGTCGCCTCGCGGCGGTTGACCGCGAACGCCGCCTTCGCCTCGCCGACCTTCAGCGCGGCCGGGCCGAGGTTCTTCACCGCCGCCCCGATCACCCCGACCAGGTCGGCCTTCAGCTTCTTCGAGTACGCGGCGACCTTCGCGGCCTCCTCCGGCGTGAGGCCGTACATGTCGATCAGGTTCTCGCGGAGGACCGGGCCGCAGTGGGTGTGGGACGCGGTCAGCATCAGTTGGTCGCGCTTCAGCCCGAACTGCTTCGCCGCCTCCGCCGACACCTCCTCGGCCAGGTAGCGCGGGATGCCGATGAGGTCGGTGGTGACGAGGACGAGCCGCTTCCCGGCGGCGTCCTCGAGGCACAGGGCCTTGGCGTACAGGTCGTGCCGCGTCCCCTCGGCCGGCTTGTTCCGGGACGCGTACCCGGCCATCCACATCGGCTTCTCGGGGGTGATGACGGCCGTGGCCACGCCGGCCTTGTAGGCCGGGTCGGCGGCCGGAGCCGAGGCGGCGAGTGCCGACCCGACCAGGCAAAGGAGGAGCCGGACGCCGGCCGCTCCGTCCGAGCCGGAAGCGTGAGCGACGGGTCGAGCGAGTCCGTCGCTCACGCTTCCGGCTCGGACGGACTCGACCCACCCCGCGGCACTGTGCGGCATCATTTCCGATCCCCCTTCCCTTCGGCCTTGAGCAGCTTGCGGATCGCCTTCAGCAGGATGTCCTCGGACTCCGGCCCGGCGAGGGCCACCGTCGGCTCGTACCCGCCCTCGAGGTACGCCTTCGCGGTCGGGATGTACCCCGGCCCGTCGTCCCCGTACGCGGCCACGTTCACCACCGCGTCCGGCCGCATCTTCCGGGCGGCGAGCTGGAACTCGACGAACGCCTCGCCCGGGAGGAACAGGTTCAGCACCGACCCGCCGAAGTCCAGGCAGTTGACCTCGATCGGGACGTCCTTCCGCTTCAGCCAGGCGAGTTGCATGGCGGCGTTGTTCCGCCGGGCGTCGGCCGCCTTCGCGTCGGCGAGCAGCGCCCGGCTCGCCTCCGCGCCGAAGCTCGCCTCCCGCCGCGGCGGCAGCGTCACCGGCTCGAACCGCCACTCCCAACCCTTCGCCTCGGTCTTCTTCGTGTCCTTCCAGGCGGCCGCCATCGCCGCGTGGACCCGGTCGCGCAGCACCGGCCGGTTCTCCTTCGCCCCGTCGTTGTACTTGCCGGCGGTGACGTTCCCGCCGCACCCGTTGAAGTACGCCTGGAACACGCCGGTCTCGTCCTGGCGCTTCTGCCGGGCCAGGCCGCAGAAGTCGGCGCTCACCCGGCCGTCGCCGTAGTAGCTCATCGGGTGGCAGGCGTAGAAGTGGAGGGCCGCCCGCGGGGTGTCCCCGTCCCAGAAGCTGAGCGTCCGCAGGTCCGGGTCGATCAGCCCCTCCGGCTCGTCGCGGGCCTCCTTGTTCTTCGTCGCGCTGGTGCGGGTGAACTTCACCTTCCCGTCCGGGCCGAGCACCCGCCGGTTCGACGCCACCTCCTTGACCGCCGCCGCCCCGGTGCCGACGTGGGTGAACCGCTCGGCCTTCGGCAGCGCCGCCTTCAGCGCCTCGGCGGACCGCGCCACGCACTCGTCGAAGAACTTGAGGTCGAGGGACCTGGCGGCGCCGGCGCCGGCGATCAACTTCTCCGCCTCGGTGTCGGCGAACGGGGTGTTGTGCGGGTGGACGCAGTGGACCGAGACGTGTTCCGGGGTGGTGTGGGCGGCGTCGGCGAGCGCCTTCCGCCAGGTGCGGAACGCCTCGTTCCGCAGCCCGGTCCAGTCGACGGCGCACAGCACCACCGGCTTCCCGGAGCCGAGCAGCACCACCCCGAGCGCCCGGAGCGGGTCGTCGACCCCACGGACGGGCGTGATCCACCCGCCGCACAGCGGGTGGCCGTCCGGCGGGGTCACGTCGCAGGAAAAGGTGGCGAGGTGGAGTGGCGGCATGGTGGAAGACCCGGAGGGTTAGCCACGATGATACCCGGGGTTGAAACCCCGGGCCATTGTCGGTGACCCCTTCGGGGTCAAGATTCTTCGGACCCCGAACAGGGCCGTTTCGTTCGTGGGTTTGGGTGGTTGGTGTGATACCGCACCCGCTCCCGGACGGTCGCGGTTCGCCGTGGTGGCGGGCGAACCGCGACCGTCCGGGAGCGGGTGAGCCTCACCCCGCCGAGAACGAAACGGCCCTGGGACCCCGAAGGCGTCACCGGGAATAGCCCGGAGTTTCAACCCCGGGCGCCGGTGCGGCGGTTCCCCGGCACATACTTCCACACCAGCGCCAGCAGGATCAGCGCCCCGCCCACGCCCATCGCCGCCGTCGGGGTGTCCTTCTCCGGCGTCAGCAGGTACGCCCAGACCGGGTTCAGGAGCGGCTCGATCAGCGTGATCAGCGCCGCCTCCTGCGGCGACACGCTCCGCAGCCCGCGGGTGAACAGCCAGTACGGCACCCCCATCTGCAACGCCCCGGCCGCCGCGAGCACCCCGAACTGGGCCGCGCTCGGCGCGAGCGCCCACGCGGCGAACCCGGCCGGGCCGTCGGCCACGACGACGTACAGCCCGAGCGTCACCGCCGTCCCGAGCAGGTTGATCGTCACCAGCCAGACGGCGGCGTGGCCCCGCAGGACGCGGAGGAACAGCACCACCGCGGCGTAGGTGATCCCGCTGCCGACGCCCATGAACAGCACCAGGATCGCGTCCCCGCGCTGCCCCGGCGCGAGGTCGCGGGGCCACCCGCCGGCGACGATCACCGCCGCCCCGCCGGCCGCCAGCAGCGCCGCCTGCCACCCGCGCCGGTCGGCCGGCTCGCCGAGGGCCAGCACCGCGAACAGGTACACCCAGACCGGGGCGGTGTTCTGCAGGAAGATGGCGTTCGCCGCCGCCCCCAGCCCGAGCGCCGACAGGTACAGCCCGCTCATCACGGTGAACACCACCACCATCACCGGCATCAGCCGGTGGTAGCTGACGTGCCGGCGGCGGACCAGGGCGAGCAGGACCAGCCCGCCGAACAGCCCGCGGTAGAACGCGATCACCAGCGGCGACAGCGGCGGGGCGTCCAGGCCGAGCCCGAGCGGCTCCCGGAGTAGCCGCATGAACACGCTCCCGAGGCTCCACAGGACGGCCGCGAGCACGAGCAGCGCCCGGGCGCCGCGGGCGGAAGACGGGTCGGCGGGCATGGGGTTAGTGCGAACCGGACGCGGCGGGGGCGGCCCGGCGGGCCGCGGAGCGGTGCGGGTCCTGAGACCCGAGGTCGGTCTTGGTGGGGGTGTCCGGCCCGGGCGCGTCGGCGGCCGCGCCGAACACCGGGACCGGGGTCGCCAGGCCGGTCGCCTCCAGCGCGTCGGCCAGCTCGGCGGCCGACTGGAGGCGGGTCCGGGGGTCGCGGGCCAGGGTCGCGGCGACGAGGTCGGCGACCGCCGGGGGGACGGCCGGGTTCCCCTCCCCGACCGGGCGGAACGCCCCGCTGGCCTTCCCGCGGAGGACTTCGGCGTGGGTCGCCCCGGGGAACGGCACCGCCCCGGTGAGCAGGTGGTACAGGGTCGCCCCGAGGGCGTACACGTCGCTCCGCCCGTCGACGCAGTTGGCGTTCAGGGCCTGCTCGTAGGACATGTAGAACGTCGTCCCGACGCCCTCCCCGTCCCAGGTGAGGTGCCCGTCGTCGGTCAGCCGCTTGGCCAGCCCGAGGTCGGCCAGCTTCGCCGGGGTCCCGGGCTCCAGCAGGATGTTGTCCGGCTTCACGTCCCGGTGGACGTACCCCCGGTCGTGCAGGAACGCCAGCGCCCGGGCGATGTCCGCCCCGACCTGAACGGCCACCCCGACCGGGAACGGCCCGGCCGCGGCGAGGGCGGCGTGGGCGGTCGGGCCGTCCACGAACTCGAGCACCAGGTAGTGCCGGCGGGACCCGGGGTCGAACCCGGCCGCCCGCCCGCGGACCAGCCCGGGGTGAGCCAGCCGGCGGCTCAGCCGGGCCTCTCGGGAGAACCGGGCCACCGCCCCCGGGTCGTCCGCCAGGTGCTCGGCCAGCACCTTGACCGCGACCGGGCCGGTCGCCGCGTGGTAGCTCAGGTACACGACGCTCATCGCCCCCCGGCCGAGGCGGCGGAGCCACGGGTACCCGGCGACCGGGCACGGGTCGGGCGCGTCTTCCCCCAGGCAGTCCGGGACTGGCATCACCTGCCCTCCGGACCCGGCCGCCCCGGGGCGGGGCGTCGCGCGGGTCGTGTGTGCGTCCGTTCAAGTCGCTAGCTTAGGGACGGGCGGCCGCGACCGCAAGCGGATACCCGGTAACAGAGACGTTACCCGGGGCCGGGCGTTTGAGGTGAATCGCGATCGGGTTCGCCGATCGCGGCCTTGCGGGCGCCGCAACGCCACGAGCGGCGGACGCCTCAGCGCAGGTGGGCGGTGCGGAGGGTGCGGAGGCGCGCCAGCAGCGGCTTCGGGCGGTTGTCCGTGCCGACCAGCCCGCCGCCCGGGGTGAGGTGGAACTCGCTGTCCGCCCAGTGGTCCCAGGTGACCGCCCGGACGTGGGGGATACTCAGCCCCAGGGCGGCGAACGACGCCCCCCACTCGGCCTGCCCGTCCGGGGACGGCCCGGCCGGCCACGCCGGCGCCCACACCGCCTGCCCGGGGACCGCCGCCGGGTCCGGCCGCGGCGACGACGGCAGGCTCAGGGTCAGCTCCAGCGGCACCCCGAGGCTCCCGAACAGGTGGATCAGCCGGACGGTGTCGAGCAGGTCGCGCGGCAGGCTCCCCCGGGGCGTGACGCCCGGGCGGATCTCCAGCTCCACCCCCGACACCTTCAGCCCGGCCCGGATCAGGTCGTCCGGGAAGGCGAGCGGGGAGACGGTCTGCCCGCCGCCGCCCAGGTACTCGCCCCACGGCTGGGCGACCGACAGGACCAGCTCCAGGTGCGGGTCGGCCTGGTGGGCGGCCTCGAACAGGCGGAACGCCAGCCGGACCCGCTCGTCCCCGCCCAGCCCCAGCGCGTCGGCGTGGTTGAACCCGGCGCACACCACCCACCGGCGGACATCCGTCTTGTACCGCCGCACCGCCGTCTCCAGGAAGTCGCAGGTGAACGCCGCCAGCGTCGGGAGGTCGCCCTCCCACCCGGCGGCCCACACTGGCAGCATCCCGGGGGCGAGGTCGATGACCGGGCCCATCGTGATCGGCAGGTCGGCCGCCTTCGCCGCCGCCACCGCCCGGTCGGTCGCCGACCAGTCGTACCGCGACTCCTCCGGCTCGATGTCGCCCCACCTGAGCCCGATCGCGGCGGCGTTGAACGCCCGGGCGTACTCCCCGGCCAGGCCGCCCGGCCCGCCGAGCGACCGGGCCGCCAGCCGGGAGTCGACCGGCCCCTCCTCCTGGTGGCGGGTGTCGAACAACTGGGCGACGAACTCCCGGGCCAGCACGTCGGCCAGGGCGAAGCTCTCCTCCAGCACCCGGGCGGAGTGGGCGTCGGCGTCGGCCGGGGCCGACACCAGGGCCTTCCCGAACTGCCGGGTCGCGTCCGCCAGCCGCTGGTCGAACGCCCGCGGGGTGATCAGCCCGATCCCCTGCCACTCGGCCGCCTGGGTCCGGACCTGGTTCAGCTTCCCGCGGGCCAGCTCCAGCAGCAGCCGGTACGGCTCGGGCCGCTCCCGCAGGGTCGACGTGGCGGCCACCAGGGTGCCGAACGGCCCGACCGGCCACGGGGCCAGCAAATACCCGCTGTCGTCCAGCGGCTTGGTCAGGTGGAGGATCCCGTCCCGGACCTCGACCGTCCCGGCCGCGACGGTCTGCTCGTACCCGTGCGCGAAGAACGGCCCGCGGTCCGGGCCGGCCGGGGCCGTGTGGGCGGAACTCGGGAGCAGGAACGAGATCGACCCCATGGGCGCACGGACCGGACCGGAGAGGCGGGGGACCGGGTCTAAACTACACCAGTTATAACGCGACCACAACCGGGAGGGGAAGGACTCCCGGGTCCCGTGTCGCCGCGCCGCGGAGTCCTCGGGGCGGAGCGCGAGCCACACGGCGCGCGCTAAACGGGGGGTAACGCCGGCGGCCCGGCGAGCGCCGTGATGCTGATCCCGTACCGGTCGGCCAGGGCGACCGTCTCGGCCTCGTCCAGCAGGATCGTCTGCCCGGCCTCGACCGCCAGCACCCGGCCGCCGGCCCGCCGCATCGCCTCGACCGTCGCGGGCCCGACCGTCGGCACGTCGAACCGCCGGTCCTGGGCCGGCTTCGCCACCTTCACCACCACGAACCCGGACCGGGCGCACAGCTCCCCGGCCCGCTCGATCGCCCGGTCCGTCCCCTCGATCGCCTCGACCGCCAGGACGGCCCGCTCTCGCACCATCACGCTCTGGCCGACATCCAGCCGGCCCATCTCCCGGGCCAGGTCCCACCCGACCGCGATGTCCCGCTCCTCCGCCGCCGTCGGCTTCCGCCGGGTCAACACGCCCTCCCGCACGAGCACCTCCGGGACCAGGTCGAGGGGGGAGACGCACTCCAGGCCGTGGGCCCGGAACTCGGCGATCAGCCCGAGCAGGAGCGAGTCGTCGTTGTTCGCCCGCCGCTTCCGGAACAGGTAGAACCGGACCATCCGCCAGTCCGGCAGGAACCGCAGCCACCACCGCGGCTGGTACAGGCTGACCTTCTCGAACTTCCCGGCCATCGCCCACCGGGTCACCCCGCCGCGGCGGAAGGCGCGGATCAGGAACCCGAGGGACGCCCGGCGGAGCGAGTGGTACTCGTGGCACAGGTCCCGGAGGGCCGGGTCGGCCATCCCCGCGACCCCGACGCAGACGACCGGGATGCCGCACTCCCGCGCCTTCCGGGCGAACGCGACCGGGAGCCGGCCGGCGCACGCGAGCAGGCCGATCGGGGCGGTCATTCGTCGCCCCTCAGGCCGAGGTGCTTCTTCACCCGGGCGAGGTCCCGACGCATCTCCGGCAGCTTCTCCATCGACATCAGGATGCGGGCCTGCTCCTTGTGCGGGCGGGCCGGGGCGCCGAGCACCTGCGAGTCGGCCGGGATGTCCCAGTGCACCCCGCTCTGGGCCATGATCGTCACCCGGTCGCCGACCGTCAGGTGGTCGGCCAGCCCGACCTGCCCGGCCATGACCACGTGGTCCCCGGTGGTCACCGACCCGGCCAGCCCGACCTGCCCGCAGAACAGGTTGTGCCGCCCGAGCCGGCAGTTGTGCCCGACCATCACCAGGTTGTCGAGCTTCGTCCCGGCCCCGACCACCGTCGGCCCGAACGTCCCCCGGTCGACCGTCGTACACGCCCCGACCTCGACGTCGTCCTCCAGCTCCACCCACCCGAGCTGCGGCACCTTGGTGTGCGTCCCGTGGTGGGTGCGGTAGCCGAACCCGTCCGCCCCGATCACCGCGTTCGCGTGGACCGTCACCCGGTCCCCGAGGACGCAGTCGTCGTACAGGACGGCGTGCGGGTGGAGGACGACGTTCTCCCCGAGCCGGCAGAACCGCCCGACCACCGCCCCGGGGTGGATGACGGACCCGGCCCCGACCTCGGTCCCCTCCCCGACCACCGCGGCCGGGCCGACCGACACCCCCGGCCCGAGCCGGGCCGTCGGGTGGACGTGGGCGGCCGGACTCACCCCGGTGTCGGCGGCCGGCGGCCGGCCGCGGAGCCGGCGGACGACGGCGGCGAACGCCATCAGCGGGTCGGCGACCCGGATCACCGGCCGGCCGTTCACCGGGACGGACTGCGGCACGATGGCCGCCGACGCCCGGCTGTTGTGCCACGCCGGGAGGTGCTTGTCGTGCTCGACGAAGGTGATGTCGCCGGGTTCGGCCTCGGCGAGCGGGCGGGCGTTCGAGATCGGCAGGTCGGGGTCCCCGAGGACCTCGCCCCGCACCCACTCGGCCAACTCCCGGACGGTGACGGTCACGGCGGCCTCGCTTCCTCTGACCCGGCCACGGATCGGCGGAAGGTAGCGGGGCCGGCGGAACGGGGCAAGGCCAAGTGGCGCGGGGGGCGGATCAAACCGGGAGGTCGTGGAGGCGGGCGAACGCGGCGGGGTCGAGGTCGCCGGCGGGGGTGGCGACGAGGCCGGCGCCGGCCGCGGCGCACGCCCAGGTGACCGCCCGCCAGCCGGCGTCGAGCTTCGGGTCGGCCGTCCCCCACACCACGCACGTCAGCGTGCCGGCCCCGCGGCGGACGGTCACCATCCCGCCCGCCGTCCCGACGCGGAGTTCCTTCCAGTCGTCGGCCGGGGTCTCGTCCGGGAACGCCGGCAGCCCGTCGATCATCCGGAGCTGGCCGGACTCGCCGGCCCGCACCAGGTGCGTCCGGATCGCCTCCCACGGGGGCGCGTCGCCCGCCGGGAACCGGACGGTGCAGTCGAGGCCCATGCGGTCACTTGTCCTTCAGCAGGATCTTCTCGAGCAGTTTCGTCTGGTCCGGGGTGAGGACGGCCTTCCGCTCCTTGCTCATCGTCGCCTTCAGCTCGGCGATCTTCGCCTCCAGCTTCTCGATCTCCGCGTCGTACTTCGCCTGGATCTTGTACACCTGCTGCTTCTGCTCGTCGCTCAGCCCGAGGGCCTTCCAGTTCGGCGGCAGGTAACCCTTCACCTTGGCCGGCGGGTCGTCCTTCTTCGGCTCCTGGGCGGCGAGGCCGGCGGACAGAACCAGTAGGCCGGCGAGGGCGAGCGTGCGGGCGCGGGTCACGGGCGGACTCCGGATGGGGTGAAGGAACGATCGAGATACGGGACGACATTATTTGGCCGTCCGCACCCGGCGTTCGCAAGCGAAAAGTTTCGCGGATGGGGCGGAACGTTGCCTGGCGGGCGGTCAACGCATCCAGGCCGTTGGCCTGGGCTGAGGGAGGCCGCCCCTTCGGGGCGTTGGGAGGGCCGAAGGCCCGGCCTCCCTCAGCCCGGGCCAACGGCCTGGGTCCCACGAACACGGCCCGGCCCGTTCGCGTCACCGCATCCGTTCGCGGCGACTGGCGTCACCCGTTCACCAGCTTGTCCCACGTCGCCCGGTACTTCCGCAGGTACTCGGTCCCCTCCGCCACCGGGTACGCCTTCCCGACCTCGCACAGCGTGTACCGGTCGTAGCCGATGCCGCGGAGCAGTCCGAACAGCTCACGGTACGGGTACGTCCCCTTCTCGTCGTTCTCCAGGTCGTTGATGTGGCACGACTTGACCCACGGCTTCAGCAGCTCGAACGCCGCCTTCACCGACTTGTTCTCGATGTCCGCCGCGTTCGAGTTCCAGCACACCCCGACCGCCGGGTGGCCGCAGGCGTCCATGATCGCCTTCATGTTCTTCGGCACCTGCGTCACCGCCCCGTGCACCTCGACCCAGATCTCGACCCCGGCGTCCGCCGCCGCCTTCCCGCACTCGACCAGCGCCTTGCCGATCTGCTCGAACGTCTTCTGCGGGTCGGCGTCCTTCGGCACCCCGTTCGGGCGGATCTTCACCCCCTTCCCGCCGATGTCCTTCACCAGCCCGACGAACGCCTTGCACTCCTCCACATTCTTCTTCACGACGGCCGGGTCGGCGGCGTGGAACTCGCAGACGCTCCCGCAGCCCCAGAAGACGACGCCGGAGTCGGCGAACTGCTTCTTCACGTCGGCCCGCTGGGCGGCGGTCAGGGCCGGCTCGACGCCGTGCTTGTGGGTGGTGCGGCACTCGACCGCCGCGACTCCGACCTCCTTGCACACCTTCAGGAGCGTCGGCAGGTCCCAGTCCTTCGGCACGTTGTAGGTGACGACGCCGAGCTTGAACTTCGCCGCCGTGTCGGCGGCGGCGAGCCGTGACTGCAGGGCCACGGGGAGGGCGGCGGTGGCGGCGAGGAAGTCGCGGCGGGACGGGGTGCTCATCGACGGGTTCCGGGGAAAAGGTGTCGGGCCGAACCCATGATGCGGGTTCGGGATCGGGTCGCAAGCGAAAAAAGTCGGCGGCCGGGACAATAACGGCGGGGCGGCGCGCACCGTGAAGGGTGTGAGGGGCGTCTGGCAGCGTCGCCCCTTACTGTGGGAACGACGAGCCGGGTCGGTTTGGTGTGGGGGTTGGCAGCGTCCCCCATGCCAGGTTGATCCGGCCGTCTTCCTTTTCCACCGTCACTTCCCCGCCGGTTCCCGCCCGGCCCGCAGCCGAATCATTTCTAGCCGCACCTTGCTCAGCTCCTCCCGCAGCGGCCGGAGTTCGTCGAGCATCTTCTCCGCCTCAAATCGCGACTCTTCGGCCGCCGCCAGCGCCCGCCGGAGGGCCTTGAGGTCGGCGGTGAGGGTGTCGCGGACATCGGCGTCGACCTCCAGCTTGGCGTCGAGCCTGGCGATCTCGGCTTTAGAGGCACCGGTCGCCTTCTTCGTCAGGGCCTCCTCGACCTCCCTGGTTACTGCCGCAATCAGGTCGGCGAGTCGCTTCTCGACGCGTGGCAGGTCGGCACGGGCCTTGAGCACCGCCGGGGACCGCTCCCGCCCGACAGGGTCGACGAACAGCCCCTCTGCGTTCGAGATTGCGTGGAGAACGTGGACACGGACCGCTTCGGCCTCCTCGACGCGCGGGTCACGCTTCACCCGCGCGGCGACGACCTCGGGGTCGTGCTTCGGCGCCTCGGCCAGGTGCTTCGCCTGAGCACGCCGCTCGGCCGCGGTCCGGGCGATGTCGCGGCCGAGCGCCTGGATCGCCGCGTCCTGTTCGTTGACCCGGGCGCGGAGGGCGGCCACCCGGCCGTCGGGCAAGCCGTCGGCCGCGAGCCGCTTGATCTTGTCTTCGCGTGCCTCGACCTCCCGGACCAGCGCCGCCTCGAGCCGCGCCAACTTGTTCAGCTGCGGGTCGGCCGGGACCGCCTCGCGCGGGGCCGGCGCCGGCACGTCGGCGCTCGACCGCGGCACCAGCCACCCCGCCGCCAAGCCCCCGGCCGCGAACCCGACGAGCAATCCCAGGACGACGCGAGACATGACGGGCCTCCGTGACGTGGGTCGGACGCGGTGATTCTACTTCTTCTCCGGCTTCTCCGGCACCGACGTGTGGTCGTGGATGATCTTCCACCCGTCGGGGAACTTCCGGAACACCAGGGTGAACCGTCCGGTGTCGGTCTGCCCCCCGCGGACCAGCTTGAACCGCCCCCGCACCATCGCCGCGTCCGGGCCGAGGGGGACGTGGTGCAGCTCGTCGAACCCGAGCGTCCCCATCTTGTCCTTCCCCTCCGCCTGGTACCGCTTGACGTACCGCTCCCGGGTCGGCTCCCACCCCTGCGTCAGGGTGCCGCCGGAGATGAACGTCAGCGCCTCGTCCTTCCAGTACCCGGCCATGAACCCGTCCAGGTCGCCCTTGTTCCACGCCGCCACCTGGGCGTCGAGGACGGCCCGGACGGCCTTCTCGTCCGCGGCCGGGGCCGACGGCGACAGCACGAGGACGAACGCGACTAACATGGTTCCGCACCCGGACGGGGACTCGGTGCCGACGCGGTTACCATACTCACGCGGGTTTACCCCGACCCCCCCGCCCGTTACAGTGGACGCACCGGAACAACCCCTGGAGGCTCCCCATGCAGCAGGCCCTCGACTGGCTCGGGAAGAATCACGAGGAGGTGGTCCGCGGGCTGGCCGAGCTCGTCGCCATCCAGAGCATCTCGACCGACGGCGAGCACCACGCCGAGATCGACCGCACCGCCCGCCTCACCTGCGACCAGATGCGGCACGCCGGGCTCCACAACGTCGACGTGCTCAAGGTCGGCGGGTCCCTCCCCTACGCCTACGGCGAGTGGCTCGACGCCGGCCCGTCCAAGCCGACCGTCTTCCTGTACGCCCACCACGACGTCCAGCCGGTCAACTTCGTCGACCAGTGGCAGTCCGACCCGTGGAAGCTGACCCGCCGGGACGGCCGGCTGTACGCCCGCGGGTCGGCCGACGACAAGGGGGCCATCTCCGCCTTCCTCGGGGCCGTCGCCGCGTACCGGAAGACCGGCAACACCCTCCCGGTCAACGTCAAGATGCTGGTCGAGGGCGAGGAGGAGATCGGGTCGAAGTACCTGCTGAAGTTCTTCGAGGCCCACAAGGACCGGCTCAAGTCGGACGTGATCGTGGTGTGCGACACCGAGAACATCGAGGTCGGCATCCCGAGCATCACCTACTCCCTCCGCGGCGTCCTCCAGGTGCAGGTCGATGTCCACGCGGCGAAGATCCCGGTCCACAGCGGGATGGGCGGCGGGGCCCTGCCGGACGCCGCCATCGCCCTCAACCACGTCCTCGGCCGGCTCTACTGGGGCAACGGCCCGCTGCCGATCCCGGGGATGTACGACCAGGTCCGGCCGCTGACCGACAAGGAGCGGGCGGCGTTCAACCGGCTGCCGTTCGACGCCGACAAGCACCGGCAGATGTTCGGCACCGTCCCGACCGCCCGGTTCACCATGGAGGACGGGTACACCCCCTACGCCCAGACGTGGCGGCGGCCGGCGGTGACGGTGATCGCCCAGGAGGCCAGCTCGATCAAGGGGGCGTCGAACCAGGTGCTGCCGACGGCGTCGGCGATCGTGAGTTGCCGGATCGTCCCGGACCAGAAGCCGGCCAAGGTGCTGGCGGCCCTGACCGCGTTCCTGACGAAAGACCCGCCGTGGGGCTGCGAGGTGAAGGTGACCCCGCACGGCCCGCCGGTCGACTGGTGGATGACCGACCCGAACGGGCCGGCGTTCGAGGCCGCCCTGTCCGCGATGCGCGGCGGGTTCGACCGCGACCCGGTGGCGATCGGGTGCGGCGGGAGCATCGGGTTCGTCGGCCCGCTGTCGGAGCTGTTCGGCGGCGCCCCCGCCCTGCTGATGGGGATCGAGGACCCGGCGAGTAACGCCCACGCCCCGAACGAGAGCCTGCACGAGGGCGACCTGAAGAAGCTGATGGCGTCCCTGGTCCGGCTGTTCGACAACCTCGGCAAACTTACCCCGGACCGGGTGAAGTGACAACCCGTAACGGCCGCGCAGGTAACCCAGGTCGTCGTTCCCCACCCCGAACCCAGGCCGTTGGCCTGGGCTGAGGAAGATCGGCCCTTCGGGCCTGAAGAGTCTGAGCACCGAAGGTGCGCCCTCCCTCAGCCCAGGCCAACGGCCTGGGTGCCACGCACACGGCCCGGGTCCTACCGACCTGGATGTCGCCGCCGTCAGAACCTGACCTACAACCGGCGGAAACCTGTCCGGGGCGCACCCCCTCCGCACCCGGGTGCGGCATACTTCACCCGGGTCCCCTTGGCACGGCCGCCGCGCGCCGCGACGATGGAGTTGCGTCGCCGCGCCCCGAACCGGATGTCCTCATGACCCGAGCCCCCCTCGCCCCCACGGCCGCCGCCCTCCTCCTCCTCGCCGGGGCCTCGTCCGGCCAGCAGCCGAACCCGGCGGTCAAGGAGCCGCCGCGGGCTGAGAAGCTCGACATCCAGGTCCGCTACCGCATCCGGGCCGACCGCGACGAGCGGATCCGCCAGTTCCGGGTGCTCGAGAAGCACCTCGCCGCCCTCGGGTTCGACGACGCCCGGAAGGACGAGCCGGACCGCGAACTCGACATCCTCGACCCGGCCGCCGAGCGGTTCACCGGCACCATCCCGTCCGCCCGGGTGCTGGAGGTGCTCGACGACCCGCGGGTCGAGACCATCCTGTTCGCCCCGGCCGGGTACCCGTACCCCGAGACCCGCGACACCGGCGTGCCGGTCCGGGTGGTGATCCGCGGCGGGCTCATCCCGGCCCTGCAGCAGGTGCTGCACGGCCAGGTCCTCGGGCACCTGGAACGGCTCGGATACCGCGACGCGCTGGGGTACGACACCCGCGGGTACACCCAGCTCAAGGGCACCTTCCCGCTGAAGTACCTCGACCGCCTGGTCAAGGACCTGCGGACCGAGCCGGCCGGGTGGTTCCTGGCCGACACCCAGCCGGACCAGTTGCCGCGGCCGCTGGCGGAGCGGAACCCGGTCCGGTGGGTGGAGGTGATGCCGCCGCGCGACGCCCCCGCCCCGTTCACCCCCGCGGCCGTCCCGCCCGCCCAGCTCCGGCTCACCCCGGAACTCCGGGCACTGGTCGCCGACCCCGCCCGCAAGGAAACCCCGGTGCGGGTGGTGGTGCTGTTCGTCGACCGGCTCGAGGACCGGACCGAGGAACTCCGCGTCCGCCTCCAGTCGGCGTACGGGTCGACCGTCCGGCGGACCGCGGACGGGGCGGTCGTGAAGGGGCCCGACGGCCTCCCCGCGCTGACCGAGGGGGCGGCCCTGGAGGGCGTCGCCGGGAACCTCGCCGCGATCCGGTTCGACCGCCCGGCCGACGCCGAGCGGTTCGCCACCGAGCCGGGGGTGATGACGGTCCGCCTCCCGCCGCAGGCCGGCGAGACGGTCCGCCCGCTGACCGCCGCCCAGAAGCCGGCGGCGGCGGCGGACGTGCTGAAGGGGTCCGGCGTCGACGCCCTTCACCGGCTCGGGTACACCGGGACCGGGGTGAAGGTGCTGGTGATCGGGACCGACTTCACCGGGGCCGAGCGGCTCACGAAGAAGACCCGGCTCCTCGACCTGACGACCGAGCTCAACCCGGACCTGGTGCCGCTCCCGGCCGACCCGCTCCGCACCGGCCACGGGACCGCGGCCGCACAAGCCGTCGCCGTGTCCGCCCCGGACGCGGACCTCGTGCTGGTCCGCGTCGACCCCGGGTCGCTGTTCCAGCTGTTCAGCGTGCTGAGGCTGGCGAAGGGCGAGATCACCTACACCGACGCCCTGCGGTCCCGGCTGAACGAGCTGAGCGAGCGGTCCGGGGAGCTGACCCGGCGGAAGGACGCGGCGGTCGCGGCGTACCGGGCCGCGTTCGACGACCTGGCGGACGACCAGGTGGCGGTGGCCCGGCGGGCGCAGGCGCAGGCGAACCTGAACGCGGTGATCGCCGAGCAGGCCGAGTTGACCAAGCGGGTCGGGCGGTTCAACGAGTTCCGCAAGGACGTGACCGCCGCCCTCGCCGGCGGGCGGGTGGTGGTCAACACCCTGGCGTGGGACGGCGGCTACCCGCTCGACGCCCTGAGCGAGCTGAGCCGGACGCTGGAGCGGCTCGCCACCCCGCTCCCGCCGCGGCTGACGACGCGGGCCGGCGACCCGGCGGCCCAGCCGAAGCCGCCGGTGGTGTGGGTGCAGGCGGCGAGCGCCGCGGCCGGGAGCGTGTGGGGCGGGCCGTTCCGCGACGCGAACCGGGACGAGACGATGGAGTTCGGCCCGCCCGGCGGGATGCTGCCGCCGGGGAACTGGTCGCCGGACCTGAACTTCCTCGGGGTGCGGTCGGCGACCGGGGAGACGGCGCCGGACCTGCCGGCCGGGACGCGGGTGCGGTTCGCGATGCAGTGGCGGGAGCCGCTCGACCCGAACTTCCCGTCGGTCGACCGCCCGCTGTACCCGGTCGTGCTGCGGGTGTTCCGGCAGCTCGACCCGACCGGGACGCGGGTGCCGAGCGACGAGATGGCGGAGGAGGCGCGGTCGGCGGGCGGGCCGTACCCGATCTACGCCACCGGGACGTTCGCGGTGTTCGAGCAGGTGCTGGAGTTCACGACGGCTGCGGCCGGGCGGTACGCCCTGGTGGCGACGCTCGGGTATCGGCCGGAGCCGCCGATCCCGGCGCTGAAGCGGGAGATCGAGATCTACCCGCGGGTGGTGGTGGAGACGCCGGCGGCGAAGCCGGGCGAGGGGCGGGTGGTGTTCCGGTCGTACGTCAGCCCGGACGCCGGGGTCGGGGTGCCGGGCGACTCGGCCGGGGCGGTGGCGGTCGGGGTGTGTACCCCGGACGAGCTGTCCGGGGCCGGGACCGGGCTGGCGCTGCGGGCGAAGCCGGACATCTTCGGCCCGGAGTCGGTCGGGTCGGCGCACCGCGGCCCCGGGGTGGCGGCCGGGTACCTGGGCGGGGTGGCGGCCGGCCTGGTGCAGGCCGGGGCGGTCGGGGCGGACGTGTTCCGGGCGGCCGGGTTCGAGCCGGGGAAGTTGGCGGTGGTACCGGGCGCGTGGCTGCGGCACCTGCGGCCGGCGGGGAAGTAGGGTGGGCCGAGCCAGTCTTTGCGGGCGAGTCCCACCACCGCCTACCCCGGTGGGACTCGCCGGCGAAGCGCCCGCTCGGCCCACCCTACATGACCAACACCTCGCCGCGGCCGCCGGTCAACAGGTCGCCGCGGTAGCACCGCACCGGACCGGCACCGAACCCCGGCGGCAGGGTGACGCCGAGCCGCCGCAACTCGGCCGCGTAGAGCGGGAGGAACGTCGGCCGGTACTCGCCGGCGAGGCGGAACGACACCGGCAACCGCGGCTCCGCCGCACAGACCACGGTGCCGCGCGTCATCCCGGCCCCGAGCCGCCCGCCGACTTTGCCGAGCAACACGACCGTGCCGGCGATCATCGAGGCGGCGGCGAACTCCCCGCACCCCCCCTGCACCACGATCAGCCCGCGCCGCATCAGCAGCCCGAGTTCGTCGCCGGCGTTTCCCCGGATGAAGATCGACCCGCCGGTCATGCCGCGGCGCGACCCGCGGTACGCCGCCCCGACCTGGTCCCCGGCCGACCCGCGCACCTCGATCTCCCCGCCGGCCATCTCCGCCCCGAGCCAGTCCCCTGCCCCGCTGTCGATGACCAACTCGCCACCGGCCATGCCGGCGCCGGCGTGCATGCCGACATGGCCTTCGACGTAGACGAAACCCCCAGCCATCCCGGCCCCGATCCCCTTCACCGCCCGCGTGTCGCCGGCGAACTGGATGTCGGCCCGTCGGGGTGCCGTGGTGACGCGATCCGTCACGGCGAAGTGCTCGCCGAGCGGCTCGGAGCGGTTGCCGTGCTGGACCGGCAGCTTCGCCACGTCGAGCGGCGACAGGCCCGCCACCCGCTCCGGGGTGATGCCGTCGACCTCCAGCGGGATCGGCGACGCGGCGCGGAGGGTGAGCTTCAGCCCCATGCCGGCCGCCCGTCACGGGAAGGAGGGGATCCCCTGCCGCTTGTTCTGCCGCCCGAAGGCGTCGTACGAGGACAGGGCGGTGAGCCGGAACTTGCCGTCCGGGTGGCGGGCGAGGCGGGCGCGGAAGTACATCGGGAACGGCTTCCCCCCCGCCTCGCCCTTCGCCAGGAACCCGATCTCGACCGCCCCGGGGGCCGGCTCGGTCACGTCCTCCCGGGCGAAGTCCCACGCCGCGACGCGGACATCGTGCTGGCCGATCAGGTGCCAGAACCCGGCGGTTCGCACCTGGTCGCGGGTGACGGTCCGAGGCTGGGCGGTGTCGCCGAAGTACTCGAACGTGTCGGCGATGTGGCTCGCGAAGGCGGTCGCGTCCCGGGCGTTCGCTGCCCGCACCATCGCCTCGACCGCGCCGACCGCCTCCTCCCGCGGGCTGTCGAACAGCCGGTCGAGGAGCACCAGTACGACCACAGTCGCCGCGAGACCCAGGAACACGGCGAGCGTCCGCCGAGTCCGCCGGCCGAACCACACCGCCCCGGCGACCACGGCCGCGACGCCGAGGGCGAGCAGGACGGTCCGCGGCGGGTCGGAGAGGAAGTCGGGCACGGGGGTTACCAGATGGTAGGGTGGGCCGAGGCGGCGCCTCGCCGGCGAGTCCCACCTCCCGAAGCACAGGTGGGACTCGGTCCGAAGCGGACCTCGGCCCACCTTACAAGACGCCGCCGGGCCTCGTCAGTACAGCAGGTATCCGCCGAACTCCAGCGCGTTCAGGACCCACGGGTGCCGCCACGGGTTCCACGCCGGGTAGAACGCCGCGAACACCGACAGCCCGAGCAGCCCCGCACACAGCACCCGCCCGCCGCGCGACCGGCCGAGCCGGTCCGCCGCCGGCACCACCGCCAGCACCCACAGCGGGATCAGCCAGAACAGCCACCGCGGCCCGCTCGTGAACCCGCCGTAGTTGTAGCTCTGCGTCCGGGAGAGGTAGAACGCGAACACCACGACCGACACCGCCAGCGTCATCGTGGCGAACAGCTCCGGCGTCCACCCGGTCCCGGCCGCCTTGCCGCCGAACAGCTTCCGCACGTCCGCGGCGCTGCGGATCCCCAGCCCGACCAGGCCGCCGAGCGCCAGGAACCACACCGGTGTCAGGCTGAACCACCCGTGGTGCCCGAGCAGCAGGTGGAACGCGTAAACGTGCGTCGGCTCCTGGTTGAAGTCGATCCCCTTCGCGTCCGGCGTCCCGCGCTTCGCCCAGTGGCTGCCGACGAAGTCGTACCACGGCCCGCCGAACTCGCCGTAGGCCGGCAGCAGCTGCCCCAGCGCCGCGTAGTTGCACGCGAAGAACGCCAGCACCGGGACCAGCGCCCCCGGCAGGAAGAACAGCACGAAGCTCCGCGGCCGGGCGATCAGTAGGACCACCCCGAGGGCGGCCAGGTACGCGGCGGCCGGGAGGTCGAAGGTGGCGGCCGCGGCGGCGAAGAACCCGCAGCACACGTACCCCCGCGGGGTCATGTCCGTCCCGTCGAGGATCGCCCGCACCAGCGGGTACGCCGCGAACAGGCCGCAGAACGCCGCCGGGGTGTGGTTGTTCAGCGTGCCGGAGAAGGTCGTCAGGTACGTCCCGACCGCCGCCGTGGTGAACGCCAGCAGCCGGCCGAAGTCGGTCCGCCCGGTCCGCTCCACGAGGCCGGCCAGGAGCAGCAGGTAGACCGCGAACGGCAGGACGTTCACCGTGAACACGATCGCCGGGATGACGAGCCAACGGTCGCGGACGATGTCCCACCCGAACGCCCGCTTCAAGAGCCAATATTCCCCCGCCAGCAGCGTCGGCATCAGCGGCGGCTTGCTGCTGGTGAACTCGCGCTCCTGCGGCCCGGCGGCCCCGTCCCCGAGCGGCCGCAGGACGATGTCGAGGCTCTTGTACTGCGGCTCCGCGACGATCCCCTCGTCCCGGTACGCCCTCGGGTTCGCCCCGTCGGGGTACACCCGCTTGCCGATGGCGTAGGTGCCGTTGTCCACCAGCGCCCGGACGGTGGCGAACCGCGACTTGTCGTTCGACGAGTACATCGGGGACGGGTCCGGCCGGTCGGCCGGCCACTTCCGGTCCGGCTCGTGGCCGTACCCGCCGGCCGGCGGCTTGTACCGGCTCGGCTCCAGCACGTTCTCCGCCCCGAGCACCTTGGCGGCGGCGACCGCCACCCCGACCGCCGTCAGCAGCAGGTAAAAGGCGCGGCGGGTGTCGGGGGTGTCGGCCACGCGCTAATCCTTTCCGGGCGTCCGCTCGGCGACGCTGTACGGCTCCTGCTCGGTCATCTTGCGGGCGACGACCAGTTCGGCCAGGAGCCCGGTGAACAGGAACTGTGCCGCCGCCAGCACCAGGGCGAGCGAGGTGACCAGGACGTAGATCTGCGTCAGCTCTCCGAACCCGGAGTTCGGGGCGAACAGTTGCACCACCAGGTTCACCACGAGGGCGAAGAACCCGAGGAACCCGACCCCGGCGGCGAGCAGCCCGTACCGCCCGAGCAGGTGCTGCGGGCGGCGGCCGAACTTCGTCAGGAAGTTCACCGTCCCGAGGTCCAGGAACCCGCGGATGAACCGCTCCCACCCGTACTTCGACCGCCCGAACTTCCGCTTTCGGTGGTGCACCGGCAGCTCGCCCACCTTGAACCCGCGGGCCGCCGCCAGCACCGGGACGAACCGGTGCAGTTCGCCGTACAGGGTCACCTCCCGCAAGACCTCCGCCCGGTACGCCTTGAACCCGCAGTTGTGGTCGTGCAGGTGGAGCCCGGTCACCCACCCGACCAGGCGGTTGAAGACGCGGCTCGGGATCGTCTTGTGCCACGGGTCGAGCCGCACCTTCTTCCACCCGCTGACCACGTCCAGCCCGCCGCGGACCGCGGCCAGGAAGTTCGGGATCTCGTGCGGGTCGTCCTGGAGGTCGGCGTCCAGGGTCATCACCACCGCCCCGCGGGCCGCCCCGAACCCGGCCTGCAATGCCGCCGCCTTCCCGAAGTTCCGCCGGAACCGGATCCCGCGGACCCGGTCGTCGGCCGCGGCCAGCTCGCGGATCACCCCCCACGACCCGTCGGTGCTCCCGTCGTCGACGAACACCACCTCGACCCGGGCGTCGAGCCCGCGGGCGACCTCGGTGATCTCGGCGAACAGCGGGCCGAGGCTGTCGTGCTCGTTGAACACCGGGATGACGAGCGTGACCAGCCCGGGGTCGGGGTCAGGGGACATCGGTGGCGGGGTGGTGGGGTGGTGGGGGCGGAACCTGGTCCGTCGGGTCCAGCAGCTCGGGGTGGTGGATGTGGTGCGGGATCGGGGCGGCCGGCGGGCGGAACAGGTACAGCACCCCGGCGAGCGCGACCTCGGCCGTCGTCCACACCACCCGGAGCAGGAGGGCGACCACCACGGCCAGGGCGGCGGCCGCCTCCGGGCCGAGGCCGGCCGCCAGCCGCGGGGCCAGGAGCAGCTTCAGCATCGTCTCCCGCGGCCCGAGCCCGCCGGGGGCGACCGCGACCAGGAACCCGGCGACGTAGGCGAGGGCGTTCGCCCCGAGGTCGGCCGGGTAGGTCTCGAACAGGGACGGGGCGTCCGGGACGACGGCCCGGACGGTCAGCCCGAGGCTCAGCCCGAGCAGGCAGTGCCCGCACACCCCGTGCACCAGGCCCTGGGCGAGCAGGAAGATGGACGGGGACGGGAGCGCCCGGGCCGCCGGGCTCCGCCGCCGGGACACCAGCCGGACCGCCACCCGGTTCAGCACCCCGAGCCCGAGGGGCAGGGCGACGACCACCAGGATCAGCGTCGTCTGCCCGGTCACCTGGGCCGGGAGGACGCCGAGCTGCGGGAGGAGCAGCACCCCGACCAGGGCCCCGGCCGCCATGCTGCAGAGCGTCTCGTACACGGCGGTGACGCCGACCGGGAGGGCGTGGGCGTGGGCGTCGTGCCGGAGCATCCCGACCCGCATCACCACCACCCACCCCTTGACCGGGAAGTACTTCCCGACCTGGCTGACGTAGTACGCCCGGACGGCCGCGAACCCCGACACCCGCACCCCCTCGAAGTGCAGCAGCCGGACCCAGAACGTCGCCCAGCACAGGTGGGCGAGCAGGTACAGCAGCCCGGCCGGGACCAGCAGCTCGTACCGGACCGTGAGGGTGCGGAGGTCGAACCCCGAGGCGCTCAGGATGTCCGCGAAGTACACCCCCACCCCGACCAGGATTGCGACGCCGACCAGGGGGTTGACGACGCGCCACAGGCGCCGCGCGGGGGTGGACATCCGGGGGATTGTAGAACCCGCGGCGCCCCCCGGTTAGCGATGCGCCTCGAACCGGGGGGCGGCGGGTTCCGTTGTCGCGGTCCCGGTGCCGCGATACCCTGACCAGTCGGAGGACCCACGATGAGCGACCCCACCCCGCCGACCCCACCCGCCCCCGAGAACCCCCCGCCCCCCACTCCGGTCGCTGCCGCTCCCGGCTCGCCCAAGCCGGGCGGCCCGCCCCGGCCCGGCGGCCCGCGGCCCGGCGGCGCCAACCGCCCGTTCCCGCAGGGGAACAAGCCGTTCCCGCGCGGCGACAAGCCGCTGAACCCCGGCGGCGCCCCGCAGAACCTCGACCGCCGCGACTTCGGGGCGTTCAAGCCGAACAACCGCGAGCTCGACCAGCAGATCGAGGACGAGCTGAAGGCGGCGATGAGCGGGTTCGAGGTGGCGTCCACGGTCGCCGCCGAGGCCCGCCAGCCACAAACCCCTGGCGCCCCGCGCACCAACCGGAAGAAGGGCCGGGTCGTCGGCGTCCACGGGAAGGACGTGTTCGTCGAGGTCCCCGGCGGCCGCGGCCAGGGCGTCCTGCCGCTCCAGCAGTTCGAGGGCCGCACCCCGGCGGTCGGCGAGGAGGTCGAGTTCGAGATCGAGCGGTACGACGCCGCCGACGGGCTCCTCGTCCTGACCCGCGAGGGCGCGGCCCAGGTCGTCACCGACTGGTCGAAGGTCGCCTTGCACTCGATCATCGAGGTGAAGGTGACCGGCACCAATAAGAACAAGACCGGGCTCTCGATCGAGGTGGCCGGGATCAAGGGGTTCCTGCCGGCGAGCCAGCTCGACCTGTACCGCGTCGAGGACCTGGACCAGTTCGTCAACCAGCGGCTGAAGGTGCAGGTGGTCGAGCTGGTGCCGGAGGAGCGGAACCTGATCGTCAGCCGGCGGGCGCTGTTGGAGCGCGAGCGGGCGCACAAGGCGGAACAGTTGTGGGCGGCGATCAAGGAGGGTGACATCCGCAAGGGGGTCGTCAAGAGCATCAAGCCGTTCGGGGCGTTCGTCGACCTCGGCGGGATCGACGGCCTCATCCCGGTGTCCGAGTTCTCGTGGCAGCGGGTGAACGACCTGTCGGAGTTCGTGAAGGTCGGGCAGGAGGTGCAGGTGCTGGTCGCCCGGGTCGACCACGACGCCCGGAAGATCGGGCTCTCGGTGAAGCAGCTGACCACCAGCCCGTGGGACGAGTTCGCCGAGCGGGTGAAGGCCGGGGCGCGGGCGACCGGGAAGGTGACGCGGGTCGCCGACTTCGGGGCGTTCGTCGAACTGGAACCCGGGGTGGAAGGGCTGATCCACGTCTCGGAACTGTCGACCCAGAGGGTCCGGCGGGTGCGCGACGTGGTCTCGGAGGGCCAGGCGGTCGAGGTCGAGATCCTGAGCGTGGACGTGGCCGCCCGGCGGATCGCGCTGAGCCTGAAGCGGATCGCGCTGGAGAAGGAGGACGCGGAGGACGCGGCCGAAGAGGCGGAGCGGGAGGCCGACCGGAAGGCGGCCGACGAGGCGCTGGCGAACCGGCCGGCGAACCCGAACCTGCGCGGCGGGATCGGGTCTGTCCCGACCAAGTTCGACGGGTGAGGCGAGGCGGTCCCGGTGCCGGGGCCGACCCGGCGCCGGGACTACTCCCGCTTCGACCACCGCCCCTTGTACAGGGGCTTCCACTCCGCGGCCTCGCCGTCCCGGTCCCAGCGGGCCTCGCACCCGGCGTCCGCCAGCCGGACCGACACCCCGCGGCTGGCGTCGCGCAGTTCGACGTACTCCTTGGTCCGCTTCGTCTCGGAGAACTCCCACGCCCGGCCGCGGATGCGGGCCGCCTCGTCGTTGTGCTCGAACCAGGCGGCCCCGCCCCCCTTGGCGAACCAGCCGTTGTCGTAGGCCCAGCGCGACCGCTCGTCCTTCTCCTCGGCCGGCGGGGCGGGGCGGGGCCGGGGTCGGCGGGGTCGGCACCACGACCTCCGCCACGGGCGGCTTCTGGGGCTCCGGCGGCTTGCCGCACCCGGCGAGCACGCCCCCGAACAGGATCAGGGGGTAGCGCGGAAGGAAGGGCGATCACGCCGACACATCATGCTTCACCCCTGTGGGACGTAGCCTGCCGCCGAACGACCCCGCTCGGCAGCCGGGGCCGCCGAGTGCGCCATGTAGTCCCAGAACCGAACGTGCGGCCCCGGTCTGCTGAGGCGCCTGGTCCGGCGTGCCTCGCTCACCACGGCGGGCCGCACAGGTCGATGGTCCCGACCACCGGCCCGGCCGACCGCACGGCGAGGGTCATCGCCCGGTTGAGCGTGAACTCGACCGCAGCCCCGCGCTGCCGCACCACCAGCCGGCCACCGAACGGATGCCAGCCGAGCCGGGCATAGTACCCGACCAACGGCGGCTCGCACACCAGCAGCGCGAAGTCGGCCCCGGCCTCGGCGAAGAACCCGGCGGCCCGCAGCAGACCGGCCGCGGCGAGCCCCCGGCCGCGGACCGCCGGGTGGGTCTTGACGTTCCCGATCCCGCCGACCAACGCGGCCCGCCCGTCGGCCTCCGCCGGCCGCAGGTAGACCCCGACGTAGGACGCCAGCGCCCCACTGTCCGACACCCGGACGCACCACTCGGGGGCGCTCCACTCCACGTCCTGGCCCGCCCACCCGGCAGATCGGTCGGGCGGGTAGACGGCCCGGGTGAGGTCGGAGACGGCCACCCGGTCGGCGTCCGAGAGGTCGGCCACCCGTTCCAACGTCACCACGCCTGCCCCCCAGTGCCTCTGCCGCGGAACGACCCCGCTGAGCAGCCGGCAGGGCCGAGTGAGCGACACGTCTGGGAGAGCCGACTTGCCCGCCGGGTCAGGCGGAGCGGCTGGTTCGGCCCCTGACGCGCCCGGCCCCCTGCCGGTCACGGCCCGGTGCCGGCGGTGCGGCGCGGCAGGTGCACGGCGAAGGTGACCTCGCCCGCGTCCCAGCGGACCCCGACCTCGCCGCCGTGGGCCCGCGTGATCTCCCGCACGATGAACAGCCCCAACCCGAGACTGTCCGACTCGCCACCGTCCCCGCGGGCCATGCCGCGGCGGAGCGGTTCGAACAACTCATCCGCTTCCGACGGGTCGATCGGGGGGCCGCTGTTCGTCACCTCCAGGCGGACCCCGGCCTCCTCCGCCCGTAGCGCCACCCGCACCGGCGCGTCGGCCGCCCCGTACTTGAGGGCGTTCCCCACCAGGTTCCGGATCACCTGCCGCACGCGCGGCCCGTCCCACCGCCCGCGGCAGTCGCCGGACACCGCCAGCAGGATCTGCCGCCTCGGGTACGTCGCGCGGAACTGCTCGACCTCGTCGACCACCGGGCCGGCCAGGTCGCAGTCGGCCGGCACGACCCGGATGCCCACGCCGAGCCTCGTCCGGTTGAAGTCCATCACGTCGTCGAGCAGGGCCTGCATCGCCGCCCCGCTCCGGATCAGGCGGCCGGCCGCCTCCGACACCTGCTCGCCGGCGTTCAGGGTGGACAGGGTGGCGGCCGTCAGCTGGATGGCGTACAGCGGGTTCCGCATGTCGTGCCCGAGCATCCCGAGGAACAGGTTGCGGGCCTGCTCCACCTGGGCGTGGAAGTGGGCGACCGACTCGGCGATGGCCTGGTCGATCGCCTCGTTGAACCGGACGATGTCCCCCACCCCCGTCCCGTTGAGCGAGCCGGTGTCCATCCAGTGTCGCAGGACGCTGGCCCGCAGCGCCCGGTACTCGGCGACGAGCTGGATGATGTCGAACCCGCCCCGCGCCCGCAGGACGGCGTGCGTCTGGGCCGCCGTCTCCGGGGCGTCGGCGATCTTGGGTGCCCGCCCCTTGGACTTCTCCGACTGCTCGTCCCGGGTCTGGGGGGTGGCGAGGTCGTGCGCCACCGCCTCCAGGATCTGCTGGGCGTGGTCGCGGAGGGCGAGCGAGGTCATCCCCCCCGCCGCCGGGAGCAGGGTGGCGGCGAACGACTCCCACTCCGCCAGGATGGCCTCGGTGTGGCGCAGGATGAAGTCCGCGAGCCGCATCCCCTCCCCCTTCGGTCATGCGACCCCCGGTCGCGAGTGCTCCGTTGCCGCGCGACCCAGCTCAGCAGCGGCCGGGGCCGCGTGAGCTGCACATCGCAGAAAACCAGTCAGCCCCCGCCGTCTGCTGCAGCGCCTGGTCGGCGTCTGCGGGGCGAGAAGTCGGCTCGTCAATCGCCGCGGAGCGGTTCCAGACCGAGTCGCGGGAAGTTCTTCTTCATCACGGCCTCGCCCTTTGCCGTGACCTTGCTCCCCTCCCATCCGACGTTGCAGAGCGACTTGTTCGGCCCGAGGGCTTCGACCCCCTTGTCGCCGACGGCGGTCTTGTCCAGATACAGGTGTTCAAGGAGCTGAAGCCCTTTGAGGTGGGGTATGCCGTCATCGTCCACCTTCGTGCTCCACAGGCCGAGCTTGTGCAACCACGTCATGTCTTCCAGGTGAACCAGATGCTTGCTCTCGATCGGCGTGTAATGCAGATCGATCGTTCGAAGCGTCTTCAGGCCGGACAGGTGCTTCAGCCCACCCCCCGTCACTCGCTTCTGGTCGATGATGTAGACGTACTCGATCTTCTTGAACGCCTTGAGGTGGGCAAGGTCGTCGTCCGTCACGTCGCAACCCTTCCTCGGAAACAGGACGCCGGTCACAGGTCGGATGGCGGCGTTCTTGGGGTTGGCTCCGTTGATTTTCGCGCCGAGTTTTTCGAGGGCCGCGACCGCTTCGGCCTCCGTCGGCTCGGCGGCGCGAGCAACCGCGACGTGTAGGGCCACGACGACGAGCAGGCTGACCGGGGTTGCGAGGCGCGTCATCGTTTGATCCGCCGCCGCCGAACCAGTGGTTAGCTTGATACGTGCTGCGCGCTCGGTGTGCACACCGGTTGAGGTAACGCGCTAGGCTGTTGTAGTTTAGC
>PNKH01000090.1 GCA_013822345.1 Isosphaera sp.
AAGGCCAAGTTCGGGAAGGAGCCGCCCCCGACCGAGGACGACGAGAAGAAGGACGACGGGAAGGCCAAGGACAAGAAGTGAGCCGGCCCCGGCTGCCCGGTGCGGGCAGGAGACTGACCGACGGGTGCCGGGCGGAGTCGAGGAAGGACAAGAGACCTCTCGGGTGGCCGGTCCCCCAGCCGACCGCCCAGCCCGAAACATGCCGCAGTGGCCCGGCGGGGAACGCCGGATGCTGCGATCGGCCGCCGCCTCGCCGTGAGGCGGCGGGACATCTGTTCGCGAAAGGGAGTTCAGACCGATGACGACGATGACCCGAACGCTTGCGGCCGCCGCGCTGGCCGCCCTGGTCCTGCTGTCCGCCCGCGCCGAGGCGGCCGACCCGCCGGCGACCACGATCACCGTGCCGGAGATGGACTGCGCGTCCTGCGCGAAAAAGGTCGGGGGGAAGGTGGGCGAGGTGCCCGGCGTCGCGAAGGTCGAGTACGACGTCCAGGCCCGGACGCTGAAGGTGACCCCCAAGGCCGGCTCGACCCTCTCGCCGAAGGCGCTCTGGGAGGCCGTGGAGAAGGGGGGTAAGGACCCGAGCAAGATCGAGGGGCCGGCCGGAACGCACACCAAGAAGCCGGCCGCCTGAGTCGGGCGGTACGGGCGGCCGGGAATTCATCGGCCGCCCGCACCCGCACAACGGTTACCGGTGGTGATGGCCGTGGTGGTGGTGACGGTGGTGACCGCCCCAGCCGTAGCCGCCCGAGTACGGGAACGGGGCGGGGTACACACCGCCCCCGTAGCCGAACCCCGGCGACGTGTAGCCCAGGCCGCCGCCGAACCCGGGGGTCGAGTAGGCCCCGCCGAACGTCACCCCCGGGGAGTACGCGGGGTAGCCGTACCCGCCGAACGCCGGAGGCTGGTGGGACGGCACGACGTGGTAATGCCCGCGGTGCGGCACGAGGGCCGGGTACTGGGCCGAGGCGGTGCCGGCGGCGAGGCCGAGGGCGGTGACGGCCGCCGCGGCGGAGAGCACGAGCTTCATGACGAGACTCCTGGTGGCCGCGGGGTCGGGTGTGGCAGCTTGCGAAGAGGAACCCCGCGTAACCGGAACGTGGCAGCCCGGGCAACTTGCGCGACAACAAGGGGCGGCAGATGGTAGAGCGAGCAAAAGGTCCCCAGGCGTTTCGCGTCCGCGGCCTCGACTGCGCCGAGGAGGTGGCCGTCCTCAAGCGGGAGCTCGGCCCGCTCGTCGGCGGCGAGGCGAACCTCTCGTTCGACGTGCTGAGCGCGAAGATGACGGTTGCCCCGAACGCCCCCGCCTCGGCGGAGCAGATCCGAGACGCCGTCGCGCGGACCGGAATGCGGGCCGAGCCGTGGCAGGACGATAAGACCGCGCTCCGCGGGGAGGGGTTTTGGGAGCGAAACCGGAGAACGGTACTCACCGCCGTAAGCGGCGGGCTTCTCCTCGCCGGGGCCGCGACCCACGCCGCACTCTCTGGAGTCCGGGCCGCCTTCCTCGAGGAAGGGGCCGCCGGCCCGCCAGTGGTCGCAATCGTCCTCTACACCCTCAGCATCCTCGCCGGGGTCTGGACCGTCCTCCCGAAGGCCTGGGTCGCCGCGAAGCGGCTCCGCCCCGACATGAACCTCCTCATGGTCGTCGCGGTCGTCGGCGCGGTCGGGATCGGTCAGTGGCTCGAAGCCGCAACCGTCGCCTTCCTCTTCGCCCTCTCCCTGGCCCTCGAAGCCTGGAGCGTCGGCCGCGCCCGCCGGGCGGTCGCGGCGCTCATGGCGCTCTCCCCGCCGGAGGCCCGCCTCGTCTACCCCGACGGGCGCGAAGAGACGGTTCCCCCGGAGCGGGTGCCTGTTGGTGGGAAGTTCCGCGTCCGGCCCGGCGACCGCATCCCCCTCGACGGGCGGGTGGTGGACGGGGCCGGCGGGGTGGACCAGGCACCCATCACCGGGGAGAGTGTGCCGGTTCAGAAGTCCCCCGGCGACGAGGTGTTCGCCGGCACGATCAACGGCGACGGGTCGCTCACGGTCGAGTCCACCAAGCCCGTGTCGGACACGACCCTCGCCCGGATCACCCGCATGGTGGGGGAGGCCCAGGCCCGCCGGGCACCGTCCGAGCAGTGGGTGGAGCGGTTCGCGAGGTACTACACCCCGGCCGTCATGGTCCTCGCGGTGGCCGTCCTCCTCGTCCCTCCCCTCGCCTTCGGGGAGCCGTGGTCCGCCTGGTTCTACCGCGCGCTCGTCCTCCTCGTCATCGCTTGCCCGTGCGCGCTCGTCATCTCCACCCCCGTGAGCATCGTCGCCGCCCTCGCGGCCGCCGCCCGAAACGGGGTCCTGATCAAGGGCGGGGTGTACGTCGAGGCCCCGGGGAGGCTCAAGGCGATCGCGATGGACAAGACCGGGACGCTCACGTTGGGGAAGCCGGCCGTGGTCGAGGTGGTGCCGCTCAACGGCCACACCGAGGGGGAACTCCTGGAGCGGGTCGCGGCCCTTGAGGCCCACAGCACGCACCCCCTCGCCGACGCGATCCTCGGCTACGCGAAAGACCGGGGGGTGAGTGTCCCGACCGCGGAGGAGTTCCGAAACCTCCCCGGGAAGGGGGCAGAGGGGCGGGTCCGCGGAACCTTGTTCTGGGTCGGCTCCCACCGCTACCTGGAGGAGCGCAAGCAGGAGACGCCGGAGGTTCACGAGCGGCTCGAAGCCCTGTCGAAATCCGGAAAAGCAGTCGTCGTGGTCGGGAACGACCGCCACGTCTGCGGGTTCATCGCCCTTGCGGACACGGTCCGGCCCGAGGCGAGACAGGCGGTATCGGATCTCCGCGCCGCCGGCATCGAGCACGTCGTCATGCTCACCGGGGACAACCGCGGGACCGCGGAAGCGATCGCACGACAGACCGGGGTGGACGAGATCCACGCCGAGCTCCTCCCCGCCGACAAGGTGACGAAGGTGGAGGAGCTCGTCGCCAAGTACGGGTCGGTCGCGATGGTCGGCGACGGGGTGAACGACGCACCGGCGATGGGCCGGGCAACGATCGCGATGGCGATGGGGGCAATCGGGACCGATGCGGCCATCGAGACCGCCGACATCGCCCTCATGTCGGACGACCTCGCAAAACTCCCGTGGCTCGTCCGCCACTCCCGCCGAGCGCTCGGGATCATCCGCCAGAACATCGCCTTCGCGCTCGGGGTCAAGGCGGTGTTCGTGGTCCTGACGCTTGTCGGCTACTCGTCGATGTGGGCCGCCGTCGCCGCCGACTCCGGGGCTACACTGCTGGTCGTGTTCAACGCGCTCAGGCTGCTACGGAGCTGACACCGAGTCCACAGCCGGGAATTGTCGCAGGCCGCGATCGGTAGCCCCAATAAGCCGTGCGCAACCAACCAGTTGATCCGTATCTGGCCACCCAGTCCGCTCAGGTAGTGGTGTAATCTGCTGGCCTGGCGGGGCCGTCCGTCGCCGGCCTCGCCATTCATGTTGCGGAGAGCGAAAGACGGCCATTTCGCCTCGAAGTGAAATGAAGTAACTTGTCTGTTATGGTCTTCCGGGCCGTCCTCTCACTCTGGTTCCTCGTCGCGAGCGTCCTCACCCCGGCGTTCTGCTGCTGCGTGGCCCGCGCCTTCGCTCAGCCGGACAGCCCGCTCGCAGCCGCGACACCCAAAGCCGCGAAGTCCGACTGCCATCACGACCGGCGCACCGCCCCGGACGCGGACGGTGCCACGCGACAGGGTAACCCGCAGCCGGGGGACTCGGGCGGGGACCGCTGCCGCTGCCAGGACCACGTCGTCACCTCGGCCGCCCAGGATCCGGTAACGTTTCCCGCGGCCCAGCAGAACGACTGGCTCGCAACCGTCTCGCTACGTGCCGCCCCGCCGTTCGCCCGGCCGGCGCTCGGCGAAGACGACCCTCTGCAATCCGACCGTGCAGGCCCCCCGCCGCCCGCGGGCATCGAACTCCTCCGCCGCATCCACGTCCTGATCTGCTAGCTCGTCCGCACCGAGCCGAGTTCCAACGCGCGTGCCCGCCGTAAGCCGCCCGGACTGGAACAGGCTGAGTCCTGCCAGTTTTGCCCCAAGCGTTCACCCGGGCCGCCCTGCGGCCTGCCCGGAGGCGGGGGCGTGCGTACCGACAGACGTGGAGAAACGGTTATGTCCGAAACTTCTACCCCCCCGGCCGCCGAGCCGAAGGTCCGGCTCGGCGGCCTCCGCCAGGTCCTCATCACCCTCTTCGCGCGGCTCCGGTTCGTCGCCATCCTGGGCGTCATCGGGCTCGTCATCGTGAAGTGGGACTTGCTCGTGGCGTACTACGAGAAGTGGACCCGGTCGGCCGGCGACGTGGCCGCCGCGGACCCCACGACCGAGTACTTCTGCCCGATGCACCCGACGATCGTCCGGGACACCAACAAAGAGAAGTGCCCCATCTGCTTCATGCCGCTCTCGCGGCGGAAGAAGGACCCGGGCGGCGGGGCGGCACTCCCGGCCGGCGTCGTCAGCCGCGTGCAGCTCTCGCCGTACCGGGTCGTCCTCGCCGGGGTGAGGACGGCCCCCGTCGGTTACCTCCCGCTCACGAAGGAGATCGCCACCGTCGGCACCGTGGAGTTCGACGAGCGGGGGCTCAGGCACGTGGCCGCCCGGGTGAAGGGCCGCATCGACCGGCTCGGCGTGAACCAGACCGGGCAGCTCGTCCGCACGGGCGACGAGCTCGCCGCCCTCTACAGCCCGGACCTGGTCGTGACGGTGCAGAACCTGCTCGACGCGCGGCGGTCCGGGAACACGCAGCTCGAGCGGGCCGCGAGGGACCGGCTCGTCCTCTGGGGCATCGGGGCGGACCAGGCCGAGCAGATCGTGAGGGGCGGGAGGCCGATCACCCATCTCACCGTCCACTCCCCCACCGACGGGCACGTCATCAGGAAGTACCAGACCGAGGGCCGGTACGTGGACGAGGGCACGCCGCTCTACGACGTGGCGGACCTGAGTACCGTCTGGGTCCAGGCCCAGGTGTACGAGGACGACCTGTCCTTCCTCCCGCCCGCGGGCCACGAGCTGCCGCCGGAGGACCGGTTGCCGGTGGCCGCCACCACCCGGGCGTACCCCGGCGAGTCGTTCGCCGGCACGCTCTCCTTTCTTTACCCGCACGTGGACCAGGAGACCCGGACGCTCACCGTCCGGTTCGAGCTCGCGAACCCGGGCGGGCGGCTGAAGCCGGGGATGACCGCGACGGTGACGCTCGCCCTCCCCCCGGGGCGGCTCGCCCGGGCGGGCGGCCCGGCGTCGAGGTTCCAGCTCGACGGGGGCAACGTGCTCGCCGTCCCCGAGACGAGCGTCATCGACACCGGGGCCATGACGCTCGTCTACCGCGAGGCGTCGCCGGGCGTGTTCGAGGGGGTCAGGGTGGCGCTCGGCCCGCGGATGGCCGGGCCGGGGGGGGCTGCCTACTTCCCGGTCTTCTCGGGCGTCGCGGCCGGGCAGTCGGTGGTCGCCGCCGGGTCGTTCCTCATCGACGCCGAGACGCGGCTCAACCCGGCCGCCGGGTCCATCTACTTCGGTGGGAGCGGCGGCGGGCAGAAGTCCGCCGCCGTCCGGCCGTCCACCCCGCAGGACACGGCTCCCGAGGACGGGAGCGGTCCCGGACCGTCGGCCCCCGGCGGGTCGCACCACACCAGCCAGTTGTAACAACGACAAGGAGAAACCTATGCGCTCGCTACTTCACGTACTGATCACCTCGGCCGCGGTCGCCGTTTCGGCGCTCGGCTGCCAAGGCCAACCCGACTCGTCGTCGCAGACCCAGGCGGCCGGGGCTAAGGCCTACGACGTGCGGGGGACGGTCGTCGCCCTCGACGCCGGGAAGAAGTCCGTCACCCTCGACCACGAGGACATCCCCGGGCTCATGCGGGCGATGACGATGGACTTCCCGGTAGCCGACCCGGCGGTGCTCGACGGACTCAAGCCGGGCGACGCCGTCCGGGGGAAGATCCGGGTCGAGGGCGGGGCGTACTCGGTCACGAACCTTAAGAAGCGCTGACCGGCGGGAGGGCGTCCATGATCGAGAAGCTGATCGAGGCCTCCGTCCGGAACCGATTCGTGGTGCTCGCCGCGGCCGCCGTCCTCGCCGTGTTCGGCGTGTACGCGACCCTGAACACGCCGGTGGACGCCATCCCCGACCTGTCCGAGAACCAGGTCATCGTGTTCACCGACTGGCCCGGGCGGAGCCCGCGGGAGATCGAGGACCAGGTCACCTACCCGCTCTCGCTCCGGCTCCAGGGCCTGGCCGGCATCAAGGCGGTGCGGTCGAGTAGCGAGTTCAACTTCTCGATGATCACCCTGATCTTCGAGGACAGCACGGATTTCTACTTCGCGAGGCAGCGGGTGCTCGAGCGGCTGACCCAGGCCCCGGGGTTCCTCCCCCAGGGCGTCGTGCCCTACCTCGCCCCCGACGCGACGGCGCTCGGGCAGGTCTTCTGGTACACCGTCGAGCCCAGCCCCAAGCACCCGGTCGACCCGGGCCGGCTCTGGGCGCTGAACCGGTTCTACATCGCCCCGCTGCTCAACGCCTCAGCCGGCGTCGCCGAGGTCGCCCCGGTTGGCGGCACGCCGCTCGAGTACCAGGTGGACGTCCGGCCCGAGACCCTCCGCGCCTACGGGGTCACGGTCGGCGAACTCTACGCGGCCATCTCCCGGAGCAACCAGCCGGCCGGCGGCGGCGTCATCCAGAAGAACAACGCCGAGTACATCGTCCGCGGGGTCGGCTGGATCCGGGACAAGGCCGACATCGAGAACACGGTCGTGAAGGAGGTGAACGGCACCCCCGTCTACGTCAAGACGGTCGCCACCGTGCAACTCGGCACCCAGTTCCGCCGGAGCGTGTTCGAGAAGGACGGGAACGAGGTGGTGGGCGGGGTGGTGCTGATGCGGCACGGGGAGAACCCGCTCGCGGTGACGAGGCGGGTGAAGGAGAAGATCCAGGAGCTGCAACCGGGCCTCCCGGCGGGCGTGCGGATCGTCCCGGCCTACGACCGCACCCGGCTCATCACCGGGGCCGTCCACACCCTGGCCGAGGTGATGTGGCACGAGATGGTCATCGCCTCGCTTGCGATCCTCCTCATCCTCGTCCACGTCCGGAGCGCGTTCGTCATCTGCGTGACGCTCCCGCTCGCGGTCCTCTTCTCGTTCCTCCTGATGTTCGTCCTCCGCCGGCTCGGCCTCATCGACATCCAGGCCAACATCATGTCGCTGGCCGGCATCACCATCTCCATCGGCGTGCTCGTCGATCAGGCGATCGTGATGGTGGAGAACGCGACGCACCACCTGAAGGAGAAGTTCGGCGACGAGCCGGTCGCGGGCGACACCCGCGAGCTCGTGATCCAGGCGTGCCGCACCGTCGGGCGGCCGATCTTCTTCTCGGTCCTCATTATGCTCCTCTCGTTCGTCCCGGTGTTCATGCTCACCGGCCGGGAGGGGAAGTACTTCCACCCGCTCGCCTTTACCAAGAGCTTCGCCCTCCTCGGGGTCGCCCTCATCTCGGTCACGGTGGTGCCGGCGCTCATCCCGACGCTCGTCCGCGGGCGGCTCAAGAGCGAGGAGGACAACTGGATCGTCCGGAGCTTCATCCACGTCTACAAGCCGCTCCTCACCTGGGCGCTCCCGCGAAGGAACCTCGTGATGTGGGCGTTCGCGGCGCTCCTCATCCTCGCCGCGGGCCTCTTCCCGGTGCAGGCGCTCGTCGGGTTCGGGGCGTCGGAGCCGGCCTGGCGGGCGATGTTCCTCGCCACCTTCGCGGTGGTGACGCTCCTCACGGTCGGGTTCACCCGCGGGGCCGCCCCGCAGGCGGCGGCACTCGGGAGCCTCGTCCTGCTCGCCCTCGTCGCGTTTCACTTCCCGAAGATCGGCGTCTCGTTCATGCCGGCCCTCGACGAGGGGACGACGCTCGACATGCCGGTGACCGTCCCGCGGGCGAGCGTCACCCAGGTGGCGGACGACCTCAAGGCCCGCGACGCCCTCCTCCGCGGGTTCCCGGAGGTCGAGTCCGTCGTCGGGAAGAGCGGCCGGGCGGACACCCCCACCGACCCGGCCCCGCTCGACATGGTCGAGACGTTCGTGAACTTCCGCCCCCGCGCACACTGGCCGAAGCGGGTGCTCCGGTTCCAGGACGCCGACCGGCAGACCCGGGCCGTGCTCCGCGAACTCGTCGCCCGCGGGTTCCTGGTCGCCCCGCCGCACGCCGAGGACCGCGACGACCTGGTGAACGAGGCCTCGCAGAAGGCGCTCGAGCGCTACGACGAGGCGATGCGGGACCTCGCCCTCCGGAAGTACGCCGATTTCGAGGCGGAGCTCGGGCGGGTGCTCGCCCGGTTCGTCGCCGGGGACACGCTCCGCCGCATCCGCGCGGGCGGGGCACTCGCCCCACTCGGCGAGGACGAGGAGGAGCGACTCCTCACCGAGATGGCCCCCGTCCTGGATGACGAGGCCGGCGGACTCGCCAAGCGCACTCCGCCCGAGGCGGTCGTCCGCATCCAGCGGCAGCTCGCCGAGCGGCTCGCCGCGAGGAAGCTCGTCCCGGATCCGGCCGCCGCCCTCGAGCTCCGCGAGGGCGGCCTTGCCGGCGTGGTGGCGGGCGTCCGGGCCGCCCTCGGCGGCGGCCGCGACACGCTCGCCGGGGCGGTCGAGCGGGAGACGGAAAGCAGGCGTGAAATCCTCTGGCGGGAGTTCGTCGAGCGGGCGAACTGGGAGCTGTTCGACCGCGGGACAGGGGCGTTCACCTGGTACGCAATGGAGGAGTTGGTCGCGGGCGGCGGTAACGTCGGGCTCCTCGGCGGGGCGTCCCGGAAGGCCGAGAGCGAGCGGTTCGTCCGCGCGGCGGCGAACGCCCGGCTCGGGAAGCCGCACGACGCGGCCGCCCTGGCACCGTTCGGCGAGCTCCGCGCCGAGCTCGAACAGCCCTTCCGCACGTGGGTGTTCCTGTGGCCGCGCTCCGGCGGGCCGAAGGGGGACCTCGTGGACGACGAGTTCGGCCGGGTGCTCCAGGTCCCCGGGTGGTCGAACATCTTCACCCAGCCCATCATCAACCGGATCGAGATGCTCTCGACCGGCGTCCGCACCGACATCGGGATCAAGGTGTTCGGCCCCGACCTCGACACCGTGGACCGGGTGTGCAAGCAGATCGAGGCGGCCGTCAAACCCGTCGCCGGGGCCCGGGACGTGATCGCGGCCCCGATCATGGGCAAGGGCTACCTGGAGGTCACCATCGACCGGGAGAAGGCCGCCCGTTACGGCCTCACGGTCGAGGACATCGAGGCCGAGATCGAGACGGCGCTCGGCGGCCGGGTCGTGACGCAGACGGTCGAGAAGCGGGACCGGTTCCCGGTCCGCGTCCGCTACGCCCGGGCGAGCCGCGAGGACGAGGAGTCGGTCCGGCGGCTCCTCGTGACCGGCAGCGCCCGGGCGGACCGGCCCGCGGCGGAGCCGGCCGCAGGATCGCCCGATCTCGGCCCGGACGGGACGGCTTTCGGGCACACCGCCTCACCCGGCCACGCCGCCCGCGGCCGCCCGCTCGTCCCGGTCGCGTCCGTGGCCGACGTGCAGCTCGTCGAGGGCCCGGCGGTCATCAAGAGCGAGAACGGCCGGCTGCTAAACTACGTGACGCTGAACGTCCGCGGCCGGGACGCGGTCGGGTTCGTGGAAGAGGCGAAGCGGGTCGTCGCCCAGAAGGTGGCGTTGCCCGAGGGCGTCCACGTCGAGTGGGCCGGGGAGTTCGAGCACCAGGAGCGGGCGGCGCGGACGCTCAAAGTCGTCTTCCCGGCCGTCATCCTGCTCATCTTCCTGATCCTCTACCTCACCTACCACGACCTCGCGGACGCCGTGCTCATGATGCTCGCAGTCCCAGAGGCCTTGGCCGGCGGGGCCTTCTTCCTGTTCCTCTTCCCGAAGATCCTAAACGGCTGGCACGCCCCGCCCGTCGACTTCAGCGTGGCCGTCTGGGTCGGGTTCATCGCCTGCTTCGGGATGGCGACCGAGACCGGGATCATCATGCTCGTCTACCTCCGGGAGGCGATCGAGAAGCGGGGCGGGCTCGAAGGCATCAAGTCCCTGGACGAGCTCCGGGAGGCCGTGATCGAGGGGGCCGTCCACCGGCTCCGCCCGAAGCTCCTGACCGAGGGCGTGGCGATCGTCGCCATCTTCCCGATGGTGTTCGCCACGGGGGTGGGCGGCGAGGTGCTCGCCCCGATGGCGCTCCCCGTCTTGGGCGGGCTCCTCATCTCGGACGAGGTGGTCGACCTCTTCCTCCCGGTCCGCTTCTACTGGGTCCGGCGGGCCCGGTGGCTGAAGCTCCAGGAGGAGCGGCGCGCCGACCCTGCCGAACCCTCCGCGGCCCAGGGTGGCCTGCCCGTAGGGGCCGCCTGACCGGCTAGCGGCCCGGGGCGGCCTCGAGCGGGCCGCCGACGGCCCGCTCGAGCGCCGCCAGCCGCCGCTCGTAGTCCGCGCTCGCGAGGTACGAGCGGTCCCGGAGCTCGACGAGGCTCCGCTGGGCCTCGATGAGGGTCAAAAACGGGATGCCCCCGGTGACGTACCCCGCCTGCGCGGACTTCACGCTCTCGCGGGCTGCCGGGAGGATCTGCCCCGCGTAGAGCCTCACCGCCTGCTCGCTCTCCCGCACCTCGGCGTAGGCCTCCTGGACCTCGAGGGCGACCTGGTTCTGCTGCCGGGCGAGGGCCGCCCGCCGCTGGAAGAGTTGGGCCGCGGCCTCCGCGGCCGCCCCCTGTCGGCGGCCGAGCTGGATCGGCAGGTTCACCCGCACCCCGACCTGGGGTCGGAGCCGCTCCTGGTCGTCGGCCGACTGCCAGAACGAGTCGTACGCCGTCATCACCTCGACGTCCGGGTAGTACTCCCGCTCGGCCGCCGCGAGTGTCGCGGCGTCGGCGGCGACCCGGGCGGCGAGCGCGTGCAGGTCGGGCCGCCGGGCGAGGGCGAGCTCTCGGAGTTCCCGGACGCCGGGGAGTGCGGCCCGCCGCCGGGCGGCCTCCGCCGGCGGCGGGAGGGGTGCCTCGGGCGGGAGGCTCATCAGCGTGTTGAGCCGGGCCACGGCGACCGCCCTCGCCCGCTCGAGCACGAGCCGCTGCTCGCCCTGCCGGCCGAGCTCGACCTCGGCCTGGAGGATGTCCTGCTGCGGGGTCTGCCCGGTCTTGTACCGGGCCTCCGCGTTCTGCCGGAACTCCCGGAGCAGCCGCCGGCCGTCGGCGTTCACCTCGAGCGCCCGCACGGCCAGGTAGTAGTCGGCGTAGGCGGCCCGGGCGCTCTCGACGAGCTCGAGCCGGGTGCCCTCCAGGTCGAACCCGGCGGCGCTCGCCTCCGCCTCGGCCGCCTCGCCCCGGAGGGTCCGCTTGCCCGGGAACGGGAACTTCTGGCTCAGCTCGAACCGCACCGAGTCGTTCACCTTGTCCGAGCCGAGGCTCCCCGGGGCGACCCAGCTCGCGAGCATCGGGTCGTCGAGCGACGTCACCTGCGGGTAGCGGGCCCGGGCCTTCTGCACCGCGGCCGCCATCTCGGCGACCGTCGGGTTCCGCGCGAGCACCGCGGCGACCACGGCGTCGGGGCGGAGCACACGTCCGAAGGCCGGAGCGGTCTCCCCCCCGGTGGCGGATGCGGCCGGCCCGACCTGTCCGCCCGCGTCGGGGGCCGGCTCGGCGGCCGCGGCGTGCGAGGGCGTCCGCTCCGGCCGAGCGGCCCCGGGCGGGCGCGCGCACCCGGCGAGGATCGCGGCCGGGCAGGCGACGAGGGCTATGACGAGGGGCGCCGGGGACTTCCTGAATGATCTCATTCCTCACTCCAAACGTGACTCAGCCTCCCCGCCCCGGGCTCTCGGTGACTGCCGCCGCCCTGCGGCCGTAACGGACGATCGAGCCGGCGGGCGGTGTGGGGCGGCCTCGCGATCCGCTAGGGGCTTACGCCGAGCCGCTCGGTGTACTTGGCCCGCGTCGCCTCGGACTCGAAGTAGAGGACGCGGCCATCGACGCTGAGGAGTGCTGCCGTGGCCTTGTCCACGACCGCCCCCGAGACCGGGTCGCGGGCGAGGGTGTACCGCTCGGGCTCGGCGGCGATCTTGGCCTTGCACATCTCGCAGCAGCCGAAGTAGCTCTTACCGTTGTGCGTGAGCGGGACCGCCGGCACCGTCATGACCGTGTCCTGCATCATGCACACCCGCGTCCGCTCCGGGATGGACACGGCCGGGGGGGCCGCCCACGCCCGGGCGGCCCCGGCCCCGAGCGTGACCGCAAGCGCCAGCGTCACGCCGATCAAGTACCCCACTACGTTCAGTCGCGTTTTCATTTGTCGTCTCTCCTTCTCCCCACGCCCCGCCTGCGCGTCGGCGTCATGCCGATCGCGGTCGGGCCGCGTGGTCAGTTCTTGTTTCTCCTCACCCGGATGTCGTTCTGCTCGAGGTCGTCCGCGCTCGCGGGCAACGCGAGTGTGCCCGGCGGGTTCTCGTACCACCCGGGGTTCTCGTAAGACGTGATCCCGTCCCGCACCTTGAGCACAGTGAACATCCCGCCCATCGTGATGTAGTCGTGCTTACCAGGACCTCCGACCATCGGGATGCTGTTCTGCGGCACCGGCATCCCCATCTCGGCCATCTCCCCCATGCCGTCTTGCCCCATCGTCATGTACTCGGGCAGGAGGGGCTGCACCTTGCGGTCGATGGCCCCCGGCTTCACCCCGATCATGTTCGGGAACTCGTGCCCCATCTGGTTCATGACGTGGTGGGTCATGTGGCAGTGCAGCGCCCAGTCCCCGGGCTCGTCCGCCACGAACTCGACCGTCCGGGTGCTCCCGACCGGGACGAGCACGGTCGTCTCCGGCCACCGGGCGGACTCCGGGAGCCGGCCGCCGTCGGTCTCGGTGATAAGGAACTGGTAGCCGTGCAGGTGGATCGGGTGGTGGCTCATCGGGCTCAAGTTCCCGATCCGCACCCGCACCCGCTCCCCCGTCCTGACGACGAGCGGGGCCGTCGCCGGGAACACCTTCGCGTTCATCGTCAGGATGTTGAAGTCGGTCATCTCGTTCGGGTTCGGCCGCGAGGTGCCGGGGTCGATCCGCCACTCGTGGAGGAGGACCGCGAAGTCCCGGTCGATCCGCGGCTCCGGGCGCTTCCGGGGGTGGATGACGAAGAGGCCCGTCATGCCGAGGCCGATCTGGGTCATCTCGTCGTGGTGCGAGTGGTACATGCACGTCCCGGACTGGCGGAGCGTAAACTCGTACTTGAACGTCTCCCCGGGCTTGATCGCCCGCTGGTTCAAGCCCCCCACCCCGTCCATCCCGTTCGGGAGGAGGAGGCCGTGCCAGTGGACCGAGGTCGGGGCCTGGAGGCGGTTCGTGACGAAGATCCGAACCCGGTCCCCTTCCACGGCCTCGATGAGGGGGCCGTGGACCGACCCGTTGTACCCCCAGCACGTCGCCCGGAGGCCGGGGGCGAACTCGTGCTCGACCTCCTCCGCGACGAGGTGGTAGACCTTCGCCCCGCCCACGACCTTCCAGGGGAGTTTCGTCCCGTTCGGGACCACGACCGGGGTGTAGTCGCGCCCCTCCTCGCCGGGGGGAAGCGCCTCTTGGTTCACGTTGCTCCCGCCGGTGTCGGCGGCGGTCCCCTCGCGCGGCCGCTTCGCGCCGGGCACGTCTTGGGCGATCGCTGTTCCCCGCCCGGAGAGGAGCAACGCCCCTCCGGCAACGGCCGCGCCACCCACGGCCAGGGCTTCCCGCCTCGATAATCCGTTCTTCCTGTCCATCGTCTTCTTCATCACTCCTCAGTGGTGGTGCATCGTCGGTGCGGCCTTCGGCTCGCCGACCGAGTTGGGTTGAAGCTCGCCCGTCGGTATTCGCCGCCCGAGCACCTTCTCGAGCTCGGTGCGGGCGAGCCAGTAGTCGGCAAGGGCGCGGATGTAGTCGCGGCCGGCGTCGATCTGGTCCTGCTTGGCCTCGAGCAGCTGGAAGACGCCGACGAACATGCCGTTGAACAGGAGCTGCGTCTGGTCGGTGACCGTCTGCTGCACGGGGAGCACCGCTCGCCGGTAGAACGCGGCCTTCTTCCGGGCCGTCGCCATCCGCGCAAACGCGGTCCGGACCTCAGAGCGGATCTCGATCGCGCTCGCCGCGTAGCGGTCCTCGGCCTGGAGGAGGAGGTAATTGGCCCGTGCGCGGGCCGCCCGGCCGCGGCCGAAGATCGAGAGCGGGAAGGAGAGGCTCGGGCCCCGGGAGGTGTTCCCCTCGGGCTCCCGCTCGGAGTGGCCGCCGAGGGTCAGCTCCGGGAGGACGCTCGTGATGCGGGTCACCCCGAGGGACTGGGCGAGCGCCTCGACCTCGGCCCGTTGCGAGGCGAGGTCGAGCCGGTCGGTGACCGCCCGCCGCTCGAGTTCGTCCACGGGGATGTCGTCCCTCGGGATCTCCGGGAGTCGGGGCGGGATCCGCCACCCGGTCTCCTCCCCCCAGAGGCCGAGGAGGACGTTCACCCGCTCCCGGGCCTCGGCCACCTCAAGCTCGGCGTCGGCGTGATCGAGCCTGGCCTGGTTCGCCCCCCGCTCGGCCTGGGCGACGTCCAGGGGGGCGGTGTTCCCCGCCGCCCGGAGCGCGCGGGCGGCCGTGAGCGAGGCGTCCATCGCGTCCACCACCGACCGCCGCATCTCGACCAGCTGCTGGGCCGCCTGCACCTCGAAGTACGCCGAGCGGACCTCGGCCGTGTGGTCGAGGAGCTCGTGCGTGACCCGGAGGCGCTCGCGGTCGAACTCGCTCTCGGCGACCCGGCGGCGGAGGGGGATGAGGAACACGCTCATGAACTCCTGGGCCACGTCGAGCTCGGCCGCCCGGCCGCGGAACCGCCGCTCGGCCGAGAAGACCGGGCTCTCCGGCAGGCCGGCCGCGACGAGGTCACTCCGGGCGACGCCGAGCTCGCGGTAGAGCGCCCGGAGCGCCGGGTTCTTGAGGAGGGCGACGGCGACCGCGTCGTCGGCCGTCATCTCCCCGGCGAGCTTCGCCGCGACGCACCGCCCGACGGCCTCGTGCCCCTCCCTTTCCAGCGCCCAGTCCACCGACACCGCCGCCCGGTCCGTCACCTCGGCGCGGACCCGGTCGAGTGCGGGCTGGGGGTCGATGGCCGCGCATCCGCTCGCGAGGAGGACTGAGGTGAGTGCAAGCTGTCTACCCTTCATGGCCCCCCCCGTGCTCGGTGCCGCTCCCCTTCTTCACCAGCTTCATCCCGCAGACGGGGCACCGGCCGGGCCTGTCCGAGCGGACCTTGGCGTGCATCGGGCACTGGTACTTCCCGTCAGCCGCGGCCGTTTCCGCCTTCATGCGGTCGGGAGCCGTGCCCATACCGCGCGCCCGCTCCCCGCCACCGCCCGGCCCCATCTGTGAGTGGTCCATGCCCTTCATGGTCGTGCCCTCCGGGCGCTCGGCACCGGGCTCGCGGTGCGGGGCGTCGAGCATCGACCCGGCCTCGGGGGCCGTCCCGGGTGGAGCTTCGGGGTGCGCCGGGTGCGCGTACGGGAGGGGGGCGATCTCGACCGGCCCGACGCACCCGGCGAGCGCCAGAATGAGGCCGCTTGTCAGCCAAGTTCTAGTGGGCGTGTTCATTGGGCTTCCCTTCCAGACTGTTAATTTCGTTCATCAAGGTTCGCTCCTCTTCCGAGAGCTTCGGCAGGTGTCGGATGAAGTGCGTGAGCTTCCAGTTGTCCTCATCGCTCCCGCCGAACCCGGGCATGCCGGTGAACCGTATGCCGTTTCGGATGATGTTCATGATCTCCCCGTCCGTGAGCCCCTGGGTGGCTGGCCCCCGGAGGTCCGGCGGGGGCGGGAACATCCCCTCCCCGAGCATGGTCTTCCCGTCCCCGCGGTTCCCGTGGCAGACGGCGCAGTGGTCGGCGAAGTGGTCCCGCGCCTCGGCGAGGACGAGCTCCGTCGGCCGGACGGGGTTCGCCGCGTCCCTGACCGAGGACGGCGTCGCGAGATCCCGGACCCGCCGGGCCACCCACACCTCGAGCGCGCTCGGCTTCGCCCGGGCGCTGAGTCCGTGGACCCGGAGATAAACGACGCCCCCGCCGGCCGCCGCCACGACGACGAGCCCGACCACCGCCCCCCACAGTTTCTTTCCCATATGCTTCCGCTTCGAAATGCCGCGTTGTCAGGCGGCGCGCCGCCTGACAACCGGGGTTGCTAGTGGCCGTGGGGTTTCGACTCCCCGTCGGCATCCGCGTGGATCATGACCTCCGAGGCCGCGAACTTTCCGCTCGCGAGCTTGTGCCCGGAGACCATGACGTGCTGGCCCTCGCGGAGGGCGCTCCTCGCCGCCTTCTCGCCGGCCGCGCCCTGCTCGTACTTGGTCTCGTCAGTCAGGTAAACGGCGACGGTGCCGCCTTTCGTCGTCCCGACCTCAAGCCGGTCGCCGCTCACGGCGACGACCTTGCCCTCGACCTTCGGCCCCTTGTGGAGCTTCGGGTCGTGTGCGAGGGCGGGGGTTGCCAGGAGGGCGGTTGCGATCGCTGCGCGTATGAGCCGTTTCATATTCATGAGGGTGCCTTCTATTCGATTCGTGGGGACTGCTACTGCGTTCCCGGAACTGCGGGCCCGGCCACATCGGGCGGGCCGGGCCGGGCGACTGCCCTCGGCCCGTTACCCGCCCGGTCCTCAGTGGTTGTGCCCCGAGTGGCCGTCGCGCCGGTATCTGTCCGCCGGCCTGTCGTACGGGTCATCCCCGTCGTGGTGCCCGGCCGACGGGTGGGCATCTCCTGCCGGGTACCTGGGCGAGTACGAGGTGCAGCCGGCCGCGGCCGAACAGACCAAAAGGATGGTGATCAGGGCTAGTTTCATATGAGTCGTCCAACATGCTGGTTGTGTCAGTTCTCCCGACCCGGTCGAAGACCGGTGGCGGGTCATTTATGGTGCGACGACGGCGGAGCCGACCGCCGAACGCAGGGCGGCCGCGGACCGACGGAAGTCACCGAGTTGGGGTCGCGGGCAGGCGGTCAGATGAGGAGGACGACGGTGCGGATGTGCCGGAGCGGTGGAGGCGGCCCCGACGCGGGCGCGACTTGGCGGACTTGGTAGCCGGCGCGGAAGAAGTCTGCCCCGGGGGTGCGACCCGGGAGCGCCAGCGCGAGCGCCTGACCGGTCAACGGCGCCGCCTCTTCCGGCACGCCGCTCGCTCCCAGCTTCACCTGCGGCTGCTCTCCGCAGTGCTGACACCCCTCCGCGTGGGAGTGCTCTCCGGGTTGGTGCGAGTGACCTTTCTCGGCGGGCGACGGGTGGCAGCACGAGTGGGAGGCTGTCCGCTCCGGCTGGGCGGCGTGAGCCGCCTCGACGAGAGGGCACAAGCACAAAATCCGGGCCGCCGCCGTGACGCCGACGAGGCCTGCGAGGCAGAACCGGACGAGTGCGGCTGACGGGCGGGTGCTCACAACTCGAAGGTATCACCGCGATCTTTTGGCGGTCAAGGAATGTCTGCCGCCCCGCCCGGGTTACTGCCGGGCTGCCGGTAGCAGGCCCGGTGCCGGGTCGGGGACCGGCGGCACGGGGGCGACCGCAGGGGTCATGGCCGGGGCCGGTGTCACCCCGGCCGGACCACGAGCGTCCCCCGCACCATGTTCATCGAGCAGTGGAAGGTGTACTCGCCCGCCTTCCGAGGGGTGAATTCGACCGGCACCCGCTCACCCTCGGGCAGCGTTCGGGCGATGCCGAAGTCGCCGATGACTACCTGCTCGGTGCAGGGGTTCGACTCCTTCCGGAGGAAAGTGAGCCGGACCGGGCGGCCCTCCCGCACCTCGATCCGGTCCGGGGTGTAGCCGCCTTGAACCACCACCTCGACCTCCTGCACTCCGCCGTCCCCCTCCCGCGCCGCGGTCACCCCCCGCGGCCCGAAGAAGAACCACAGGATGAACCCGATGAGCGCCGCGCCGCCCGCCGTCACCGCGATCTGTGCCGTGTCCATGTCAACTCCCCCTCCGCAATTCGATCCGGCCGAGCCGCAGCGCGTTCGTCACCACGCTCACCGACGAGAGCGCCATCGCCGCCGACGCCAGGATCGGACTCAAGAGCCAGCCGGTGAGCGGGTACAGAACGCCGGCCGCGACCGGGATGCCGAGCACGTTGTAGGCGAAGGCGAAGAACAGGTTCTGGCGGATGGTCCGCATGGTGGCGCGGGACAGCTCGATGGAGGACGCCACGCCGGAGAGATCCCCCTTCACGAGCGTTATGTCGGCCGCCTCGATGGCCACGTCCGTCCCCGTCCCCATCGCGACGCCCACGTCGGCCGCCGCGAGCGCCGGGGCGTCGTTGATGCCGTCCCCGACCATCGCCACCACCTTCCCGGCCTCGCGCAGTTTCTTCACCTCCGCCGCCTTCCCCTCCGGGAGCACGTCGGCCAGCACCCGGTCGATGCCGACCGCTCGGGCGACGGCCTCGGCCGTGCCGGGGTTGTCGCCGGTGAGGAGCACCACCTCGAGCCCCATCGCGTGCAGCCGCTCGACGGCCGCCTTCGAGGTCGCTTTCACCGGGTCCGAGACCGCGAGGAGGCCCGCGTACCGGCCGTCCACGGCGACAAGCAGCGTCGTCCGCCCCGCCGCGGACGCCCGTTCCACGGCCGCTGCGTCGAACGGAACCCCGCGGGACGAGAGCAGCCGGGCGTTACCTACCAGCACCGACCGGCCTTCGACCGTGGCCACCAGCCCGTGGCCGGGGACGGCCTCGAACGCGGTGGCCTGCGGGACCGCGAGGCCGCGGGTTTCGGCCGCCGCGATCACGGCGCGGGCGAGCGGGTGCTCGGACCCCCCTTCGGCCGCGGCCGCGAGCCGGATGAGGTCCGCCTCGCTCAAGCCCACGGCCACGACCTCCGTCACCGCCGGCCTCCCCTCCGTCACCGTACCCGTCTTGTCGAGGACCACGGTGGTGAGCCGGCCGGCCGCTTCGAGCGGCTCGCCGCCCTTGATCAGGATACCGGCCTGCGCCCCCCGCCCGGTGCCGACCATGACGGCGGTCGGCGTCGCGAGGCCTAGCGCGCACGGGCAGGCGATGATGAGGACCGAGACGAACGTGAGGAGCGCGAACGTGAGCCGGGACTCGGGCGGGGTCAGGTTGAACCACACGACGAAGGTGAGGACGGCGAGGCAGAGCACCGCCGGGACGAAGTACCCGGAGACGGTGTCGGCGAGCTTCTGGATCGGGGCCTTCGACCCCTGCGCCTCCTGCACGAGGCGGACGATCTGCTGGAGGACGGTATCGGCCCCGACCTTCGTGGCCGTCAGCCGGAACGACCCGGTGGTGTTCACCGTCGCCCCGATCACCGGGTCGCCGGGGGCCTTCGTGACCGGGAGCGGCTCGCCGGTGAGCATCGACTCGTCCACCGCCGACGTGCCGTCCAGGACCGTGCCGTCCACCGGCACCTTCTCTCCGGGCCGCACCCGGACCACGTCGCCGACCTGCACGTCGGCGACCGGCACATCCATCTCCGCCCCGTCCCGCTCGACGCGGGCGGTCTTCGGCGAGAGGCCGATGAGCGCCCGGATCGCCCCGCCCGTCCGGCTCCGCGCCCGGGCTTCGAGCAGCCGGCCGAGCAGGATAAGGGTGACGATGACCGCGGCCACCTCGTAGTACACGCCGGCGGGTGTGGCGGCGCCGTGCCCGGCGTGCTCGGACGACGCCCCCACCGCGAGCCACCCGGGCGCGAGTGTTGCCACCACGCTGTAGGCGTAGGCGGAGAGCGTGCCGATGGCGACCAAGGTGTTCATGTCCGCCGCCCGGTGCCGGGCCGCCGCCCACGCCCCGGTGAAGAACTCCCGCCCGGCCCAGAACAGGACCGGCGTCGTGAGCGCGAGTTCGACCCACGCCCGGCCGGGGAAGTCGAGGGCGGGGGCAAGCGACGGGACGAGGTGCCCGGCCATCGCGAGAACGGCGACGGGAACGGTCAGGACGGCGGCCACGACGAACCGGAGCCGGGTCCGCCGGTAGTCGGCCTCCCGCGCCGCCTCCTCTGTGCTCACCGAACCGCCCGCATAGTCTCCTTTCTGCGGCAACACCGCGTCGTACCCGGCCCCGCGGACCACGTCCCGGAGGGCGGCAGGGGCGGTCGCCGCCGGGTCGTACTCGACCGTCGCCCGCCCGGTGGCGAAGTTCACCGCAGCCTTCGACACCCCGGGGGCGTGGGCGAGCGCCCCCTCGATGCGGACGGCGCAGGCCGCGCAGTGCATCCCAACGACCGGCAGGTCCACCTGGGTCGCGGGTTCGGCAGTTGTGGTGCTCATGGCTCTCCTACGCCGGCTGGAACCCGGCCCTCTTCAGTGTGTCCTCGATGGCGGCCTTCGTCACCCGCCCGTCGTGGGTGACAGTCACCCGCTTCTCGGCGACTTCGACCTCGACGCCGGTCACCCCGGGCACGGCCGAGACCGCAGTCTTCACGGCCTTGGCGCATCCGCCGCAGACGATCCCCTGGGCAGTGACGGTTGTGGTTTGCATGTGCTCTCCTCCGCGTTCTGGGTTCACTTCAGGAACTGGGACAGGACGGTTCTCACCTCGGCGAGGAGCTCGTCCCGCTTCATCGGCTTGGCCTTCTCGTGCTCGCACCCGCTGCCGTGCCCGATCACGCACGACTCCAGGTGGGCGGTGATGAGCTCCACCCCGAGCGAGTCGAGGGCCGAGCGGACGGCGGCGATCTGGTGCAGCACGTCCACGCAGTAGCGGTCCTCGTCGAGCATCCGCTGCACGCCGGCCACCTGGCCGGCGATCCGCTTCACCCGGGTCCGCACCCGCTTCTTCGTGTCCGTGTCCATCGTCTCCCTCCCGTCGTTCGTCACGCCTCCGATATTATACCCCATGGGGGTATATGTCAAGGCATACTCCTGGGGGGTATGACCGGCGTGCCTCCGCGGTCCGTGAGGAAGGCGCTGTTGACGGCTTCCCGTCGGGGGACCAGGATGAACCGCAACCCACGGAGGAGCCCCGCTTGTCCGACCTCGACGCCCTCGCCGCCCGCTACCGACACGACGCGGAGTCGGTCTACCACACCTGGTTCCTGCACGACGGGAACCGGCTGAAGGCGTTCCGGGCTATCCGCCGCGGGGTGGAGGCGGTCGTCCGGGCGGTCCGCGGGGGCACGTTCGGGAACGACTACAAGGGGTCGCCGCTCGAAACCGTGCTCGAGTCCGTGACCGAGCAGAAGCAGGTGTTCCAGGGGGCCGCCCACGCCTTCTACTGGAAGCCGAAGCTCCGCATCCCGGACATCTACGAGAACGAAGCCCACAAGCGGGCCTTCGCCGACTTCCTGGACGGCTGCCTGAACACGGCCGACGAGGGGAAGCTCCTCGACCTGGTGCTCGCCCTCGACCGGCTGAAGATCAAGGGCCTCGGGCCGGCCGCGGCGAACATCCTCTACTTCCTCCACCCGACCCTCTTCCCGCCGTTCAACACGGCCATCCTGAAGGGGTTCAACGCCGTCTTCGCCGACTCGAAGAAGCTCGGCTCCTGGACCGCCTACCTGGAGATGCGGGAGACGGTCCGCTCGGCCAACGCCCGCCTCGCCCCGCCCCTCTCGACCGACCTCGGGGCCTTCACCGGCCTGCTGTTCGAGGTCGGGGTCGGCCGGCTGGTGGTAACCGAGACGGCGGCCGCGGTTCTCGCCGAAGAGCGGGCGGCGGCCGACAAGGTGGCGCGCAAGCGGCATCAAGAAGTTGAAGCCGACCGGAGGGAGGAGAACGACCACCTGCGGATGCAGTACCTGCTCGCCAAGACCGGCCGGGCGCTCGGGTGTGCGGTTCACGTCGCGGCGAACGACCGGAGGCGGGTGTTCGACGGCGTCCCGCTGTCGGCCCTCGCCGTGGACGCCCTCCCCGACCTGGGGCTTCCCCCCGAGGTGGCCCAGACGGTCTCCCTCATCGACGTGCTCTGGCTCGACCCGGCCGGGGGGCGGGTGGTGTGCGGGTTCGAGGTGGAGAAGAGCACATCCATCTACTCCGGCATCCTGCGGCTCTTGGACCTTACGGCCTCCGCCGCCGCCCGCCCGGACCAGCTCTACCTCGTCGCCCCGGACGCCCGGGAGCGGGAGATCCACGCCCAGCTCGCCCGCCCGACGTTCGCCGGTGCGGACCTCCACTACATCCTCTTCTCCGACCTCAGCGACCACTGCGAGGGCATGTGCCGGTTCGGCCAGGACCACCGGGTGGTGCTGAAGATCGCCCGCCGGCGGCCGGGTCCGTAAACTACCCCCGGCTGGCGGGCCACTCACCCGGGGTCGGCGCGAAGCCGCGCCGACCCCCCGTCTCGGAGAGGAAGAATGATGAAGACGTCCGTGTGGCCGGCCGCCGTGGTTGGACTGGCGCTGTTCGCGTGGCCGGCCGTGGCCGCGGAGAAGGTGGAGCTGAAAGACGTACACATGTGCTGCGACGGGTGCGCGGAAGAAGTCGCCGCCATCCTCGGCAAGGTGGAGGGCGTGAGCGGGGTGGCGACGGACAAGAAGGCGAGGTCGGCCGCCTTCACCGCGACCGACGCCACGGCCGCCCAGAAGGCGCTCGACGCCCTCGCCGCCGGCGGGTTCCACGGCGACCCGGGGAAGGACAAGGGGTACGCCTTCAAGGACGACAGCGGGGTCAAGGCCGGCGCGGTCAAGTCCCTCACCGTGACCGGGTTCCACAACTCGTGCGGCGGGTGCGTGAAGTCGTTCCGCGAAGCGATCAAGGACGTGAAGGGGGTGACCGGGGACACCGCCAAGGCCAAGGTCACAACCGCCCAGGTGACCGGCGAGTTCGACGCGGCCGAGCTGGTTAAGGCGCTGAACAAGGCCGGGTTCCACGTCAAGGTGAAGGACTGAGGTGTGGGCCGGTCTCGGCGGGCTTCCCCGCCGAGGCCACCCCCGGTGCCCGCCACATCGCGTTGACTCCGCTCCCCGCCGCGGGTCGCCGTAGCCCGTCCCGGCGACGAGCCCGGGGACGGCCCACTTGACCCGTGCGCCCGGGCGCGTCGGTCGGGGAACGCAGATGCGCCACGAGCAACTCGCGGACGAAGCCCTCGCGCGCGTGGTCTCAGCCGCCGGCCTGGAAGTGCCCGACAGCCGCCAGGCGTGGGAATGGCGGCTCCAGTGCGCGCTGCCGTGGCCCGTGTTCGACGGTTACCGTCGGCGACGGGACGCGTGCTTCGCCGCGGCCGAGGACGCGGGCGACGTCGCCCGGAGCGCCTCGGTGAACGACGAGTTCTTCGCGTTCGTGAGCACGCACCCGGACCTGTGTCGCCACTTCGCGGCGGGGCGCCTGGGCTATTACGACGCCCTCCTGGCGAAGGTCGCCGACCGCGTCCGCGGCGCCCCCCACGCCCGCATCCTCGACCTCGGCTCGTTCGCCGGGCTGAGCACCTTGTACCTCGGTGCGGCCTTCCCGGGGAGCCGGGTGGTTGGCGTCGAGCGGCATCAGGGGGCCGTCGCGGTCGCCGAAGACGCCCGCCGGCGGACCGGCATCGCGAACGTGTCGTTCGCCTGCGCGGATTACGCCGAGTTCGACGCCGGGCCGTTCGACGCGGTCGTCTCCCTCCAGGCGATGCCCGCGTACCTGATCCCGTGGCTGCCCTCCGAGCGACCCGAAGACTACTCGCGTGGGTCGAATGCGGACGCGGCGCTCGGGGCACCGGACGCGACGGTACTGGCGGTCGAGCGAGCGGCCGCGGCGGTACGCCGCCTGTTGGCCGCCGGCGGACGTGCCGTCTTGCACGAGCGGGTCGTCGGCTTGGCCCGTGCGTTATTCTTTCATCGCCTCCTGGCGCGGGCCGGCTTGGAGGTGAGTGACATTCGCTGGGCCGACTGGCACTCCGTGAGTCAGCGCGACGTGGTCCAGTCGTTCCCCCTAGTCGTGGCGACCGCGTCCGGCGGGGCGGCCAGGGCAGACGAGGCCGCGATCATCGCGCTGTACTCGCTGCCGCCGTCAGGGCCGGACCTGGCCGGGTTGCCGGACGCCCACGCCGTGACGTACTCCGACTTCCAGGCTCACGCGGCGTTCGCCGCCCTCCCCGCGTCGCGCGACGAGGTCGGCATCCGGATGGGACTGGCGGACGGCCGTCGGATGCACGGCTACTTCGGCGTCGCCGACGGCCGCTGGGCGTACATCTACCGGTGCGACACGTGCGACGAGCGGAAGTTGTCCGTCGGGCACCGCAACATCGCGCCGGCCCTGTTCCGGACGGGGCTCGACGAGTTGGGGCGGCTCATGGCCACCGGCCAGCCCGTTCACTGCGACCCGCCGTTCGACACGTTCCGCTACCGCGTCCGGAAGCACTTCAAGGTGAAGGACTGAGACCACCTCCAGCGTCCCCTGTACCGTGTTGACCCGCTCCCCGACGAAGGGCCGATCACTCGCGGGGTCGCCACCGCTTGACGGTGCCGTCCCCGCCGGCCGACGCCAGGGTGCTGCCGTCTGGGACGAACGCCACCGCGAGGACCACCCCGTCGTGCTTCTTCAGGGTGGCCACCGGCCGACCCGTTCCGACCTCCCAGACCTGGACCGTGCCGTCCTCGTTCCCGGTGGCGAGCCGCGCCCCGTCCGGGCTGAACGCCAGGGCGTGCGGGGTCGTGCTCCCGCCGAGCGTCGGCAGCTCCGCCCGCCTTGCCACCTCCCACCGCCGCACCCCGCCGCCCGCCGCCGCGGCGAGCACCGCACCGTCGGGCGAGAACGCGAGGGCGCGGACGTGCCGCTTGCCGACCGCGAGCGTCCCGGCGGCTGCGCCCGCCTGCCAGTCCCACAGGCGGACGGTCCCGTCCTCCCCGGCCGACGCGAGCGTCTTCCCGTCGGGCGAGAACGCCAGCGCGTGGACGTGTTTCGCGTGCCCCTTGAGCGTCCGGAGCGGCTTCTGGTCGGCCGTCTGCCAGAGCCGGACGGCCCCGTCCCCCCCGGCCGCGGCGAGCGCCCGGCCGTCCGGGGTGAACGCCAGACACTCGGCCGCCTTGGGGCCGGCGTCTATGGCCGCCACCTCGCTCCGGCCCGGCCAGTCCCAGAGCCGCACCGTGCGGTCGTCCCCGGCCGTCGCCAGCAGGGGGGGGCCCGACCGCGGGAACGCCACCGCCCGCACCTTCCCTGCGTGCCCGTCGAGCGTGCCGAGCGGGCGGTTGGTGGCGGCGTCCCAGAGGCGGACGGTGCCGTCGTCCCCGACCGATGCCAGTACGCCCCCGTCCGGGGACACGGCGACCCCGCGGGTCACCCCCCGGTGCCCGCGGAGGGTTGCGTACTCGTCCCCGCCGTCCGCCGCCCACCAGGCGACCGCGCCGAGGGCGAGGACGATCACCAGCACGCCGATGGTGATGTACCGCCTACGACGGCCTCTCGCGACATCGGTCATCTGGCTCACGACGCCTGCTCCCGGTTCAGTAATCGCCCACCACCTCGCCGCCGGCCCGGGTGCCGAGCGCCTCCCAGGTGGCCGGGTTCACGCTGTTGGCGATGAGCCGGACCGAGCCGTCACAGAGCAGGCAGCAGGTGACGCCCGAGTGCCGGCTGCTCGCGTCTTCGACGTGGCCGAGCAGGTTGTTCGGGGTCCGCCCGTCGGCCGCCTCCCCGGTGTTGGTGAGCACCAGCGTCGGCGGCCCCTCGTCCTCGAACGCCGGGTTGAGGGGCGGGTTGACCGAGTTCGTCACCGCCCCCACCCACGTGGTCACCGGGGCCCGCTTGCTCTCCCGCTCGATGACGAAGAGGGTGTTCGACGTACCGTCTGTGACGTCCCCCACCCGGGTCTTGCTGTTCCGGTAGAGCACCCCGTTGTTCGTGTCGGGGAACCCGGTCACCTCGAACGTGCCGCCCATCCCGACGTAGTTGGCGAACGCCACGTCGCAGATCGGCGACCCGCCGTCGGCCACCACGGTGAACGTCGGCTTCGGCGGGCTGTCGGACGGGCAGAGGAACACCTTCAGGCTCTGCACCCGCACCTGGGCATGGACCGGGTCGGCGATGTCCTTGGTGAAATCGATCTGGCGGAACAGGTTGTCCTGCTCCAGATACGGCAGCAGGTGCGCGCCCCACCCCCAGCCCGGCCCGAGGCCGTCCCCGTTGACCGACATCGTCCGCGAGGTGAACCCGGGCGGGAACCGCTCGTAGGCCCCGTGGTAGCTGTGCATCGCGAGGCCGATCTGCTTCAGGTTGTTCAGTGACTGGGTCCGGGCGGCGGCCTCGCGGACCTTCTGGACGGCGGGCAGGAGGAGGCCGATCAGGATGGCGATGATGGCGATCACCACCAACAACTCGATCAGCGTGAAGCCCGGACGGGACCGACGGCGCATCGGATGACCCTCTGCGACGGAACGAGCGAATCGGATGCAAGTTATTATTTAGTATAACCTCGACTCGCGCCGGGCGACCTGATTCCCGATAGTTTTTTGAGGGGTCAACCGGTGGGCGGTCGGTTGCGGCCGTCGGGTCTTACGCCCCGACCGCGACCGATGCGTCCGACCGTACCGCTGAGATGAGCTGCATCGTTCCGAAAAGCGTGCGGAACCGCTCGCCGACTCGCACGTTCGCGAACCCCGCGGCCGAGACCAGGTCGGGGAGCTCCCCGCGGGCGTGCGCGGCCGTGTTCGGAAACCCGTCGAGCAGCCGGATGCCGAGGAACAGGAACCGCATGAGCGGCCCCGCCGGGCGGCCCCAGTCGGCAAAGTGCAGCTCGCCGCCCGGGGAGAGCACCCTGTGGGCCTCGCGGAGGGCGGCCGCCTTCGCCTCCGGCGAGAGGTGGTGGAAGAACAGGCTCGACACCACCCGGTCGAACGCCCCGCCCGGGTACGGGAGGGACTGGGCGAACCCCCGGTCCAGTGACACCGGCAGCCCGCGGCGCTTCGCTTTGGCGGCTGCCGCCCTGAGCATCCGGGGATCGGCGTCGAAGCCCGTTACCTCGGCCCCGGGGCACGCCTCCTTGACGCGGAGGGCGAGCGTGCCCGTCCCGCAGCCCAGATCGAGGACCCGCTGGCCGGGCCGGAGGTCGGCGGCCTCGACGAGCCGCTTCTTCACCACCGCGTCGCGACAGGTGAGGGCAACGAGCGGGTCGTAGAGCGGGGTCAGCCAGTGGAACCCGGCCCCTGGTACGTACTCTCGCGTCGTATCGTCCATCTCACCCCCGGGCGAATCCGTTCTCGTACTCGGCAAGTTTTAAGGCGTCCGCCGGGGACGCGGCCACACCCCGACCCGGGACGACCGGGGCTCCCGGTCTCGCCGCCCGCCGCCGGCAGCGGGGGCACTCAGGGGTCGCATACTTCCGGCGTAGACGCGCGACGTTGCACGGGCCGACGCGCGGCACTCCCGATCTTACCGCACCGCCGGCCTTGCCGTCCGCATAACCGTGCAAGGCCCCCGGCCAGGTTTGGTCCGGGGCAGTTCTTTCCTCGCACGGAGGGGTTCCGATGACGGTTCGCGTCCAGCCGACGCCGCTCGCGCTCGTGGGGAGTCCGCCCCCGACCGCCCGGCAGACGGCGGTGTGGCTGCTCGGTCAAGGCCTTTGGCCGGTCGTGGTCCGGCCGGGCGGGAAGGCCCCGCTCGGCCGCGGCTGGGGGCTTATCCGCCCCTCGCCCGACGCGCTCGAGGCCGCCTTCCGCCGCTCCCCGCGGGCCGGGGTCGGGCTGCTGCTCGGCCCCGAGGGCGGGGTGGTCGATCTCGAGGTGGACGACCCCGCCGCCGCCGAGCCGGCCCTCGCCGAGTTGTTCCCGGACGGGCTGCCGGCGACGGCCGGGTGGGATTCGCCCCGCGGCCGCCACCACCTCTTCCTGTGGCACCCGGCCCTCGCCCGCCGGCCCGCCGTCGTCACGCTCGCCGGCGGGGCGCTCGAGTTCCGGGCGGGCGGCGCGGGCAAGCAGGTGATGAGCGTCTGTCCGCCCACGGCCAACAGGAGCGGCGGCCGGAGGCGGTGGGTCGGCGAAGGCCGCATACTGCCCCTGCCGGGCGTGTTGCTCAGCAGCGTGGGCCGTCCCGCCTCGACCCGGTTCCGGCGTGGCGCACCTCTCCGGCCGCCGGACGGCGTGGTAGGGCGGGAGCTCGCGCGGGTCCGCTCGGCCGTGCCCGGCACGAGGAACGCGACCCTGAACCGGGCGGCGTTCGTGCTCGGGCTCCTCGCCGGTTCCGGCCGTGTGTGTCGTGAAACGGTCGGTGCGGAACTCGCGAATGCGGCCGGGGCGTGCGGACTCCCCGAGTCGGAAGCCGTCCGCACCATCGCACGCGCCCTCGACGCAGGCGTCCGGAAGGCCGCTTCTGTGCCGTTTTGAGTGGTTATTTGGTCTGGGCACTCACCCCGAACGAGCCCCGGTTCAGGCGTACCGTGACAACGCCCTTCCGCGTTCTCTCCCGCGGTCGCCCGACGGCACACGACTCACGGTAGCCGGCCAAATGTTCATAGCGAGAAGCCGCCGCGTGAGGCCGGTATCCGTGTTCCGCGGCGACCCGGCTGATTAGGTGCGCGGTGAACGCCGCGAGGGCCGTCGGCGGGTGGTGACCGAGGGAAGGCCCTCCATCAGCAATTGGGCCAACCGCAGGGCAAGCATGCGACACCGGAGTGCCCCTGGCCGCAGCCGACGGCGACCTACCGGCCGACTGCCGCGCCACCGAGGCGGAGGACCATGACGGGCGGGTCGTAAGCGCGGCTGTCGAACTGCACCACCCCGGGGAGGTCTTCACACCGCTCGAACCCGACCAGCCGCGCCACCTCCAACAGCCGCGCGTCGTCGCGGTCCGCCACCAACTCCACGTGGCGCAGCCCGCCGAGGCCCTCGGCCACGGCGACGGCGGCGGTCAGGAGCGCGGTCAGGTCTTCGGCCGAGTCGCGAGCCGTGTGGATCTGGTGTAGCGTGGCCCGGTGCCGCCAGCGGGGGTGTGTCCTCCGGACAAGAGAGGCCAGGCCGACCAGCTCGCCCACCTCCGCGAACGCGCCGAGGACGAAGTAGTCCGGGTCGGCGGCCGGGCCGTCGAGCCAGGCCTCCGGGGGTCCGTCGCCCGCCGCCTCGAAGGGAAAGGCCGGTCGCCTCCGGGCGTCCTGCCAGAGTGCGTGATACCCCTGAGCGTCCTTTCCGGTGAGCCGTCGAACGTTTACCATTCGCCGACGATAGTCCCCCGCACTCCGGCGCGAAAGCCCCCTGTGACTCGGCCCCGTCCGCGCCGGGTTCACGCGGCGGCCTGCCGATATGTCGGAGCCCACCTCGCCCGGCCTCCGCCCTGGGTCCGACGCCCCTCCGCCGGGATCGCCGCAGATCG
>PNKH01000091.1 GCA_013822345.1 Isosphaera sp.
CCCTAACTCCGTTTCTCCAGGGAGAGTTCGAGCGTCTGTGCCCGGCCGGGTGGCAGTGTTCCCGAGAGGTGGATTTGATCCCACCGGCCCTCGCATTATCGCTTGGGTACATGGCCCGGGCTGACATCCTCTTGGTTCAGCCTGAGTCGACCCGCCGCATCTGGGTCGAGTTCGAGGTCAGGCGTGCGGACCCCGTCTCCAACCACGCCAAGTTTGCCACATCCCACCTTTTCGACCCTCGTCCGCCGACAGACAGCTTCGTGTCGATGGTCAGCCCACACGTCACACGCGGACGGCGGAACCTCGCCGCGAACACCATCCGCCTGATGCGAATTGTCGGAATGCGGGCGTACCAGACGTGTTTGCTGCCGCTCCTCCCGCCGGACCAGATTCAGCGACTCAACCAGACCCCGGTCGCGGAGCTGACGCGGGCGGGGTTATCCATCGGTCTGGAACTGGAGCGAATCATGGCTGTCGTGGACCCCGCCGGTAGTTGGGACAGCGGAGAGGTGCATCTGGTCGCGGACCTCTCCGAGGTGATGGCGAACCTCCGGCAGTGGAACTCAGACATCGCTCCGGCGGAAGGCGGGAAGGGGTGGGGGAAGCGTGGGGGGACATTCTTCGTCTATGACCCGGTCACCGCCCTGTTCGCGCCGTCGAAGTTCTGTGCGTATATCCTGTTGCCGGACGGTACAACCGGCGGCGGAACGTCGCCTGCGGCTCGGGGCGGGCGGTGGGATGTCGCGACGTACTGCGCGATCAATGACGGCACCCACATCATGGACGGGCACCGGGCGCGGGTTCACTTGGCCGACCGACTCGGCATGCTCCTCCGTTCACCGGCCGATAACCCCGAGGTAGCGACCCGGTTCGCCGCCTGGCTCGCCGATCACGCGAACGCAGTACGGGTGGACACTGGCGGGCCGCAGTTCCTCGTTCCGCCGACGTGGTGCGCGGGATGATGGGAGACAGCCGGTCACCACCGTCAGGTGCAGCGCGTTCCCATGCGACTCCTCGATCAGCTTGAATTCCGCGGCGTGCGACGCCATCTCCCGCTCCATCCGCACGACGTCCTCCGGCGCCAGCCCCCACCCCTCCTCGACGAACTGGTCGGGGGCTTCGCGGCAAACTCCGCCGTTCCGCTTTTTGCGGCCGCCATCTCGGGTGGTACAATCGCCCCGATTCCCACCCGGAGCCGCCATGCACACACGCCTCCCACTCGCCGCACTCCTCGCCGTCGCCGCGACACTCGCCGCGGCGCAAGAACCCAAGAAAGACCCGGCGAAGCAGCCGGCGAAGAAAGAGCCGAACGCGGTCCTCGCCGCGGTCGAGGACGTGCCGGGGTTGCCGCGCGTGCTGCTCATCGGCGACTCCATCTCGATGGGCTACACCCTGCCCGTGCGGGAGCAACTCAAGGACGTGGCGAACGTCCACCGCCCGCCGACCAACTGCGGGCCGAGTACGCGCGGCGTCGAGCAGATCGAGAAGTGGCTCGGGGACGGCAAGTGGGACGTGATCCACTTCAACTTCGGCCTGCACGACCTGAAGTTCGTGGACGAGAAGGGCATGAACACCAGCCCCGAGAAGGGCAAACTCCAGGTGCCGATCGAGGACTACAAGAAGAACCTCGACGCCCTCGTGTCGCGGATGAAGAAGACCGGCGCGAAGTTGATCTTCGCGACGACCACCCCGGTCCCCGCGGGCGAGCCGCAGCGGAAGGCCGACAGTGACAAGGAGTACAACGCCGCCGCGCTGGAGGTGATGAAGAAGCACGGCGTGGCGGTGAACGACCTGGGCGAGTTCGTCCGCGGGCGCAAGGGAGAGGGGCAACTGCCGAAGAACGTCCACTTCACCGCCGACGGATCGAAGGCGCTCGCCGAACGGGTGTCGGCCGAGGTCAAGAAGGCACTGGGGAAGTGAGTTTTCCGAGGCGAGCCGGGAGCCAACCCGTGGACTACGTCGACCTCGGGCGAACGGGCGTGAAGGTGTCGCGCCTCTGCCTCGGGTGCAAGTACCTACGGGACGTCGGAGTGGCGGGCGTGGGTACTCGACGAGGACGCCGGCCGCCCGTACTTCCGCCGCGTGGGAGTCGGGCATCAACATCTTCGAAACCGCCGACATGTACTCCGACGGCGCGAGCGAGGAGGCTCTCGGGCGTACCCTCCGCGACCTCGCCATCCCGCGGGAACAGGTCCCTCCTTGGACCACCCGGCCGCGCCGGGATAGTGCTTTCGCCAGACTCGTGCCGCGACCGCCGCCCCGAAGTGAGCCGAGCGTGGTTGTGGGCATCAGAGGCTCAACACGTTTCGCCGCCGACCACGCGCCGGTACTCGACCGCGATCCACCGGCCGGGTATGCCGCCGGGGTCACGCGGGTACGCGGCGAGCAGAACCTACCCCATGCGAAAGTGACCCATGAATGGAACCCGATTCTTGGCGTGCATTGCCGCGTGCCTCCTGGCATCCCAACCGGTCGGGGCGGCCGAGCCGGAAGCCGCGCCGACGTTCGAGTGGGCCGTCTCGGCGGGCAGGACGCTGCACGACAAGACGCGCGGCATCGCCCTCGACGCGGACGGGAACGTCCTGCTGACCGGCGAGTTCACCGGTACGGCGACCTTCGGCGAGCACTCGGTGACCAGCGCCGGAGCGATGGACTTCTTCTTGGCGAAGGTCGATCCGCGGGGCAAGTTCCTCTGGGTCCGCACCGGCGGCGGCGGGAAGATCGACCGCGGGTATGCGATCGCCACGGACCCCGCCGGCAACTGCTACGTGACCGGGCACTTCGAGAGTCCCGAGGCGAAGTTCGACGCGACGACCGTCAAGAGCGGCGGCGACTACGACCTGTTCGTCCCGCGGGGCAAGCTCGTCTGGATTCATTCCGGCGGCGGCCCGGGCTACGACTACGGGCACGGGAACGTGTTCGTCACGGGGGCCGTCGTCGGCGAGGGGCGGTTCGCGGGCGAAAAGCTCGGTCACCCCGGCCCGGCCCACGTCTTCTGCCTGGCGCTCGACGGCGACGGCAAACTGCTGTGGGCTCACGCGGCGGACGGCACGGGTTCGAGTTCCGGGCACGCGGTCGCCGCCGACCGGAAGGGCAACTGCTACGTCGGCGGGTACGCGGGCGGCGTGAGCACGTTCGGCGGGCAGAGGATCACCAACGCGGCGGGGCAGGACGTTCTCGTCGCGAAGTTCGACGCGAAGGGCCGGCTCGGCTGGCTCCACGCGGGGCACGGCAGTTCGTCGGCGATGGTCCACGAACTCACCGCCGACGCCGACGGCAACGTGTGGGCCTCGGGGATGTTCAAGAACGAACTGAAGCTCGGGGACCGCAACGTGACGAACCAGGGGCAACACGACCTGCTCCTGACGAGTTTCGACCCGTCCGGGAAGCGGCTGTGGACGAGGACGGCCGGCGGTGCGGGCATCGACTACGGCCTCGGTGTCGCGACCGACGGGAAGGGGAACGGCTTCCTCACCGGGTCGTTCACGGGCCGGGTCGAGTTCGACGGCACGGCCCAGGCGAGCGCCGGCGCGGCGTCGGACATCATGGTCGCGAAGTACGACCGCGACGGCAGGCAGCGGTGGTTCGTGCGGGCCGGGAGCGACCGCACCGACCACGCCTACACGATCGTGTCGGACGGCAAGGGCAGCCTGTACCTGTCGGGCGCGTGCAGCGGACCCGCGACGTTCGGCACCCACGCCGTCCCGCACCGCGGCAGCAACGACATCTTCCTGGCCAAACTCACCGAGAAGCCGCCCGCCACACCGGAGTTGGTGGACGTACTCGTCGGCGGTCGGGGCGGCTACCACGCCTACCGCATCCCCTCGCTCGTCGTCGCCCCGAACGGCGACCTGCTCGTGTTCTGCGAGGCGCGGAAGGATAGCCTCGACGACGACGGCGACATCGACCTGGTGCAGGCCCGCAGCACCGACGGCGGCAAGACGTGGAAGCCCCACCAACTCATTTACGAGGAGGGCGGGAACGCGAAGATCAAGTACGGCAACCCGACGGCCGTCGTGGACGCGGACAAGGGAACCATCTGGGTGGCGACGAACCGCGACCACCTGACCGAGAAGGGCGGTCGGGCCGGCGGGGCGCTGGTGCTGTTCCGCAGTGACGACAGCGGCGCGACGTGGTCGAAGCCGATCGACATCTCCGCCGCGGTGCGGCAGTCGGACTGGGGGCACCACGCCTTCGGCCCCGGCATCGGCATCCAGGTCCAGCACGGCCCGAACCGCGGCCGGCTCGTGCTCCCGGGGAACTTCCGCCGCTCGTTCGACAAGAGCAAGCCGAGCTTCGCCCACGTCGTCGTCAGCGACGACCACGGCAAGACGTGGAAGCTGGGCGGCGTGCTGGGCGACTACACGAACGAGTGTCAGGTCGCGGAGACGCTGGACAAGGGCGAGTCCGGCCTGCTCATCAACATGCGGAACCACTGGGGTCGCGGCGGCGCGGCCGAGAAGTCGGGGAAGCGCCTCGTCGCCCGCAGCACCGACGGCGGCAAGACCTGGGGCGCGGAGAAGATGGACCCGGCGCTGCCCGAGCCGCCGTGCCAGGCCAGCCTGTTCCGCTACCAGTTCGCGTCGGCCGACACGAAGAGTGTGCTGCTGTTCGCCAATCCGGCCGGCGGCGGGCGGAAGGATCTGACCGTGCGGATGAGCCACGACGAGGGACGCACCTGGCCGGTGAGCAAGTTGCTCGTCCCGGGTCCGGCCGCGTACTCCTGCCTGGCCCGGCTGCCGGACGGCCGCGTCGGGGCCGTCGTCGAGACGCTCGGATACAAGAAGTTGAGCTTCACCGCCTTCGACCTGAAGTGGCTGGGGGAATGAACACGCCATGAAACGCGCCCCTCATCTCATCGCCGCGTGGCTCCTTTTCGTCCCCCCGGCGTCGGCACAGGAACGCGGCGCACCGTGGTACGCCGACCGGGCGAACCTCCTGTTCTACCAGGACGACCAGGGGCGCTCGCAGCCCGTCAAGAACGCCGCGGACTGGGCACGCCGGGTCGCCCACACCCGCGCGAACATGGAACTGGTGATGGGCACGCTGCCGGCACCGAAGGACGTGCCGCTGGACTTGCGGACCGACAAGGCGGTGCGCCTGCGGCTCTACACGCGGGAGCACGTCACCTTCGTCGCCGAACCCGGGGATCGCGTTCCCGCCTGGCTGCTGGTGCCGCACCGCGCGGCCGGCGACGGCCGCCTGCCGGCGATGGTCTGCCTGCCCGGCAGTTCCGCCCCGGGTAAGGACCGGCCCGCCGGGCTGACCGACGACGCGGGCATGGCGTACGCCCACGAACTGGCCGAGCGGGGGTACGTGTGCCTCGTGATGGACTACCCGCTGTTGCACACGACGGAATACACGACCGACCCGTACAAGCTGGGATACGCGAGCGCGACGATGAAGGGCGTCGTGAACCACCGCCGCGGGGTGGACCTGCTCCGATCGCTCCCGTTCGTCGATGGCGAGGCGATCGGCGTCATCGGGCACTCGCTCGGCGGGCACAACGCCCTTTTCCTGGCGGCGTTCGACGCCCGCGTCAAGGCGGTGGTGTCGAGCTGCGGGTTCAACGTGTTCGCCAAGCACAACCGCGGCGACGTGCGGGCCTGGAGCAGCCGCCACTACATGCCGCGGATCAAGACCGTTTACGGCGACGACCCGGCCAGGATCCCGTTCGACTTCACCGAGGTGCTCGCCTCCCTGGCACCGCGGCCGGTGTTCGTGAACGCCCCGCTGCACGACGCCCCCGACTTCGAGGTCTCCGGCGTGCGGGACTGCTTCAAGGCCGCGATCCCGGTGTACCGAGAGGTCTTCCAGGCGGAGGATAAGCTCGTCGCACGCCACCCGGACGCGGGCCACAGCTTCCCGGCGGCGGAACGAAAGGCGGCGTACGCCTTCCTCGACCTTCACCTGCGGCCCGGCGTCGCCCCGAAGACCCCCGCGGCCGGTCCCGTCGCCCGGTGGACCGCCGTGGACAAGCCGCGTGAGGTCTCGGCCAACCAGGCACCGCGGCTCGGCAAGGGTGATTTCTCCCTGGCGGCGTGGGTGACGTGCGACGCCGAGGACCGGTCGCCCGGCGACATCGTCTCCCGGTACGACCCGAAGACGCGGCGGGGGTTCCACCTGACACTCAAGAGCAACCCGGGCGTGACGACGAGCCAGGCGAACTGGCGGCACCTCCAGTTCGGCATCGACGACGGACGCGAGTCCGAATGGACCGACTGCGGACGGCCGGGGAACGCGCTGCTGGCTTTCTCCCTCGTCGTCCACGAGGGCTCGCTGTACGCGAGTACCTGCGAACCGGGCAAGAACGAGACGGGCAAGGTGTACCGCTTCGCCGGGCCGGGGCACTGGATCGCCTGCGGTGCCCCCGACGGGTCGAACAGCGTCACCACGCTCGCGGTCCACGACGGGGCGCTGTACGCCGGGACGGGCAAGTACCGACTCGCCGGCTCGGCCCTGCCGGAGTCGGAGAACCCGACCCCGGGCGGGCGCGTGTTCCGGTACGCCGGCGGCACCCGCTGGACCGACTGCGGCCAGTTGCCCGACACCGAAGCGGTGGGCGGGCTGGTGGTGTTCCGCGGCAAGCTGTACGCCTCGTCGCTGTACAAGCCGGCGGGTTTCTTCCGGTACGAGGGCGAGAAACGCTGGACCCGATTGCCCGTCCCCGACGGCCCCGACCCGGCCGACGGCAAGACGGTCCCGAAGCGGGTGGTCTCGCTCACCGTCCACGACGGGTTCCTCTACGCGGGCAGTTACGACGGCGGGCACGTCTACCGGTTCGACGGCGCGAAATGGGCCGACTGCGGGCGTCTGGGGGACAACACCCAGACCTACTCCTTCGCCCGGCACGAGGGGGCGCTGCACGTCGGTACGTGGCGGAGCGGTCGCGTCTACCGCTTCGAGGACGTGAACCGCTGGACCGACGTCGGCCGCCTCGGGGAGGAGTTGGAGGTCATGGGCATGCTGGTCCACAACGGCCGCCTGATTGCCGGGACGCTGCCGCTCGCCGAGGTGTACTCCTACGAGGGGAATGACACCTGGAAGCGGATGACGCGGCTTGACCGCACGCCGGACGTCACCTACCGCCGGGCCTGGACGATGGCCGAGCACGACGGCCGGGTCTTCTGCTCGACCCTGCCCTCCGGCAAGGTCTTCGCCTTCTCGGCCGGTCAACAGGCGGCCTGGGGCCACCCGCTGCCCCCCGGCCGGCACCACGTCGCCGCCGTGAAGTCCGCGAGCCGCCTGCTGCTTTACGTGGACGGTGCCCTCGTCGCGCAAACCCCGGCATTCGAGGCCGACGGCTACGACCTCGACTCCGCCGCGCCGCTGCGCCTGGGCACGGGAACGAGCGGCCCGCTGAACGGCCGACTCGACGACCTCCGCATGTGGGGCCGAACCCTCAGCCCCGCCGAGATCCGAGCGCTCGCGGCGGAGCCGCCGAAACCGTGAGCGACCGAGGAAGGGATCACTTCCGCCACCCGGGACTCCCGACGATGAAACTGCACCTTGTGCCCCTGGTACTCCTGCTGGTGCCGGTCCGCGCACACGCCGACGACGCGACGCCGGCCCGCCTGATCGGCTACACGGAGGGCCGCAACGACCTGCCGGGCGGGCAGTTCGTGAACTGGGTGACCAACCGCGCCTGCGTGGTGCGGGCCGACGGCACGGGGCGGCGGGTGCTCGCGGAAGAGTTGACGCGGAAGGAGCACACCTGGACGCAATTCGCGGGCTGGTCGCCGGACGGGAAGACGGCGATCATCGGCTCGCACTGGGAGAGCCCGGAGAACGCGGCGTGGGAGCGCCGGAACAAGACGTTCCGCATGACCGAGGGGTGGCTGTCCGACGCCTGCCTGCTCGACCTCGCGACGGGCAAGGTCGCCAACCTGACGGCTGTCGACCGCGTGAGTGACTACAACACCGGCCTGTTCTACCTGCCCGGCGGGAAGGGGTTCGGGTTCACCCCGCTCATCAAGGGCGTGTCGAAGCCGTACGTGATGGACCCCGACGGCAGGAACAAGCGCGACGTGTCGGGTCAGGGCGGCGGGTTCGCCTACGGGTACTCGGCCTCGCCCGACGGCAAACGCATCAGCTACCACGAGAACTACCAGGTGTACTTGTCGAACCCCGACGGCGGCGACAAGCGGAAGGTCGAGACGAGGAACCCGTTCAACTTCGTGCCGCAGTGGTCCCCCGACGGCGAGTGGCTGCTGTTCGTGTCGGGCGAGCACTACGACTGCCACCCCCACGTCGTGAAGAAGGACGGCACCGGCCTGAAGAAGCTCGCCGACCGGGGCGGGTATCGCGGCGTGGTCGAGCGGCTCAAGCACCCGGACTTCCACAGCGAGAGCAGCGACATCCCCGTGTGGTCCGCGGACGGCCGCCGCGTGTTCTACACGGCGAAGGTGGGCGAGAGCGTCGAACTGATGCGTGTCGAGTTGGACGGCACCGCGACGCAGTTGACGAAGTCGAAGCCGGGGACGCGCCAGTACCACCCGGCCGCCTCGCCGGACGGGGAGTGGGTTCTGTTCGGCTCCGACCGCACCGGCACGATGCAACTCTACGTCGCCACGACCGAGGGCAAGGACGTCCGCCCGGTCACGAGCGTTCCCGAAGGTTCGTGCGCGATGCACGGCCACTGGCAGCCGATCCCGGCCGAGCCGACGCCGGTGGAACCGGTCTCGTTCAAGCACGCCGGGGTGACGGACGCCTGGGCCGCGTATGCCGGGAAACTCACGTTCGGGAAGGGGCAGACGCTCGCCCTACTCGACGACGGGTGCAAGCTGTCGATGCCGGAATGGACGGCGACCGTGGACGGCGTCCCGAAGGTACTCGTCTCCCACGACAGCGTGGACGGCGACGACGACCCGAAGCACGAGGGCAAGGGCTACCACGGCTCGACCATCGGCGTCCCGTCGTCGCTGAACCTCAAGGGGCGACATGGGGTCGCTTTCAACAACCAGGTGGCCGTGGTCCGGGCGCTGGAGTGCTGCCACTGCAACGTGAAGGACGCCAAGACGCTGGCCGCCGGGTTGCAGTGGGTCATCGACAACCACGCGAAGTACAAGATCACGGCGGTCAACCTCGCCCCGGTCGATGACCTGGAGCACGGCACCCCGGTCCCGACCGACATCGACGCGAAGCTGAAGAAACTCCGCGAACTCGGCATCTGGGTCAGCGCCCCGGCGGGCAACCACAACTTCACGAAGGGCATCTCCTGGCCCGCATGTCAGCCGAACTGCTTCGCCGTCGGGGCGGTGCGGCCGGGCAAGGACGAGGTGTACCTGGACCGGCACGCGAAGGTCGATTTGGTGGTCCCGGCCGCCGCCACCTCGTCGTCGAACGCCATCCTGTGCGGTTCGGTCCTGCTGCTGCGGGAGGGCATCGAAAAGGCGAAGTACGACTGGAAGAAGGACGGCCCGAACCTGCCCGAGGCGATGATGGCGATCTTGCAGCGGACCGGCCGGTCGGTGAAAGACCCGGCAACGGGCCTGACGTTCCGCCGCCTGGACCTGAAGGCGGCACTGGACGAGGTCTTCCAATCCACGAAGCCGTAAACCCGCCCGAGGACTGGCCCACGCCGGCGGCGACCTCGCCTGGACCGGTTCCGCTCGGCAGTCCGCAGCGGGATTCCGAGGACGTCGGCAGCCCCGGCCATGGTCAACCCGGTGAAGCACCGCAGCTTCCACCCGCCGGGCGGGCCGGTCGATCGCGGCGAGTCGGTGCAAACCGAGCCGGGATCGGCTAAAACGAACCACCAACTCACTCCCGGCATCCCGTCGGTGGCCCCGCCGGCCGAGAGAAAATGAGGCACCTCATGTTCAAGCTGCGGACGGCCGTTCTGCTCACCCTCTTCGCCTCCTCGATCTCGTCGGCACAACCGCCGGTCCGGAAGTACGACGACAAGGGTGCCCCCCCGTTCAAGGTGCTGAAGGAGGGCGAGAACCCGCCGCTCGACGCTCACGACAACTTCGTCATCGGGCCGAAGTACGTGCCCGCGCCCGAGCGCAAGAAGGTCGAGGGCGTTCCCGAGGGCAAGGTGGAGCAGTTCGAGATCGACTCGAAGGACACGAAGCTCTTCAACCCCGGCATCGCCCGCAAGGTGTTCGGCAAGGTGGACCCGAACAACCCGAAGACGCTGATCGTCGAGACGCACGCCATCGACTACAAGCGCAAGATCGGCGTCTACATTCCGCCGGGGTACAAGGAAGGCACCGAGGCCCCGTTCATGGTCGTTCACGACGGCCCCGGCCAGGCCGCCGGCTACAAGACCATCCTCGACAACCTGATTGCCCAGAAACGCATTCCGCCGATCGTTCTCATTTCAATCCAGAACGGCGGGGGCGACGCCCAGGGGCACGAGCGGGGCAAGGAGTACGACAACATGAACGGCGACTACGCCACGTACATCGAGGACGAGGTGCTGCCGCGGGTGGAGAAGAACTGCAAGGTGAAGCTGACGAAGGACCCGGACGGCCGGGCGGCGATGGGCAGCAGCTCCGGCGGGTCCTGCGCGCTGATCATGGCCTGGTTCCGCAACGACCTGTACCACCGCGTGCTGACCACGTCGGGCACGTTCGTGAACCAGGCGTGGCCGTTCGACCCCAGGTACCCGGACGGCGCGTGGGGCTTCCACGAGACGCTGATCCCGAAGGAACCGAAGAAGCCGATCCGCATCTTCCTCTCCGTCGGCGACAGGGACTCGCTCAACCCGAACGTGATGCGGGACGGGATGCACGACTGGGTGGAGGCCAACCACCGGATGGCGAAGGTGCTCAAGGAGAAGGGGTACGAGTACCAGTACCTGTTCTGCCTCGGACAGGGGCACGGCATCGGTGGTGCCCAGCAGCAGTTCCTGCCCCACGCCATCGAGTGGGTGTGGAAGGGGTACGCCCCGAAGAAGGACAAGTAGCCGACCCGGTCGCGCCGGAGATGCGGCACGGCAACCGGCCCCGCATGTCCTCACGGGCCGATGGTCAGGACGGTGTCCTTCCCGGGCGAGAGCTTCACCCGCGGCACGGTCACCAGCCCGGCGGCGTCGGCGGTCACCTTGCCCGAGTCGCCCGTGGAGGTTTCCCACTTCGCCTCGGCATTCGGGCGCGCCTTGAACTTTTGGCACCGCCGTGGGGTGACGTCCACGGTCATGTCGCCCGTCGCCAGTTCGTTCGACAGCCGCACGGACCACTTCGCGTCCTCGTCCACGACGTCGGACCACTTGAACCCGAGGTTAATGCCGCCCTCAAGGTCCCCGTCCTTGGGGTCGCCGGTGCCGAGCTTCTGGTCGATGGAGCTGTTCGCGAACGCCGGGTAGCTCTTGCTCCGGGCGAAGAGTTCCGGCGGGTAGTACTTCAGCACCTTCGCCATCGGCTGCGCCCCGGAACTGTGGTCGCCGTCGTTCCAGGCGAACGCGAACCCGTGCCGGGCGGCGGCCATCGCCTTCACCATGTCGATCTGCTCCTGCCACGACGCGAACCCATCCCGCCGACCGCAGCACCACCCGAGGAACGGCAGGTCGGCCGGGTGGTCCGCGGCGAACTTCACCATGTCCATGCGGGCGAAGTAGTCGGTCTTCCCGTCGTCCAGGAACGCGGTCACGCCCTTCGCGGGCTGGGCGACGAGGCTCGGCAGGCCGCGCTGGCGGGTGCGGGGGCGGTTCGGGTACACGGCCGCGAACCGCTCCCGGTGCCGCAGCGCGTAGGTGGCCGAGCCCCACGCCCCCATCGACCCGCCGGACGCCGTCACACGCTCGGGGTCGGCGGCGTAGGTCTTCGTCACCCAGTCGGTGATCCACTCCTGGCGGCGCTCGGTGAACGGGTACGCCCGCGGCTCGGGGTGGGCCGCGTGCTGCGGGACGCACAGGTAGCCGAACCAGTACGTCTCCATCGCCCGGGTGCCGCCGGGGTGCTCGATCGCCTCGCGACCGCGGAGGAGCAGGTAGTTCCCCTGCTTGTCGCGCCGCTCCTCGACGGAGAAGACGCCGGGCAGGCCGTCGCGGTAGCCCATCTCCGGGGTGGCGAAGTACAGGTAGTAGTCGCCGTAGTCGCCCGCGGGGCTGCCCTGGCCCTGACTGGCGTGCAGTTCCACCCGCAGCGGCAACCCCTTCTGCCCGGTGATCGACGTCTGCGGCGAGTAGATGCCGCGTGACTTCGAGTCGTGCAGCTTGATCGGCTCGATGGGCGCGACCTTCTCCTCGACGGGCTCGGTCGTCGCGCTCCTGCCGGGGACGACCTTCGACAGCGGCGTGAACTTCTCGTCGGTGGCGACGACGGCGTAGTACGCCTTCGCCGGCTTGCGGACGGTGTGGACCGCGAGCCCGCTCCACATCGGCAGCGGCGTACCGCCCTCGGCGAGGATCGCCGTCGGCTTCTTGGGGTCGGTGCGGTCCTTGGCGTTGAACGCCGTACCGAACAGGCGTGCGGAGTTGTGCAGTACCCCGTGGTAACAGAGTTCCGCGTCCTTGAGGCTGTCGGCGGCGATGGGCTTGTCGGAGCGGTACAGACTGTACCGGAACTTCGCCCCGGCCTCGCCCTCGGCCGCGTCGGTCCAGGTGACGAACGTCTGCCCGTGGCGGTGGACCGCCTTGATGCCGGTGACCTCGGGGTCGGCCGCGACCGCACCCGTCACGATGAGCAGCGAGGCGGCGAGCGAAAGGAATCGTGTCACGGTTCGTGCCTCCAACGGTTCGAGCTCGTCAGGTGGTTACTTCCCCGCGGAAAGACGCAACGCCCACACGCGGGTCGGGGTGCCGTCGCCGCCGGTGACCAGCAGCATGACCCGGTGCCCCGGGTCGAACTCCAGGTTGTAGTTCATCCCGCAGGGGAACGGCAGCGTCGCCGTCTTCACCTGCGTCCAGGCGTCGGCCCCGAGGTCGTACAGCCACGTCTCCGTCTGCTTCGTGTCGCCCTCGACGCGGTCCACCAGAACGACCGTCCTGCCGAGGTCGGGGTGGAACTCCATCGGGTTGTGCTGGTCCTTCGGCGGTCGCGCTCCCGGCGTCGCCATGAGCTTGTACTCGCCGGTCTTCGGGACGTACGCCGCGACGTCGTCCCGGTTCTCGTTCGACCCGAAGACGACGACGGCCTTCTGCTTCCCGTCGTAGGCGCAGTTCGTGTGCCACCCGAAGTGCCCGGTCTTCACGACCCGCTTCCAGGTCCGCGGCTCGCCGACGAGTTCGTGGACGCCGTCGGGCCGGACCGCGACCACGACCTTGCGGTCCGGGTCGTAGGCGGCGCAGTACGGGAAGCAACTCACCCCGTCCCCGGGTAACGCCGCCCACTCGCCCTTCTCCAGACCGTACACCCAGGTCGGCTTCCGCTTCACCATCGGCCAGAGTTCCTTGAACACGTCGGTGAACCGGCCCGGGACGAGGTGGTCGTCGAAGATGGGGACGATCATCTCGTCCCGGGCGGCGTCGTACACCACCGACCCGAAGGTGTGCATCGCCCACGGGTGGTCGCCCTTCTTGCCGGCGACGGCCAACCCATCCGCGGTCACGCCGTAGGTTCCGCGTGGGTCGTCGTCGTAGGCCCGCGACCACTTGCGTTCGACCGGTGAGAAGAACAGCGGGCTGTTCGTGAAGTCGCGGCCGTGCGAGTCGCTGCCGAACAACACCAGACGGCCTCGCTTCGTGTCGAAACAACTGCCGCCGTGCGGTTGGCGGCGGAACGTCGCCTCTCCCGCCTTGGGCTCGTGGATCTTGACCCACCGATCCGGTTCGAGCTTGAGCAGGTCCGGGTTCCGCGCCGGCTCCGCCGCGGAGAGCACCGACGGGAACACGACCGCGACGAGAAGGCAGGTCCGGCAGGGCATGGCAACACTCCGGGGCGGGTCAGTCACGCAAGGCGGCCGTCAGCCAGTCGGCGACCGGAGGGGCGTCCTTCGGCTCGATCAGCAACCGTGCGGGCTGACCCGCGGCCTTGTACGCCGCGACGGCCGGGGCGCAGGTGCGAGTCAGGCGATCGGCGGGAACGCGACGGTTCGTGCCGTCCACGAGCGACTCCAGCCGCAGCGGTCGTGGAGCAATCGCGGCGGCGAGGTCGGGCAGGTCTCCCGTCGTCAACACGCCCGGCACCACCGCGTCGAACGGCAGGTATGTGAACGGCGTGTCGAGAACCGACTGGTAATCCGACAGTCCGCCGCGGGCGATCACGGCACGCACGTCGTCCTCGTACAGCGCCCCGATGAGGGCGAGCAACCCGCCGAGAGGTTCGGACTGCCCGGGGCGCTTCGCCGCGGTATACGGCACCTTCAAGTCGGCATCGGCGGCGTTCGCCGGGGCGAACGTATCGCCCCACAGGGCGATGCGGCGGGCGTCCACGTCGGCCCGGGTTCGGAGGTAGGCCAGCACGGAGCGCAGGTCGCGAACCCGCCCGCCGAGAACAGTGCGGCCGAGCATCAGTTCACCGGCGGCGGTCGCCGTGACCGAACTCCTCCGGTCGCGGTCGTTGCCCGGAGCCGTCTCCCCGGTGCCGCGAACGTCCGGTAGACAGACCGCGACGCCGGCCCGCAGCAGGCTCGCGACCTCGGTCGTCCGCTGCTTCAGGACCTCCGCCTTCCCGTGCTGTGACACGGCGACCACGACCGGCGGCCGTTTCCCCTTCGGCGTCGGCGGGACGAGCAGCAGCGTCGGCACCACGATCCCGGGTTCGGTGGTGAGGTGAAGCCGCTCGACACGCACGTCGCCGAGCATCTCCGCGGGGAGCGGGTCGCCGTTCCGCGACGGCTTACCGGGCGCGACATCCCCAAGCATGGTACTCCAGTCCCGGCGCAGTTGCTTGCGGCGCTCGTCGGCATTCATCGGAGCGAGGGACTCCCGTGCGCGGCCCGTGCGCTCGGCTCCGAGGCGGGCGGCGAGTTCGTGCGCCGGGCGGTGCTCCTTGGCGATTTCGGGCGTGACGCACAGCAGGTCCTCGACGGGCCGGCGGTTGCTGTACTCCTTGCCCGGGTTCGGGATGTCGAACCACTTCTTGAACTGCGGGTACAGGATCTCGCGGCTCTCCGCGATCCAGTGCGTGTTCAGCGGCTCCGCCCCGACGACGAACCCGCGGCCGGCAATCCCGGCGAGGTCGTCGCTCGCCCCGTAGAAGCCCCACACCTTCTGGAGCCGCTTCCACACCGGGTCGCGTTCCCTGTCCCAGTAGAACTCGTGGTAGTACACCACGCGGCGCGGGGCGATCGAGGCGACGACGAACCACGGCAGGAACCCGTCGCGGGCCGACAGCCGCAGGTTCCGCGTCGATTCCCAGCTCCCGAACCCGGCGTAGTCGAACGATGTCTCGGCGTCCGGCGGCAGCGGGTACGGCGTCTCGGGTTGCGGCCCGCCGAAGTTGTTCACCACGACGGCCGTGATCCGCGGGTCGAGGGCGGCCGTGACCGCGGCCACGTCCCCACCGCCCGCTGGTTCGGAGACGGCGAGCACCCGCTTCGGATCGACTCCCGGTTGCTTCAGCAGCAGGTCGATGGCCCGCATCTGGTCCCAGACCATCCAGCCCATCAGGCTGTCGCCCATCAGGTAGAACTGGATCGCGGCGTCGAAGCGGAAGTGGTAGTCGTGCGGGTGCGACTCGGGGAACGGGTGCTGCTTGCGCTCGCCGTGCCCGACGTGATCCGGCACGATCACGACGCACCCGGCGCGTGCCCACGTCATTGCCATGTCCTGCCGCCACGCGGTGTGTTTGGGCTGCTGGTGGCTGGTGACGACCAGCACACCCGGCATGGACGCGGTCGGTTTCGCGGGGCGGTACACGTTGGCCGCCATGAGCAACCCCGGCCGCCCCTCGACCACGAGGTTCTCGACCCGGTAGCCGTCGCCGTCGTGGGTTCCGGTCACCCGCACCTTCAGTTCCTTCGGCGGATCGGGGAACGTGCCGAGCGACGCCCGCAGCGCGCGGAGGCGGGTCTCGCGGAACTTCTCCCAGCCCGCCCGGTCGCGGACCTCGGCCCACGCGGCGCGGTCCGCGACGACGGCCTCGCGCAAACGGGCGGCGTGTTCCCGGGCGAGCATCCCCGCGAGCGGTTGCTGCCGGACCGGGCCGCGCACCACGACCCCGGGATCGAGGGCGCGAAGTTGCTCGGCGAGGTTGTCCGGTGGTGCCGCACCGGCGGGCACGACGGCGACGGAGAGAGCGAGAACGGCCAGCGTGGTGCGGGGCATGGCGGTGCCGTGGCGGGGGAGGCGGGGGTGGTGTCGTTTTCTCCCGCCGCGACCGAGAAGACAAGCGGCGGTGATGAATTGCCCGCGGGATTGCCATTCGGGGTAGGCAACGGGCGGTTGTTGCTGTTCCTCCACGGTGGTAGTCTGCTCCGATCTCCCACCCCGGAGTCCGCCATGTGTCGCACCGCAACCGCCGTCGCCCTGCTGTCGGTGATCTCGCTCGCCCCCGCCCAACAACCGCCGGGTGCCGAGCACGTCAACAGCATCGGGATGAAGCTGGTGCGCGCCGAGGCCGGTGAGTTCGTCATGGGTTCGGGCGACGCCCCGCCGCGGACCCGCGAGGAGTGGGACGCCCGCGAGTGGGACGAGGTACCCGCCCACAAGGTGAAGATCTCGAAAGCGTTCTTCATGGGGGCGACCGAGGTCACGAACGCCCAGTACGAGCAGTTCGACCCCGGGCACAAGAACCTCCGCGGTTCGCACGGCACCGGCAAGGGCGACTCCGACCCGGTCGTGATGGTCACGTGGCAACAGGCGGTCGATTTCTGCGCGTGGCTCTCGAAGAAGGAGGGGAAGCCCTACCGCCTGCCGACGGAAGCGGAATGGGAGTACGCCTGCCGGGCGGGCACCACCACCGCGTACCACACCGGCGACACGCTGACCTGGGAGCAGGCGAACTTCGGCGTCGGGGCCGACAAACAGCGTCTCTCCAGCATCGCCGTGGGGAGCTACAAGCCGAACGCCTGGGGGCTCCACGACACCCACGGGAACGTCGCCGAGTGGTGCCTCGACTGGTACGGCCCCTACGAGCCCGGCGAGCAGACCGACCCCGTGGGCCGGGCCGACGGCTGGGCGAAGGTCACCCGCGGGTGGAGCTACCTGCAAGCGTCGCACAAACTCGGGGCGGTGCGGTACTGCCGGTCGTCGAACCGCTCGGGTCACCTGCCCGACGACGCCAACCGCGTCACCGGATTCCGCGTCGTGCTGGGTGAGATGCCCGCGACGCGACCGCTTCCCGTCGCCCCACCGCCGTTGAATCAGAAGAACGTGAAGCAGACCCCGGCCCCGAAGGACGGCCCCGACCCGACCAGGCCGTACTTCGCCGACCTGACGAAGAACCTCCGCGTGCCGAACGACGCCTGGGGGCCGATCTACGGTGCGTGGAACCACTTCTCGGCGGTGATCGTGTGCCCGAACGGCGACGTGCTCGCGGCGTGGTACACCTGCGTGTCCGAGTCCGGCCCCGAGTGCGCCCAGGCGGCGTGCCGACTGCGGGCGGGTTCCGACACCTGGGACGAGCCGTCGTTCTTCTTCGGCACCCCGGACTGCAACACGCACGCCCCGGTCCTCCTCTCCGACGGCAAACGCCTGTACCACTTCTTCACCCAGTCGCTCAACGGGTGGGACGACGCGGCCGACTGCGTGCGGACGTCCGACGACAGCGGGGCGACGTGGTCGAAGCCGCGGGTGATCCTGTCGCGCGAAGACCCCATGCGGATGAGCCAGCCGTGCTCGGCGTTCGTGGCGACCGACGGCAAGTTGGTGCTGGCCGTGGACGGCGACTTCGGCCACCGCGACACCCGGGTGATGACCAGCGGGGACGGCGGGAAGACGTGGGCAGTCGGGGCGGGCGACATCCGCAAGGCCGCGGGGAAGTACGCGATCCACCCTGCGGCAGTCCAGCGGGGCGACGGGGCGTACCTGGCGTTCGTCCGCGGCCCCGACCCGATGCCCGCGTTCGCGTCGAAGGACGGGGGCGGGACGTGGGAGCCGGTGCCCACGCCGTTCCCGGGCATCTCGGTCGGGTCGAAGGCGGCGGCGCTGAAGTTGGCGGGCGGCGGGTTGCTGCTATGCAGCTTCGACACCAAGAAGCAGTTGGTCGGCGGGGGTCTGTTCGCGGCTCTCTCGCTCGACGACGGGAAAACGTGGCCGCACGTCCGCAAGGTGGAGGGGCCGGGCGGTTACCTGTCCCTGGCCCAGGGGCCGAACGGCGTCCTCTACCTGCTCGGCCCGCGGGGCAGCGCCATCCGCTGCGTGGCGTTCAACGAGGCGTGGCTGAAGGAGGGGAAGCCGGTCAAGGCAGACGCCCCGTGACGCCGCGCCGCTCACCAGTCGGAAGCAAACAACTCGGTGCCGGCACAGTGGCCGTGGTGCCGACGGTTCGGGTACACTGCCGGGGCGATGAACTCTCCTCCGGGGGCTGGAAATGGCAGTTCGACCAATCCTGGTCCTGGCCCTCTCTCTCGCCTGCGTCGTGAACGCGGCGGCTCAACCGAAGGACGATCCCGCTCCGAAGGGAAAGGGCGGCATCTCGGCGAAGCCGGTCGGCTTCAGGCTCCAACTCGACGTCGTCAGCGACGGGTACGACGGCAAGACGTGCTGGTTCCACCCGCGTGCCGGGGCCATCCCGGGAGAGACGCCGACGGTCGTCCTGACGATGCAGAAGTGGGACATCAAGGCGAGCGACCTGTTCCTGCCGGTGCAGTCGCAGGAGTCGAAGAACCTCGGCAAGTCGTGGACGCCCGTCGTCGAGCACGCCGACACCCTCGGACGGCGGCCCGAGGCGAACGGGGTCGCGGTCGGCGTCTGCGACTTCACCCCGAAGTGGCACGCGGCGTCGAAGACCCTGCTCGGCACCGGGCACACGGTGCGGTACAAGGATGACAAACTCATCCCCGTGCGCCCGCGTGAAGCGGTCTGGTCGGCGTACGACCCGGCGAAGAAGACGTGGTCGAAGTGGGACATCCTCAAGATGCCCGACGATCCGAAGTGGTGGAACTCGGGGGCGGGCAGCACGCAGCGGGTGGACCTGGACAACGGCGACGTCCTGCTGCCGCTCTACGCCAAGCCCCGCGACGCCAAGGCCTACTTCACGACGGTCGCCCGCTGCCGCTTCGACGGCAAGGAACTGAAGTTCGTGGAGAACGGGTCGGAACTGTCGGTGGACATCGACCGCGGGCTCTACGAGCCGTCTCTGGCACTGTTCCAGGGGAAGTTCTACCTCACGATGCGGAACGACCGGGCGAGTTACATCGCGGTCAGCGACGACGGGCGCAAGTTCGGCGAGCCGAAGAAGTGGACCTTCGACGACGGCACCGACCTGGGCAGTTACAACACGCAGCAGCACTGGGTGACGCACTCGGACGGCCTGTTCCTGGTCTACACCCGCCGCGGGGCCATGAACGACAACGTGATCCGCCACCGGGCACCGTTGTTCATCGCCCGGGTCGATCCGCAGAAACTCGTCGTCATCAAGGCGACCGAAAAGGAACTGGTCCCCAACAAGGGGGCGCAACTCGGCAACTTCGCGGTGGTGGACGTGAGCGAGTACGAGACGTGGGTAACGACGTCCGAGGGGATGTCCCCGCGGGGCTCGGAGAAGTACGGCGCGAACGGCCGAGTTTACACCGCCCGCATCATCTGGGATCAGCCGAACAAGGCGTGGGACAAGCACTGATGCCCGAGCGGGTCGAAGAATGCCCGCCGACGGCTCACGCCCCGTCGGTAGCCCACCCGAGCCCTCGCCGGCTCGGGTCACGGCCCGATCCGCTTGAGAGTCGTGCCGTCGAGGCGGAGAACCCGGACCGCACCCGGCTCGAGGTGGCACAGCACCGCGAACACCAGCTCCCGCTTCGGGTCGTACACCAACCCGAGATCGACGCTCGCGCCCGCTTCCCTCCGGCCGGCGTTGAAGAGCTCCGAACCCGGCACGTCGGCGAGGACCCACTCGTTCCGCTTCGGGTCGTAGAACGGCACCAGCAACTTCTCCCCCGACTTCACCAGCACGCCGAACATCACCAGATCGGCCTTCGGCAGGTAGCCCTCTCGAGCGAACCGCGGCGTGTCCAGCCGATCTCGGCCGCCCGGCTTCAGTTCCGTCACCTTGCCCGTTTCTCGCTCCACCGCCCACAACCGGCCCGGCGGGTCGGGGAACATCACGAGCGGCTGGATCACGCCGAGTTCGCAGACCGACGCCTCGATGCACCGGTACTTGGCGCTGCGCCGCACCTCGCTCTCCAGCCGGCGGGTGCCTGTGGCCTTCCCGGTTGTGGTGACGTGTTCCACCGCCCACCGGGCGGTTGGAAATCAAGAAGAACGGCAGCTCCGGTCGAGCGGATGGAAGTTGATCCTGTGCACGCCACCGGGAGCAGAGGTCGCCGGGCCTTGAGAGGCCCGGGATACAACCTGCGGTGCCGACACTCGGCACCACAACCAACCCAAGACGCGTGAAGCCCCAATAGCGGTCGACTTCCCTTCCATCGCACTCGCCGCAGGGAACCAGGCGTTCGTCAAGGGGAAAGCTCCCGGGCCGGTCCCGCGACAACCCGTGGAAGGCTTCTGCGTCGGTCGCGAAAACGGCCAGTCCGTCGCGAACCACTCGAAGTGGCAAGCCGTTTCAGGGCAAAATCACCAACCTGAAGGTGACGAGCCCCAGAAGTCGTAACGGCACACAAAGGAGAAACGATGCGATCTCTCTTACTGTTCGTCGCGCTCGAGGCGGGGGTTCCGGTCGCGCGCGCCGCGGAACCGCCGAAGGCGCCGAACGTCCTGTTCATCGTCGCGGACGACCTGAACTGCGACCTCGGGTGCTACGGCCACAAGGCCGTGAAGTCGCCGAACGTCGACCGACTGGCAGCGTCCGGGGTGCGGTTCGACCGCGCCTACGTGCAGTACACCGTGTGCAATCCGAGTCGCACCTCGTTCCTCACGGGTCTGCGGCCGACCACCACCCGCGTCATGGACAACGCGACGCACTTCCGGAAGACACTCCCGGACGCGGTCACGCTGCCCGAACTGTTCCGCACGAACGGCTACGAAGCGATCGGACTGGGCAAGGTGTTCCACCGCGGGCTGTCGCCGGACGACACGAAGAAGGAGATGGACGACCCGAAGTCGTTCGACCGCGTGTCCTACGGCCAAACCGCCGCCGCCGGGAACAAGGGCGCGGGCCGCAACCTGACCGGCGGGGCGCTGGCCTGGTGCCGGTGGCTCGCCGCCGAGGGCGCGGATTCCGAACAGGCCGACGGGCAACTCGCCGACGAGGCGATCAGAATCCTGGGCGAGAAGCGCGACAAGCCGTTGTTCCTCGCGGTCGGCTTCTACCGCCCGCACGACCCGTTCCAGTCGCCGAAGAAGTACTTCGACCTCTACGACAGCGGCACGTTCGAGCTCCCCAAGACGCCCGACGGGTACAAGCCGCCGTACCCGCTCTCGCTCGGCGGGGGCGCGTTCAAGGACGCCTTCGACGCGTTCACGGACAAGGAGCGGCGCGAGTTCCTGCACGCCTACTACGCCGGCGTCAGTTTCATGGACGCACAGGTGGGCCGGCTGCTCGACTCCCTCGACAAGAACAAGCTCGCGGAGAACACGATCGTGGTATTCCTCGGCGACCACGGGTACGAGCTCGGCGTCCGGAACTGGTGGAACAAGAACACGCTGTTCGAGCGGAGCTGCCGCACGCCGCTGATCGTGCGCGTGCCGGGCGCGAAGGGCAACGGGAAGGCGACCGCGGCGCTCGCGGAGTTCATCGACCTCTACCCGACTCTGGCCGACCTGTGCCACCTCAAAGACACGCCCAAGCAACTCGAAGGCGTGAGCTTCCGGACGCTTCTCGACGACCCGGGTCGAAAGCACAAGGAGGCGGCCCTGACGGTGATCAAGCGCGGGTCCGTGATGGGTCGTTCGATCCGCACCGAGAGGCACCGCTATACCGAGTGGGACGAGGGCAAGAAGGGGGCGGAACTCTACGATCACCAGGAGGATGCCGGGGAGTTCGTCAACCTGGCCGGCGACAAGAAGTTCGAGGCGATTCGCGCCGAACTGTCGGCCCGGATCAAGACAACCGAATCGGGGGCCGGGCGATGAAACGAACCGCCATTCTGCTCACGGCACTGCTCGCGGTGCCCGTGCGGGCCGCGGAGAAGCCGAACATCATCGTAGTCGTGGCCGACGACCTCGGGTACGCCGACGTGGGGTTTCAGGGGTGCAAGGACATCCCGACCCCGCACCTCGACGCCCTCGCGAAGCGCGGAGTCGTCTGCACGAACGGGTACGTCACGCACCCGTTCTGCTCGCCCACACGGGCGGCCCTCCTGACGGGACAATACCAGCAGCGGTTCGGGCACGAGAACAACCCGGCGTGGCTGCCGGAGAACAAGGACGTCGGATTGCCGCTCGACCAGCCGACGCTCGCCGACGCCCTGAAGAAGCTCGGGTACGCCACCGGCGCGGTCGGGAAGTGGCACCTCGGCGCGCACCCGTCGTTCCACCCGAACCGGCGCGGGTTCGACTCGTACTTCGGGATACTCGGCGGCGGGCACCAGAACTTCAACCACAACACATTCAAGACCGACCCGATGAAGGCGCGACAGGAGTACTTCATCCCGCTCGTCCGCAACGACAAGCCGGTCGAGGAGGGCGAGTACCTGACCGACGCCCTCGGGCGCGAGGCGGCCGCGTTCGTGGACGCCAACAAGGCGAAGCCGTTCTTCCTGTACCTCGCGTTCAACGCCCCGCACACGCCGCTCCAGGCCCCTCAGAAGTACCTCGACCGGGTCAAGGACATCAAGGACGAGAAACTGCGGACGTACGGGGCGATGGTCTGCGGGATGGACGCCGCGGTCGGCGTGCTGGCGGCGAAGTTGAAGGAGCACGGACTGACCGAGAACACCCTCGTCTTCTTCTTCAGCGACAACGGCGGCCCGGTCGGCGTGACCAACTGCCGCAACACCCCGCTCCGGGGGGCCAAGGGGCAGGTGTACGAGGGCGGGATTCGCGTCCCGTTCGTGGTGTCGTGGCCCGCAAAGTTTAAGCCGGGCCGATTCGACCAGCCGGTGGGTTCGCTCGACGTGTTCCCGACCGCACTCGCGGCCGACGGGGGCGACGCGCCCCGTAACCCGAAGCTCGACGGGGTGGACCTCCTTCCGCACCTGCGCGGCGAGTCGAAGGAGTCGCTCGCGGACAGGACGCTGTTCTGGCGCACCGGCGGCGGTCAGAACTTTGCGATCCGCTCGGGCACCCTGAAACTGGTGAAGGTCGGGAAGAACCCGGCCGAACTGTACGACCTCGGTACTGATGCCGCGGAGTCCACGAACCTCGCGGACAAGAAGCCCGCGGACGTCGCGGCCCTCCAGAAGCGACTCGACACCTGGAACAGCGAACTCGTCGCGCCGAAGTGGGAAAGTCCACAACCCGCGCAGAAGAAGTGACCCCCCGAGGAATTCCCGTGCTCCGATCCTCCCTCACGTTTCTGGTCGCGGTTGCGTTCGGCCCGTTCGCGATCGCGGGCGAGCGACCGAAGACGCCGAACGTCGTCGTCATCCTCGCCGACGACCTCGGGTACGGGGACGTTCAACGTCTCAACCCTGATCGTGGGAAGATCAAAACCCCGCACCTCGACAAGCTCGCCTCGCAGGGGATGACGTTCACCGACGCGCACAGCGGGTCGTCCGTCTGCACGCCGACCCGCTACGGCCTCCTGACCGGCCGCTACGCCTGGCGGACCCGCTTGCAGAGCGGCGTTCTGGACAACTACGTCGAACCGCTCGTCGCCAAGGACCGCCCCACCCTGCCGCGACTGCTTCAGGAGAAGGGATACCACACCGCGTGCGTCGGCAAGTGGCACCTCGGGTTCACGATCGCCGAGCGGGGCAAGGACGGCGGCAAGAAGGAGAAGCTGGAAGGAGCGCCGGTCGGGTCGATCACCCGCGACGGCCCGACGACCCGCGGGTTCGATCACTTCTTCGGCTTCCACCACGCCCGGATGATGAAGTCGGTTTTCGAGAACGACCGCGTCACGCGGCTGGTCGAACCGGTCGATATGCTCCCCCTTCTGGCCGAGCGGGCGAGTGCCTACGTGGCCGAGCGTGCGAAGGCCGGCAAGCCGTTCTTCCTGTACCTACCGCTCAGTTCGCCGCACACACCGATCGTGCCCTCCAAGGCATGGAAGGGCCGCAGCGGGCTGGGCGACTACGGCGACTTCGTCATGGAAACCGACTGGGCCGTGGGCGAGGTCCTCGCGGCACTGGACAAGGCCGGTGTCGCGAACGACACGCTCGTCGTGTTCACGAGTGACAACGGCTGTTCGCCGGCCGCCGACACGGCCGCCCTGGAGAAGCAAGGGCATTTCGCCAGCGCCGGGTTTCGCGGGTACAAGGCCGACGTCTGGGACGGCGGGCACCGCGTGCCGTTCCTCGTCCGCTGGCCGGGCGTGGTGAAACCCGACTCGCGAAGCAACCGGCTCATCTGTCTGACGGACCTGTTCGCGACGTGCGCGGACATCGTCGGGGCGAAGGTGCCGGCCGCGGCGGGCGAGGACAGCGTCAGCTTCCTCCCGGAGTTGCTCGGCAAGCCCGGCGCGGGCCGGGCGGCGGTCGTACACCACAGCATCCAGGGGCGGTTCGCGATCCGCGACGGGAAGTGGAAGCTGTGCCTGTGCGCCGGGAGCGGCGGGTGGAGCACCGGCGGCGGCACCGAATCCCCGCAACTCTACGACATGACCGCCGACCCCGGCGAGACCAAGAACCTCGCCGCCGCACGGCCCGAGGTCGTGACCCAGTTGACCAAGCTGCTTGAGACGTTCGTCTCCGAGGGGCGGAGCACCCCGGGCGAGAAGCAGAAGAACGACGTGGACGTGAAGATTCACAAACCCGCGAAGAAGTGACCCGGGAGCGCCATGACACGCCTGCTCGTTTTACTCGTCGCCTTTGCGGTCGCCGCGTGCCCCCCGGCCCGTGCCGCCGACGCGAAGGGGCCGAACGTCCTGTTCCTGTTCGCCGACGACCAGCGGGCGGACACGATCGCGGCACTCGGCAACCCGCACATCAAGACCCCCAACCTCGACCGGCTCGTCAAGCGCGGGCTGGCCTTCGACCGCGCGTACATGCAGGGCGCGTTCCAGGGCGCGACGTGCGTGCCGTCGCGCGCGATGCTGCTCTCGGGTCAAAGCCTGTCCCGGGTCGATGAGAAACTGCTCCGTGACGAGACGTGGCCCGGGGCGTTCGGGAAGGCCGGCTACACCACATTCAGCTCGGGCAAGTGGCACAACGGGGAGAAGTCGCTCGTTCGCTCGTTCCAGGAGGCCCGCTGCGTCTTCTCGGGCGGCATGACCGACCCGCTGAAGGCGCACCTCGCCGACGTGGTCGATGGCAAGCTCGGCACCCCCAAGCTGGCCCCCAAGCACGCGTGCGCCGTGTTCGCCGACGAGGCGGTCCGGTTCCTGAACCGGAAGCACGACCGGCCGTTCTTCTGCTACGTCCCGTTCGACGCCCCGCACGACCCGCACGTCGTGCCGGACGACTTCCCCGTGCGGTACGACCCCGACAAACTCCCGCTGCCGGCGAACGTGCTGCCGCAGCCCCGTTCAACAACGGCGAGATGACCATCCGCGACGAGGCACTACTCGGGTGGCCCCGCGACCCCAAGAAGGTGCGCGAGATGCTCGCGGAATACTATCGGTACGTCTCGTACCTCGACGCCGAGATCGGCCGCGTCCTCGACGCGCTCGAGAAGTCTTCTCAAGCGAACAACACGATCGTGTTCGCTGCGGACTCCGGCGTCGCCCGCGGCAGCCACGGGCTGATCGGCAAGCAGAACCTGTACGAGCACTCGGTACGGGTGCCGCTCGTGATCGCCGGCCCGGGCGTGCCGAAGGACAAGCGAACGGCCGCGATGTGCTACCTCTTCGACGTCCTCCCGAGCCTCGGAAAGCTGTGCGGGGTGCCGGCGCCGGCCGCGAGCGAGGGGCGCGAGTTCACCGCGACGCCCGCGGACCCCGGCCGCGCCACCCGCGCGAACCTGGTGTTCGCCTACCGGAACGTCCAGCGGGCGGTCCGCGACGACCGGTGGAAGCTGATCCGCTACCCGCAGGTCGACCGGACCCAGCTCTTCGACCTGACGGCCGACCCGGACGAGGCGACCGACCTCGCCGGCAAGCCGGAACACGCCGCAAAGGTCAAGGAGCTTCTCACGCTGCTGGAAGCCGAACAGAAGCGATGCGGCGACAAGACTCCCCTCACGGTCGAGAAGCCGCTGCCGGCGGAGTGGACACCGCCCAAGAAGGGCAAGAAGTAACTCCCGGAGGTACGAACAATGCGGCGGCTCTTCACGTGCGTGGTTTTCTGGGCCGCGATCGCAGGCGCGGCTTCTGCTGCAGACGACCGAGCGGGCCGTGACAAAGTTTTGGCCGATGCCGAGTCGCGGCTGAAAGCCATCTACGAGAATCGGGAGTTCGCACCGGCTCCCTTTCCGGGCAAATGGCTCGCGGACAGTTCCGGCTACTCGATGCTGGAGCCATCCAAACCGGGCACCGAACCTGAAGTCGTCAAGTACGACGCGAAGACCGGGAAGCGATCCGTACTCATCGCTACGGATCAACTTGTCGTGCCCGGTTCGAAGCAAAGACTGTTCGTTCAGCGGTGCTTCCAGACGCCCGTCGAACACAAGTTCTGCTTGGAAACACGAACCGGCAACTGGCTGTTCGACTCGAAATCGGGCGAGCTCCACAAGCTGCCCGACGAGGTGCCGTTCGGCCTGTCCGCCGGTTCGTTTTCTCCTCAAGCCGATCACGTTCTCGTCCGGCGGGGTCGGAATCTCGCCGTGATCGATGCGGCGGCGGGGCGAGTCACGCCGCTGACCGCTGATGACGACCGGGGCCAACTGGACAATTACAGCCCGACCTGGAGCCCCGACGGCCGCCGGGTTGCGTACGTCCAGTCGGACTCCACGAAGGTTCGCACCCGCCCGGTGCTCCGGCCGACGGACCCGACGTATCCGGAAGTGGCACGCGTCCCGTTCGCCCGCGTCGGCACGCCCATTCCGACGCTTCGCGTGGGCGTCGTGGATCGCGAGGGCGGGGCCACGCGGTGGGTGAAACTGCCGGCCGAGCCGGGCACGTGTTACATCAACGACGTCGGCTGGGCCGGGAACTCGAAGGAACTCCTGATCGAACTACTCAGCCGATCCCGCGACAACCGCAAGTTCCTGCTCGCCGACGTCGGGACCGGAGAGGTCGCCACCGCCTACGAGGAGACGGACCCCGCGTGGGTGGACGCGAGCTATTCCGCCAACGCGGGGCTCGAGTGGGTTCGCGGCAGCAAGGAGTTCGTCCTGCTCAGCGAGCGAGACGGCTGGCGACAAGCGTACGTGATCTCGCGAGACGGCAAACAGCGGACGCCCCTGACGAAAGACAAGTCCGACGTCATCGCCCGCGGCCCGGTCGACGAACAGGCCGGCTGGTTTTACTACCTCGCCTCGCCGAAGAACGCGACCCAGCGCTACCTCTATCGCGTCCGGCTCGACGGGAAGGGCGATCCCGAACGGGTGACACCCGCGGAGCAGTCCGGAACCCACAGTTACGAATTCTCTCCGGATCGGAAGTGGGCGTTCCACACCTACTCCACGTTCGACAAGCCGCCGGTCGTCGACCTCGTCCGACTCTCCGACCACCACTCCCAACGAGTCCTGGAAGCGAACGAAGAGGTTCGAAAGCGGTCGGCCCCACTGATCATCCGGCCGACCGAGTTCTTGAAACTCGACATCGGGAACGGCGTGGTGATGGACGCGTGGGTGATCAAGCCGCGCGACTTCGACGAGAAGAAGAAGTACCCGCTCTTCGTCTTCGTGTACGGCGAACCGCACGGCCAGACGGTCCTCGACGACTGGGCCGGCGGCCAGAATCACACGATGTTCCACCGCATGATCGCGGACCTCGGGTACGTCGTCGTCTCGATGGACGGTCGCGGCACGCCGGCACCAAAGGGCGCCGCCTGGCGCCGGGCCGTGTACGGCAGCCTCGGCCCGCTCTCCACCGAGGAGCAGGCGGCCGGGGTGAAGGAGTTGGGCCGCACGCGACCGTACGTCGACCTGTCGCGGGTGGGCATCTGGGGCTGGAGCGGCGGCGGTTCGAACACCCTGAACGCGATGTTTCGCAAGCCGGATGTCTACCACGTCGGGATCGCGGTGGCGCCCAAGCCGCGGCCGGAACTCTACAACGCGTGGTTCCAGGAGATCTTCATGCGGACCCCCGACGTGAACCCGGACGGCTACCGCAGGGCCGCGGCCATCAACTTCGCCGAAGGGCTGAAGGGCGACCTCCTGATCGTACACGGCACCGGCGAAACCAACACCCACCTTCAGATCACCGAGAGCCTCGTGGACCGACTGATCGAGTTGGGCAAACGGTTCGACTACATGGCCTACCCGAACCGCGACCACGGCTTGCGCGAGGGCAAGGGGACCGCGGTCCACCTGCGTATGCTGATGACGCGCTACCTGCTCGACCACCTTCCGCCCGGCCCGCGGTGACGGCGGACCGTCGAGTGCGTTTGCCAAGAACACGAATCGAGCCTGTCGTTTCCAGCAGGACGTGACCTCTCTCCCGGAGTCGCCAGATGAATCGCTGTTTCGCTGCACTCGCACTGGCGGTCGCCTCCGCGCTCCCCGCGGCCGCCGCGGACAAACCCAACGTCGTCATCTTCCTGGCCGACGACCTCGGGTACGGCGACCTCGGGTGCTACGGGCACCCGCGGATCAAGACCCCGAACCTCGACGCCTTCGCCAAGGAAGGCGTCCGGCTGACGCAGTGCTACGCGGCGAGTGCCGTGTGCTCGCCGTCGCGGTCGGCGATCCTCACCGGCCGCACCCCGCACCGCAACGGCGTCTACACCTGGATCGCCGAGGGGAGCGAGGTTCACCTGCGCACCAGCGAAATCGCCCTCCCCAAGCTGCTGAAGGAGGCCGGCTACGCCACCTGCCACGTCGGGAAGTGGCACCTCAACGGC
>PNKH01000092.1 GCA_013822345.1 Isosphaera sp.
TCGGCCGGAGCCTCGCCCTCCCACACCGAGGCACGACCCGGCTTCTGCGCCTTCTACCATGCCCGGGCGGCGGCGGACGCGACGGTCGGGGACTGGCGGAAGCCGTTCGAGCAGGGGCGGCGACCCGGTGAACACCCCGGACGTGGCGGCCGCCGCCGACACCCGGCTGGGGCGGAAGATCCTCCGCGCCCGCCTCGGCTGACGGCGGGCGGTTCACCGGGTCATTCCGGTTCTGACGACTTACACTTCAGGTCGGCCCCGTCTGGGGCCGACTACACCCCGAGCGACGAGTCTCGAGCGCCCGTCAGGCCCGCCGTGGCCGGGTGCGCCCGCCGTGCCGGGGGTGTCATGACGGGGAACGCGCCAGGAAGGACGGACCGGCAGCGGATCTGGTTCGCCCAGGCCCTGCGGCCGGCGGCCTGCCTGGCGGTGATCGCCTGCCACTACTTCATCCTGTTCGTGACGGACCCGCAGGCGGTCGCCGGCCTGGCCCTCTTCCCGCCGCTGACGGACCTGCCCCGCCCGGGGTACGTCGGGCCGGCGGAGTACGTCACGAACGAGTTGCGCCTCGGGGGCGGCATGTTCGCGGTCGACCTGCTCTTCCTGGTGAGCGGGTTCGTGATCCCGTTCTCGCTCCGGTCCGGGTCGCTCGGCGGGTTCTTCGCCCGCCGGTTCTTCCGCCTGTACCCGACGTTCTGGGTCGTCCTCGGCTCGGTCTTCGCCGTGGTCGGGCTCAACGCCCTGGCGTTCGGCCTCGCCAACCCGCTGCTCGACTGGAAGGTGGTGGTCGGCAACGGGCTGCTGTGCAACCCGTACCTCGGCAAGCCGTTCGTCGAGGCGGTCTGCTGGACGCTGGTGATCGAGGAGCTGTTCTACGTCGTCTGCGCGGTGCTCGCGTGGCGGGGCGGGTTGGGGCGGCCCGGCGTCCTGCTGCTCGCCGCCGCCGGGCTCGCCGCGTGCTCGGTCGGGTGGGCGGCGGTCCGCCCCGACCCGCTGACGAACCGGTGGCAGAACGTCCCGAACGCCCTGGCCCACAACTGCACCCACGTCGGGTACGTCTTCATCGGGGTGGTGCTGCACCACCTGTACACCGGGGCGTGGCGGCTCCGGGTCGGGCTGCCGGTCCTGGTCGCACAGGTCGGGCTGTACTGGGCGGCCTGCAACCACGGGATGGCGACCTCGACCGCCGCCGACCCGGGCTACTTCTGGCACGGGGTGAACGCCCTGGCGGTGTTCTCGGCCGCGATGCTGGCGAACCGCCGGCTGCCGTACTCGGCGTGGTGGGACCGGCTGGCCGAGCTGAGCTACCCGCTGTACCTGGTCCACGCGACGCTCGGGTACGTCGTGATCCGCGCCGTCTACCTCGGGACCGGCAGCCTGTACCTCGGGTTCGCGGCCGCGTTCGCCGGGGCGGTGGGGCTGGCGGCGGTGCTCCACCGGTTCGTGGAGAAGCCGTCGATGGAGTACGGCCGCCGCCTCGCCCGGGGCCGCCCGACCCCGCCCGCCGCACGGGTCGAACCCGTGTCCGCGCCGCGGGCCGCGGCCTGACCCCTCGCGGGGGCGGTCACTTCCCGTTCGGCATCAGGTCCATCGCGGCCAGGGTCATCGTCCGGACGCCGGTCCGGATGCTCGGCTCCGGCAGCGGGGCGTACGCGTCGGTGTGCATCCCCGGCAGCGGCGCCGCCCCCGGCTTCTGCGCCGCCTCGTACCTCTCCCGCGACACCGTCCCCAGGAAGTACATGAAGATCGGCGTCTTCCCCTCGGAGTAGCGGCCGAAGTCCTCCGCCCCCATCAGCGGCCGCCGGTCGCGCACGTTGTCCGCCCCGAGCGCCTCCCGGAACACCGCCCCGCACCGCCTGGCCAGCGGCACGTCGTTGAGCGTCGCCGGGGTGTACTGCTCCAGGTTGACGACCACCTCCGGGTCCGGCGCCCGGGCCGACACCGCCGCCGCCCGCACCATCCGGTCGATCGCCTTCAGGACGTGGTCCCGCACCTCCGTCTTCGTCGTCCGCACCGTCAGCTGCAGCCGCACCTCGTTCGGGATGATGTTGTGCTTCGTCCCGCCGTGGATCGACCCGACGGTCACCACGCACGGGTCGAGCGGGTTCACCTCCCGGCTGACGATCGTCTGCAGGTCGAGGATGATCCGGGCGGCGAGGACGATCGGGTCGACCGTCTGGTGCGGGGCCGCCCCGTGCCCGCCCTTGCCTTTGACCACCACGTCGACGGTGTCCGAGGCGGCCAGCGCCAGTCCCTCGGAGTACGACACGGTGCCGGCCGGGGTGAGCGGGTCGGCGTGCAGGGCCAGCGCGAAGTCCGGCTTCGGGAACCGCTTGTACAGCCCGTCGTCGAGCATCATCCGGGCCCCGGCGATCACCTCCTCCGCCGGCTGGGCGATCAGCACCACCGTCCCGGACCACGACGCCTTCTCGGCCGCCAGCACCGCCGCCGTCCCGACCCACACCGTCATGTGGATGTCGTGCCCGCAGGCGTGCATCACCCCGACCTCGTTCCCGGCCTTGTCCTTCGCCCGCACCCGGCTCGCGTACGGCAGGCCGGTCTGCTCGACGATCGGCAGGGCGTCCATGTCCGTGCGGATGAGCACCACCGGCCCCGGCCCGTTCTTCAGCACCGCGACCACCCCGTTCCCGCCGACCTTCTCCGTCACCTCGTACCCGAGCTTCCGCACCTCCCCGGCGAGCCGGGCGGCGGTCTTCGTCTCCGTCAGGGAAAGTTCCGGGTTCGCGTGGAGGTGCTGGTACAGGGCGACCAGGTCTTTGATGTCCCGGTCGAGGTGTTTGTCGACGCGGGCCAGCCCGTTCCGCACGTTGGCGGCCGGCTTGGGGTCGGCGGGGGCTTGTGGGTGGCCCCATCCCGGGACGGTGAGGGCGGCATAAGTTGTTGCGATAATTGCGGATGTGGCGGATAGGCGCACGGGGTACTCCCTGGCGTGAGGGTCGACCGGCATTCGGGCAGGGGATTTGGGGAAACCCTGACTTCCGACCTCAATCCGCCACATCCCCGGCCGTATATTGGGATAGCCGATCTGTCGGAGCCCTTCCGTACACCGTTCCCGCGGAGACGCCGACCGTTGTGCGCCGGGCGTCCTCCGATTCCCCCTGAGACACCCATGGCAACCAAGACACTGACCGTCAAGCAGCGGAAGTCGATTTTCAGCGCCCTGGTCGAGACGCAGGACCAGGGCCTGGCCGTGGCCGAGTCGAAGGCCAAGGTCGCCGGCGAGTACCGGCTGACCCGCGAGCAGCTCGACCTGATCGAGAAGGAGGGGCTGGAGAAGGACTGGCCGCCGCTCACGTGAACGCAAGACGTTTAGCCGCGACGCGGACTCCGCGTCGCGGCTAAACCGTGGGGGTGAAGTGCGGGACCGGTTCCGAGTCCGCGCCGAACGTCCGGGCCAGGTTCTCCCGCGTCAGCATCTCCGCCGGCGACCCCTGGCACGCGATCACGCCGTCCCGCAAGCACAGCACGTGGTCGGCGTGCGACCGGACCATGGCCAGGTCGTGCGACACCAGCAGCACCGTCAACCCCGTCTCCCGGTTCAGCCGGCCGATCAACTCGTAGAACCCCCGCTGGTCCTTGAAGTCGATCCCGGCTGCCGGCTCGTCCAGCAGCAGCAACTCCGGCGACGGCTCCAGCGCGAGCGCTAGCAGCACCCGCTGCAGCTGCCCGCCGGACAACCCGTCGACCGGCCGCCGCTCGCTCCCGGGCAGGCCGACCCGGTCGAGCAGCGCCGCGGCCCGGGTCCGGACGCGCCGCGACACCCCGAAGAACAGCGGGCGGGACGACAGGGCGAGGGCGAACAGGTCGAGGACGGTGAGCGGCAGGCGGGCGTCGAGGGTGAGCTTCTGCGGGACGTACCCGACGTGCTCCGGCCGCGGCCGGGAGTGGTCGTGGCCGCAGTGGAAGGTGACCCGGCCCCGGTACGCGTACTCCCCGACCACCGCCCGCAGCAGGGTCGTCTTGCCGGACCCGTTCAGCCCGATCACGGCGGTCACCCGGCCGCGCTCGACGTCGGCCGTCACCCGGCGGAGGACGGGGTGGCCGCCGAGGTCGACCGACAGGTCGCGGACGGCGACCAGCGGCGGGGGTTGCAGGACCGGGAGCGGCGTCATCGCATCGCCTTGGCCAGGGCGTCCAGGTTCGCCCGCATCCGGGCCTCGTACCACCCGGCGTCCAGTTGCTCGGCGGTCGCCGTCTCCAGCGGGTCGAGCTCGACCAGCGCCGCGTCCGCCACGCCCTTGTACTGGAGCGTCTTCACCAGTTCCCGGCCGGCGCCCGAGTTCGCGTACTGCGGCTCGGCGCAGATCACCCGGACCGGCGGGTTCCCGGAGCACTTCCGGATCAAGTCCTTCAGGTACTTGTCGTTCGGCTCGGTCCCGGGGACCTTCTGGACCACGCCCTCGATCTTCAGGTCGAAGTCGTGGGCGAAGTACGCCATCGAGTCGTGGAAGGTGACGAGCCGGCGGTCCCTCTTGTCCTTCAGCATGTCGAGCCCGTCGGCCTTCAGCTTGCGGAGTTTGGCGACGTACGCGGCGGCCCGGCGGTCGTAGTCGGCTTCGTGGGCCGGGTCGGCCGCCTTCAGCTCGTCGCGGATCCCCTGGACCAGGTAGACCGCGGTGTCCGGCCCGAGCCAGACGTGCGGGTCGGTACCGTGGTCGTGGGGGTCGTCGTCCCCGTGGTCGTGGTGGCAGACCCCCTGGCGCAGGAGCTTCTCGGGGATGCGGCCGCCGAGCTCCACGACTTTGAGGTTCGCGTTCCCGCTCGCCTTCTTCACCTGGGCCGGCTTCCCGCCCTCCAACCCGAGGCCGTTGACCAGGAACAGGTCGGCCCGGCGGAGCAGTAGCGCGTCCCGGTCGGTCGGCTGGAAGTGGTGTGCGCCGCCGGCGGCGGCGGGGAGGAGCCGGACGACCGCGTCGTCCCCGGCGACGTTCAGGGCGAAGCAGTACAGCGGGGCGAACGAGACGACGACCTTCGGGCCGGCCTTATCCGCCGGCCAGCCGTCGTCGGCCGGGCCGCCGCAGCCCGCGACCGACAGGGCCAGGCCGAGCAGCCCGGCGCGCCACCGACCGCGTCCTGTCCGGACCATCGCGAGCCCCCGCGGGTGTGGGATAACTTCGTAAAACCGAAGTGGATTGTACCCGACACCGGCAGACGCGGCAAGGCGCGTCGTGGCACAGGCAGGGCGGTTCGGTGCGCATGGCTGGGTTCACCCGCTCCCGGACGGTCGCTGTTCGCCGGGCGCCCGGCGAGGTTTCACCCGCTCCCTGACGGTCGCGGTTCGCCTTGGTGGCGGGCGAACCGCGACCGTCAGGGAGCGGGTGCGACACCGCCCAGACCGCCCAGCCCACACTCCGAACCGCCCGGGTGGCACGGGTCTCCGACCTGTGGATCCTCTGCTGGAACTCGGGTCCGAGGCGTTGTTGTGGGAGGGCGAGGCTCCTGCCGAGCCGACGCTCGGCTCGGCAGGAGCCTCGCCCTCCCGACCCACCGCCTGTCCCGAAAGTTTTCAGCAGAGGATCCACAGGTCACGGACCCGTGCCACCGATCAACCGGTCGGCAGCGACACGTTCAGTTCGCGGGCGGTCTTGGTGATGAGTTCCCAGGTGCCGTCCGGCACCGCGATCCCGTCCGCCAGCCGCTTCGCCTTCGCCGCCCGCTCCGGGTCGCCGGGGAGGGTGATCGCCGACGCCCCGGCCGCCGTCGGGCACGTCCGGACGTACTCGGTCAGCCCGTCGGTCTCGCACAGGAAGTGGTCGGTCCCGCCGAACCTCGCCGGGTCGAACAGGACGAACACGGCGGCGTTCCCCTGGCCGGCGAGCGGGTACTTCGGGCTGCTGCACGCCCCGCCGGACAGCCCGCCGCAGAACAGGTCGAGCAGCAGCCCGAGGCCGAACCCCTTGTACGCCTGCGCCCCGCCGAACGGCACCAGGCTGCCGCCCGGCTCGGCGTACAGCGCCGCCGGGTCGGTGGTCGGGTTGCCGGCGGCGTCGATCAGCCACCCCTCCGGGCACGGCTCCTTCTTCTGCAGCTGCACCCGCACCTTCCCCTCGGCGGCGGCGCTGGTGCCGAAGTCGAGGACGACCGGGGCGGCCGAGGTCGGGGCGCCCATGCACAGCGGGTTGGTGCCGATCCGGCCCTCCGTGCCACCGGGCGGCGACACCCGCCGGCCGGCCCCGTGCGAGTTGACCGCCGCGAACAGGGCCATCTTCTCCCGGGCGGCGAACTCGGCGTACTCCCCGAGCCGGCCGACGTGCCCGCAGTTCCGCAGCGTCCCGGCGGCGACCCCGATGGCCCTCGCCTTCGGCACGAGCCGGCCGAGCAGCCGGTACGTCTGCGGCTGGCCGAGGCCCCAGTTGGCGTCGGCGGCGAGGACCGCCGGCGTCTCGCTGAGCACGGTCAACGCGGCGTCGGCCTTGTACGTCCCCTTGCGGAGGAAGTCGACGTACTGCGGGGCGCGCATCACCCCGTGGGAATCGTGCCCGCACAGGTTCGCGTCGACCAGGCTGGTGGCGACGGTGGCCGCGTCGGCGGCCGGGACCCCGGCGGCCTCGAACAGCGACCGGGCGAGGGCGGTGAGGGTGGCGGCGGGGTAGGTCGGCATGGCCGGATTCCGAGGTGGGTGGGCACGGGGGCACAGTACAACAGTAGCGGCTGATCGTCCGTGGGCGAGGCACTCCTGCCTCGCTCAGAATTGCGAGGCACTCCTGCCTTGCCCACGGAGGCTTCCGATGGCGTTCGAGGTGCGGATTGGGCGCGGCCAGGCCGGCGACCGGGCCGGGGACGTGTACGAGCTGACCGCGGCCGACGGGAGCGTCCGGGCCGAGGTGTGGCCGCAGTGGGGGTTCAACTGCCTCCGCTGGCAGCTGCGGCAGCAGGACGGGCGTTGGGCCGACGTCCTGTACGCCGCCGGGGACTGGGAGTCGAACCCGGTGCCGACGCGGAGCGGGCACCCGATCCTGTTCCCGTTCCCGGGCCGCCTCCGCGACGGCCGGCTCACCCAGGACGGCAAGACCTACCAGCTCCCGCTGAACGACTCGACGAAGACGCACGCGATCCACGGGTTCACGCCGCGCAACCCGTGGCGCGTCGTGGAGTGGGACGGCGGCGACGAGTCGGCGTTCGTGACCGGCGAGTTCAGCCTGGCGAAGGACCTGCCGGCCGCCGTGTCGGAGTGGCCGGCCGACTTCGCGTTCCGGGTGACCTACCGGCTGTTCCGCGACCGGCTGCGGGTGGAGGCGGCGGTCCGCAACCTCGGTTCGGGGTCGCTGCCGTTCGGCCTCGGCTACCACCCGTACTTCCGCCTCCCCGGGGTGCACGACCCGGACGTCGGCGGGCACGTCCTGAAGGCGAATGTCGGGCAGATGTGGGACGCGGAGAACAACCTGCCGAACGGCCGGCGCGTCCCGGTGCCGGCGGCGCTCGACTTCCGCACGCCGCGGCCGATCGGGGCGACCGAGTTGGACAACGTGTTCACCGGGCTGACCGGGTCGGCGGGGGCGGACGGGTTGGTCGAGGTGGCGGTGCTGTCGCACCCGTCGGCGTGGGGGCAGGTGCGGTTCCTGGCCGACCCGGCGTTCGGCAGCCTGGTGCTGTTCATCCCGGCACACCGGCAGGCGGTGGCGGTCGAGCCGTACAGCTGCTCGGCGGACGCGTCGAACCTGGCCGCCCGGGGGGTCGACTCCGGGTGGCGGGTGCTGCCGGCCGGCGGGGGGTGGCGGGCGCCGGTCGAGTACCGGTGGGAGCCGGCGGAGGTGTGAGGGCGACGGTTGGTTCGTGAAGGTGGCGCCCCTCACCCGGCCCCGACCGAGTCGGGGCCGACCTCTCCCCGGCGGGGAGAGGTGGGGGTGGTTGCCGCCCCTCGGAACGCCACCGATCCGGGTCGCCACGGAGGAGGCCCGCGGCCCCCACCTCTCCCCGCTGGGGGGCCTTGCACAACGGTTCCGGACCGGGCAATCTGGGTCGAGTTTGCGGGACGCCGTTTAACGACTTACGGCGACTTCCGACCCAAAACCGGCCACCGTTGTGCAAAGCCCCGCTGGGGAGAGGTCGCCGGCGCCTCGCCGGCGGGTGAGGGGCGCCACCTGTCGAGTCGACCGTGTGCCTACCCAACTCGCACCCGCCGCCCAGGTTTGCCAGACCCCGAAACCCGACCTACGGTTCGGGTGCCCGCCGGGACCCGCCGGCGTCGGGGACTCGCGCATGCAGGGGAAGCTGGCGCTCGGCCGGTACCGGCTCGCCCGGCCGCTCGGCCGGGGGAGCAACGCCGAGGTGTTCCTCGCCCACCCGGTCGCCGACCCGGCCCGCCCGGTCGTGGTCAAGCGGGTCCACCCGCACGTCGCCGAGCACCCGAAGTTCCGCCAGCGGTTCGCGGCCGAAGTCCGGTCGATGGCGAACTTCGCCCACCCGTACGCGGTCCGGTTCCTCGAGGCCTCGCTCGACGACCCGCTCGGCCCGTGCCTGGTGATGGAGTACGTCCCCGGGGTCACCCTCGCGGACCTGATCGACCGCGACAAGGTGCTCCACCCGCTGCGGGTCGGCCGGCTCCTCGGGCACATGTGCCACGCCCTCCAGGCGGCCCACGACGCCGGGGTGGTCCACCGGGACCTGAAGCCGGCGAACCTGATGGTGTCCGACCCGGGGGCCGGGGCCGAGGCGCTGAAGGTCATGGACTTCGGGTTCGCCGGGTTCGCCGCGAAGCCGCACCTCCAGCTCGCCGAGCTGACCGGGCACGGCCCGATCTACGCCATCGGCACCCCCGCGTACGTCAGCCCGGAGATGGTCCGCGGGGACACCGCCGACGCCCGCAGCGACCTGTACTCGGTCGGCGTCGTGCTGTACGAGCTGCTGACCGGCCGGCTCCCGTTCGACCACCCGACCACCGACCGGCTGCTCGCCGCCCAGGTGAAGGACCCGCCGCCGCGGTTCTCGAAGGTCGGGGCCGGGCACGTCCCGCCGGGGGTCGAGGCGGCGGTCCAGCTGGCCCTGGCCAAGTACCCGAACGAGCGGCCGCAGTCGGCCCGGGAGTTGGTCGAGGTGTTCGGCCGGGGGCTGGGGGTCGACTTCTGGGAGGCGACGGCCCCGGCCGGGTGGGAGCCGCCGCTGCCGGTGGCCGAGGAGATCGGCCCGGACGACCCCCCGCCGGCCCCGGCCGACCCGCACCACGTGACCCACGAGTTCGAGGCGTTCCTGCCGGAGCGGCTGGCGGCGGCCAAGCTGAAGGGGTTCGTCGACGACCTGGGCGGCCAGGTGCTGGCGAGCGAGCCGGGGCTGATCCGGCTGCGGCTCGGGGTGCCGGCCGGGTACCGGGAGGCGCCGGAGAAGGGGAGCGCGATCTTCGGCTGGTTCCGGTCGGTCGCCCGGCCGGCGGTCGCCCGCGGGCAGGAGCCGGTCGAGCTGGAACTGCACATGGACAAGCCGGACCCGCGGAACCCCCGGCTGAGCGTGGTGGCGGCGTTCCGCCCGCTGAAGGACTACCCGCCGGCCAGCACCCGCCAGTGGCGCGACCGGTGCGACCAGCTGAACGCCATGCTCCGCCAGTACCTGGGGGCGTGACCGCGTAGCCGCGACGCGGAGTCCTCGGAGCGGGGCGCGGGCGCACACGCCGCGCCCCGCTCCGAGGACTCCGCGTCGCGGCTACGCGGGGGGTTCGTCGCCCGCTACACTCCACTCGTCGCCCGCCCCGCACACCCGGTGTCCTTGATGAAGCGGATCGGCATCCTGACGGCCGGCGGCGACACCCCGGCCCTGAACGCGACCATCCACGGGGCGGTCACCCGGGCCGGGCAGCGGAAGGTCGAGGTGCTCGGGTTCATCAAGGGGTTCAGTAGCCTGTTCAACCCCCGGGTCCCGCACGTCCCGCTCAACCCCCTGTACTCGCCCATCCCGGAGCTCGACCCGACCCACGGCGGGTCGCTGATCGGGTCGTCCCGGGACTACGTCGACGCGGACGACACGGCCGGCGTCGACCTGATCGCCGACCGGCTTCGGGGCCTCGGGGTCGAGGGGCTGATCTGCGTCGGCGGGGACGGCACCCTGAACGGGATGCAGGCCCTGTGCGACCGGCTGCCGACGGTCCTGGCCCCGAAGACGATCGACAACGACCTCGGGCTGAACTACCGGAACGAGGCGGACGAGTGGGTCCGGCACCCGGAGGGGGCGGTGGTGCCCGGAGCAGTTGAGCACGGCGGGTTCCCGTACACCCGGGGCCAGGCCCGCACCCCGTTCGACCTCGACCGGATGGTGAACTACGTCACCCCGGGGTACGCCACCGCCGTGTTCGTGTCCGCGGCCGGCGTCCAGCGGGTCCGGACCACCGCCGAGAGCCACCGCCGGATCGCGATCGTCGAGGTGATGGGCCGGCACTCCGGGTACCTGGCCCTCGGGGCCGCGTACGGCCAGCCGGACCTGCTGCTCGTCCCCGAGCACCGGCTCGACGTGGACATGCTGGTCGGGCGGATCCAGGAGGTGTACGACCTGCAGAAGCACTGCGTGATCGTCTGCGGCGAGGGGATCGTGGACGCGAAGGGGGAGGAGTTGGGGGCCGAGCTGTCGAGCACCGACCCGGCCGGGAACGTGGTCCTGAGCGGGGCGTCGGAGGCGCTGCGGAGTGTCCTGATCCAGCGGCTCGGGGACACGTACTTCACCAGCAAGCGGCGGAACGAGTCGGCGAAGGCGGCGGTGTTCACCCGGAAGGTCGGGCACACCCAGCGGGGCGGCCGGCCGGTCCTGTTCGACCGGTTCTACGCCGCCCAGCTCGGCGGGCAGGCGGTGGACATGCTGCTGGAGGGGGCGGTGAACGCGGTGGCGGTGCTGCAGTACACCCGGGACGGCGGGTTCCGGGTCGGGCAGGCCCCGGCGAACGACTTCCGCGACCGGTGGGGGCTGATCCACGCCCGGACCATGCACCCGAGCTTCTACGACCCGCAGGCGCTGCGGCCGAGCCGGGCCGGGATCGACTACCTGGTGCCGATCTTCACCGGGGCGGTCGGGCACGACGACGTGGAGGCGCTGCGGACCGACCTGTTCGACCCGTCCCACCTGCTGACCCCGTACCACTCGGTGAACACCGACGTGAACAAGCGGATCCGGTACCTGGAGGGGTGAAGGCGGGGCGTGACCGGGGCCGGGCGAACCGCGACCGTCAGGGAGCGGGTGTTCCTCCCCGGCACCCGCTCCCTGACGGTCGCGGTTCGCCCGGCCCCGGCCCCGTCACTTCTCCTTCTTCGGCCGGGTGTGCTTGCCGAAGAACTCGAAGATCTTCGGCAGGTTCTGGGCGGCGACCGAGACGTGGTCCCCGCCGGCCACCTCGACGTACTCGTGCTTCATCTCCAGCTTCTTCATCCCCTCGACCCACCGGCGGGCGGTCTCGACCGGGCAGAGCACGTCCTTGTCCCCCTGCACCAGCATCACCGGCAGGTGCTTGAACTTCTCCAGGTCCGACTGCGGGCGGAACAGGGCCGGGGCGATCGGGGCCAGGGCCGCCCACACGTCCGGGTACTTCGCCGCCAGGTGGAACGTCCCGCCGCCGCCCATCGAGTGGCCCATCAGGTACACCCGGTCCGGGTCGATCGCGTAGTCCTTCTTCACGATGTCGAGGACGTTCATCACGTCCTTCTCGCTCAGCTCGCCGAGGTTCTCCGGGTCGCCGGACTTCCCGCCCTTCGGCCCGCGCATGCCGTACCACCCGCGGCTGTTGTACCCCATCGGGGCGGCCACCACGTACCCGCCCTTCTCGGCCAGGTCGGTCAGCCCCTTGTACCGCATCATCTGCTGCGGGTTGCTCCCGAGGCCGTGCAGGGCGACCACCAGCGGGGACTTCTTCGCCTTGTCGTAGGTGGACGGCACGAACAGGGCGTACTCCATCTCCTTCTTCGCGTCCGTGAAGTCGTAGGTCTTCTTCTCGATCCGCGACTGGGTGTTCTTCGCGTCCGGCTGGGCGGTGAGGCCGGCCGGCAGGACGCAGGCGGCGAGCGCGGCGAACGCGGCCGCCCGGGCGGGCAGGGTCATGGCGGGTCTCCGTGGGGTTGCGGGAACAGCGTACCACCCTTCGAATGAGAGGCCCATGAGCCGGTCGGGAGGTGTGGGGGCGTGGTCGGGGGCGGTCACCCGCTCCCTCACGGTCGCGGTTCGCCAACCAGCCCGGCGAACCGCGACCGTGAGGGAGCGGGTGAACCGGCCCACCCCCGACAACCAACGGCCTTCGCGGCCGGCGTATCATGCCGGTATGAACCCCGACCCCGCACCGGCATTACCGACCGTCGCGCTGAAGATCGACCGCCGGTCGTCGCACCCGTGGGTGTTCCAGAAGATGGTCGAGAAGCCGGCGGCCCGCATCCCGCCGGGTTCCGTCGTGGACGTGGTCGAGAAGTCCGGGAACTGGGTCGGCCGCGCCTTCTACAACGGCCACTCCCGGATCGCCCTGCGGATGCTCACCGCCGACCGGGACGAGGCGGTCGACGCCGCCTTCTTCGCCCGCAAGCTGACGGCCGCCGTCGCGTTCCGCCGCGAGGTGCTGCAGCTCGACGCGGTCACCGACGCCTACCGCCTCGTCCACTCCGAGGCCGACGGGCTGAGCGGGCTGGTCGTCGACCGGTTCGCCGACACGCTCGTGGTCGAGTTCTTCGCCGCCGGGATGTTCCGCGCACGGGCCGCCATCCTCGACGCCCTCCGCACCTTCTACCCGGACGCCCGCACGTACTACTTCGCCGAGGAGCACGTCGGCAAGCAGGAGTCGTTCGACTGCCGGCCGCCGGAGCCGCCGCCGCCGGGGGTGATCACCGAGCACGGGCTGAAGTTCCGCGTCGCCCCGGGGAGCAAGCACAAGACCGGGTTCTTCGTCGACCAGCGCGACAACCGCCGGGCGCTGGCGACGTTCTGCGCGGGGAAGCGCGTACTCGACCTGTGCTGCAACACCGGCGGGTTCGGGGTGTACGCGAAGGCCCTCGGCGGGGCGGCCGAGGTGGTGTCACTCGACCTCGACGAGCAGGCGCTGGAGCTGGCGAAGGGGAACGCGAAGCTGAACGGCGTGCAGGTCCGGCCGGTGCAGGCGGACCTGTTCGCCTGGCTGCGGGACGTGATCCCGAACGGGGAGCGGTTCGACGTGGTGGTGCTCGACCCGGCGAAGCTGACCCGGGACCGGGAGGACGTGGACCAGGCCCTGCGGAAGTACTGCGACATGAACCGCCTCGCCTTGCAGGTGGTGAAGCCGGGCGGCGTGTTCCTGACGTGCTCATGCACCGGGCTGGTGGGCGAGTCAGACTTCCTGGAGTCGGTGCGGCGGGCGGCGTGGCAGGCCGGCCGGACGCTCCAGGTGTTTAAGGTCGCCGGGGCCGCCGCCGACCACCCGTTCCTGCTGCACGTGCCGGAGGGGCGCTATTTGAAGGCGGTGTTCTGCCGCGTGGGGTGAGAAGAACGGCCCGCCCGGCCGTCAGCCCTTCCGCCGCACGCCGTAGGCGGTGTGCTTGGCGGGCGCCTTGACCAACTCGAACCCCGGCCGCTTCCCGAACGCCCGGAACGCCTCGTCGGCCCGCTTCGCGTCGAGTGGCCCGCGGTGGGCGTGGAGGAGGTAGCGGAGCGTCAGCGGCTCGTTCCGGGTGGTCGTGCGCGGGCCGCCGAAGCACGCCGACGCCCCCATCCACCCGTCCTCGCGGACGTGCCAGGCGGTCGGGTGCCCGGGGTTCGACGGGTGGTCGAAGTACGTCACCCCCTCCCTGTGCCCGCCCGCCTGCTCCCCGCTCGTGTCCACCCACGCCGCCGGCTTCCCGAAGATCGCCGGCTCGCCGACATCCCCGCCGCTGTTCGTCAGCGTCCCGCCGCCGAAGAACGCGCTGATCGGCTTCGCCACCCGCACCGCCAGGAACCCGAAGTTCGTCTTGCCGAACTCCAGTTGCGCGGCGACGGGGCGGAATACGGACTGCAGTTCGACGAACGTCTCGCCGTCCGGGCCGGGGATGACGGCGGCGAACAGTTCCTGTTCGAGGAGCGGCTTCGGGTCGTGGCCGTCGGCCCAGACGAGCCGGACGGCCATGACCGCCTCGGCGTCTCCGTCCTGGTACGCGAGCCATTCCGCCTGGCGGACGCGGGCGGCGGTGGCGTCGCCCCAGAAGTTCACCCCGCTGACCTTCTCGTGGCCGAACCAGACCGACCGGTGGTGGTCGTGGTTCGGGGCGCCGGGGTGGCCCATCCGGGTGAGCGACCGGCCGGACGCCGGGCCGGCGAGCGGGTAGAAGAACGGCCGCGGGTACTGCGGGCCGAAGTGCCAGCGGAGCCGCTCGGCCCCGTCGACCTGGAAGCTCACCTGGTGGTCGGGGAGGGGGAGCAGGGTGCAGCGCGGGACGGCCACGAGTTCCTCCGGTTCGCGGTGCTGGTATGGTATCGCCCCCGGCCCGGGGCGCGAATGTCCCGCCGGCCGACGCCTTCCCCGGCCGTCTTCGGTTTTCGCGGCCGGGTTCATCCCAACCGCTCACCCGGGCGCGGCCTCGGGTATACTGACCGCAACCCCCGGAGGCCCGCCGATGCAGTACATCGACCCGCACATCCACATGATCTCGCGGACCACGGACGACTACCAGCGGATGGCGTACGCCGGGTGCGCCGCGGTCTCCGAGCCGGCGTTCTGGGCCGGGTTCGACCGCGGCACCGCCGCCGGGTTCCACGACTACTTCCGCCAGCTCACCGACTACGAGCCGAGGCGCGCCGCCCAGTTCCACGTCAAGCACTACTGCTGGCTGTGCATCAACGCCAAGGAGGCGGAGAACGTCTCGCTCTCCCGCGAGGTGATCGCGATGATCCCCGAGTTCCTCGGCCGGCCGAACGTCCTCGGGGTCGGCGAGATCGGGCTCAACAAGAACACGGCCAACGAGGCGACGGTGTTCCAGGAGCACCTCGACCTGGCGGCGAAGACCGACGAGCTGATCCTCATCCACACCCCGCACCTGGAGGACAAGTACAAGGGGACGCGGATGATCCTCGACATGCTCCGGAACGACCGGCGGGTGAAGCCGCACCGGGTGTGCGTCGACCACGTCGAGGAGCACACCGTCCGGCTCGCCCTGGACGGCGGGTTCTGGTGCGGGATGACCCTGTACCCGACGACGAAGTGTACGCCGGCCCGGGCGTGCGACATCATCGAGATGGTCGGGACGGAGCGGATCATGGCGAACTCGGCCGGGGACTGGGGGAAGTCGGACCCGCTGGCGGTGCCGGAGCTGGTCCAGGAGATGCGGCGGCGCGGGCACCCGGAGGCGGCGATCCGGAAGGTGGTGTACGAGAACCCGCTGGCGTTCTGGCGGCAGGCGAACAACTGGCGGGAGTGGCCGCCGGAGCCGAGCGTGAACGGCCAGGCCGCCCCGCAGCCGGCGAAGGCGGGGTACTGAACCCGATCACCGAACGGAGAATCCCGTGAGCGCCGCTGTTCTCCCCGCGCCCGCCTCGCGGACCGCGCCGGCCCGGCCCGACCCTTACGCCGACGGGGAGGGGCGGTTCGAGGTGGTCCGGGGCGTCCGGGTGGAGAAGCAACCGATGGGCCTGGTCGAGAACCTGATCGCGTCGATCCTCCAGGGTCGTCTGGAGCCGTTCTGTCGGGAGAACGGCCTCGGCCGGGCGGTCAACGAGACCATGTTCACCCTGCCGGTGGGCGGGAACGACCGGAAGCCGGACGTGGCGTTCGTGTCCCACGCCCGGTGGGCCGCCGACCGCCCGATCCCGCGGGTGAACGCCTGGCCGGTCGCCCCGGACCTGGCGGTCGAGGTGGTCAGCCCGACCGACAAGGCGTTCGACGTGGTGGACAAGTTACGCGAGTACTTCGCCGCCGGCGTCCGGCAGGTCTGGCACGTCTACTCGAACGTCGAGCAGGTGTTCGTCTTCGACTCGCCGACCGCCGTCCGCATCCTCACCGGGGGCGATGAACTGAGCGGCGACCCGGTCGTCCCGGGGTTCCGGCTGCCGGTCGCCGACGTCTTCCCGCTCGCGGAGCCGGCCCCATGACCGTCGACGAGTTCTGGGGCCACATCCGGGCGACGCGCCGGGTCGACCCCGAGGCGCACGCCGAGCGGCTCGTGAGGCGGCTGGCGAAGCTGCCCGAGGCGGAGATCCTGGACTTCGACCGCCAGTGGGACGCCCAGCTCGCCGACGCCTACCGGTGGGACCTGTGGGGCGCCGCGTACCTGATCAACGGCGGGGCGTCGGACGACGGGTTCGAGTACTTCTGCCGGTGGCTCGTCCTCCAGGGGCGGAAGGTGTTCGAGGCCGCGGTCGCCGACCCGGACTCGCTCGCCGGGGTGCTCGACCCGGACGCCGACGAGGTCGAGTGCGAGTGCTACCCCGGGGCCGACGCCTGGTTTGCGGCGACCCGGACGGAACCGGACGACGCCGGGTACGCGGCCCTCCACGCGGCGCTGCCGGCCCGGCCCGCACGGGCGACCCGTCCGCGGAAGCCGCGCGGCCGGCGGTGGGACTTCGACGACGACGCCCAGGTCCGCCGGCGGCTCCCCCGGCTCGCCGCGAGGTATCTGGACGGGGACGACTGACACCGTTCGCCCCGGGAGGTGCGGGATGGAGTGGAAGCCGTTCTGGAAGGTCCTGGACGACGCGTACCGGCCCGACCCGGTCGACCACTTCGAGGCCCTCAAGGACCGCCTCGGGGAGCTGAAGTGGTTCGAGGTGGTCGGGTTCCAGGCCCGGTTCGACGAGGCGGCGGAGGCCGCCAACCGGATCGACCTGGAGGGGGCCGCGTACCTGATCAACGGCGGGGAGCGCGGGGGCGACGGGTTCCGCGACTTCCGGGTCTGGCTCGTCGCCCGCGGCCGGCACGCCTACGAGGCCGCCCTGCGGAACCCGGACTCGCTCGCCGACGTCCTGGACGGCGACCCGGTGGACGGGTTCGGGTTGGACGCCGCGGCGCTGCGGGTGTACGAGGCGAAGACCGGGATGAGCGACTTCTACGACCGGCTCGACCGGGAGGAGAAGGACGCCCCGCCGCCCCCGCCGGAGGGCGACGACTTCGACTTCGAGGACGAGGCGGAGTTGCGGAGGCGGTACCCGCGGCTGTGCCACCTGTACCTGACCCCGCCCGAGCAGCCGGACGAGGGCCCATGACCCCGACCGCGACCGGCCCGCCGCCGGAGCCGACGGCCGCGCCCGCCCCCGCCCGGTGGGCGACGACCGCCCCGGCCGGGTTCGACGAGGAGTTCCGCCGGCTCCTCCGCTCCCGGCTGATCCTCGTCCACCTCCTCACCCTGGCGTTCGTCGCCCTGCTGGTCGTGCTGGAGGTCACCATCCCCCGGGGCGACGCGCCGCCCGAACCCGCCGAGGGGCCCGGGTGGAGGCTCGCCGGGTCGCTGGCCGTGTCGTTCGCCGAGAGCCTGGTCGGCACCCTGGTCCTGTGGCGCCGCCCCGGGATGTCGGCCCGGTCCCTGCGGGTGTGGGAGTTGGCCCTCTTCGGCACCCAGACCGCGTACCACGGCCACTTCCGGTTCGAGGTCCTGGCCCACACCGCGGGGACGACGGAGGCGGTCGGGTTCGCCGGGCTGTCCTCCCTGCAGGGGTTCATCACCCTCGTCCTGGCCTACGGGGTGCTGGTCCCGAACACCCGGCGGCGGAGCCTGACGGTGGTGGCCGCCCTGGCCGCCGTCGCGTTCGCCGTCATCCCGGCCGCGGCGGCGGTCAACCCGGTCCTGTGGCAGGGCCACGTCCCGGCGCTGGCCGTCCAGGCCGCGCTCATCCTGGCCGTGCCGGCGGCCGTAGCCGTGTTCGTGGCGGCCCGGACGACGGCCCTCCAGCGGCGGGCGTTCGAGGCCGAGCGGCGGGCCGAGGAGGTCGGCCAGTACGCCCTGAAGCGAAAGCTCGGGGAGGGCGGGATGGGCGAGGTCTACCTGGCCGAGCACCGGCTGCTGAAGCGGCCGTGCGCGGTGAAGTTCGTCCGCCCGGAGCTGGCCTCCCACCCGGCGACGGCCGCCCGGTTCGAGCGGGAGGTCCGGGCGGTCACCGGGCTCACCCACTTCCACACCGTCCGGGTGTACGACTACGGCCGGGCCGACGACGGCAGCTTCTATTACGTCATGGAGTACCTGGACGGCCCGACCCTGGACCGGCTGGTGCGGGACGCCGGCCCGCTCGACCCCGGGCGGGTCGTGTACCTGGCGCGGCAGTTGTGCGGGGCGCTCGCCGAGGCGCACGCGGCCGGGCTCGTCCACCGCGACCTGAAGCCGGGGAACGTCATCGTGGCGGCCCTGGGCGGGCAGCACGACGTGGCCAAGCTGCTCGACTTCGGGCTGGTGCAGGACCTGGGGGCGGAAGACGGCCGGCTGACGCGGACCGGGACCGTCCTCGGCACGCCGGCGTACATGTGCCCCGAGCAGGCCGGCGGGTCGCCGGTGGACGCCCGCGGCGACATCTACAGCCTCGGGGCGGTCGCGTTCTTCGCCCTGACCGGCCGCCCGCCGTTCGAGGCGACGACGGTCGGCGGATACCTGACCGCACACCTGACGAAGCCCGCCCCGGACGTGAGCGCGGTCCGGGCGGACGTGCCCGCGGACCTCGCGGCGGTCGTGGCCCGGTGCCTGGCGAAGGACCCGGCCGGGCGGTTCCAGACGGTCGCGGACCTCGAGCGGGCGCTGGCCGGGTGCGGGTGCGCGGCGGACTGGGGCGCCGCCCGGGCGGCGGGGTGGTGGGGAACCAGGAGGACGGCCGGTGAGTGACGCGGGCTTCAAGGACCACTTTTCCCGCCACGCCGCGGACTACCGGGCGTTCCGCCCCGACTACCCGCCGGGGCTGTTCGCGTTCCTCTCGTCGGCCGCCCCGGCGACCGACCTCGCCTGGGACTGCGGGACCGGCAACGGCCAGGCCGCGGTCGGGCTGGCCGGCCACTTCGCCCGGGTGTTCGCCACCGACGCCAGCGCCCAGCAGGTGGCCAACGCCGAAGCCCACCCGCGGGTCGAGTACGCGGTCGCCCCGGCCGAACGGTGCCCGCTCCCGGACGCGTCCGCCGACCTCGTCACCGTCGCGCAGGCCCTCCACTGGTTCGACCTCGACCGGTTCTACGCCGAGGTCCGGCGGGTGTGCCGGCCGGGCGGCCTGATCGCCGTCTGGACCTACGACTTCCACTCGGTGAACCCCGAGGTCGACCCGGTCCTCGACCGGCTGCAGCAGGAGTTCGTCCGCCCGTACTGGCCGGCGGAGCGCGCCCTGGTCGACTCCGGCTACCGCGACCTGCCGTTCCCGTTCGACGAACTCCCGGTGCCGCGGTTCGGGATGACGGCCGCGTGGAGCCTGCGCCACCTGCTGGGGTACATGAACACCTGGTCGGCGCTGCGGCGGTACGAGGAGGCGCACGGCTCGAACCCGCTCGACCGGATCCGCGGGGCGCTGGCCGCGGTGTGGGGCGACCCGGCGGCGGTCCGCGCCGTGACGTGGAACTTCACCCTCCGGCTGGGGCGGGTCGGGTGACCCCGGGGCCGCGGCCGTCCCGGCCGCTCCGGGATGGCCGCTGACGCCCCCGCCCCGGGTCGGTGGAGCGGCCGGGACGGCCGCGCTCCAGGAAAGGGTCGGATGTACTTCCTCGGCCTCGAAACGTCGTGCGACGAGACGGCGGCGGCGGTGTTCACCGACGAGCTCGCCGTCCTCTCCAGCGTCGTCGCGTCGCAGACCGACCTGCACGCCCGGTTCGGCGGCGTCGTCCCGGAGATCGCGTCCCGGGCGCACGTCCGGAACCTCCTCCCCGTGGTCGACGAGGCCCTGAACACGGCCGGGATCACCCTCCGCGACATCGGGTGCGTCGCGGTCCACAACACCCCCGGGCTGGTCGGGGCGCTGCTGATCGGCGTGTCGGCGGCGAAGATGCTCGCGCTCGGCCTCGGCGTCCCGCTCGTCGCGGTGAACCACGTCCACGGCCACGTCTTCGCCTGCCGCCTGGCGGCCGGGCGGGACATCTTCCCGTGCGTCGGGCTGGTCGTCAGCGGCGGGCACACGGCCCTGTTCCGGTGTGACACCGCCCTGTCACTGACGCTCCTGGGCGGGACCCGTGACGACGCCGCCGGGGAGGCGTTCGACAAGGTCGCGGCGGTCCTCGGGCTGGGCTTCCCGGGCGGGCCGGCGGTCGAGCGGGAGGCGGCCGGCGGCGACCCGGCGGCGTACCGGTTCCCCCGCGCCTTCCTCGACGACGGCCGGCTCGAGTTCAGCTTCAGCGGGGTGAAGACGGCGGTGCTGTACGCCTGCCACGGGCAGGACGTGAGCCGGGCGACGCCCCCGCCGCCGGGGAAGAAGCGGGCCGACCTGGCGGCGAGCTTCCAGGCTGCGGTGGTCGACGTGCTGGTGACGAAGTGTAAGCAGGCGCTGCGGAAGACCGGGCTGACCCGGCTCGCGGTCGGCGGCGGGGTGTCGGCGAACCGGCCGCTGCGGGCGGCGCTTCAGGCGATGTGCGCGAAGGAGGGGGCGGAGCTGTTCATCCCGCCCTTGAGCCTCTGCACCGACAACGCGGCGATGGCGGCCCTGGCGGTCGAGAAGTGGAAGCGCGGCGAGTTCGCGCCGGCGGACGTGGACGCCGAACCGAACTGGTTGTGAGCGGCGAGCCGGGAGCGTGAGCGACCGGAGGAGTCAACCTCCGGTCGCTCACGCTCCCGGCTCGCCAAGCTCGGTCACTTCTTCGCCGGCTTCTCGGCCTTCTCGGCGGGCGGGGCGGGGGCGTCTTCCGCCTTCTTCTTCGGCTTGGCCGCCTTCGCCTTGGCCCGGGCCGCGTCCCGCTCCTTCTTCTCCTTCAGCGCCGCGGCGGCCGCCTTCTCGACCTCGGCGTTGTACGCCAGCCGCTCGTCCTTCGGCAGGTACACGCCCGGCCCGAGCCGCTGCTCGTACCGCTTCCGCCGCTTCTCCGTCCGCTTCCGAATGACGCTCGCCGGGTTCCCCATGACCGCCTCCGCCGCGGGTTTACGCGAAAGACTGTAGTGTAGCAGGCGGGCGGCGAACGGGGAGGGGCGGATGGACCTGGTGACGTTCCGGCAGCTGCTGACCCCGTCCGGGCGGGACGCCCTCGCGGCGGCCGCGGCCCTCGCCCCGACCGAAGCGGCCTTCCTCGCGTGCTTCGAGAAGCTGCGGAAGCGGCACCCCGACGCGCTGGCGAAGGCGGCCCTCGAAACCGTCCTCCTCCGCGGCCGGGCCGGGGCGAAGTTCACGGCCGCCGACCGGATGTACTTCACCCGGGAGGCGCTGGAGCAGGCGTCCGGCGAGGCCGTCGCCCGCCACCGGGCCGCCCGGTTCGTCCCGTTCGACACGGTGGCCGACTTGTGCTGCGGGGTCGGCGGCGACGCCCTCACCTTTGCGGCGGCCGGCCCGGCGGTTCACGCGGTCGAGCACGACCCGCTGCGCGCGGCGATGGCCGCCGCGAACGCCGACGCGCTCGGGCTGTCCGAGAGAATCACGGTCCACCAGGCGGACGCCCTCACCGTGCCGCTGCCGGGGGTGCGGGCGGCGTTCGCCGACCCGGGCCGGCGGGCCGCCGGCCGGCGCCACCTCGACCCCGAAGACTACTCCCCGCCGCTGTCGGCCGTCCGCGGCCGGTTCCCACCCGACTTCCCGCTGGGGGTGAAGGCCGCCCCTGGGGTCGCGCTCGCCGACGTCGCGGACCTGCCGGCCGAGGCCGAGTTCGTTTCCGTGGACCGGGAGTTGAAGGAGTGCGTGCTGTGGTTCGGGCCGCTCCGGACCGCCGCCCGCCGGGCGACCGTCCTCCCCGCCGGCGCGACCCTGACCGCGGACGCCGACGTTCCCCCGTCACCACCGGTCGCGCCGGTCGGGGAGTACCTGTTCGACCCGGACCCGGCGGCGGTGCGGGCGGGCCTGGCCGGAAAGCTCGCGGCGGACCTCGGGCTGGCGCCGGTCGACGCGGCGGTCGCCCTGTTCACCGGGCCGGCGGCGGTCCGGTCGCCGTTCTTGACTGCGTACCGGGTGGAGCTCGCGGCCCGGTTCCACGCCGGGCGGTTGCGCGACCACCTGCGGGCGCACCGGGTCGGGCGGGTGACGGTGGTGAAGCGCGGGTCGGCGGTCGACGCGGACGAGTTGCTGCGGAAGCTCAAGGCCGACGGGCCGGGCCACCGGGTCGTGGTCCTGACCCGGGCCGCCGGCGAGGCGGCGATGGTCGTGGGGGAGCGGGTCGGGCTGTTGTAGGGTGGGCCGAGGTCCGCTTCGGACCGAGTCCCACCGTGCGAAGACGGGAGGTGGGACTCGCCGGCAAAGCCCGGCTCGGCCCACTACCTACTACTGACCCGGGCGGGCGGCGAGGCGGCGATGGTCGTCGGGGAGCGGGTCGCAGGCGCCGGCGAGCCGGGAGCGTGAGCGACCGGAGGGGGCGAACCTCCGGTCGCTCACGCTCCCGGCTCGCCGCGCTCCACGTCACGGGGCCTTCGGCTTGATCGTCGAGGCGGTGCGGTAGATCCACCGCTCGGCGGCGCCGTTGGCGTCGTCCCGGACGATGTCGGTCGGCTGCGGGCGGTTGTCGTCGGTCGGGCGGAGGAAGTTGATCTGCAGCGTCTTCCGCTGGATCAGCTTCTCCCCGGTCGGCGTCTCCTGGACGGCCAGCCCGTTCGACAGCCCGGTGATGTAGACGCTGAACTTGTTCGTCTTCGGGGCCTTCTCGGCCAGGTCGGTCCAGACCGCCGCCCCGGTGACCGGGATCGGGATGGCGTCGACCAGGAGGCTCGGCGGGATCGGCCGCTTCGAGATGCCGATGGTGCTCTTCAGCTCCAACTGCTTCTGGGCGGTCGGGTTCTCGATCGCCTCCAGCTGCCGCAGCAGGAACGGCTCCGGCTGGTCCAGGTGGGTGGTGTTCAGGTCCTTGGTGACCAGCTCGAACTCGGGGAGGAAGGTCTGCGGCTCGCCGCTCAGGTTGTACACCTGGAACCACATGTACCAGACGACCTTCTTGACCCGCCGGCCGCCGGCGTCGAGGGCGTCGAGGGTGACGATCCGGGGGGTCTTGTAGTTGAAGTGGAGGGTCCAGATGTCGGCCCGGTCGAGGGGCAGGTTGACCGGCTCCACCTTCTTCTCGGCCGGGCCCTGCCGGGCGAGGGCGAGCGGCCCGCCCAGGGTGGCGGCGGCCGCCGCCCCGAGGAACCGCCGCCGGTCGATCCGCGCGCCGCCGCTCATGCCCGCCTCCCGGTGGGGACGTGTGCCTCACCTGTGACCATACACGTCGGCCGGCGGCGGATCAAGCGCGCCCGGGCGGGTCCGGCCCGGCCGGGCGGGCGGCGCGGCGGCGCAGCCGGACCGACCGGACTCACGGGGCGACGCCCGGGTCCTGAACGGGCGGCGGGCCCTTCGGCCGCTTCTCGGCGAACAACTCGGCCGGGATGTCGATCACCGCCTCGCCGCCGGCCTCGGGGACGGTGAACGCCAGCGGGGTGAGGTCGGCCGACGCGACCCGCCGCGGCATCGACTCGCGGGCGTCCGGGAAGTCGAGCTCGGACGTGTCCGGCGGGAGCGGGCTGCCGTCCGGGCGGGCCGGGCGGTTGACGGCGACCTTGTACGCCCCCGGCACCACCCCGCCGCGGTGCCCGCGGTCGTCGGCCAGGACGAACGACCCGTCGGCCGCGGTCCGGGCGGACGCCCCGTACCCCTTGGTCCCGCCGGTCGGGACGAACCGGACGAGGGCGCCGTCCACCGGCCGGCCGCCGGCGGTGACCCTGCCGGAGACCGGGACCCGGGCCAGGCCGTCGGCCGGCCCGCACCCGCACGCCCCGGCGGCCAGGACAGCGGCGGCGGCTCGGAACATGGCGAAGTCCTCCCGGCGGACGGGGTCAGGGGCCGGCGGCGGCCTCCCCGCCGCCCATCGTGCACATGTTCCCGAGGACCGTCAGGTCGAGGTTCTCGCTCAGGAACCGGACCGACCCGTCCCCCATGACGACGTTCACCCCGCCCGGGTGGAGGCTGGCGGTGTTGTACCACGACGCCCGCCTCCCGGGGGTGTTCGGCCCGGTGCTGTACTTCCACACGTTCAGCCCGCGGGCCGGGGTGGTGACGTTGTACGCCCCGACCGGGTCGGTCCCGTACGCCAGATACCCGCGGTACGCCCAGGCCGAGGTCCGCCCGTTGGTCGTCTCCAGCGTCTGCTCGGCCAGCGCCAGGGTGTTGCTGCTCCCGTCCGTCACGTCCGTCACCCGGGTGGTGCTGTTCTGGCCGAACATCCGCCTGACCCCGGCCGGCGACGACCCCCAGTACTTGTTGATGATCTCGTTCGCCGCCACCACGAACTCGTAGCTCGTCTTCGCCGGCCGGACCGTCCCGGTCGTTGACGCCTCGGGGCCGTAGGTCGGCAGGTCGGCCGCCGCGAGGAACGGGTCCCCGGGGTCGGACGGGCAGAGGAGCAGCGGCAGCCGGGTGGCCGACAGGGCGGCGTTCCCGCTGGCCGCCGCGGTCGGGGCGGCCAGGGTGGTGTGCGGGGCCATGACCGGGCGGACGGCGTCGCACGACGCGGCCTTGTCGTTCCACCGGGACGCCACGGCCCCCTGCTCGACGTACGGCAGGAGCATCATCAGCCCGCTGTGGTTGTACGCGACCGGGTCGGGGGTGCCGTAGGCGGCGGTGTTCACGCTCCCGTTCACCGAGTAGCTCGTCCCGGCCGGCGGGAACCGCCCGAACGTGCCGTGGTAGTTGTGCAGGGCGACCCCGAGCTGCTTCAGGTTGTTCTGGCACCGGGTCTTGGCCGCCGCCCCGCGGACCTTCTGGACGGCCGGGAGCAGAAGCCCGACGAGGACCGCGACGATGGCGATCACGACCAGCAGCTCGATCAGGGTGAACCCGGACCGGCGACGCGGGGAGCGGACCACGGTGACCCTCCGGAAGGATGACGCGGGGGTTCGGGGTCGATCATGACCGCCGCCGCGGCGGTGTCAACCGAAAACGCCGCCCCGCTCACGCCCCGCCGCGAGACGCGGCCACCCGGCACGGCCCGGCCCACCGGCACGTCCCGCACTCGTACCCGAACGTCCGCGGCAGCCGGTCGAGGGCCCGCCACCACCGCCGGGTGAGCCAGGCGATCACCGGCAGGGTGGCGACGAACGCCAGGAAGTGGAGCACCCCGCGCTCCCGCCGGGCGATCCGGTCGTCGCCCTCCAGGAGTAGGCCGGGCAGGTAGAACGTCGCCCAGAGTGACAGGGCGACGAGCCCGAACGTGGCCACCAGCCCGGCGGCCAGCAGCGCCCCGAACAGCGGCCGGCGGGCGTCCCGGTACTGTGTGTACCGGGCCTCCACCGGCGACCCGCATCCCGGGCACTCGGCCGGGTCGAACCGCACCCCCTTAGCCATCCCGACACCCCCGCGGAGCCCGACGGACCGGCCGCCCCGCGTCAGCATAGTCCCTTCCGCGGGCTCAGGCCGGCCCCGGCCGGACGGTGATGCGGCCGTCCCCGGCCCCGGTCACCCGGCCGACGGCGGCGGCGGTCACCCCGGCGGCGGCCAGCGCCCGCACCACCTGGTCGGCGGCCGCCCCGGGGACGGCGGCGAGCAGTCCGCCGGAGGTCTGGGCGTCGCACAGCAACAACTGGTCCGCCTCCGTCACCCCCGCGGCGTACTCCACCCAGTCGGCGAGGAACGACCGGTTCGCCCGCGTCCCGCCCGGGGCGATCCCGGCCGACACGTACTCCCGGGCCGCCGCCAGCACCGGCACCCGGTCGGCCCACACCTCGGCCGTCACCCCGCTGGCGGCGGTCATGTTCCGCAGGTGGCCGAGGAGCCCGAACCCGGTCACGTCGGTCAGGGCGTGGACCTCGGTCCGGACGAGTACCTCGGCCGCCGCCCGGTTCAGCGTCGCCATCACCCCGATCGCCTCCGCGATCGCGCCGCGCTCGTCCCGGTCGTTCTTCGCCGCGGTGCTGATGATGCCGAGGCCGATCGGCTTGGTCAGGAGGAGAGCGTCGCCCGGCCTGGCCCCGGCGTTGCTGAGCACCTTGTCCGGGTGGATCGTGCCGACAACTGCCAGCCCGAAGATCGGCTCCTCACTCTTGATCGTGTGCCCGCCGACGATCGCCACCCCGGCCTCCGCGGTGACCTCCGCCGCCCCGCCGAGGATGCGGGCCAGGACCGCGGCGGGGAGGGTGTCCGGGAACCCGACCACGCTCAGGGCGGTGAGCGGCCGGCCGCCCATCGCGTACACGTCGGACAGGGCGTTCGCCGCCGCCACCCGGCCGAAGTCGCGCGGGTCGTCGACGATCGGGGTGAAGAAGTCGGTGGTCAGGACCAGGGCGGTGTCGGCCGACAGCCGGTACACGGCGGCGTCGTCGGCGGTCGCGCTGCCGACCAGGACGTTCGGGTCGGTGACGGGCGGGAGCTGGCCGAGGAGCGGGAGGAGGAAGCCCGGCGGGTGCTTGGCCGCGCACCCGGCCCGCTTGGCGAGTTTCGTCAGCCGGATCGGTTCGGTCGGGGTCACGGGGGTCTCCGGGCGGGTCAGCCGATTTCGAGGGCGAGGTTGGGACCGTCGAGGAGCAGGCGGTGGCCGTTCAGCATGTCGCGGCCGAGCAGTACCCACGGCTCGGACTCGCCGAGCACCGCCCGCACCGCGACCGCGGGAAGTGTCTCGATCTGGACTTCGACCAGGAAGATCGGCAACTCGACGACCGCCCCGGCGAACCCCTGGAACTGGAGCCGGCCGTCCTCGACCAGCCCGAGCGCCTCGACCGTCGGGCCGGGCAGGACGGTGCGGTCGGCCCCCGTATCGACCTGGGCCGGCACGGTCACCACCGCCCCGGTCGCGGGGCACCGGAGGGACACGTGACGAACGGGGCCGGCGGGGCCAGGTGGGCGGAGTACCGGTAGCGGATCATGCCTGACCACCCCCGCGGCGAACCTCACGGTATCGCGGCATGCGGGCGACCGGCGGGTCGGCGGTGACCAACCCGACGTGGATCGGAACGTACCCGAACCGGGCGTGGACCCGCCGGACCAGGGCGATGTCGTCCGCGTCGTCGTCCACGACCCGCTCGCCGTGAACCGCCACATACCGCCCGGCGTGGGTCGGGAGGAGGCCCGGCAGGAGTCGGAGGAACGCCGCGCGCTCCCGCTCGGCCTTCGACGGCGGGGGCGGCTCGGGCAGGCTCACCTCGACCAGCTCGGTCGGGACGGTCGGGGTCATCACTCCTCCCTCGGGCGCGGGCCGGTCCGGCGCGTCCGTATTATAACCCCCGCACCGACCCCCGCCACGGAGACCCCGCCCGTGACCGACCCGCCCTCCCGCCGGGACGCCCTCCGCCTCGGGGTCGCGGCCGGCCTGGCCGCCGCCCCGGCCGGCCGCGCCACCGCCGCCGACCCGCCACCCGATCCCCACACGCCGCCGCGGGAGTTCCTCACCCGGCCCAAGGACTTCGAGGACGTGAGCCGCGGCAACCCGGTCCCGCACACCCTCAAGGGGGACGCCCTGGTCAAGGCCCGGCTCACCCCCGAGACGTGGCGCCTGGAGGTCGTCGCCGAGGAGCCGGCGACCGTCGACAAGCCGCTCACCCTCGACCTGCCGGGCCTGCGCAAGCTCGGGGAGGCGCACGGGGTGCAGTTCCTGAAGGCGATGCAGTGCAACAACATCGCCCGGCCGCTCGGCCAGGGGCTGTGGGAGGGCGTCCCGCTCCGCGACGTGCTCCGCCTCTGCGGCAAGCTCACCAACCCGCGGCGGGTGTACTACTGGGGGTTCCACAACGACGACCCGAAGCAGATGTTCCGGTCGTCGCTCGCCGTCAACCAGGTGCTCGACGCCCCGCCCGGCGAGCTGCCGCCGTTCCTGGCGTACCGGCTGAACGGCGACCCGATCCCGCTGACCCGCGGCGGGCCGGTCCGGATGGTCGTCCCGTGGGCCCACGGGTTCAAGTCGATCAAGTGGCTGCAGAAGGTCGTCCTCACCAACCGGTACGACGCGAACGACACCTACGCCGAGAAGAACAACGACCCGGAGTCGTACCTGAAGACGGCGGCGTACTTCGACGACCCGAAGGACCAGGCGTTCCCGGCCGGCGGGCCGGTGGTGGTCCGCGGGACGTGCATGGTCGGGTGGCCGGGGCTGGACCGGGTCGAGTACTGGCTGCGGCCGGCCGGCGGGAAGCTGGCGGACGACGACCCGGCGTGGGCGAGGGCGGAGTGGAAGCCGGCGGCGATCGACCCGCCGCCGGCGGACTGGGGCGGCGGGCTGCCGGACGGGGTGCTGCCGAAGGACGTGTGGGGGTTCACCAGGGACGGGAAGCCGCGGGAGTGGCCGCTGCGGTACAGCGTGGCCCACTGGTCGCTGGTGCTCCGCGGGGTGGCGGCCGGGCGGTACGAGCTGCGGGTGCGGACGGTGGACCGGAACGGGTTCGCCCAGCCGGAGCCGCGGCCGAACCCGCGGTCCGGCCGGAACCAGGTGCAGGCGAAGGTGGTCGAGGTGAAGGGGTGACGGCGGGCGGGTCGCCGCGCGGGCGGGGGGTGAGGGGCCACCGTCTGCGGATGTCCGTGTCCGTTCGCCCCTCACCCGGCCCCGACCGACTCGCTGGACCGGTATCGTTCCGACCGCCTGGCCCGGTGGAAGCCGACGACCGGCCGGCCGCCCGCCGGGTCCGTGGCCGGGTACGCGAGCCGCGCCCGGGGGGTGGCCCGCAGCCGGTCCGGCCGCCCGCCCGACCGGTTCGCCACCGCCTCCCGGGCCAGCGGCCGCAGCGGCTCGACCGGCGGCGACTCCGGGGTGCACGGGGGTAGGAGGTGCAGCGCCACGCTCCGGGGGGCGACCAGCCGCCCGGCGACATGCCACCCGACTTGGCCCACCAGGACCACCAGCACCTTCCGCCCGCCGGGGTCGGCGTGGGCGGCGGACGCGGCG
>PNKH01000093.1 GCA_013822345.1 Isosphaera sp.
GCAGGTGGGACTCGGCCGCAGAGCCGGCCTCGGCCCACCCTACGGGAAGATCGTAGGGTGGGCCGAGCGGGCGCTCCGCCGGCGAGTCCCGCCACGAGGCGCTGATCGTAGTAGTGGTAGTAGGGTGGGCCGAGCCGGCGCCTCGCCGGCGAGTCCCACCACGAGGCGCAGGTGGGACTCGGCCGCAGAGCCGGCCTCGGCCCACCCTACGGGAAGTCCTGATGCCCGCGACGCGGCTGGACGGCAAGGCGCTGGCGGCGACGATGCGGGCGGAGGTGGCCGCCGCGGCGGCCGCCCGCGCCGCGGCGGGCCGGCGGCCGCCCGGCCTCGCCGCGGTCATCGTCGGGGACAACCCGGCCAGCCAGGTGTACGTCCGGAACAAGCACAGGGCGTGTCAGGACGCCGGGTTCGCGTCCTGGGTCCACACCCTCCCGGCGGCCACCACCCAGGCCGAGCTCCTCGCCCTCGTCGCCCGGCTGAACGCCGACCCGGCGGTCCACGGCGTCCTGGTCCAACTCCCGCTCCCGAGGCAGATCGACGAGGGCGCCGTCCTCCGGGCGGTCGCCCCGGCCAAGGACGTGGACTGCTTCCACCCGGAGAACGTCGGGCTGCTGGCGACCGGGCACCCGCGGTACTACCCGTGCACCCCGCACGGGGTGGTACAACTCCTGCACCGGAACGGCATCGCCACCGCCGGCCGGGAGGTGGTGGTGGTCGGGCGGAGTAACATCGTCGGCAAGCCGCTGGCCCTGATGCTGGCCCAGAAGCCGACGGCGGCGAACCCGGCCGGCGGGGACGCGACGGTGACCGTGGCCCACACCCGGACCCGCGACCTGGCGGCGGTCTGCCGGCGGGCCGAGGTCCTGGTGGCGGCGGCCGGGGTGCCGGGGGTGGTCACCCCGGACATGGTCGCCCCGGGGGCGGCGGTGGTGGACGTGGGGACGAACAGCGTCGGCGGGAAGCTGGTGGGCGACGTCCACCCGGCCGTGGCGGACGTGGCCGGGTTCCTGTCCCCGGTGCCGGGGGGCGTCGGCCCGATGACGATCACGATGCTGCTGGTGAACACCCTGGCGGCCGCGGGTTAGTCCTCCGTCCTCTGTCCCTCGTCATTCGGGGGGCCGTCGGCGCGGACAGCCTCCCGAATGACGAGGGACGAGGGACGAAGGACCCATGAACCTGAACCTGACGACCGCCACCCGGATCGGGCTGAACCTGTCGGCGTTCCTCGGGATCGCCGCCCTGCTGACGCTCGGGGCGAGCATCTTCGTCCCGCTCACCCTGTCCCTGCTGACCGCCTCGGTCCTATTCCCGGGGGCCCGGTTCCTGCACCACCGGGTCCGGCTCCCGTGGTTCTTCTCCTGCCTGGTCGTCCTGCTCGCCGCGGTCGCGCTGTTTTTGGCGGTGTTCGTGGCGTTCGCGGTGGCCATCCCGCGGACCATCGAGGGGCTGCCGAAGACCGAGCCGGCGTGGAAGGAGCAGTACAAGGAGATCCAGCGGAACGTCAGCGCGGTGGTCCCGTACAAGGTCGACCAGTGGCTCCACCCGGACCCGGACCAGTCGAAGGTGTACGCGGTGGTGAAGGAGGCGTTCAGCGAGAACAACCTGACGGTCGGGGTCGGGCGGCTCGCCAAGCACCTGCTCGAGTACCTGTGGCAGGCCATCCTGATCATGTTCATCACCCTGTTCCTGTTGCTCGAGGGGCAGATGCTGGCGGACAAGGTGCGGGCCATCCTCGGCCCGTCCCGGCAGACCCAGGACCGGGTGACCAAGGCGGCCGCCGAGATGGCCGAGGCGATCCGGGTGTACCTGGTGTGGCGGACGATCGTGAACCTCGTCCTGGCGGTCGTCCTCGGGGCGGTGTACAACGCCGCCGGGCTGAAGTACTGGTACCTGTGGGCGCTGCTGGTCGCCGTCCTGAGCTACATCCCGTACCTCGGGACGATCGCCGCCGGCATCCCCCCCGTCCTGGACGCGATGATCTTCGTCGACCCGGCGGTGGCGATCACCATCGGGGTGCTGTACACCGGGGTGGTCACCTTCGAGGGGTACATCATCGTCCCGTGGGTGATGGGCCGGAGCATGGACCTGAACGCCACCACCGTGCTCCTGGCGTGCCTGTTCTGGGAGCTGCTCTGGGGCATCCCCGGGCTGTTCCTGGCGATGCCGCTGATGGCCGCCGTCAAGGCGGTGTGCATGCAGGTCGAGGGGTGGCAGGGGTGGGGCGACCTGATGGGGTCCGGCCCGGCCAAGCCGCTCCGGCTGGAGGCCGACCCGGACCCGGGCCGGGTGTCGGTCAACGGCGCCCCGGACCCGGGCGACCGGCTGAAAGGGGGGAGCCCGGCCGCGGGCGACCCGAAAAGCGACGGGTACTGAGGACCGCCCGCCGGCCGTCGTCCGGGCCGCGCGGAAGGTGGTCGAGGTGCTCCGCGACGCCCTGACCCGGGGGAAGCGGCGGGGGCGGCCGCCCGGCACCTAGGTCCGCCGCTTGCGGCGTTGCGGGCGGGCGCCCGCAACGCCGCAAGCGGCGGCACTACGCAATCACTTCAACACCGCCAGGTTCGCCACCCACCCGGTCACGCTCGGGTCGACCCAACTCAGCAGGATCGCCTGCGGGAACACCCCCAGCGCCACCGCCAGCACCGCGAACGGCAGCAGCACCGCCGCCTCCCGCGCCGACAGGTCCGGGAACCCCGCCGTCGCCGGGTTCGTCCCCAGGTACACCCGCTGCCACGTCCACAACAGGTACGCGGCCGTCAGGATCACGCTCAGCACCGCCGGGACCGCCAGCGCCGGGGAGAAGTTCCACGCGGCCAAGAGCACCATGAACTCGCCGACGAACCCGCACAGCCCCGGCAGCCCGACCGACGCGAAGAACAGCACCGCCGCGAACCCGGCGTACACCGGCATCGGCTCCTTCAGCCCGCCGAGCCGGTTCACGTCCCGGTGGTGGGCCCGGTCGTACACCACCCCGACCACGAAGAACAGCGCCGCCGCCGTCACCCCGTGCGAGAACATCTGGAAGATCGCCCCGTCCACGCCCCACTGCCAGTACTGGCTGCTCGCCCCGGACCCCCACGCCGCCAGCCCGAGCACCACGAACCCCATGTGGCTCACCGACGAGTACGCCAGCAGCCGCTTGAAGTCCGTCTGCCCCATCGCCACCAGCGCCCCGTACACGATCCCGACCACCCCGATCAGCCCGACCCACCAGGCCAGCTCCGCCGCCGCCCACGGGCAGACCGGGAACGCCACCCGGATCAGCCCGTACCCGCCGAGCTTCAGGAGCACCCCGGCCAGGACCATGCTGACCGCGGTCGGGGCCTCGACGTGGGCGTCCGGGAGCCACGAGTGGAACGGGACGATCGGCACCTTGACCGCGAACCCGACGAACAGAAGGGCGAAGAACAGGTACTGGAACCCCGGCGTGCAGACCGGCTGGGCCTTCAGCCGGGCGACCGCCGCGGCCGCGTCCACCCCGGGGGCGAACAGCCGCACCTTGTCCGGCTCGGGGTCGGGCGCGGCCGGCACCCCTACCGGGGGCGCGGGCAGGCGGGCGGCCAGCCGGTCCTCCCGCCCGGACAGCACCAGCATCACCGCCCGCCCGGCCTTGGACAGGGTGACGAAGTCGAACGTGTGGACCTCGACCCGGGCCGCGGCCGCCGCGACGTGCTCCGCGATCGCCCGGTCCCCGTGCTCGGCCCGGGCCGCCGCCTCGGCCCGGGTCCGCACCTCCGCCGGGTCGACGAAGTCGCGGACGTCGACCGTGTACAGCCCGATCATCGCGACCAGCAGGCCGACGCTCCCGAGCAGGGTGTACAGGACGAACTTCAGGGCCGCGTACCGCCGCCGCCCGCCGCCCCACAGCCCGATCAGGACGAACATCGGCAGCAGCATCAGCTCGTAGAAGACGTAGAAGAGGAAGAAGTCGAGGGCGAGGAACGCCCCGATCACCCCCGTCTCCAGGAGCAGCAGCAGGGCGAGGTATCCGCGGACCGACCGGTCGACCTTCCAACTGGCCGCGACCGCCAGGAAGGTGATCAGGGCGGTGAGGACGATCAGCGGCAGGCTGATCCCGTCGACCCCCAGGGCGTACTGGATGCCGAACCGCTCGACCCACGGCCGGCGGGCGACCCAGTCGTCCGGCCGGCGGTCGCGAGGGATCGGCTGGGCGGCGTCGCTGGCGTCCCGCTCGGAGCGGTGGTCGAGGCGGGTTTCTTCGGCGTACCGCGGGTATCCGCTCTTGTCGAGGTGCCCCTCGAGCTTCTGGTAGTACCCGACGACCACGCACAGGCTGACCGACAGGGTGCCGGCGGACCCGAACAGGGCCCACCACCGCATCGCCTCCGGCCACCGGGTCGGGAACACGAGCAGCCCGGCCGCGAACGCCGCCGGCAGCAGCGCGAGGAGGGTCAGCCAGGTCAGGTCGGTCTCGGGCATGCCGGAACCCAGGGTGAACTTGGCGAGCCGGGAGCGTGAGCGACCGGAGGACGTTGCTCCGGTCGCTCACGCTCCCGGCTCGCCGCTACTTCGCCAAGGCCGTCAGGATCCCCAGCGCGACGACCGCCGTCAAGGCCAGCGCCGCGACGTACGTCCGGAGCCGGCCGGTCTGCGCCCCGCGGAGCACCCGGCCGACGGCGTCGAAGGCCTGCCCGACGGCGTTCAGGAGGCCGTCGAGGGTGAACAGGTCGAACCGCCGCGGCGGCGGCTCGGCCGCCCCCGGCGGGGTCGGGCCGTCGGCCGACCGCTTGTCCGCGGCCGCCGCCCCCTTCGCCAGCGCGACTGTCGGCCGCACCAGGGCCGCGTCGTACGCCTCGTCGAAGTACCACTTCCCGGCGAGGAACCGGTACCACCCCGGCCCCGGCCGCCACAGCTCGACGGCCGCCGGCTGCCGCCGGCCGAAGTACCACCACGCCACCCCCGCCCCGAGCAGCGCCAGACCGAGGGCGGCCGCTTCGACGGCCAGGTGGTAGTGGTGGGCCGTCAGGCGCTCGGCGGCGAACTCGACCGCGACCGCCGCCGGCTCCGCCCTCGCCAGGACGTGCCCGAGGTAGCTGGCGTCCGCGTCCCACAGCGGCCACCCCCACGCCACCCCGACACTGAACAGCGCCAGCACGATCAGCGGCAGCGTCATCACGGCCGGCGACTCGTGGGCGTGGTGGTGCACGTCGGCGTCCCGCGGCGGCCCGGCGAACGTGAGGAACCAGAGGCGGAACATGTAGAACGCGGTGAGGGCGGCGGTGACCAGCGGCAGCACGAACAGGGCGAGGTGCCGGCGGTGGTCGAGGCCGTACCCGGCCGCCGCGGCCAGCACCTGGTCCTTGCTGTACCACCCGCTGAACAGCGGCGCCCCGCTGATCGCCAGGACGCCGACGAGCATGGTGAACGCGGTCACCGGCATCTTCCGCCGCAGCCCGCCCATCCGCCGCACGTCCTGCTCGTGGTGGCAGCCGTGGATCACGCTCCCGGCGCACAGGAACAGCAGCGCCTTGAAGAACGCGTGGGTGATGAGGTGCAACAGCCCCGCGACCCACCCGCCGACCCCGAGGGCGAGCATCATGAACCCGAGCTGGCTGCACGTCGAGTACGCCAGGATCCGCTTGATGTCGGTCTGCACGAGGGCGATCGTCGCCGAGACGAACAGGGTGACCGCGCCGACGTAGGCGACGACGAGCAGGACTTCCGGGGCGAACAGCGGGAAGCACCGGCCGACGAGGTAGACGCCGGCGGCGACCATCGTGGCCGCGTGGATCAGCGCCGATACCGGGGTCGGCCCTTCCATCGCGTCCGGGAGCCAGGTGTGGAGCGGCACCTGGGCGCTCTTCCCGACGCACCCGAGGAAGATGCCGAGGCCCATCACCACGAACAGGGCGTACGGGATGGCCCCGTAGGTGGTGAGGTCGGCCCGCGCCGGGACCGGGAAGTTGCTGTCCCGGTGCGGCCCGTAGCCCGGGGTGTGGACGTGGTCGGGGTCCTCGGCCGCGAGCGGCATGAGAACCAGGTGGCTCCCGGTGCCGAACTCCTTTACCGGCGGGAGGGCGAACTTCGGCGTGCCGTCAACGTAGGGCTCGGCCGGGTTCGCCCGGATGAGTTGATCCGGGTACTGAGCCGGGTCGCGCTTCGCCCCGTGGACGCCGTGGTCCGGGGACCGGACGCGGCGGGTCAGCTCCTCGATGTTCAGCGTCCCGCAGTACGTCCACGCCACCAGGATGCCGACCAGGAACCCGGCGTCGCCCACGCGGTTGACGATGAACGCCTTGTTCGCCGCCCGGCTGGCGCTCGGCCGCTCGTAGTAGAACCCGATCAGGAAGAACGAGCACGCCCCGACCAGCTCCCAGCTCACGAACACCTGGAACAGGTTGTCCGCGATCAGCAGGTTGAGCATCGAGAACGCGAACAGCGACAGGTACAGGAAGAACCGGCCGAACCGCCCGCGGCGGTGGAAGTGGCCGGGCGAGCCGGGAGCGTGAGCGACCGGAGGGCCGTCCTCCGGTCGCTCACGCTCCCGGCTCGCCTGCCGGTCGACCTCGTGATCCTCAACGACCTCCTCCGCCTCGTCGCGCATGTACCCGATCGAGAACAGGAAGATCAGGGTGCCGACGACGGTGACCATCGCGAAGGCGACGGCGGTGAGGTGGTCGATCTTGTAGCCGAGCTCGAGGGCCAGCGCGGTCCGCGGCGCCGGGAGTTCGGGGTTGGCGGCCCGCTGCTGCTCCCAGACCGGCGGCGGGGCGGTGTCGCGCGGCCCGACCCGCACCCAGTCGGTCCGCTCCGCCCACCGGCCGGTCACCCCCGGGTTGTCGAGGAACCACACCAGCCCGAGGACGCCGAGCACCGCGGCGGCGGCCATGCAGGCGGTGGCGAGGTACGCCCCGGTCCGCAGCGGCTTGTCCCCGCCGCACACCCAGTACAGCGTCCCGCAGAACCCGCCCTCCCGGCGGTACGGCCGGCACGCCGCCCGCACGCCGCCGCCGGCCAGCAGCAGCACGAACGCCGCGAGCGGCAGCAGGGTGGCGACGACGTACAGGCGGCCGGGGACTTCCATGGGTCAGGGCTTCTCGGCCAGGGGGACCTTGGCGTCCGTCAGGGCGGCGTCGAACGCCTTCTGCGGCGACTTGGTGATCAGGAACCCGCCCGCGTCCTTCCCGTCGGCGTACGACTTGACCGAGAAGCACTCGAAGCAGACGACGAAGTCGACGGTCTTCTTGTCACTGGTGACCCGGATGCCGTGCCGCGGGTTGAAGCAGGCGGCCGCGATCCCGGTGTTGTCCGCGACCCCCTTCTTGAACGCCGCCACCAGCTTCTTCCGGGTGTCCGCGTCCTTCACCGTCGTCTTGCCGAGGACGCGCCACCCGTGGAAGTCGTCCTTCGGCTTCTCCGCCTGCCGGTCCGGGCTGAGGGAGTACAGCTCGAACTCGTCCGCCTTCTCCAGGGCGGCCAGCAGGTCGGCCGGGATCTTGTTGTCGGCCCCGGAGCACGCCCCGGCCGACACCAGCAGCGGAACGACGACGCAGAACCCGCGCATGGGACACCTCCGTCGGGTCACCCCTTCAACTCGTCCGCCTCGTCCACGTCGACGGTGGCGTGGTTGTTGTAGAAGTTGAGGATGATCGCCAGGGCGACGGCGGCCTCGGCCGCGGCCAGCACCACGACGAGTAGCGCGAACACCTGGCCGTCGAGCCGGAACGTCGGGCTGAACCGGGCGAACGCCACGAGGTTGACGTTCGCCGCGTTCAGGATCAGTTCCACCCCCATCAGCACCCCGACCGCGTTCCGCTTGGTGGCGACGCACACCACCCCGCAGGCGAACAGGAACGCGCTCAGGATCATGAACGGCTGCAGCCCGAGTTCGCTCACGCCCTCACCCTCCGCTTCGCCCGGGCCAGGTACGCGGCCCCGACCAGCACCACCAGCAGGTGGACCGACACCACCTCGAACGGCAGCAGGTACGCGACCGGCGTCCGCGGGGTCGGCGGGCCGTCCGGAACCCCGGTGACCGGGCCGGTCGGGTTCGCCTCGGTCACGCCCAGGAACGACAGCCCGAGCGGACCGGGCCCGGGGAGCGGGTTGTCGGTCGGGGGCGGGGCGGCGATCCGGAAGGAGACGGTGACGAGGAGCCCGAACAGCGCGACCCCGAGCACCCCGGCGACGGCCCAGTCGGCCGGCCGGGTGCGGAGTTCGCGGAGCGGCCCCTGGGCCGTCAGCATCACCCCGAACACGACCAGCACGAGGGTGCCGCCGACGTACACCAGCAGCTGCGCCGCCCCGACGAACTCGGCCCCGAGGAGGAAGTACAGCAGCGCGACGCCGACCAGGGTGAAGAGGAGCCAGACGGCCATCCGGACGACGTTCCGGGCCAGCACCACCCCGAGGGCGGACACGGCGGTGACGGTCGCCACCAGGGCGAACAGGACGACGGGGAGGGACATCGTCGGCGGCCGCGCGGGAGGGGTCGGGGAGTCAACACTACGGACGGTGACCGGGTCCGCCAACCGCCACCGGTCAGCCGCGCTTCGCAGAGGCGTCCGCCCCCAGCGGGGTCGGGCGGCCGTCCCACGCCCCCGGCAGCCGGCCCGGCGGGGCGGACATCGGCGGCGCCCGGAACGCGCTCGCGAACATCAGCAACACGAACCCGACCGACCCGAACGCCAGCCCGTACCGCACCACCTCCGCGGCGCCCGCCGGCACCAGCAACACCCACAGGCAGACGCCGACGAGCAGGACGCAGCTGATCGGCAGGAAGTAGTGGAGGCACACCATCATCACCTGGTCGATGCGGAGGCGCGGCAGCGACCACCGCATCCACATCATCACCAGCACCAGCGCCCAACACTTGCCCACGAACACCGCGACGTTGAGGAGGTTCCCGCCCCAGAACCCGAGCAGCGCCGTCGCCTCGGCCGGCAGGAACCCGGTGTGCCACCCGCCGAGGAACAGCAGCGCCGCCAGCCCGCTCACCGCGAACATGCTGCCGTACTCGGCGAGGAAGAAGTACGACCACCGGATCCCGCTGTACTCGGTGTGGAACCCGGCCACCAGCTCGCTCTCCGCCTCCGCCAGGTCGAACGGGGCCCGCTTGCAGCTCGCGGTGGCGCAGATGTAGAAGACGAAGAACGCGACGAACGTGAACGGGTCGTGGAACAGGTTCCAGTTCCAGAACCACCCGGCCTGTTGCGTCCCGATGGTGTTGAGGTTCAGCGTCCCGGCCACGCACACCGGGACGACCACGCACAGCGCCCGCGGGACCTCGTAGCTCACCACCTGGGCCGCCTCCCGCACCCCGCCGAACAGCGACCACTTGCTCGCCGACGCGTACCCGGCCAGCACCACCCCGAACACCTCGCTCGACAGCACCGCCAGCACGAAGAACGCCGCGACGTTCAGCTCCTTCGCCACCAGGCCGTGGCCGAACGGCAGGGCGAGGAACCCGACGAAGCTGGCGCAGAACGCGAGGTACGGGGCGAGCTTGAACAGGAACCGGTCGGCGGCGGTCGGGGCGTGGTCCTCCTTCGACACGAGCTTGATCCCGTCGGCCAGCGACTGGAGCAGCCCGAACGGCCCGACCCGGGTCGGCCCGAGTCGGTCCTGGATCCGCCCGGACACCTTCCGCTCGGCCCAGATGGCGAAGAACGTGGACACCCCGACGAACCCGAACAGCAGCGCCGCCGCGACCACCCCGGCGGCGGCGACGTTCCACGGGTACGGCAGGAGGTCGGACCAGAGGTCGGGCACGGGAATACCATGCGAGGGGGAGGGTCGCGTCCGGGAAATGTATCGGAGGGGGAAAGGATGTTCCACCACCGCCCGCGGCCCGGGGTCGCGAACCTCCGCCCGTCGTCGGCGCGGCCCGGGAACGCGGGGCTCCCCGCCGCACTCCGACTCCGCCCCGAGCCGGCCGAGCCGCCGGCCCTCGACCCGCACGCCCGCCCGCCGGAAGTCGCCCGGGTCGAGGCGGTGCTGCTGCTCGCCGACGAGCCGCTCGCCGCCCGCCGGCTGGCGGAGGTCGCCGGCCTGGCCGGGGCCGCCGAGGCGCGCGCCGCGGTCGACCGGTTAAAGACCTTGTACGACGCCGACGGCAGCGCCTTCCAGGTGGACGAGATCGCCGGCGGGTACCAGCTGCTGACCCGGCCGGCGTACCACCCGTGGCTCGCCCGGCTGCGGCGGACCGGGCACGAGCTGCGGCTCACCCCGGCGGCGCTGGAGACGCTGGCGGTGGTCGCGTACCGCCAGCCGGTCACCCGGGCGGACGTGGACGGGGTGCGCGGGGTGGGGTGCGCGGAGGTGATCCGGCAGCTGATGGAGAAGGGGCTGGTGCGGACCGCCGGCCGGCACCCGTCGCTCGGCCGGCCGCAGCTGTACGCGACGACCCGGAAGTTCCTCCGGGCGTTCGGGCTGAACACCCTGGCCGACCTGCCGGAGGCCGGGGCGCTGCGGGACCCGGGCGGGGCGAAATCGTGAGGCGGCCGCTTCACACCGCCCCATCAATATGCTACATACACACGAGGCACACATCCATAACCGTGCCCGCAGGGGAGTTAGACCGTGGCCAAGGCCAAGCCGGACACCAACGGGGAGAAGAAGGAGAGCAACATGGGCATGGTGCGGGCCGCCATGCAGGAGCTGGGGGCGGACGCCAAGCCGCTGGAGCTGCAGGCCCACATCAGGTCCAGATACGGGGCGGAGCTGGCGACCAACATCATCTCGAACTACAAGTTCCAGATCCGCAGCAAGGGGGCCGGGCGGCCGGCCGGGGCGGCCCGCGGCCGGCGGGCCGGCGGGCCGGCCCTGCGGGTCGAGGACTTCGAGGCCGTCCGCGGGCTGGTGAGCCGGCTCGGGGCCGACCAGGTGAAGCGGCTGGTGGACGTGGTCGGGTGAGGCCGGGGTTGGCAACCGGCCCCCGGCCTGCCATCATCCCGGGGCCGGGTGAGTGGTGGAACGGCAGACACGCGGCGCTTAAAACGCCGTGCCACCGCAAGGGGCGTGCGGGTTCGAGTCCCGCCTCACCCATCGCGGCGACGGCGCCTCCGGCGGTGCGGCGGGCGGGTCCGAGCCCGAGCGCCAGCGAGGGACAGCCTCGACCCTCGCTGGCTGGCGCTCGGGCTCGGACCCACCGCCGCACCGCCGTCGTCACCTCTTCTTGAACATCGCGTGCCCGCGGTCCCCGCGCGACAGCATGTACGCCGTCAGGTCCAACACCTCGGCCTCGGTGAACGTGTCCAGCAGCCCGGCCGGCATCATCGACACCCTCGACGGCCTCATCGTGTCGATCGCCTTCCGCGCCACCGACACCGTCGACCCGGGGTCCATCATGTCGGTGTTCACCATCACCACGTCCTCCTTGAGGTTCACGATCCGGCCGATCACCACCCGCTCGTCGGTGGTGCGGATCTCCACCGCCTGGTACTGGTCGCTCACCTCCTTGCTCGGGTCCAGCACCGACTCCAACAGGTCGCGCGGGCCGAACCGCCCGGCCACCCCGGACAGGTCCGGGCCGTTCGCCCCGCCCTCGTTGTCGAACCGGTGGCACGCGAAGCACTTCGCCGACGCGAACAGCTTCCGCCCGCGGTCGAAGTCCCGCCCGCCCTTCAGCCCGTCCTCCAGCCCCTTCGCCAGGTCGTCCACCTTCCACGCCTTGACGAACGGCCGCGGCGGCTCCGGCGGCAGCTTCACCGTCGCCGGGTCGGCGTTGATGATCGCCGCCAGCGCCTGCATCTCCGCCGGCGCGAGGGTGGCGGCCGCGTCGTCCTTGATCCGCTTCAGGAACAACTGGAAGCTCGCCCCGCCCTTGTAGTTCGCCGCTTTCACGAACCACGTGAAGTACTCCCGCCGCAGCTCCGGCGTCCACCCGGCCCGCAGCACCCGCAGGGACCGGACGTACTCCAGTTGCTCCTCCTGCGTCGGCGCGTCCTTCAGCAGCTTCACCGCCTTCGGCGCCACCGCCTCGTCCTGCAGGTAGACGAGGACCTCGAGCAGCATCCCGTCGACGAACCGGTTCCCGGCCGGGAACGCCGGGGTGTACTTGGCGAGCCACGCCTTGCGCTCGTCGGCCGTCGGCGGGCCGAACCGGTTGAACAGCACCTGGTAGACGCGGAGCAGGTCGAGCTTCTGCTCGTCGGTTACCTTGGCGAAGTCAATCCGGCCGAGCGCCGCGAGGATCTTCGACCGCAGGGCCGGGTCGCCCTTCACCTTCTTGTCCGAGGTGTGCTCGGGGCACGGGGCCGACACGCGGACGAGCGCGAGCAGGGCGTGGGTCGCCTTCGCCGGGTCGGTCTCGGCGAGCGCCTTGTCGGCCCACAGCTTCGGGTCCTGGTGCTCCAGGGCGGCCCGGGCCGCGAACCGGACGAACCGGTCCGGGCTGCCGAGCTGCGCCCACCCGGCCGCGACGGCCGCCGGGTCCTGCTTCCCGTGGAACTCCTCCAGCGACCGCCGCACTCCGGCCAGCGGCCCCGCTCCCAGCTCCGAGTCCCGGCCGCCCGGCAGCTCCTTGGTGTACGTCACCCGGTACAGGCCGCTCTTCGTCTTGCGGCCGCCGATCGCGAAGTACATCGCCCCGTCGGCCGGGTTGACCACCAGGTCGGTCAGCGGCAGCGGCGTCCCGGTGACGAACTCCTCGACGTCCGCCTTGTACGCGCCGCCGCTCGGCTTGAGGTGCACCGCGTACAGCTTCCCGTAGCTCCAGTCGCAGATGTAGAACGCGTCTTGGTACTTCGCCGGGAACTTCGCCCCGTACCCGAAGCACACCCCGGTCGGCGACCCCGGGCCGATGTCGACCACCGGCGGCAGGTTGTCCGGGTAGAACGGCGGGTACTTGCCGGCCCCGTTCCGCCACCCGAACTCGCTCCCCGGCGGGACGTAACACACCCGGGTCGGCCGGTACCACGGGGTGTTGAAGTCCCACTCCATGTCGGCGTCGTACGTGAACAGGTCGCCGCGGCGGTTGTACGCCGCGTCGTACTGGTTCCGGAACCCGACGCTGAACAACTCCCACTGCTTCCCGTCCGGCGAGACGTTGTAGATCGCCCCGCCCGGCCCGAGGACGCCGGCCATGAACCCGCGCCCGTCCGGCAGCCGCGGCAACAGGTGGTCCTCGCCCCACACCGGCGGCACCTTCGTGGCGTCGAACTTCGTGAGCTTCGTCTGGTTCCCGCAGACGACGGTGAGGCGCTTGCCGTCGGGGTGCAGCAGCACGGCGTGCGGGCCGTGCTCGCCCCCGCCGCCCTCCAGCGGCCGCAGCAACTCGACCGTGTCGAGGGTGTCGTCCTTCTTGGACGACGTGACGCGGTAGAGGCCGGACGCGTTGGTCTTCCCCTTGCCCGGGGCGTTGACCACGACGTACAGGGCGTCGAACGCCCAGAGCAGCCCCTGCGCCGACCCGACCTGCGCCGGGATCTTCTCGACCTTCGTCTCGCCCGCCGCGCCGACCGGCGGCGGGGTGACGCGGTACAGCGCCCCGTACTGGTCGGAGACGATGAGCCGGCCCTTCGGGTCGGTGCACATCGCCACCCACGACCCCTCCGCGTCCTTGGGCACGGAGTACAGGAGCTCGACCTTGAAGTCCTTGGCGACCTTCATGGTCGCCGGGTCGGTCGCCGGCGGGTCCTTCGGCTGGGCCGGGGCGGCGGTCGGCCAGGCGGCCGCAAGGACGGCGAGAACGAGACGCGAGCGGGGCATCGGGGGTGAGCCTCGGAAGGGGTGGGGCGGTGGGAGTGGACAGTATACCTGGCGGGCGGGGGCGGGTAAGATCGGGCGCGTGGGCCCGGCCGGGCCGCCGGAACACCGCGGGCGTGGCTCCCCCTCACCCGCCGGCGAAGCGCCGGCGACCTCTCCCCGGCGGGGAGAGGTGCGGGCTGCCGGCCTCCTCGCCGGCTCCCCGGGTCGGGTGCGTGTGGAGGGTCCGCACCGGCCCCACCTCTCCCCGGTTTCGGGGAGAGGTCGGCCCGGCGCTTCGCCGGGCCGGGTGAGGGGCCGCCACCTGCCGAGATCACCCACCACCCGCCGCGACCAGGCGCCCGCGTACGACCCGTTCGTCCCCGACTCTTGGTGCCGACCATGCGCCGCCTCGCCCCCGCCCTCCTCCTCGCCCTCGCCGGGTGCGGCAGCCCGACCGCCCCGGTCGAGGGCGTGGTGGTGTTCGCCGACGCCCCGGACGTGCCGGCCGCCGAGCTGGCCGGGTACGTCCTCACGTTCGAGACGGAGGGGGACCGGCCGGAGAGCGGGACCGGGGCGGTCGGGCCGGACGGGAGGTTCTCGGTCAGCACGTTCCGGGACGGGGACGGGGCCCTCCGCGGGCGGCAGAGGGTGGCGATCGGGCCGCCGGTCGGGCTGAACGGGGAACGCCCGCCGTCGAAGATCCTCGACAAGTACGACAGCCTGCAGAAGTCGGGGCTGACGGTCGAGGTCGGCCCCGGGGTGAACAAGGTGACACTGGTCGTCGAGCGGCGGGCGAAGGGGAAGTAGGGTCCGCCGCGAGCGGCGTCGCCCACCCGCCCTCAATCCGCGTACGCGATCGGCTCCCCGTCCCGGCGGTTGGCCAGGCGGCCGAGGCTGGTGGCGTCGACCGACACCCGGATCGGCTTCACCGCCCCGTCCCCCATCACGAACAGGCAGACGCCCGGGTGGTACCCGCCGAACTGGGCCCCGCTGGTCGCGGCCGACCCGCGGCCGAGCGGGGCCCCGGTCCCGGCCTTCTTGAACGACGACCCGTGGTCCCCGTTGTAGATCGAGCTGTCCGGCGACACCCCGAACCGGAAGTTCGGGATGTGCTTCTCCCCGACGAACAGGGTGCTGCTCAGCCCGTCGGACACCGACTGGAAGTTGAGCGGCTTCCCCTTGTACCGGAACGGGCCGTTCGCCGTCTGCCCCTCGTCGGTGATCGCCGGGGTCCCCATCCCGATGAAGTAGTCCGCCTGCCCGGTCGGGTCGCCGGCGTTGGCCGCGTAGTCCCCGCACGCCCCGGGGACGTGCGGCCCGGCCGGGTCCGACTGGTGCACGTCCCCGGTCGTGCTGACCACCGCCGCCGGCCCGGACCCGCCCGACCGGCGGGACGGGCAGAGGTATCCCGGGACCGGCTGGGTCCGCACGTCCGCCGCCTGGTTGTAGTACGGCTGCGCCAGCACCCACCGGTTGAACAGGTTCTCCTGCTCGAGGTGTGGCATCAAGATGACCGCCCACGTCTCCCGGGTGTCGAGGCGGGAGTACGGGAGCTGCATCCGGAGTTCGTGGTACGCGTGGACCGCCAGCCCGATCTGCTTCAGGTTGTTCCCGCACTTCGTCCGGGCGGCGCTCTCGCGGACCTTCTGGACGGCCGGCAGCAACAGCCCGATCAGGACGGCGATGATGGCGACCACGACCAACAGCTCGATCAGGGTGAACCCGCGGCGGCGCGACATGTCGGTGTCCTCGGGTGAGGGCGAGATGATGATCCGCTGATTATCCCCGTCCCGCCCGCCGCCGGTCAACGACGAACTTCCGCCGCCTCGGCCCGGCCGTCAAACTGTCAACCGGGCGACGCGGCTTGTAAAGTCGGGCGGAGAGTGGATGAAAAACTCCCGTCACAGGGTGTTCCGCCCCGTGCGGCGGTGGTAAAACTGGAGACTGAGAATTCCGCCCGGCCGAGACGGCCGATCCGCTCGGGCCGCGTGGACGTGCGGAGCATTCATCCCGCCCGGCCGCCCCGCCTCCCGGGGCGGGCGGGGTCACGACCCGCCTCTCCGACACGACACCCGAGGCAGCGATGGCCCGCGTCTACCCCCGTGTCCTGTTCGCGTGGGCCGTCTGCGCCACCGCCGCGCTGGCCGGCCGGGGCGACCCGACCCCGGAGCAGCTGAAGGAGGGCGAGCGGGTGTTCCGGGACGTGTACGGGAAGGAGTACGACCGGGTGACCAAGGGGGGGAAGGCGACGCCGGCGGAGAAGGTCGGGCTGGGGAAGCGGCTGTGGGAGGCGGCCCGGGAGGCGAAGGACGACCCGGGGTTGGAGCGGGTGCTGGCGGACAAGGCCCTCCCGCTGGCCCTGGAGCACCCGACCGGGTACCCGGTCGCGCTGGAGATCCGGACCGCCCGGGTGACCGACGGGAGGGACCGGCCGGAGCAGCTGGCGGCGGTCGCCGCGGTGCTGGAGAAGATGGCCCGGGCGGACGGGACGGAGAAGCGGGCGGCCCTGGCCCAGTCGGCGGTCGACCTGTACCGGGAGGCGTCCGACCTGGAGGTCGACGCCGGCCGGCCGGCCGACGCGGCGGGGTACGCGGCCAAGGCGAAGGCGGCCGCCCAGGCGCTGCTCCCCCCGGGCCAGGCGGCGGCCGTCGCCCGGGACATCAACGCCGCCCAGGCCGAGGCCGACGCCCTCCGGCGGCACGCGGCCGAGATGGCCAAGCTGCGGGAGGCGGTGAAGGCGAAGCCGGACGACCCGCGGCAGAACCAGCTGCTGGCCCTGGCCCTGCTCCGGGCCGGGCGGGAGGGGGAGGCCGAGAAGCCCCTCTCCGCCGCGCCCGGCAAGCTGTCGGCCCTGGCCGGGCAGCTCGCCCGCACCCCGCCGGACCACGCCCGGGTCGGGAACCTGTACCGGGAGCTGGCCGACGACCACCCGGCCGACCGGGCGGTGCTCCTGGGGCTGGCCCGGCGGCACTACGAGACCGCCCTCGGTCTCGACCCGAAGCACCCGGACGCGGCCCGGCTCCGGCTGCTGGTGAAGGAGCTGCCGGCGTTCCGCCCGGCCGGCCCCCGGGTCCCGGCCGACGCGGCCGCGCTGATCGACGAGAACCCGGCGGTGGTGGAGGCGTTCTCCCGCGGGACCGGCGGGACGGCCAAGGTCGAGTGGGCCCCGCGGGACGGGGTCGGCGGGGGCGGGTGCCTGAAGGTCACCACCGGCAAGCCCGGGGTGTCGGACTGGCGGGCGTTCGCCGACGAGGGGCTGTGCAAGCTGACCATCGACGGGTCGGCCGAGTACCGGTTCGCCGGGTTCGCCTACCGCCAGGTCGGCGGCACCCGGGCCGCCTTCCAGTTCCACTCCGCCGCCGGCCCGGTCGGGGCCCGGCTGGTCGCCGGGCCGGCGGACGGCCAGGAGAAGGGGACGCCGGTCGCCGACCGCCCGGCGGAGGAGTGGACGGTGGTCACCCGCGACCTGTTCGCCGACAACGGCGGGGTCGCCGCGACGGTCAGCGGGCTGGCCGTCGAGACCGACGGGGAGCTGTACCTCGACGCCGTCTACCTGACCAGGAACCAGAAGCAGCGGGACCTGCGGCGGGTGTTCGCGGTGCTCGGGGTCGGCCCCGGCAAGCCGAAGCCGTGAACCGGGCCGGGTAGAATGGGTGTCCGATGTCCGAACCCGTTCCCGGCCGTTACCGCCATTTCAAGGGCGGGGAGTACGAGGTGCTCGGGGTCGCCCGGCACAGCGAGACGGACGAGCGGGTGGTCGTGTACCGCCCGCTCTCCGGGGCCGGCGGGCTGTGGGTCCGCCCGCTGGCGATGTTCGCCGAGACGGTGTCCGTCGACGGCCGGGCGGTGCCCCGGTTCGCGTACCTCGGCCCGGGGGGCGATCCGTGACCACCCCGGAACTGATCGGGTCGAGTCCCGCCACCGCCGGCGTCCGCCGGGCGGTCGCCCGGGTCGCCCCGACCGACGCGACCGTCCTGGTGACCGGCGAGACCGGGACCGGGAAGGAAGTCGTCGCCCGGACGGTCCACGCCAGGAGCCGGCGGGGGGCCGGGCCGTTCGTGGCCGCGAACTGCGGGGCACTCCCCGCGGGCCTGGCGGCGGCCGAACTGTTCGGGCACGAGGCCGGGGCGTTCACCGGGGCGGCCCGCCGCCGGGCCGGGCGGTTCGAGCAGGCCCACGGCGGCACCCTGTTCCTCGACGAGGTCGGCGAACTCCCGCCCGACCTGCAACCGCTCCTGCTCCGGGTGCTCCAGGAGCGGGTGGTCGAGCGGCTCGGCGGCGGGCCGGTGCCGGTCGACGTGCGGGTCGTCGCCGCCACCAACCGGGACCTCGCCGCCGACGTCCGGGCCGGGCGGTTCCGGGCCGACCTGTTCTACCGGCTGAACGTCTTCCCGGTCGCCGTCCCGCCGCTCCGCGACCGCCCCGCCGACCTCCCCGACCTGGCCGAGCACTTCCTCCGCGAGCTGGCCGCGGCCCACGCCCGGCCGGCCCGCCGCATCCCACAACGCACCCTGCAACGGCTCGCGTCGCACCCGTGGCCGGGGAACGTCCGCGAGCTGCGGAACGTGGTCGAGCGGGCGGTGATCGTGTCGGACGGCCCGGACCTGGAGGTCGACCCCGCCTGGCTGGCGGCGGACGCGGCGCCGCCGGCCGAGACCGGGCGGACGTGGGCGGCGGCGGAGAAGGCCCGGCTGCTGGACGCGCTGCGGGCGGCCGGCGGCCGGATCTACGGCCCGGGCGGGGCGGCCCACCGGCTCGGGCTGCGGCCGACGACGCTGTACGGCAAGATGCGGAAGCACGGGATCGGCAAGGACCCCGCCTCGTGGCGGTGACGCCCGGCGGTCGAACGACCGCCGGGCGTCGCCCGCGCCCCACGCCCCCCTACGATTCCCGGGCGTTTTCGCGCCGGCACGGCCCGTGCGTTCGGGGCGGTCGTCCCCCGACCTCCCGACCGAAAGGCGGTGTGCCGATGGCCCACGTCGTGGCCGACCCGTGCCGCGGGTGCCAGTACACGGACTGCGTCGTCGTCTGCCCGATGGAGTGCTTCTACGGCGACGAGGTGCAGCTCTACATCGACCCGGACGACTGCATCGACTGCGGGGCGTGCGTGAACGAGTGCCCGGCCGGGGCGATCTTCCCCGACCGGGACGTCCCGGGGAAGTGGGCCGCGGCGGTGGAGCTGAACGCCGGCCGGGTGAAGGTGCTGAAGCCGCTCGGGGCGCGGGTGACGGAGAAGCGGCCGGCGGGGTGACCGGTGTCCGTCCGAGCCGGCAGCGTGAGCGACGGCCCACCTCAACCCGTCGCTCACGCTGCCGGCTCGGACGGCCCGTCAGCGCGTCTCGAGGTACCGCTGGGTGGCGAGGGCGAACGCCTTGGCCTCGTCCCCCTGGTCGGTCAGCCCGAGCGGCCGGGCCCGCACCCGGGCCGCGTCGTCGTTCATCGCCTCCGCCGTCCGGAAGTGCAGGTACCACAGCGCCCCGGCCCGCACCCCGTCGTCGTCGAACACGTACGCCGGGCGGTTCGCCGCGTCCCCGACCGCCGCGTTGAACCGGGCGACCGCGTCCGCCAGGTTCTCCGGCGTCGCCTCGACCCCGACGAACCGCAGCCCGCGGCCCTCGGCCACCCCCTTCGCGGCGGACACATCGGCCCCGGCCGGGTGCAGCTGCACCACCGCCCGGTACCCGGCCCGCTTCAGCGTGTCGAACCCTTCGAGCGTCGGCTTCCGGCCGGACGCCAGGCCGTCCTTCACCCGCACGAATCCGGGGAGCCCGGCGGCCGTGGACGCGGTCGGCGGCTCGGCGGTCGGGGCGGGGCGCGACGAGGACCCGCCGGGCGGGTCGTCGGGGAGGAGGATCTCCGGCGCCGCCCGGCCGGCCGGCGGCTTCGGGGCGGGGGTGGGGTCGAACGACGGCGGCGGGAACCCGCTGGTCCCCGGGCCGGGGCCGACCGGCGGGAGGAGTCCCCCGTTGCCGGGTGCCGGCGGCGGGGCGACCGGGGTGGTCGGGACGTTGGTCGGCGGGAGGAGGATGTTGCTGCCGGGGGCCGGCGGGCGGAACGGGTTCGGCCGGCGGCCCGGGTCGTTCAGCAGGCAGCACCGCTGGCACCCGGCGGCGGACACGACCCCGGACGCGGCGGCGGCGATCAGCAGGCGGCGAATCACGACATCCCCTCCGCGGGCGAGCACGGACCACCTGGATTGTAAAAAGGTGACCGCCCCGGGTGGCGCGAGTTGAGGCGTTCCGCGGCGAATCCGGTCGTGCGGGAGGGCGGAGTTGCCGGTCGTGCAACTTGCACAGGCGGAGCGGGGTGGGTAAACCTGACAGCCCCAGCCCCGCCGTGGAGCACGCATGCCGCCCGAATCCCCGCGAGACCGACGAGACCGGATCACGGCCGCGGTCGCGGCGGGGCTCCTGTGCCTGGCCCTGCCGCCGGCCGTCGTCCTCGTCTCCGACGCGGCCGAGGCCGCGGACCGGCGGGCGGCGCTGCTGTGGCTCGCCGGGTCGGCGGTCGCCGGGGCGGTCGTCCCGTTCCTGTACTGGGCCCCGTACCGCGCCCTCGGGCTGGTGCCGGTCGCGGCGGTCGGGTGGTGGGTGGCGGCGGCCGTCGGGGTGTGGGCCGACACCTGGCCGGGGTGGGCGCACGGACTGTTCCCGGGGCTGGTCGCCGGGGCGCTGGCCCGCGGGCGGCGCGGGCCGCAACCGGCGGGCGAGACGGCCGGGGTGTTCGGCGCGGCGGCCGCCGGGGCGGCGGTCGCGTGGGGGTTTCGCGACCGTCCGGACCTGGCCGGGTACTTCGTCCTCGCCGTCGCGGCGGTGCTCGTGCTGTGGTCGTGGGCGCGGCTGTTCCGGCCGCTGTTCGAGCTGGGGTTCGAGCCGGTCCTGTGGGTGATGTACCGGGTCCGCGGGGCCGGGCCGGGGCTGGCCGACTTCCCGCGGGCCGGGCCGTGCCTGGTGCTGGCGAACCACGCCTGCTGGCTCGACCCGCTGTTCCTGGCGAAGGTGCTGCCGCGGCCGGTCACCCCGATGATGACCGGGCGGTTCTACGACCTGCCGGTGCTGCGGCGGCTGGTGACCGCGTTCGGGGTGATCCGCGTCCCGGAGAAGGCGCTGAAGCGGGACGCCCCGGAGGTTCAGGAGGCGGTGGCGGCGCTGGACCGCGGGGAGTGCGTGGTGGTGTTCCCGGAGGGCTACCTGCGGCGGACGGAGGACCGGCCGCTGCGGCGGTTCGGGCAGGGGGTGTGGCAGATCCTGAAGGCCCGGCCGGGGACGCCGGTGTACGCGTGCTGGGTGGACGGCGGGTGGGGGAGTTACACGTCGTACCGCGGCGGCCCGCCGACGAAGGGGAAGCGGCCGGACTTCCGCCGGCGGATCGGGGTGGGGGTGTCGTCGGCGGCGGCGGTGCCGGCGGCGGAGCTGGCGGAGCACCTGCCGGCGCGGGTGTACCTGATGAACCTGGTGGCGGCGGCCCGGGCGCACCTCGGGCTGCCGCCGCTGGAGGTGTACGAGTTGGCGCGGGGCGAGGTGTCGTCCGAGCCGGACGCGTGAGCGACGGAAGGCCGGGGCTACTCCTTTACCGGCCCGAGGTCTTCGCTGTAGACGACCCCGGGCGGCACCGCGACGCCGCGCTCCGTGAGCAGGCCGGCGGCGGTGCCGCGGGCCCGGTACTCGCGGGTCTGCCACCGCCGTTCGCCACTGACGTGGAGCAGCGTGCCGGACATCGGGTGCTTCAGGTACTCCAGCAGGAGCGGCGTGTCGTCCGGATTCTTGAAGCCGCCGAGCACGCTCAGGGCGTCGTGCAGGCTGTACGCCGCCAGGGTCCCGCCCTCCATGACGGTCGGCTTAGCAATCTCCTTCTGGAGGTACGCCCGGATCGGCTCGCGGAAGGCGACTGGGATCGGGCCGTCGGTCCGCCCCAGGGCGGTGGCGACGCCCGCGGCGTCGTGGCGGGCGGTGGCGACCCAGAACGCCAACTCCTTCTCGACCCACCCCTTCGGCTTGTCGCGCTTCAAGAGCCAGCACACGTCGAGGTGGTCGCCGGCCGGCCGCTCCCGGGCCCACTCCATCAACTGCTCGCGCCGGCCGTTCTTGACCAGCCCGACCGCCGCCCACCGCCACGCGGACGGCTGCGCCGACAGGAACAGGTCCTTCCGCTCGGCGTCGGTCAGCCGGCCCCAGCCGACGGCGGTCGAGACGAGGACGCTGGCCGCGAACGGCTTCTCCCCGTCCGGCCCGGGGGCGACGATCCGCTTGCAGTGCTCGACCAGCTTCGCCTTCGTCGCGTCGTCCAGCGGCACCGGCTTTTCGTCCCACCCGTCGTAGGCGTAGTTGTCCCCCTGGCGGCTGTAGGCGTCGCGCGAGCCGCCGTAGATCTGCTCTTGCAGCAGCGACCAGGCGAGCAGCCGCTGCGCCCCGGGCCACGCGAACTCCCGGAACGGGTCGCCGTCCGCCCCGGTCAGTGTCGCGACGGACCCGTCGAGCAGTCGCCGGTGGTCGCGCTTCGGCGGCCAGGTGGCGAGCAGCTTGTCGATCGACTTCGCGGCGGGGCCGGCGTCGGGGTCGTCCTTGTCCGCGCGGAGCTTCCCGGCAACCTTCTTCAGCTCCGGCCGGAGGTAGCCGTCGCCGTAGTGGTGCAGGAACACGGCCGCGGCGAGCCGCTGCCTCGCGGTGTGCGGTTCGAGGCCCCGCATCCGGAGTTGCTTCGGGTCGGCGAGCAGGACCGTCTGGAGCGTCGCCGGGACGGCGGAGCCAATCTGGATCAGCACCGTATTGTCGCCCGCCTCCGCCACGTCGCTTTTCTCCCGGTAGGACTCGGTCGGCAGCCGCCACGCCTCCGTTTTGGTCTTCGGGTCGAGGGCGATGACGGCCCTCGGGTGGCGGTAGTAGATCAGGGACTTGCCCCGGTTCGCGACCGGGAGCGGCTCGTACACCCGCCGGTCCGGCCAGGGGTTCTCGAAGCCCAGATCCTTGACGGGAACCTCCGGCAACTCGGTCGCGCCGAGGCGCCGCTTCCCGGCGTCCGGCAGCAGCGCCTCGGCCGCCGCCTTCACCTCCCCGGACGCCCCGGGCGGGATTTCGTCGGGCCGCCACGCCTCCCACAGCACCCTGCCGGTGCGCGTGTCGACCGCGGCGACGCCGATGTCCGTCCGCGGTATCCACGAGTCGCCGCGTGCCGGTGCGGCGGGCAGAACGGCCAGGCTGGCGGCGACCACGGCCGGGAGGCGCGCGCGACTTCGGGCGTCCATACGGGTCTCCGTTCCGGATCGGGGTACTCGCCGAGTGGAACGTACCCGAATCGCCGCACCGCAGCAACCTCGTGCCGGCCCGCAAACGCCCGGGGGCGGCGACCTGTGCGGCCGCCGCCCCCGGTGTTGCCGTCACCCGCCGTCACTCGATGACCGGCACCGCCTTCTGCTTGTCGGCCAGCGGGGCCATGATCTCGTCCACCGACTTCCCGCCCGCCGCCCTCGCCCCGGCCGGCTCCAGCACCGCCGGCATCAGCTTCAGCTTCTCCCGCTCCACCTCCAGCTTCGTCTGCAGGGCCCGGATGTCCTCCTTGATCCGCGCCAGCCGGGTGTCGTCCGTCTGGTACCGGCTCTCCATCTGCCGCAGCTTCAGGGTGGTCAGCTCCGCCTCCAGCAGGTCGACCGTCGCGGCCAGGTCGTCCTTCTGGTGCCGCAGCACCTTCAACTGATCCTCCAGCCCGCCCCGCACCTGCTCCCGGCTCGCCAGCGCCGCGTCCATCCCGGCCAGCGACTTCTCGTTCGCGGTGAACCGCCTCACCCCCGCCTCCAGCTCCTCCGTCGCCCGCGCCACCGTCAGCCGCCGGCCGCCGAACGACACCTGGTCGGTGGCCGCCTTGATCGCCGCCGCCCGGGCCTCCAGCAGCTCCTTGTCCCGGGCCTGGGCCGCCCGCAGCTCGTCCGCCTTCGCCCGCAGCTCCTTCACCGCCACCCGCTCCCGGGCGAGCTGGTTCACCACCCCCAGGATGTCCTTGTCCAGCAGCTTGATCTCGTTCCGCAGCCGGGCGACCTCCCGCTCCGGCGGGACCGCCGCGTCCACCCCGTCCCGCAGGTTGTTGTACTCGGACCGGAGGTACGACCCGAACTTCGACCCCTTCAGGGCCGACACGGCGACGAACCCGATCACCCCGACGACGATCAGCTTCTTGATCATCACTCCCCTCCCGGTGGGCGCATCGGCCGTCCCGGCTCCCGGGCGCACGCCGCCGATTTCAGAGGTATTCGCACCCCGCGGGGCAGGATTTCGCGGTTTTGCCGGATCGGCCGGCGGCGCCGGGTATCCTGAACCCGGACACGGCGGTACGAGCTAAGAGGTGGTTTCGGTACCGGGTGGGGCAGACATTCCTGTCTGCCCGGCAGGCAAGAATGCCTGCCCCACCCGGAAATAACACGATTCTAAGCCGAAACCCGGAGGGGGGTTATGCCGCGGGCGGTGGTGGTCGGGGCGGGGATCGGCGGGCTGACGGCCGCCCTCGCCCTCCGGCAAACCGGGTGGGACGTCTCGGTGTACGAGCGGGCGCCCGAACTCCGCGAGGTCGGGGCCGGGCTGTCGCTCTGGGCGAACGCCGTCCGGGTGCTGCGGAGGCTCGGGGTCGGGGACGCGGTCGAGGCGGCATCGGCCCCGCTCCGGGTGAGCGAACTCCGGTCGCGCCGCGGCCGGCTCCTGATCCGGGCCGACTACGGCGACCTGGAGCGGCGGCTCGGGGTGCCGAACGTCGGCGTCCACCGGGCGGACCTCCAGGCGATCCTGGCGGACGCCGTCGGGCGGGAGCACATCCACTTCGGGATGACGTGCGTCCGGTACCTGCCGGACGAGAAGGGGGCGACCGCCCTGTTCGCGGAGGGGGACGAGGTCCGCGGGCAGATCCTGGTCGGGGCGGACGGGATCAAGTCGCTGGTGCGGAACCAACTGCTCGGGCCGGAGCCGCCGCGGTACGCCGGGTACACCGCCTGGCGCGGCGTGGGCCGGGTCGACCGCCCGGAGGTGCCGGTCGGGCTGACCGCCCTGGCGACGGGCCGCGGGTCGCAGGCCGGGCTGCTGCCGATCGGCGGCGGGCGGACGTACTGGTTCGCCAGCGCGAACGTGCCGCCCGGCGGGGCCGCCGGCCCGGGCGGGCACAAGGCCGAGTTGCTCGCCCGGTTCCGGGACTGGTGGCCGCCGATCCCGGCGGTGATCGAGGCGACGGACGAGGCGGCGGTCGTGCGGAACGACATCCTCGACCGCCCGCCGGTGCGGAAGTGGACCGACGGGCGGGTGGCGCTGCTCGGGGACGCGGCCCACCCGACGACGCCGAACCTGGGGCAGGGGGCGTGCCAGGCGATCGAGAGCGCGTGGGTGCTGGCCCGGTGCCTCGCCGAGGCGGAGACGCCGGAGGCGGGGTTGAAGGCGTACGCGCAGGCCCGGTTCGACCGCACCGCCCGGGTCACGGACGAGTCGTGGCGGCTCGGGAAGGTGTTGGCGTGGGAGAGTCCGCTGAAGTGCTGGCTCCGGGACCGGCTGTTCGGGCTGCTCGGCGGGCTGACGGTCCGCCGGACCGAGGGGCTGATCGGGGCCGAGGTGTGACCGCGTGGGGCTTGTAGGGTGGGCCGAGCGGGCGCTCCGCCCGCGAGTCCGACCGAGCCACCTCCGGTGGGACTCGCGGGCGGAGCGCCCGCTCGGCCCACCCTACCGCCGAGACACGACCGAGCCGTCCGCCGGGCGAACCGCGACCGTCAGGGAGCGGGTGCCGATGTGCCCCGGCACCCGCTCCCTGACGGTCGCGGTTCGCCCGGCGGCCATCGGCCCGGCCGATCGTTCGCCGTGGTCCGAGCGTCTTCAACAGTCCGTCAGACCCGACTATCCTCTCCGCAGCGGGCGCGACGGCCGCGCCCGGGACCCGCCGAGGAACCCTCCCCATGACCCGCACCCTGCTCGCCGCCGCGGCCCTCGCCGCGGCCCCGGCCGCCCGGGCCCAGCAGCCCGCCCCGCCGCCGAAGCCGCTCACCCAGGACAGCGGCCGGCCGGTCGGGAACAACCAGAACAGCCGGACCGCCGGGGAGAACGGCCCGGTCCTGCTCGACGACTTCCACCTGATCGAGAAGCTGGCCCGGTTCGACCGGGAGCGGATCCCGGAGCGGGTCGTCCACGCCCGCGGGGTCGGGGCCCACGGCGAGTTCGAGAGCTACGGCGACCTGTCCAAGCTGACCAAGGCGAAGCTGTTCTCCGCCAAGGGGAAGAAGACCCCGGTGTTCCTCCGGTTCTCGACCGTGATCCACCCCGGCGGGTCGCCGGAGAACCTCCGCGACCCGCGCGGGTTCGCGGTCAAGTTCTACACCGAGGAGGGGAACTGGGACCTGGTCGGGAACAACCTGCCGGTGTTCTTCATCCGCGACGCGATCAAGTTCCCGGACATGATCCACAGCCTCAAGCCGAGCCCGGTCACCAACCAGCAGGACCCGAACCGGGTGTTCGACTTCTTCAGCCACATCCCCGAGTCGACCCACATGCTGACGCTCGTGTACAGCGACATGGGGACCCCGGCGAGCCTCCGGCAGATGGACGGGTTCGGCGTCCACGCGTTCAAGCTCGTCAACGACAAGGGCGAGGTCACCTACGTCAAGTTCAACTGGCGGTCGCAGCAGGGGAACAAGAACTTCACCGCCGAGGAGGCGGCCGCGAGCACCGCCAAGAACCACTCGAACCACACCGAGGACCTGTACGAGGCGATCAAGGCCGGCAACTACCCGAGCTGGGAACTCCGCATCCAGACGATGAAGCCGGAGGACCTCGACAAGCACGACTTCAACCCGCTGGACGACACCAAGGTCTGGCCGGGCGTCCCGGAGGTGCCGGTCGGGAAGATGACGCTGAACCGGGTGCCGGCGAACTTCTTCCAGTTCACCGAGCAGAGCGCGTTCTCGCCCGGCATCCTCGTCCCGGGGATCGAGGCGAGCGAGGACAAGATGCTGCAGGGCCGGCTGTTCAGCTACGCCGACACCCAGCGGTACCGGGTCGGGACGAACTACCTGATGCTGCCGGTGAACCGCCCGCTGTCGTCGGTGAACTCGAACAACCAGGACGGGCAGGGGAACTTCGGGGTGACCACGTCGGACGTGAACTACGAGCCGAGCGTGACCACCGGCGGGCGGACGGACACCCCGGCGGCCGAGTCGAGCAAGCTGAAGGCGACCGGCCCGGTGGTTCAGCAGCCGATCGCCAAGACGCAGAACTTCAAGCAGGCCGGGGACCAGTACCGGGCGTTCACCGACGCCGAGCGGACGAACCTGGTCAAGAACTTGGCCGGCGACCTCGGGAAGGTGAGGAACGAGGCGGTGAAGGTGAAGGTGGTGTCGCACTTCTACCGGGCGGACCCGGACTACGGCGCCCGGCTGGCCGCGGCCGTGAACGTGAAGCTGGACGACGTGAAGAAGGTGGCCGAGGCCGACAAGGACGTGAAGTGAGTCCGGGCGAACCC
>PNKH01000094.1 GCA_013822345.1 Isosphaera sp.
GGTGGTCGAGCTGCTCGACTCCATTGCGGCCCGTAAGAACGCGACGTCCGCCCGGGTCGCGCTGGCGTGGCTGCTGGCCCGGAAGCCGTGGATCGTGCCGATCCCCGGTACGACGAAGCGCCACCGCCTGGAAGAGAACCTCGGGGCGGTCGGCGTCGGACTCACTGCGGGTGACCTGCGCGACATCGAGGACGCGGTGGCGCGAATTGACGTACAGGGCGAGCGGTACACCGAATCGGCTCAGAAGATGATCGACCGGTGAGGGCGGCCGGTCACGAGCACCCGCACCCCGGAGCCTTGCCGTACTCGTCGTGCCGACGCCACCACGAGTACGGCTCTCCTTGCGGCCGTCCTTCGGGGGCGTCCTGCCACTTCTCCTGTCGCCCCAGCGGGGTGACGTCGAGCAGCGACCACACGGTTCCGATCGACTCGGTGCCGCGGGCGTGGGTGAAGTAGGTGCGGTAGATCGCTTCCCCGTCCCGGATGAACACGCTCAGCCCGTGGTCCTCCCCCTTCTCGGTGGTGATCCCGAGGTCCATGTTGAAGGTGGTGTTGGCGGACGACACCCACGGCACGGTCCAGCCCATCCGCTTCTTGTACGCCTCGATGTTCCCCAGCGGCGCGAGGGAGACGGCGGTGAACGACGTGTCGCGGGCGTGCAGGTGGGCGAGGTGCCCGATCTGGTCGATCTGGAGCGAGCACCCGACGCACCCCGCCGTGGGCCACCCGCCGACGGACGGGGCGAACATGAAGTGGTACACGATGAGCTGCTTGCGGCCCTCGAACAGGTCGAGCAGGGTCTTCTTTCCGGCCGGCGAGTCGAACGTGTACGCGGTGCCGAGGCTCACCATCGGCAGCTTGCGGCGCTCGGCGGCCAGAGCGTCGAGCGCCTTGGTGGCCGCCTTCTCCTTGGCGGTGACGGCGGCGAGTTGCTTCTGCCACGTCGCCTGGTCGACGACTTCGGGGAATCCTGTCTTCATGCGTTCGGTACTCGGCTGAGTGCGCGGACGGGCCGCAAAGCGCGGCATGTTACCCCGGCCCAACCCGGCGTGCCATCGCAGTAGCGTCGAGCGTAACTCTGCGTGTGGACTACAACTCGATCCTCCTCGTAACTCCGACGGCTTCCAGGAACGTCTCGTCGTGGCTGACGACCAGTAGCGCCCCGTCGTAGGCCCGCAGCCCGGCCTCCACCGCTTCGATCGAGTCGACGTCCAAATGGTTCGTCGGCTCGTCCAGTACGAGCAGCGGGGGCGGCGCGACCCCGAGCACACACGCCAGCCCGGCCCGCAGCCGCTGCCCGCCGCTCAACGTCCCCACCTCCTGGAGCGCCGCGTCCGCCCGGAACAGGAACTTCGCGAGCGCCGCCCGGCACGCCTGCTCGTTCGCCTGAGGGTTGAGCCGGCGGAAGTTGTCCCGGATGGACGTCGCCGGATCGAGGACGCTCACCCGCTGGTCGAGTGCGGCGAACGCGGTCATCACCTGGACCGTGCCGGCCCACGGCGACAACCGGCCGGTGAGAAGGGACAGGAGTGTTGTCTTCCCGGACCCGTTCCGACCGGTGATCGCGACCCGCTCCGGCCCGGTGACCTCGAACGACAGGCCACGGACGACCGGGCGGCCGGGTTCGTACCCGACGGTCGCCCCCTCGACCCGCACCACTGCCTTACCGGCCGGCAAATTGGTCGGCGGGAGCTTCACCGTGAGCGGCTGGAGCACCTCGATCTGTTCGCGGGCCGCGGTCGCGGCTTCGGACGCCCGCTCGCGCAGCTTCTCCGCCAGCCGCGCGTTGCCGCCGGAAGTGTCCTCGGCCCGGTCCTTCATCCCCCCGAGGAGGATCCGGGGCGTGCCCCCCTGAAGGCCCTTCCGCCGCCCCACGCCACTCCGCCGGGACTGCCGCTCGACCGCCTCTTGCGCGCCGCGGGCCGCGTCGGCGACCTGCTTCTCGGCGTCCGCCAGGGTCCGCTGGACCGCCGCCAGCTCCTGCGCCTTGAGTTCCCGATAGGCGGACCAGTTGCCCCCGTACCGGGTTGCCCCGAGTGTCGTGAGCTCGACGATCTCGTCCACGGCGTCGAGCAACTCGCGGTCGTGGGAGGCGACGACGGCCCCGGACCGCCAGCCGGCCAGCAAGCCGATGACCGCCGCGCGCCCGTCGCGGTCGAGGTTGTTGGTGGGCTCGTCCAGTAACAGGAAGTCCGGTTCGGCGAACACGAGCGCGGCGAGACCTACACGGGTTTGTTGGCCGCCGGACAGGGCGGTCAGAACGGTTTCCGGCGGGACTTCCAGCCCGAGCCGGCCGAGCGCGGCCGCGAGGCGAGATTCCAGTGTCCAGTCGGCGCCGTTGAGTTCATCGTCCGTGGCCTCGCCGCGCTCGGCGCGCCGCAAGACGGAGAGGGCCGCGGTGGCGCCGAACAGGTCGGCGACCGTTTCGTCCGGGTCGGCTCGAACGGTCTGTCGGAGGGAGGCCACGCGGGCGTTGACGGAAACGCGCCCGGAACGGGGGCGAACTTCGCCGGAAATGAGCTTCAGCAGGGCGGACTTTCCCACGCCGTTGCGGCCGACCAGGCCGGTTCGGACGGACCCGAAGGTCAGGTCGAGACCGGTGAACAGGGAGCGGCCGTCGGGCGTGGCGTATGTGAGGTCAAAAACGGTAATGGCTGCGGCCATGCGTGCGAAGTCTCCGGTGACGGGAAGTGGTGGGTGTCAACGGTCGGCTTCGTCAGCTTCACGGCGGCCTCCTGGTTCGCGGGATGAGGGTGACACGCGGCCCGGCGGCCCGGTTCGCGCGATGGGGGAGTAATGGCGGTTTCGCCGTGCGGTGTAAAGAGATGGTCGCGGAAAAATGGCGGGCTTTGCGATCGGTGCGGCCGACGCCCCGACTATTCGAGCCGCTCGCCGAAGTAGTCCTTCCAGTTCAGGGGCAGGACCGACGACCGCATCGCCCGGCGGAGCAGATCCCGGTTCCGCGCCTCCACTGTGAACAGACGGACCACATCGGCCACGGTCAGTTCTTCCTCTGATCGCCGCACCAGTTCGATGGTGTCGCCCGCCCCGACCTCGCCCTCGACCGCCACCGAGAAGTAGAACCCGGTCCGTCCGGTCTTGAGCATCCGCCGGAGCACGTCCTGTCGCCCGAACTTGATCCCGAGTTTGAAGCACGGCATCCGCGGCTGGGTGACGACGAACTCCGCCGTCCCGATCCGGAACCGGTCGCCGATCCGAATGTCCTCGGACAGGCCCTCGGTGGTCAGGTTCTCGCCGAACGCCGCCCCCGACAGGTCCGCGTCGGGGAGGTCCGTCTGCCACAGCGGGTAGTGCTCGGACGGGTAGGCGTACACGGCCTTCTCGATTCCGCCGTGGACCGTCAGGTCGGACTGCTCGTCGCCCTCGATGTTGAGCGCCGTCACACGCAGGCGCCGCTCGACCGGTGTCTTGAAGATGGAGGTGAGTACGGTCCCGCCGCTCCACTCAACTTCCCGCGGCCCGCCGACGCTCAGTGACACGACCTTCATGCGATCGCCCTCGACCTTGTACCCGATATGGTATCCCGTGCCCGCGAGGGGATACCGCATGAACCCGCTGCTCCGACGGCTCGGGATCGAACTGCCGATCGTCCAGGCCCCGATGGCCGGCGTGTCGACGCCCGAGATGGCCGCCGCCGTGTCGAACGCCGGCGGACTCGGCTCCATCGGCATCGGGGCGGCCGACCCGGAGACTTCTCGCTCCATGATCCGGGCCGTCCGGACGCTGACCGCCCGCCCGTTCAACGTGAACGTGTTCTGTCACGCCCCGGCGGCCCCCGACCCTGCGCGCGAAGCCGCGTGGGTCGCCCGGCTCGCCCCGGAGTTCGCCCGGTACGGGGCGACCCCGCCGGCCCGGCTGCGGGAGATCTACACGAGCTTCGTGACCGACGCCGCGACGCAGACGGTGCTGCTGGAGGAAAAGCCCCCGGTCGTCAGCTTCCACTTCGGCCTTCCGGCCCAGCGCGTGATCGACGCGCTCCGGCAGGCGGGGATCGTTCTCCTCGCCTCGGCGACGAACCCGGACGAGGGAACGGCCGTCGCTGCCACCGGGATCGACGCGGTCTTGGCTCAGGGATACGAGGCGGGTGGGCACCGCGGCATATTCGACCCTGCCGGCCCGGACGACCGGCTCGGGACACTGGCTCTTACCCGGCTGCTGGTGAAGGCGCTCGACATTCCGGTCATCGCGGCCGGTGGGATCATGGACGGCGCGGGGATCATCGCCGTCCTGGCGCTCGGCGCGATGGCCGCACAACTCGGTACGGCGTTCGTCGCGTGCCCGGAGTCCTCGGCGGACGCCGGATACCGCGCGGCGCTACTCGGCCCGCCGGCGGGGCACACAGCGATGACTGCAGCGATCTCCGGCCGCCCCGCCCGCTGCCTGGCCAACCGCTTCACCGCCCTCGGCGACGAGATCGACTCCAGCGCCATCCCCGACTACCCGATAGCTTACGACGCGGGGAAGGCGCTCCATGCCGCGGCCAAGGCGAAGGGGGAGTTCGGATACGGGGCGCAGTGGGCCGGTCAGGGCGCGCCGCTTGCCCGGGCGCTCCCCGCCGCCGAACTGGTCGCCCGCCTCCGGGACGAGATGGAGCAGGCCCGGCTACCCGGGTAACTTCTCGGCCATCCGCTTGCGGAACTCCGGAGTCGGCAGCCCGCCGACGCCCCAGTTCTCCAGTTCGACCTCCTGGATGATCACGAACGTCAGCGCGGGCGGCTTGTTCAGCACGTCCACCAGCAGGTCCGTCGCGCCCTTGATGAGGGCCGCCTTCTGCTCCGGCGTCACCCCCTCGCGGGTGACCTGAATGGTTACGATCGGCATCGCGTTCTCCTCAAGGGGTTACCAGTGGCCGGCGTGGGCGCCGCCGTCCACGTGCAGCGTCTCACCGGTCACGAACTGGGCCGACTCCAGGTACAGTACCGCGTCGACCACCTCCTGCACCGTGCCCATGCGCCCGACCGGGTGCAACCCGGCGAGGAAGGCGTGCGTCTCGGGCTTGTGCATCGGCGTCGCGATGACGCCGGGTGCGACCGCGTTCACGCGAATGCCCTTGTCAGCGTACTCGATGGCGAGCGACCGGGTGACCGCGTCCAGCCCGCCCTTGGTGAGCGACGCCAGCGCCGACGGCACGCCCTTCACCGGTTGGCCCACGAGCGTCGTGGTCATGTTCACGATGTGCCCGCCGCCGCTCTGAGTCAGCATCTGTCGGATCGCGCTTTGTGAGACGTAGAAGAAGCCGGCGAGGTTGAGCGCGATCTTGGTGGCGAAGTCCTCGGGGGTGTACTCGGTGAACGGCTTGGCGATGAACATGCCCGCGTTGTTCACCAGCGTGTCCACCCGGCCGAACCGGGCGACCGCTTCGGCGATCACGCGATCGGCGACGGCCGGGTCGGCGATGTCGCCCGGGACGGCCAGCACATCCGGTGCGGTGTCGGGCTTGATCGATCGGGAGTTGGCGACGACGCGGTAGCCCTTGTCGAGGAACCCGCGGACCAGCCCGGCCCCGATCCCCTGCGACGCGCCGGTGATGATGGCGACCTTGCGTTCGGTGCTCATGACGTGTCTCCGGATGACGTGCTTTCGGAAAGGAAGGCCCGCCCGGTTCGATCGGGCGGGCCGGTCTTGCGTTACACGAGGTTGATCTGGACGTCGATGTTGCCGCGGGTGGCCTTCGAGTACGGGCAGATCTGGTGCGCCGCGTCCACGATCTCGCGGGCCACCGCCGGGTCCAGCCCCGGAAGGCTGACGTTCAGCCGGGCGCGGAGCAGGTAGCCGCCGTCGTTCGTGCCCAGGTCCACCTCGGCGTCCACGGCGCGGTCGGCCGGGAGCGAGACCTTCTTCTGGGCGGCGGCCACCCCCATCGCGCCGAGGAAGCACGCCGACCAGCCGGCGGCGAACAACTGCTCCGGATTCGTGCCGGTGCCGGCCGCGCCGGGGGACGAGAGCTTCACGTCGAGCCGGCCGTCCGAGGTGCGGGACGCGCCGTCGCGCCCGCCGGTGGTGTGGGTCTTGGCCGTGTAGAGGACCTTGTCGATCGTGGTCATGCTAAACTCCTTGTGAGAATCGGTTGAGGTTGGGCGCCGGGATGACATCACATGAGCCCGAGCGGTCGGGCGGCTACGCCCCGTACCCGCCGTCCACGTCCAGTACCGCCCCCGTGATGTACGACGCGTCGGGGCCGGCGAGGAACGCGACCGCAGCGGCCAGCTCCTCGGGACGCCCGTACCGCCCCAGCGCTGTGCTCGCCCGCTGGACCGCCGCGAAGTCCCCGGCGTCCGGGTTCATGTCGGTGGCGATCGGGCCGGGCTGCACCACGTTGACCGTGATCCCCCGCGGGCCGAGGTCCCGCGCCCACCCCTTGCTGTACCCGACCACCGCCGCCTTCGCCGCCGCGTACCCGGCCAGCCCGGGGAATCCGACCCGGGTGGCGATGCCCGACCCGATGGTGATGATCCGCCCGCCGTCGGGCAGGTGCTTCACCGCCGCCCGCACCCCGGCCACCACCCCGCCGACGTTGACCGCCTGCTCCCGGTCGAGCGCCGCCAGGTCGGCGTTCGGGTCGCCGAGCCCGCCCATCACGAACACGCCGGCGTTGTTCACCAGGATGTCCAGCCGCCCGAACGCCTGGACCACCGCCTCGACCAGCCCTTCGACGGCCGCCGCGTCCCCCTGGTCCGCCTTGAACGCCCTCGCCTTGACGCCGAGCCCTTCGAGCGTCTTGACCACCGCCTCGGCCTTCTCCGGGGACGAGCTGTAGCTGACGGCCACCGCCGCCCCGTCGCGGGCGAGGGCCTCCGCGATGGCCGCCCCGATGCCGCGCGAGCCGCCGGTCACCAGCGCCACCTTGCCTTCGAGTTTCTTCGACACGACTGTCTCCCGTTTGGAAAGTTCCGGTTCGCAACTGGCGGGGTATACAATGGGTGCCGGTTGCACCTTGCAACCAAAAGAAAAGTTTCTCTCCGGCGAGGGGACATCACCATGAAACGCAAGACTTTCGAAGAAGATGCCTGCCCGGTGGCCCGCTCCCTGGAAGCGGTGGGTGACACGTGGTCGGTGCTGATCGTGCGGCAGGCGTTCGCCGGCGACCGGAGGTTCGGGGAGTTCGAGAAGAGCCTGGGGATTGCCAAGAATATCCTGACCGACCGGCTGCGGAAGTTGGTCGCGCTGGGCGTGCTCGAGCAGGTGCCGATCGAGGGGAGTGCGCACCACGAGTACGCGCTGACCGGGAAGGGGCGGGGGCTGTACCTGGTGCTGATGGCGATCCGGCAGTGGGGCGAGGGCTGTGGCGGCCCGGCCGATTACACGCTGGTGGACCGCCGGGATCGGAAGCCGGTCAGGCCGCTGGCGTTCCACGCTCACGACGGGCGGGAGCTGGGCGCGGACGACATGGAACTGGTGCCGACGGCGGAGGTGGGAAAGGTCAGACGTGCTCGATCCACCGCCGGATGAGGGCCGCGAGTGCCTCCCGCTTCGCGGCCACATCGGCCACGTCCGCGAACGTCACCGACGCCCGGTCCTTGCCGAGCCACGTCAGCAAGTTGTCCGGGTCCTCGGTGGTGATGCCGTCACCCGCCCGCACCCTGGCGCCGAGGTGCAGGATCAGCTGAACGCCGGCCTTCGCCCGCAAGTGGAACGTGGCAAACCACTCGGTCGTGCGGAAGCTGGGTGCGTTCCACTTGATCCCTTCGGTCACTCCGGGCGTGCCGAGGATGACCTCGCGGATCGCCAGGATCGCGGGCTTCTGCGGGTGATCGAGGGCGGCGAGGAAGGCCTCCGCGTCGTCGGGCGTTTTCTGTTTCGCCACGGGTGCCTCACGCCAGGTTGAGTTGCCACGACACGCCGAACCGATCGCTGACCCAGGTGAACTTCGTGCTGAACCCGTAGTTGTTCGGCGGCATCATCACCGCGCCGCCTTCGGACAGGGTGGCGAACGCCTTGTCCAGCTCGGCCTCGTCGGCGCACTCGACGAACAGCGAGGCGGACGGTGTGAAGGTGAACGCGTGCGGGGCCGGGCTGTCGATGCACGCCAGCCGGTGCCCGGCGATCGTGAACTCGGCCCGCGTGATGGTGCCTTCCGGGCCGGGGCCGCCCGGCCCGTACTTCTCGACCGCGGTGACGGAGCCGCCGAACAGCGCGACGTAGAGCGTCATCGCCTCCTCGGCTTTGCCCTCGAACATGAGTTGCGTAACGACGCTTCGTGGCATCCGTGTTCTCCTTGCTGAACGGGGTAACCGTCTCACGCCGCGGGCAGTTCCGAAACGAACGCCCACGCCCGCTCGATCCAGCCGTTCAACGGGTTGTCGTCTTCAACACCTTCCGGCTCGACCTGCACCCAGCCCTTCATCGGTTTGCTGGTGATGTCGAACACCCGGACGTGCGGTTCGAGCAGTGCCTCCTCGTATTCGTCCGGGCCGACGCGGGCGACGAGCGACTCCTTCCACACCCCGACGAGCACGTTGCCGTCCAGCATGAAGCACGCGCAGCCGAACAGCTTCTTCTCGTGGATGCCCTTTCGGCGATCGAGGCATTCGCAGATGCGGTCCGCGAGTGCGTCGTCGAACGGCATGCGCCCACCTCCTTCAAAATTGGGAGTAGAGCAGCGCCCGGTGGCAGTGTCGAGGTCAGCAGAGACGGACGTGGACCGTAAAATGGCCTCCTCGGTATGCTTACCACCTCGCCCGAAGGAGTTCTCCATGACTTTGCGACTCACCGGAATTGCGTCGTTATTCGCCTGCACCCTCCTCACCCCGGCTGCCGTCGGCGACGAGCCGGTCAAGAAGACCGTCAAGGCCTCCGACGGGTTGAGCATCGCCTGCGACGTCCGGGGCAAGGGAGACACGGCCCTCGTGTTCCTGCACGGCTGGGGCGGCGACCGCGAGTACTGGAAGCACCAGGCGGACGCGTTCGCCTCCGACTACACGGTGGTCACGCTCGACCAGGCCGGGCACGGCGCGTCGGGCACGGACCGCAAGGCGTGGACGATCGATGCCCTCGCGGGCGACGTCGAGGCGGTGGTCAAGGAACTGAAGCTCAAGCGGGTGGTCCTGATCGGCCACTCGATGGGCGGGTCGGTCGCGCTCCTGGCCGCCAAGAAGCTGCCGGGCACGGTCGTCGCCGTGGTCGGGGTGGACACCCTGCAGGACGCCGAGTTCAAGCGGCCTGACGACGTGGTCAAGAGCCTGTTCGCTGGTCTGGAGAAGGACTTCAAGGGGACGGTGGGCGGCATGGCCGGCGGGCTGCTCCCCGAGAAGGTCGATCCAAAGCTCAAGGACTGGATCGGGGAGAAGGCGGCGAGCCGCGACCCGGCGGTCCAGCTCGCGCTGATCAAGGACCTGTTCGCCCTCGACCAGAAGAAGGCGTTCAAGGAGGCCGGGGTGCCGGTGCGGTGCATCAACTCGTCCGGGGGGTTCCAGTATTACACCCCGACGGCGGTGGAGACGAACAAGAAGTACGCCGACTTCGACGCGGTCACCATTGCGGACGTCGGCCACTACCCGATGCTGGAGAAGCCGAAGGAGTTCAACGAGAAACTCCACGGCGTGCTCAAGGGGCTGAAGAAGTAACCGGGAAAGACCAGAGGCCGGCACCCGGGGGAAGGTGCCGGCCCGTGTGAAGGGTCGGGGGGACAGGTCGGGGGAAGAGAGCGGCCTCGGGGGAAGGCCGTGTTTTTTGAGACCGGGGGGAGGTCTCGCTGGTGAAGGGTAAAGCACCGAGCGTGCCGGTGGGAAGAATCGCGAGGCCGATCGGCGCAACCGCTCACCGCGGCGCGAGGTGCGGAATGGGCAAGCAGTGAGATACCGGCGACAAGCCCTGTAAAAGTTACCTGCCGCCGGTACTTTCGGGTTGGGCAGTGCCGCCGAACGTGGGTAATGCCACGTTCCGTGCGGATCATCCGGCACACCTCGTGGAACACGCAGCGGGTATCCTCGCGGTCCGGCTTCCACGCCCGAGTGGCGCGGCAGGCCCGAGAGGAGCGACACGCCCTGACGGAGATGCCAACCGGCGAGTTGCTACATGGTCCTCGCCAGCGCGACGAGCTGGTCGAGGGCCGCGCCCCACCCGTGGTGGAAGCCCATCTCTTCGTGCTTCGTCTTCCCGCCCTCGTTGCTGTGCATGACCGTGGCGGTGTACTTCGTCCCGGTCCCGTGCGGCTCCATCGCGATGACGGCCGTGAACACGAACGGCACGTCGGCGCCCAGGTCCGCAGGCCGGTAGTCCGGCAGCAGCGCGCCCGTCCACACCAGCTTCCGGTTCGGCACGACCTCCAGCAGGCACCCGGTGTTCGGCATCTGCTGCCCCTCGGGCGACTCCATCACCGTGTGGAACTTGCCGCCGGGGCGCAGGTCGATCTCGGCGTGGACCGTCTTCCACGGGGCCGGGGTGAACCACTTCTTCAGGTACTCGGGCGCAGTCCATGCCTTCCACACCAGCTCCGGCCTCACGTCGACGACGCGTTCCAGCACAAGGTCCGTCTTCGGGTTCATTCCGGATGCTCCTTCAGTTCGTTGAGGAAAGAGTCCAACTGGTCGAGCCGCTTCTCCCACAGCTTCCGCTGCGACGCGAGCCAGTCCTCGACCGGCTTCAGCGCCCCGGGGGCGAGCTCGTAGGTGCGGACCCGGCCCTTCTTCTTTGACCGCACCAGCCCGCAGTCCGCCAGCACGTCGAGGTGCTGGAGGAACGACGGCATCGCCATCCGGAACGGCGCGGCCAGCTCGCTCGTCGGGGCCGGCCCCTGACACAAGCGCTCCACCACCGCCAGCCGGGTCGGGTCGGCGAGCGCCTGGAACACGCGAGTGAGCCGGGGCTGACGCTTAGGCATGAGGCTAAGTGTACCGCCCCGGTCGGTTAGGTCAATGCCTATCATTCCGAGGCGTCAGGATGTGGTTGCGCGAACGCGCCAGGTGTGGCGGGGGCACGGGAGTGGCGGGGGCGTCTGCGACAGGAAGGGCGACCGGGTCAAGGACGGCGGGTTCACTCCGCGCCGTCACGCCGCGTCGCACGCCTCCGCTCAGTCCTTGACCTCCACGCCGAGTTTGGCGGCAACCTTCTTCGCGGTCGCCAACCGCTTCTCGGTGAGCGGGCGGAAGGCCGCCCGCTGCGTGGCGACGATCTCCTTCGGCGCTTTGTCGGGGTGCCCGCAGTCGAACGGCGGCTCGGGCGCGTACTGGATGTCGAGCTGGATCGCCTTCGCCGCCGCCTCGCCGCGCAGGAGCGCCGCCACCCGCAGCGCCCCGTCGATCCCGGCGGTGAGTCCCGCTGCGCACACCAATTTCCCGTCCACCACGACCCGCTCATCGACAAACGTGGCACCGAAGTATTTCAGGAACTGCACCGACGCCCAGTGAGTGGTCGCCTTCTTTCCCTTGAGCAGCCCCGCCGCGCCGCAGACGAGTGCCCCGGTGCAGACTGAGAACACGCACGCCGCGGCCTTCGCACGTTTGGTGACGAACGACAGGACGGCCTCGTCCTCCATCAGGTCCTCCTGCCCCGGCCCGCCCGGGACGACCAGCAGGTCGATCTCGCCGGCGTCGGCCAGCTTGGCGTCGGGAACCAGCCCCAGCCCGCGGTAGTCGCGGATCGGGTCCGTCGCCTTCCACAGCAGCTTGACGGTCGCGTTCGGGAGCCGCGAGAGGACGGCGAACGGGCCGGTCAGGTCGATCTGGTCCATCCCGGGGAACACGAGCGCGCCGACGCGGATCGGCTTGTCGGCGGGAACCTCTGCGAGGGGCTTCGGCTCAGCCGCGGACAGGAGGTCGGGCCGGGCGAGGACGGCGGCCGCGGTGGTCACGAACTCTCGGCGGGTCGCCATGTCGGGCCTCCTGTCTCGGGCGCTGGGAGTGATTGTACCCGCGGCGCGGGAGATGGCGGCAGACGGCTGGGCCGTGACGCGGACCGCTCTGTGGCCGGCGTTCAACGTCGTTTGACACCCGGCGGAGCTGCCGCTACCCTCCACACCCGCCAAACCGGCGGGGCGGCCGACGGCCCCACACCCGACCGTTTTGCCCGGATCGAGGGCCGATCGCATGCAGCGAGTTCGCGTCGAGAGCTTTTCTGTCTCCGTGGACGGGTTCGGCGCGGGGCCGGACCAGAGCCCGGAGGAGCCGCTCGGGGTGGGCGGCAAGGCGCTGCACCGGTGGGCGTTCACCACCCGCACGTTCCGGCGGATGTTCGGCCAGGACGGCGGGGAGACCGGCGCGGACGACCGGTTCGCCGCCCGCGGGTTCGAGAACGTCGGGGCGTGGGTGCTGGGGCGGAACATGTTCGGCCCGGTCCGCGGCCCGTGGCCGGACGAGTCGTGGAAGGGATGGTGGGGCGACACCCCGCCGTACCACTGCCCGGTGTTCGTCCTCACCCACCACCCGCGGCCGCCGCTGGAGATGGACGGCGGGACGGTGTTCCACTTCGTCACGGACGGATTCGTGGCGGCGCTTCGCCAGGCGAAAGTGGCGGCTCGAGGGAAGGACGTTCGGGTCGGGGGCGGGGTGTCCACGATTCAACAGGGGTTGCGGGCGGGGCTGATCGACGAGTTGCACATTGCCATCAGCCCGGTGCTGCTCGGCGGGGGCGAGCGGCTGTTCGACGGGGTGGACTTGGTGTCGCTGGGGTACGAGTGCGCCGAGCAGGTGGGCACGCCGCACGCTACGCACGTCGTTTTACGCCGCAAGGCATGATCTCGCCGCGTCGTCCGCCCGCTCCGACACGGGCGGTGTCGGAATGCGTTCCCACCACTCGTGTGCGCAGGACCGGCAGCTGTACTTCGTCTCGACAAACCTGCCCTCTGGCACCTCGACGTTCTTCCTGGCCCGGAACATGTAGCCCTTGTGAGAGCACTTCGGACAGCAACGGTCGGGGCGCTCGAACGGCGTCACCCAGCGGGCTCCTGGTGCGCGTGACGGGTGATACGGTAATATCGGCAAGCGGTGCAAAGGGCTTGAAGGCCAGTTGGTCGACCCCGTTTGCCACCTGGCTCGGCCGATAAAGCGCCTTTTCACTGGCCTTCTCCGTCACAGTTGCTCGCCTCCCGTGTCCACGTCCGGGGAGAGGTCCGCACCGACTATTCTGGTGCTGTTGAGTAAGGAGATGGGGCCATGTTCAATCCCTTCAGTGAGGTCGTCGATCACGGCTCGGTCGATGCCGAGTTGGTGGAACGGTGCATCCACGGCGACCGCACTACCCTTGAACAAACTGGTCCTGCGGCCCTAGGCGTGGGTGTACAACATCGCCGTCCGCATGGTCTTCTACCCGCAGGATGCCGAGCAGGTGACGCAGGAGGTGTTCGTCAAGGCCGTCACTCGGTTGAGCACGTTCCAGGGAAACAGTCAGTTCCGCACCTGGCACTACCGCACCGCCGCGAATCACGTCCTGAACATGAAGCGCCGCGGCGGCGAAATACGCCCGCAGACGTTCTCCTCCTACGCCGCTGCGACCAGCCAGTGATGCCGCTGCGGAGAGGCGGTATTCAAGAATCAGAAGGTAACGCTGGCCTTCATCAAGAAGGACGAGAAGGTCATGATCCTCGTCAGCGCATCGGAGACGATCAAGCTTCCCGCAAAGTGACGCATAGCCCGCATCCTCGGACGGCGTGACACTACCCGTTACCTGCGTTTATGGGAGGGGGAGTTTGTCGCCGGGCAAACGGTCGGCTTTCGCGCTCGAAGGCCATCCACAGGCCTCACCGAAGGCGAGAGACTGAAATCACCGAGATTGGGCCGACGAGACACGCAAGGAAGAGCGACCGGCCAAAGCGATGCACTCCGCATCTCTAACCTCATCAACGGGCAACCTTGGGCCCCGGTCATCTGATTCGCCGAGCGTGTTCAACCGCGATTGTGGACTTGGAGAACGAAAGCACCCCGGGCACAACCGGGGTGTTTCCTGCAGAGTTCCCTGCACTCGCCCGATGCAGGATGTAAAAACCCTTATTTTCTAAGTACACCCGAGAGGATTTGAACCTCTAACCCTCGGTTCCGAAGACCGATGCTCTATCCAGTTGAGCTACGGGTGCGCCTGGGGGAAGTGTAGGCGGCCCGGCCGGCCCGCACAACCCCGCCCGGCGTGAACTAGACTCCCGTGCCCACCCCACGGGAGAGCGCCGTGCCCGCGACCCGCGCCGGTCTTCTGGTCCTGTGCCTGGCGGCCGCCGGGTGCTCGTCCGCCAAGCCGACCCAACCCCTCGTCCCGATGAAGACCGACGACCCGCCGCCCACCCCGCCCCCGCCCCCGCAGCCGCCCCCGCCCCGGCCGGACGACCCGGTCAAGCTCGCCGTCCCGCAGCCCCCCAAGGCCGACGCCCCGCCCGACCCGTGGGTCGTCGGCCGGGCCCCCGAGCCCGGGTCGTTCGCCCCCGTCCCGTTCCCCGACCTCGGGCCGTACGCCGTCACCGGGCTGGCCGCCCGCCCCGAGGTCGACCGGGCGGTCGTCACCATCCGGGTCGAGAAGAAGGGGGCCGCGGTCGGCACCCGGGTCGCCCTGTGCGACACCACCGGGGGGAAGGTCCTGTCCACCTGGGAGCTGGCCGGGGAGTTCGCCGCCCTCGACCTCAGCCCGGACGGGCGGACGATCCTCGCCTCCGCCCCCCAGGCCGGCAAGGGGCGGAACACCCTCCGGCTGTGGGCGGTCGGGTCGGACGGGCAGCTCAAGCGGTGGTCGTGGGCCCCGCACACCGTCCCGGCCGCCCACCTCCCCGGCAAGGACGGGCTGAAGGACGCGGAGGCGGTCGACGTCCGGTGGGCCGCGTTCGTCGGGAACGACCGGGTGGTGTCGATCTCCCGGGCCGGCCAGCTCCGGGTGTTCGACCCCGACGGGACCCGCCTCCTCGCCACCCTCGACGCCACCCCGTGCCGCCCGGCCGTCACCCCCGACGGGACCCGGGTGGCGTTCCTCGCCGGCGAGGAGGTGGCGCTACTCGACCCGGCCGGCGGGCGGGTGGGGCAGCCCCGCCGGGTCGGCCCGCCCCCGCCCCACCCGGCCCTGGCGTTCAGCCCGGACGGCACCCGCCTGGCGGTCGGCGGGAACGGCAAGGCGATCCTGCTGGAGACCGCCACCGGGGCGGCCCGGCACGTCGTCCTGCCGAAGCTCCGGGTGAACGAGGGCGGGGCGTTCGACAAGTCGTTCGGGTGGGCCGGGGACCGGTACTTGTACTCCGACCAGCAGGTCCACGACCCGTCCTTCCCGCTCCCGGTGTGGGACTACCTCGGGGCGGTGCAGGGCCAGTTCCGCGGCTACCAGCTGTGGGCGTGCGTCCGCACCGGCGGGGCCGCCGCCGTCCGCCCGTACACCCTCCCGCACGTCGACGCCCGGCCGCTCGTCACCGCCGCGAAGGCCCGGCCCGGGCTGTTCGTCCTGAAGCCCGGCGGCGGAGTGCGGATCGACCTGGCCGGCGTCCCCGGCGAGCGGCGGGAGGCGGTGAAGGCCGCCCTGGAGGCGCGGCTGCGGGAGCTCGGGTACGTCCCGGACCCGGCCGCCCCGGCGACCCTGTTCGCGTCGGTCGACCCGGTCGGCACCCCGGCCGGTGCGCACTACCCGCCCCACGGGACGATCCCGTTCGCCCGCCGCCCGGCCCGGCTCCGGCTGGTGCTGAACGACCGGGAGCTGTGGTCCGAGGCGTGGGCGATCAACCCGCCGTTCACGATCAGCCTGCCGCCCGGGGCGAAGCCGGCGGACGCGGCGGCGGCGCACCAGTTCGGGGAGCCGGACTACGACCTGTTCGCCAGGGCCCCGGTGCCGGCGTACGTGCTCGGGCCGGGCGCCCCGCAGGGGTCGCTCGGGGCGTCCGAGTTCACCGCCGGGGGGCTCCGCGACCTGCCGCCGCGGTGACCGTGCGGAGCACCCCCGTTTCGCCGCGACGCGGAGTCCTCGGAGCGGAGCGCGGCGTGTCGTTCGCGCTCCGCTCCGAGGACTCCGCGTCGCGGCGAAACGGGGCCCGCGTCATTGACCCCGGTCGGGGGCCGGTTACACTGGCGTGAAGGTTATTCCCCACCCCCCCCGCCCGTCCGGAAAGCTGCCGTCATGGACATCTTCAGCCGCCGCGAGTTCCTCGAACGGTCCGCCATCCTGTCCGCCGCCGCGGCCGCCGTCGGCACCGGCGCCGCCACCGCCGCCGACACCCGCCCGGTCGCCGCCGCCGGCCGGGCCGACAAGCTCCGGGTCGCCGTCGTCGGCGTCCACGGCCGGGGGATGAGCCACGTCTCCGGGTTCGCCGCCAAGAACAACTGCGAGGTCACCGTCGTCTGCGACTGCGACGAGGCGGTGATCGGGCGGGCGATGAAGCAGATCGAAGGCGCCCAGGGGAAGGCCCCGCGGTTCGAGAAGGACATCCGGAAGGTGGTCGCCGACAAGGACATCGACATCGTCTCCATCGCCACCCCGAACCACTGGCACGCCCTGATGGCGGTCTGGGCGATGGAGAACGGCAAGGACGTGTACTGCGAGAAGCCAGCGACGCACAACGTCCGGGAGGGGGCGATCATGACCGCCGCCGCCCGGAAGTACAAGAAGATCTGCCAGGTCGGCACCCAGAGCCGCAGCAACACCGGGATGCGGGAGGCGATCGCGTACGTCCGCGGCGGGAAGATCGGCAAGGTCGACCTGGCCGTCGGGCTGTGCTACAAGACCCGCAAGAGCATCGGCGACACCGGGCTGAGGACCGGCGACCAGAAGCCGCCGGCGACCATGGACTACGACCTGTGGACCGGCCCGGCGGCGCTGGTGATGCCGCGGCGGAACAACCCGAACGACAAGTACGGCCCGGTCCATTACAACTGGCACTGGCTGTGGAACTACGGGAACGGCGACCTCGGCAACCAGGGCGTGCACGAGATGGACAAGGCCCGGTGGGGCCTCGGCAAGACGACCATGCCGAGCAGTGCGTTCAGCCTCGGCGGGCGGTTCGGGTACGTCGACGACGGGGAGACGGCGAACACCCAGCTGTGCGTGTTCGACTACGGCCCGGAGAAGATGGTGTTCGAGGTCCGCGGGCTGGACACGAAGGACCACAAGGGGGTGAAGGTCGGGAACATCTGGGTCGGGACGGACGGGTACGTGGTCTCCCCGAACTACACCAGCGCGGTCGCCTACGACAAGGCCGGCAAGGAGGTGGCGAAGTTCTCCGGCGGGGGCGACCAGCTCCACTTCGACAACTTCGTCAAGGCGGTCCGCAGCCGGAAGGTCGAGGACCTGAACTGCGACATCGCCGACGGGCACCTGTCCGCGTCGCTCTGCCACCTGGCGAACATCAGCCTGCGGCTCGGGACCGAGGCCCCGCTGTCGAAGGCCGCGGCGGTGAGCGACAGCAAGACGGTGAACGAGTTCGCCGCCCGGATGCTCGACCACCTGAAGGACAACAAGGTGGACGTCGAGGGGACGAAGGCGAAGTTCGGCCCGGTGCTGGCGGTCGACCCGAAGACCGAGACGTTCACCAACCTGGCCGGGGACCAGAAGGCGAAGGCCGCCGCCCTGCTGTTCCGCGAGTACCGCAAGGGGTTCGAGCTGAAGGACGTAGTCTGACGCGCCGCCCGGTTGGTTAGCGACGCGTCTTCGACGCGTCGCTAACCGGGGACTCGCGCCGTCGGTATACCTGACCGGATGCCGCGCCGCGTCCCGCCCGCCGCCTGGGCCGCCCTGTTCGCCGCCTTCCTCCTCACCCGGGCGGCGTTCTTCGCGCTCACCACCGCCGGCGAGTACGCCCTGTACCAGCGGTACGGCGACGCCGCCCGTGCCACCTCCCTCGCCGACCTGTACCGCACCACCGACGTCGAGTACCCGCCGTTCGCCGTCCTCCTCGGGGTGGTGGCCGGGCACGTCGCCGACGCCCTCCCGGACGGCGTCGAGGTGCTCGTGGCGTGGCGGCCGACCGACCGGCCGGACGTCGCCGGGCGGCGGTTCGAGGTCGGCCTGGGAATCGTCCTGTTCGCGGTCGACCTGGCGTCCCTCGCCCTGGTCTACGCGATCGCCCGGCGGGCCTACCCCGACGAGGGGCCGGTCGCCCGGGCGGCCCGGCTCGCGGTGTACGTCGCCGGCACCTCGGCCGGCGGGCTGATCCTGTACGACCGGCAGGACCCGGTGGTCGGGCTGTTCGCCCTGCTGGCCCTGGCCGCGTTCGCCCGCGGGTGGGCGGCCGCCGCGTACGCGGTGCTGTCGGCCGGGTGCGCGTACAAGCTCGTCCCGGTGCTTCTCGTCCCGCTGTTCGTGCTCGCGGCCGCGGCCGCCCGGTCGGCCCCCGCCGCCACGACCCGCTCGTTCCTGGCCGCGGCGGCGCGGGAGGCGGCCGTCGCCGGGCTGTTCCTCCTCGCGTACCCGGTGCTGTCGCTGCTGCTGCTCGGCGACCGGTCGTTCCTGTACCTGTCGTTCCACTCGGCCCGCGGGCTGCAGCTGGAGGCCCCGGTGTCGTGGCTGGTGTTCCTGGCCGACCCGGGGACGGCGGTCGGGTACGGGTACGGCGGGCACGACCTGCGCGGCGACCTGGCCGACCGGGCGGCGAAGGCGGCGGCGGTCGTCGCGGCCGCGGCCGCGGCGCTGACCGTGCTCGTCGTCGGGCGCGGGTTCCGGCGGGCGGCCGGGGCGCCCCGGCCGCCGGGCCGTGACGGGTTGGTCGCGCACCTGGCGGCGGGGTCGCTGTTGATGTGGCTGGGGTTTATCCTGTTCAACAAGGTCGGGTCGCCGCAGTTCCTGCTGTGGCTCGCCCCGCTGGTGCCGCTGCTGCCGCTCCGCGGGTCCGACCGGTGGCTGGCCGCGGTGCTCCTCGCCGCGATGGCGGTCACCGCCATGATCTACCCGGGCCAGTACGAGCAGGTCCGGGGCGAGCTGACGACCGACGACCCGCGGACGTGGTCCGGGCCGACCGCGGTCGGGCTGGCCCTGCTCGTCGCCAAGTCGGTCACCCTGGCGGTCGCGTTCGTGTGGCTGACGGTGCTCGTGTGGCGCTCCCGACCTTGTTCTCGTCCCGGGGTTGAAACCCCGGGTCACCCGCGCGGAGGCTCCCGATGTTCGCCGTGACCCTGGCCCTGGCCCTGGCCCTGGCCGGCCGGGCCGAATTCCCGAAGCCCGCACCGAGCACGGACGACGAGCCGCGCGCCAGGCAACTGTCGCCGGCCGCGGCCGCCGCGTACCTCGACGCCGCGGCGGTGAACTGGACCCGGGACCGGAAGTGCGTCACCTGCCACACGAACATGCCGTACCTGGCGGCCCGGGCACTGCTCCCGGGCGGCGGCGGGGCGAAGGAGGTGCGGGCGTTCCTGGAGAGGGAGGCGGACGGCTGGGCGGGCGGGGCGAAGCCGCGGAGCACCGCGGCGGTGGTGGCGACGGCGTTCGCCCTGGCGGCCGACGACCGGCGGGCCGGGAAGCTGCACCCGGCGACCCGGGCGGCCCTCGACCGGATGTGGGACGTGCAGCTGAAGACCGGGGAGTGGAAGTGGCTGAAGTGCGACTGGCCGCCGCTGGAGCACGACGACTACTACGGGGCGGTGCTCGCGGCGCTGGCGGCCGGGTACGCCCCGGGGGACTACGCCAAGACCGAGAGGGCGAAGGCCGGGCTCGAGAAGCTGCGGGCGTACCTGGCCAAGACCCCGCCGCCGGACCTGCACCACACCGCAATGCTGCTCTGGGCGTCGCGGCACGTCGACGGGCTGATGACCGCGGACGGGCAGAAGAAGGCGGTGGCGGCGCTGAAGGCGAGGCAACGGAAGGACGGCGGGTGGAACCTGCCGGGCCTGGGGGCGTACGAGCGGCACGACGGGACGGTGAACGACCGGGACGCCGCGAGCGACGGGTACGGGACCGGGTTCGTGACGTTCGTGCTGCTGGAGGCGGGGGAGAAGCCGGCGGACCCGGCGGTCGCCGGCGGGGTGAGGTGGCTGAAGGCGAACCAGCGGGAGAGCGGGCGGTGGTTCACCCGGTCGCTGAGCACCGACCGGGCCCACTACATCACCACCGCCGGGACGGCGTTCGCGGTGCTCGCCCTGCACGCGGCCGGGGAGAAGCTCGGGGAGTGATTGAGTCGGGGTCGGGCGCACGGGGTGTCCGCCGGCGTGGCGCCCCTCACCCGCCGGCGAAGCGCCGGCGACCTCTCCCCAGCGGGGAGAGGTGGGGCTCCTGCGGCCCCTCGGAACGCACCCGACCCGGAAGGCTCAGGAGGAGGCCCGAGGCCCCCACCTCTCCCCGCCGGGGAGAGGTCGCCGGCGCTTCGCCGGCGGGTGAGGGGTAGCCACCTGCCGCGAAGTCCGGCCGCCGACCCCGCCCGGCGACCTCACACGCGGGCGGGCTGACCGTTCCGCACGGGCGCGGGGTGGCCGTTCGCGCACGCCCCGTTCCCGCCCTTGCACTGGGCCCACTTCGCCACCAGGCCGCCGCCGCGGTAGGTGTCGGTCAGCATCCGCCGGGCGAGCGGGTCGGACAGCACCGCCGCGGCCGCCGCCACCGTCTCCTCAACCGGGTACTCGACCCGCCTCAGCCGCACCGCCCCGTCCTCGATCACCGCGTAGGAGGCCCGCGGGTCCCCGTCCCGGGTCAGCCCGACGCTCCCGGGGTTCACCACCGTCGTCCCGCCGACCTTCAGGACGTACGGCTGGTGGGTGTGCCCGGCGAGGACGAAGTCCACCTCCAGCCCGGCGACCAGCGGGGCCCAGAACTCCGGGTCCGGCGGGGCGAACTCGTCCATCGGGTCGCGCGGGGTGGCGTGGACCAGCAGGAGCCGCTTCCCGCCGAGGCCGACCAGCCGGGACGTGGGGAGGTCGGCGAGATACCGCCGCTGGGCCGGGGTGACGGCGGCGACCGAGTGCGGGCGGGTGGCCCCGGTCAGGTACCGGAACCCGGCCCCGCCGCGGACCGGCACGTCCTGGGCCACCCCGTGGTCGTGGTTCCCGCGGACGCAGTGGTCGGCGTTGGCCCGCACCCAGTCGACGCACGCCCCCGGCTCCGGCCCGTAGTCCACCAGGTCGCCCAGGCACAGGACCGCGTCGGCCGGCTCCCGGACCGCGTCCAGGGCCGCCTTGTTGCCGTGGATGTCCGCCAGGACCAGGATGCGCATCGCCTCGACCTTGAGGTGCGGCTCGGGTTGCGGGGGGATGCTGTTCAACTGATACGCCGGCCGGCGGCGGCGTCAAGCGGTCGGGGAACGGGCGAGCCGGGAGCGTCAGCGACCGGAGGACGCCCCTCCGGTCGCTGACGCTCCCGGCTCGCCCGGGCCCGGTCAGCCGCGGGGGTCCGGGTCGGCGATCGACCGCCCGTACCGGGCCAGGAGCATCTGCACCGCCTGGATCGTCTGCCACTCCCCGAACCCGATCCGCACCTCGGTCCCGTCCTCGTTCGCGTCGATGTTCTCGACCGCGGTGGTCAGCCCGCGGTGCAGGTAGTCGAGGATCTCCGCCAGCCGGGCCGCCTGGGCCGGGGTCAGCTTCTGCGGCAGCGGCGGGATGTCGTCGTCGAACGCGGTCCAGTTCGCCGGCCCGCCCGGGCCGACCGTCCGGTCGTTGGCCGGGACGGCCGGCGGCGGGGCCGCCCCGCGGCCGGCGGCCGCGGCCAGCTCCTCGGCCCGGATCGTCTGGGCCTGCCCGCCGGTGTTCGCCGGGGCGGCCACCGCCCGCCGGGCGGCGATCTCCTCCATCGTCCCGAACAAGAGCATGGTCCGCCCGATCGACACCTGGTCCCCGGCCCGCAGGCGGCGGATCTGGACCGCCGTCCCGTTCACCCGGGTGCCGTTGGTGCTGTCCAGGTCGGTCAGGATGATGTCCCCGTCCTCGACCTGCACCTTGGCGTGGAACCGGCTCACCCGCTCGTCGTTCAGCCGCAGCCCGTTCCCCTCCTCCCGGCCGATCGTGACCGGGATCGGCAGGTCCTTGTACACCCGCCCCTTGTCCACGCCTTCGAGCACCAGGAACGTGACGGTCCGCATGGGCGGGTCCCAGTGGCCGGGGTCGCCGCGGGGGCGGGCCGGGGCCGGTGGTAAGAGGGGGGCGGCGGGCGGAACCCGCCGCCGCACGACCAGTATAGTCCCTGTTTCGCACCGGGGTGTCAATTCCCCGCCGGCCCGTTCACCAGCCCCCACCCGGCCAGCACCCGCCCGACCACTCCCGGCACCCCGACCGGCACCCGGACGAGCTGCGGCAGGTGCCGGAACCAGGTGAGCTGCCGCTTCGCGAACTGCCGGGTCCGGGTGCGGATCAGGTCCGCCGTCTCGTCCCAGTCCGGCCCGGCCGGGCGGGGGTAGGGTGGGCCGAGGCCCGCTTCGGGCCGAGTCCCACCACGGGCCGCACGGTGGGACTCGCCCGGCGAAGCGCCGGCCTCGGCCCACCCTACCGGACCCGGCCCCGGCAGGCGTCGGCGGTGGTGGGACTCGCCCGCAGAGCCGGGCTCGGCCCACCCGACCTGGCGGCCGTCCCGGCGGTCGAGGTACGCCAGGAGTTCCCCGTACCCCAGCGCCTGGCGGGCCTCCCGGCTGAGCGGCCGGGGGAGGTCGCGGAGCCGCCGCACCTCGTCCAGCCACCCGGCCGCGAGCATCGCATCGACCCGCCGATTCACCCGGTCGTACAGCTCCTCGCGCGGCAGCTCGAGCACCACCGCCGGGATCGCGGCCGGCGGCGGGGCGGGCCGGGCGGGGTCGGCGAAGGCCGCGGTGTCCCACGTCTGCTGCCAGTCGGAGATCGGCCGGCCTGTCAGGGCGTGGACCTCCAGGGCCCGGACCACCCGCCGGACATCGTTCGGGTGGAGCCGGGCGGCGGTCTTCGGGTCGACGGCGGCGAGCCGGGCGTGGAGGGCGGCGTTCCCGGCCCGTTCCGCCTCGGCCTCCAGGTCGCGCCGCAGATCCGGGTCGGCCGGCGGGCCGGGGAACAGCCCGTGCAAGAGCGCTTTCAGGTAGAACGGGGTGCCGCCGACGAACAGCGGCCGCCTGCCGCGGGCGGTGATGTCGCGGCAGGCGGCGGCGGCGCGGTCGAGCCAGTCGGCGACGGTGAGCGACTCCCACGGGTCGAGGATGTCGACGAGGTGGTGCCGGACGCGGGCGCGCTCGTCGGGGGTCGGCTTGGCGGTGCCGACGTCCATGCCGCGGTACACGGTCATGGAGTCGAGGGCGACGACCTCGGCCCCGACCCGGTCGGCCAGGTCGAGGGCGAGGGCCGTCTTCCCCGAGGCGGTCGGGCCGGTGAGGATCAGGGCGTTCTCGAACGCGGACATGCGGGAATGGTACACGGCCCGGCGCCGCCCGGGCGAACCGCGACCGTCCCGCCGCGACCCCTCGGGTGTGGCCCGGCGAGCGGGTTCGCACCCGAGGGGTCGCGGCGGGACGGTCGCGGTTCGCCCGGAGGCGGGTTCACGGCACCCGGTAGACGTGGAAGAACCGGGTCCGGGCGACCGGGGTCTGGGTGCGGACCCAGTCGGCGGCGAGGCGGTGGTGCGGGGTCATGTTGTCGTTCGCGTGGACGCACCCGACCGACACCGCCAGCAGCGGCGCCCCGCCGCACACCTTCCGGATCGCGTCGGTCGTGCCGTCGTGGACGGGGTGGCTCAAGAAGGCCCGGCGGAGCGGCGGGATGTCGACGGCCGGGTCCGTGCCGAAGTACCACACCGCGACCGCGTCCTCGCCGTGCGCCGCGGCCCAGGCCCGCAGCTCCGGCAGCCCCTGCCCCCAGTCGTAGTTCGAGTCGTGCAGCAGCCGGTACCCCTCCGCCGGGCCGCCCCAGGCGCGGTTGAAGTACGTCAGCCCGTGCGGCCACGCCGCGACCGACACGGCGGCCAAGGCGGCGACAACCGCAGCGACGAACCCGCGCGGCACCGCCCGGCCGCGGGCCACGGCGACCGCCAGCGCCACAGACCCGACCGCCATCAGCGGCAGCATGAACCGGATGCCGATCTGCACCCGGCACGTCGGCGCGAGCACGAGGAGCAGCAGCGCGATCGCGGCCGGCGGCGTGAGGAGCTGTCGGCGGGCGAGCAGCAGGACCGCGGCGAGGAGGGCGAGCGTCGGGACCGGCACCTTCATGCTCAGGGCGAGCGGGAAGTACTCGGGCACGGCCCGCCGGTGCCACTCCCCGAGCAGGTACGTCCCGTGCCCGCGGACGTTGTGCTGGATCTGGTACCACAGCCCCTCCCCGGCGTTCGTGAACACCCGCAGCTCCCGGCTCACCGTCCCCATCGCGTCCTTCAGGAGGCCGTCCGGCAGGCGGTCGGCCCACCTCACGAACCCGGCGTCCGGCTTCCAGTCGCTGCCGGTGTACGCGAACACGACCGCGAACCCGATCACGGCGGACCCGACGAGGTCGCGGCGCAACCCGGACGTGGCCCGCCACAGGTGGGCGAGCCGGCCGCGGACGCCGGACCCGCCGGCGAGCGCCCCGGCCCCGGCCAGGTGGCACAGCCCGAGGACGACCATCGCCTCCATCCCGAACACCATCCCGGACGCCTTCGCCAGGGTCGCCAGCCCGTAGCACAGCCCGGGCACCAGCACCCGCCGGCCCCACCCGCGGCCCTGGCCGTGCCACGCGTGGTAGACCAGGACCAGGACGCACGCGGTCGAGGCGACGTCGGTGGTGGCGAGGGCGGCGTGGGCGAGGAGGTTCGGGTCAGAGGCGATCAGGGCGACGGCGAGCCGCCCGCCCCACGCCCCGCCGAACGTCCGCCCGAGCCGCAGGGCGTACACGAGCAGCAGCCACCAGAAGGCGAGGGTCATCGCCCGGGCGACGGGCAGGACGGTGTGGAGGTCGGCGACCGGGTCGAACGGGTAGCCGCGGACCCGCTCCCACACGTAGACCGGGAGCGTCTGCACGTCGACCGGGAGGGTCATCACCCCGGCCTTCATCAGCGGCTTGTTGCTCCCGGTCCGCCACGTCTCGAGCCCGGCCTTGACGTAGAACGGCTCGTCGAACGTCGCCCCGATCTCGGCCGCCGCGGTGACGCAGTACGCGGACGACAGCCCCCCGAACAGGAGCAGCCAGAGGAGGTCCCACCGCCGCGCCGCGAGCCAGGTCATGGGTCCACCCCCGGGGTAAGACCGGGGACATACCGCGGCGGCGGCGGCGGGGCAATCCCGAAGCTGCGACGCGGCGAGCCGGGAGCGTGAGCGACCGGAGGAGGGAGCCCGGCCGGGTCCGCACCGGCCGCCCGGGGTTCACACCCCGGGCTATTCCCTCCCCACCCCCTTCGGGGTTCAAGGCATTCAGCCCCGAAGGGGGTGGGGGGGGAATAGCCCGGGGTGTGAACCCCGGGCGGCCTCCTTACTCCCGGCTCGCCGGTAAGATGACCACACCCCCGCCGACCGCCGGTGCCGCGTGCGCCTGTCGCTCCGCTACCGCCTGCTGCTGCCGCTCACGCTCCTCCTGCTCGGGGACGCGGCGGCGACGGCGTGGGCGGCGGCGACCGCCGCCCGGAGCGCCGAGCGGCGGCTTGCTGACCAGCAGTGGGCGGTCGCCCGGACGCTGGCCGAGCCGCGGACCACCTTCCCGCTCACCGAGCGCGTCCTCCAGCAGATGAAGGGCTTCTCCGGGGCCGAGTTCCTGTACGTCCACCCGACCGACCCGCCCGAGTCGACGTTCCCCGACCCGGCCCCGCACCCGCCGGCCGACGTCCCGACCGCGGCCCTGCCGGCGGACGGCGAGGACCACACCCTGGGGCCGCCGGTCGAGGTGGCCGGGCGGGCGTACCGCTGCCTGCGGCTCCCGCTCCGCGGCGGGAGCCTGTACATCTTCTACCCGGAGGCACTCCGCCGGACGGCGGTGCGGGACGCGGTCCGCCCGCTCGTGGTGCTCGGCGGGGTGAGCGGGCTGGTCGCGGTCGGCCTGGCGGTGGCGTTCGGGTCCCGGCTGGTGTCCCGGGTCCGCGACCTGGACGCCCGTACCCGGCTGATCGCCGCCGGGGACTTCCGCCCGATGCCGGTCCGCGGGGCGGACGACGAGCTGCGCGACCTGTGCGGGGCGGTCAACGACATGGCCCGCCGGCTCGCCGGGTTCCAGGACGAGCTGCAGCAGACGGAGCGGCTGCGGGTGCTCGGACAGTTCTCCGGCGGGCTGGCCCACCAGTTGCGGAACGCGGCCGCCGGGGCGAAGCTGGCGCTGGAGCTATTCCTGGCGGAGAACCCGTCGGCCGACCCGGAGCCGCTGCGGGTCGCGCTGCGGCAGTTGGCCCGGATCGAGGCGAACCTGCGGCAGTTCCTGGCGCTCGGGAAGCCGCCGGCGGCGGACCGCCGGCCGTGCGACGTGGGGTCGCTGGTCGACCAGGCGGTGAGCCTGCTGCGGCCGCAGTGCCAGCACGCCGGGACGGTGCTGGTGTGGAAGCCGCCGGCCGACCCGGCCGTCCTCCCGGGCGACGCGGCGCAGCTGTCGCACCTGTTCGGGAACGTGATCGGGAACGCGGTCGAGGCGGCCGGCCCGGGCGGCACGGTGGAAGTACAAGCCCGCAGCGCGAGCAAGGGCGTCGTCGTCGAGGTCGCGGACACCGGCCCCGGCCCGCCGGCGGCGGTCGCGGACCGGCTGTTCGAGCCGTTCGTGACCGGGAAGGACCAGGGGATCGGGTTGGGCCTGGCGGTGGCGAAGCAGGCGGCCGACGCCCACGGCGGGACGATCACCTGGGAGCGCCGCGGCGGGCGGACGGTGTTCCGGATCGAACTCCCGGCTACCCCGGCGGGGTGAACGGGTCGGCCCCGGGGGCGAGGAAGGGGCGCAGCTCCTCGGGCGAGAGCGGGCGGGCGAACTTGGCCCCGAGGAAGTAGTCGCCGGTCGGCACCCGGCGGACGTGGACCACCCGGACGGCGACCGGCAGGCCGGCGTCGGCGGCCCCGGCGGTCAACTCCCCGGACACCTCCTCGCCCGGTTCCGGGGGGTCGGCGAGTAACATGCTGACGCCGGACACCGAGATGTTCCACACCAGCCCGACGGCGTAGGCGTCGCCGCGGCGGAACGTGTAGACGGTGCCGAACGCCGGCTGGAACCGGGGGGCGGCGCGGCGGTTGGCGGGTGCCGGGGTCATGGGGTCAGCATATGGCGACGACATCCATCGAGTGGAGCGACGCAAGCTGGAATCCG
>PNKH01000095.1 GCA_013822345.1 Isosphaera sp.
GGGAGTAGGACCGAAGGTGCGAGACGGCTAATCTTCGCGTGTCAATATGTTCGGCGCCGCAGGCAGAAGCCTGAGCCGGAGTTCGGCGGGGATCGGCCACCAATCCGACTTGCACGGCGGGACACCCGATCAGCACCGGTCTGCGGGTCCCGCCGTGGGTCCCTTTTGAGGAGGGCGTGATGCGGGCCACTCACTGGGTTGTCCGGGTGCTCACGGCGGTGCCGCTGCTCGCGGCGTCGGGCGGGCCGGCCCGGGCCGACGACGCCGACCTCGACCGCAGGCTGGCGCTGGTGCTGAGCGATGCCGAGTTCACCGGCCGGATCGCGGAACAACTCGAAGACCGGCTCGGCCGGAAACTCGACCGGGGCGTGGCCGACCTCGGCCGGCTCCTCTTCTTCGACCGGTTGCTCGGGGTCAAGCTGGACAACGCCTGCGCCGGGTGCCACTCCCCGGCCCACGGGTTCGGGGACACGCAGTCCATCGCCATCGGGATCGACAACAACAACAAGGTCGGGCCGGGCCGGACCGGGCCGCGGAACCAGCGGCGGACGCCGATGGTCCTGAACACCGCGTTCTTCCCGAAGCTGATGTGGAACTCCCGGTTCTCGGCCGACTCCGGCGACCCGTTCGACAACTCGGCCGGGTTCACCTTCCCCGCCCCGGAGGGCCGGACCCTGTCCCGGCAGCCGCACCTGCTGACGGCCCAGGCGTTCATCCCGCCGACGGAGCGGAACGAGATGGCCGGGTTCGAGTTCGAGGGGACCAACGACGACCTCCGGGCCGAGGTGGTGAGGCGGCTGAACGACACCCCGAACTACCGCCGGCTGTTCCGGCAGGCGTTCGGCCTGGACCCGGAAGACCCGATCACCTACGACCACCTGGCCGCCGCCCTGGCCGAGTTCCAGTTCTCGCTCACGTTCGCCGACGCCCCGGTCGATCGGTTCGCCCGCGGCCGCCGCGCGGCCATGACGCGGGAGGAGAAGCAGGGGGCGCTGCTGTTCTTCGGCAAGGCCGGGTGCGTGTCCTGCCACGCGGTGGCCGGGGGCGCGAACGAGATGTTCAGCGACTTCACCCCGCACGTCCTCGGGGTCCCGCAGGTCGCCCCGGCCCGGACCAACTCGGTGTTCGACGGGCCGGGCGGGGACGAGGACTTCGGCTTGGAGCAGGTCACCGGGCGGGCGGCCGACCGGTACAAGTTCCGGACCAGCCCGCTGCGGAACGTGGGGGTCCAGCCGACGTTCTTCCACAACGGGGCGTTCACCCGGCTGGAGGACGCGATCGCCCACCACCTGGACGTCCGCCGGTCGGCCCTCAACTACACCCCGGTCGGCCGACTGCCCCGCGACCTGGCCGGCCCGACCGGCCCGATCCGCCCGGTCCTCGCCCGGCTGGACCCGCTGGTGCGGGACCCGATCCGGCTGACGGAGGCCGAGTTCCGGCAGTTGGTGGCGTTCGTCCGGACCGGCCTGCTGGACGAGCGGGCGAGGCCGGAGAACCTGATCCGGTTGATCCCCGACCGCCTCCCGAGTCGGCTGGCCCCGCTGGACTTCGAGGTCGATGACTGACGCCGAATCAGGTACTGCGTGGTCGGGAAGCGACCGTTGAGGGCCACAGCGGGTCGAGCGGGGCGCGGTTCTTGAGCACCCCGTGGCAGACTATGACCAGCCCTCGTAGGCCCGACACCCGGTCGAGGTCGCCCCCGGCCACCCGTGAACGCGGCGAGGAAACTCGCCGCGTTCCGCATTTCCGCCATACTGGATGCCGCAGCCCCGGCGTGCGATACTCGACGTGACGCCCCGGAGGCCGACCCATGTCCGAGAACCCGCCGACCACCCCCGACACCGCCCCCCCGGTCGCCGAACACCCCGGCTGGACCGAGGCCGACCGTGAGGCGATGTTCGCCTCCGTCGTCTGGTTCCGCGCGGACGCCCCGCCGGAACTCACCGACAAGTACATCGGGATGTACGTCGCCATCCACGGCCAGCAGGTCCTCGACGGGGACCGGGACGAGGCCGCACTCCTCCGTCGGGTCGCCGCCCTCGGCGACACGATCAACCAGAACCGGGTCGTCATCCAGTACCTGCCGACGTGGGAAGAGTCGCAATACCGGTGACACCGACCCGAGGAGCGGGACGTGGCCCGCGTCCAACTGTACCTCCAGCCCGCGAAGGGCTTCCCGACCTTCGACTTCTTGCGGCCCGGGGGCCGGCCGGACTCGATCCCGGCGCTCCGGCTTCAGGTGTTCGTGGACCTGTCGGTGCGGATCCGGCCCGGTCAGCCCGACACCAAGGCGGCGTACCCCGAGTGCGTCCTCGACACCGCCGCCCACCTGACGACGCTGCCGGAGTACATCTGGGGCCAGTTCCTCCCCGGGGTCGTCACCCCGCTTCCCTTCGACCCGGCGATGCCGCGGAGCCGGCGGCGGGTGGCGATGGTCGGCGGGTCATGGCACTACGACCTCGGCGAGTTGACCATCACCCTCCGCGACCAGGCCGGCGGGGCGATGGACGTGACCGTCGTCGCCCAGCTCACCCGCGACGGCGGGCGGCTCACCATCCCGATGGTCCTCGGCCTCCGCGGCGGGGTACTCGACGGCCGCGTCCTCCGCGCCGAGCCCGACCCGGCCGCCCCGCACGGCCAGCGCTGGACGCTCGAAGACCCGTAGCCGCCCGCCGCCGTTTCTGACGTTCACCCCGCCGGCCGCACCGCTTACCATCCACCCATGGACTTCTCGCAAGACGAACTCCTGGAAGTCGTCGAGCGGCTGGTCGCCGGGCTGCTCGAACGGGCCGGCGTCACCGCCCCGCCGGTCGACGCCCTCCGCCTCGCCGAAAACCACCTCGGCATCCCGGTGGAGGTCGTCGAGCCGGCCGAGGAGGACGAGTCCGGCCGCCGCCGACCCCGCCCGCGCCCCGACACCGCCGGCATCGTCCTGTCGCCGAACATGACCGACGAGGAGGAGCAGAAGGCGGCCGCCGACGGCGTCGCCCGCGCCCTCGTCCCGGACGTCCTCCGCAAGCTCGGCGTCGCCCCCGGGGCCGAGAACAAGGCGTTCGCCGCCCACGTCCGCGGCCTGGTCGTCCCGCGCCTCCTCATCCCCACCCGCCTCCTCCGCGCCGCCCTCCGCGACTGCAAGTACGACGTCCCCGCCCTCCAAGGCGTCTTCTCCACCGCCCGCACCGAGACGGTCGCCCTCCGGCTCCTCGACCTCGACGACCCGTGCGTCGTCTCGGTCGTCGACGACGGGGTCGTCGCGACCCGCCGGAGCAACCGGTTCCCGGTCGCCAAGACGCTCGAGCCGGCCGAGCAGGCGTGCCACGACCGGGTGGCCGAGCTGGAGCTGCCGCACCGGGTCCGGGACGGGGGTTGGACGGCGCACGGGTGGTTCGTCCCGGGCCGCCCGTTCCGGCGGATTATTCTGCGCGCCGTCCGGGACGACGACGTATAATGACCCCGCGTTCCGACAGCCCCGGCGGCCGCGAGCACCCACGCTCGGCGGCCGCCGACGCCGTTTGGTGACCCCGAGGCGGGGTAGTGTCCTAATCTGCCGCGCCGACTACTTCGGTTTCAGACTTCGCGTCGTCAGATTAGGACACTACCCGAGGCGGTGCGCCCTTTACAACCGCCGCCGACCCGACCAAGATGACGGGTTACGGGCCCCGGCCCGCGCCCGAGACGGACCGACCGAGGAGCGTCCGGCCATGGCAGACGACCGCGTCCCGATGACCCGGGAAGGGTACGACAAGCTCAAGGCGGAGCTCGACCGTCTCCGGAACGTCGAGATGCTCGAGATCACCAAGCGGGTCGCCGCCGCCCGGGAGATGGGCGACCTGAGCGAGAACGCCGAGTACCACGCCGCCCGCGAGGACCAGGGCATCCTCCAGGCCCGGGTGAACGACCTGTCCGACCGCCTGGCCCGGGCCGTCATCATCGACCCCAGCAACCTGCCGAAAGACACCGTCGTGTTCGGCAGTAAAGTCAGGGTCGTGGACCTCGACGTGGACGAGGAGGAGACCTACGAACTCGTCGGCCCGGGGCAGGAGAACCCGGACAAGGGGCGGATCCTCAGCAGCTCCCCGATCGGCCAGGGCCTCCTGGGCCGGAAGAAGGGGGAGACGGTCGAGATCCCGGTCCCGCGCGGGACAATCCGGTTCAAGGTACTTGACATTTCGGCCGGGAGTATTTAAACCCGGCCCATCCCACGGACGGGTGGTCGGACGGGCGCCGGTCGGGAGGGCGGGGGGACCGCCCGGGCCGGCACGGTTTTCGCGTATTTGTCCCTTGACTTCGCAGTCGCCCGGCCGACACTTACAGATCAGGCGGGTGGTCGTGCCGGTGGCACGCCCTGCGCCCCCCGCCGCGAGGACTCGGCATGTCCGACCCCCGGCTCCAAAGCCTGCACCTGGAGGGCCAGCCCCGGCGGGAGTCGTTCCGCCTGGCGCGCCAGGCTCTGCAGGCCGCCTGCGGGTCGCAGACCCTGGCCGGGGACGCACGCATCCTGGCCGACGACAACCGGCTCGACGCCCCGACCGTCGCCCCCCCGCCGCCGGGCCCCCCGGCGGCCACCGGCCGGTTCGCCTTCTACCTCAAGGACGGGGCCAACGTCTACCCGCTCCACCTCGGGCTGAACAGCGTCGGCCGGCTGCCGGACAACGATGTCGTCATCCGTGACGAATGTGTCAGCCGCCGACACTGCGCCGTCCTCGTCCACACCGACCTGCGGTGCGAGCTGCACGACGTGGCGTCGAAGAACGGGACGGTGCTGAACGGGGCCCGGATCCCCGGCCCGACCCGCCTCCAGTCCGGCGACCAGATCACCCTGTGCGGCCGCCGCCTCACCTTCCAGATCGCCGAGATCGCCCCGGAGGCGGCCGCCGCCGGCTGACCGCCGGTCGGGGTTGCCGCCCGCCCGTCCCGCCGGCATAGTCCCGGCCCATGCCGTTCACCGTCGCCCTCGACGCCTTCCACGGCCCCCTCGACCTCCTCCTCCACCTGGTCCGGCGGGACGAGGTGGATGTCCTCGACCTCCCCGTCGCCCGCCTCGCCGACCAGTTCCTCGACTACCTCCGCACCCTCCGTGAGCTGGACGTCGAACTGGCCGGCGACTTCCTGGTGACGGCCGCCACCCTGGTCGAGATCAAGAGCCGGCTGCTGCTGCCGGCCGACGCCCGGCCGGCGGACGACGGCCCGGTCGACCCACGGCGGGAGCTGGTGCGTCAGCTGCTGGAGTACCGGCGGGTGAAGGACGCGGCGGCGGCGCTGGAGGGGCGGGCGGAGGCGCGGGGGGCGCGGGTGTCGCGGCAGGAGTCGGAGCCGACCGTCGCGGCCGGGCCGGTGGTGCGGCCGGTGGAGCTGTGGGACCTGGTGAGCGCGTTCGCCCGGCTGGTGCGGGAGACGCAGGGTCTGCGGCCGGCGACGGTGGCGGCGGACGACACCCCGCAGCACGTCCACGAGGGGCGGGTGCGGGAGCGGGTGGCGGCCGGGCGGGTGCGGTTCGTCGAGGTGTTCGACCCGCCGTACGGGAAGGCCCGGCTGATCGGGGTGTTCCTGGCGGTGCTGGAGCTGGTCCGCCGCGGGGCGGTCGGGCTGGAGCAGCCCGACCCCGGCGGCGACATCTGGCTGGTGGCGTCAGAGGTAAAGGATGAAGAGCACGGCCCCGGTCAGAATCACGAGGTGGGCGAGTAGCCGCCACCAACGCCCCCAGAGGTCGAGCACGCCCGCCACGGTGATCATGGCCAGGCACAGCAGGCCGGTGGGCCGGAACAGGTTCATGAACTCCGTCCGCCCCCGGAGCGGTACGGCGAAGTCCCGGATCAGGTACGCCCCCCAGTTCCCGACCAGCCACGAGAGCAGCAAGACCTTGCCGGCCCGGCCGAGGTACTGGGCGAGTACATGCCGGCAGCTGCCGCCGGCCCGGCGGAGGTGGTTGGCGGCCCAGGCGGTGAAGGCCCCGTATGCCGCGAACACGAGGACGAACTCGACCAGCCCGATCCAGACACCCGTGAACGCCCCGACGAACTGCTCCCGGGCCGGCCCGGGGCCCGGCTGCCCGGCCGGGTCTGCCGTCGCGGGCCGGAGGAGCGACTGCATCCCGATCACTTCGAGCGGCCCGACAACGGCGAACCCGGCCAACCCGGCAGTCAGGCCGGCCAGGAGCCCGGCCGTGATGGCCGTCGACTGGTCGGCCGGCCGGGTCAGAACGACAACGATCCACCCGAGCCCGGGAACCAGCAGGAGCAGCGCCGCCGTCGCGGCCGCCACCACCCACCCGGGCGGCGCGACGACCGCCTGGTCCGGTGACACGGCCGGGGCCGAGAGGGAGTTGAACGCGACGGCAACCGCGAGCCCGGCGGCGATGCCCACCCCGGCGCTCCCGGCCACCCCGCCGGCGTTCCGCCGCAGCCACCGCCACGCCTGCGCCGCCGGCGACAGCGGCCGGACGCTCAGCGGCTCCCCGGCCAGCCACCGCTCCAACTCGTCGGCCAGCGCTTCCGCGCTCGCGTACCGCTTCCCCGGCTCCTTCTCCAGACACTTCAGTGCCACCAGTGCCAGGTCGCGGTCGGCCTTCGGGTCGAGCGACCGCGGGTCGGCCGGCTCTTCCGTCATCACCTGCAATAGCGTGTCCAGCACCGTCGGGCCGCGGAACGGCGGGCGGCCGGCGATCACCTCATACAGGATCGCCCCGAGGGCGTACACGTCGGCCGCGGTCGACACGCCCTTCTCCCCGCGGGCCTGCTCCGGGGCCATGTAGCTCGGGGTGCCGACCACCGCCCCGGTCCGCGTCAGCCCGCTGTCCTCCCGCCCGGTCCGCTTCGCCAGCCCGAAGTCGGTCACGAACGGCGTCCCGTCCGGGTCGAGCAGGACGTTCGCCGGCTTCAGGTCGCGGTGCAACACGCCGCGCTGGTGGGCGAAGTGGACCGCCCGGCAGACCGTCGCCAGCAGCCGGACGAGGTCGCGCACCGGCCGCCGGTCGGCCGCGAGCCGGTCCGCCAGGCTCCCGCCGCCGACCAGCCGCATGCTGAAGTACGGCTGCCCGTCGTGCTCCCCGACCTCGTAAATGGGCAGCACGTTCGGGTGGTCGAGGTTCGCCGCCGCCTCGGCCTCGATCCGGAACCGCTGCAGGTCCGCGGCCGACGCGAGCTGACCCGACAGGATCATCTTCAGCGCCACCTCGCGGTTCAGGCTCACCTGCCGGGCGCGGAACACGACGCCCATCCCGCCGCGGGCGATCTCGCCGAGCAGCTCGTAGTCGCCGAAGTACCGGACCGTGCCGACCGGGCCGGCGGCCGCGGACGGCCCCGTGGTCTCCGCGGACCCGGCGGACGGCGCGTGGGGGAGCGTCGGGTCCTTGCCCGACCCCGGGGCCGGCCCGCGCATCCGGGCGTGGTCGTCGAGGAACTCGCGGAGGCTGTCGGCGAGGTCCGGGTACCGCGCCAGGAACGCCGCCCGGTCCGGCGGGGCGCCGGCGTCGCACGCGGCCAGGTACTCGGCGATCGCCCCGTCGACCCGCTCGTCGCGCTCCGTGGACACGGCTACCCCTCCGGTGGTCGCAGGAACTCTCGTAAGGTCCGCAGGCCCCGCTTCAGCAGCCCGGCGACGGCCGCCGCGGTCCGGCCGGTGTCGGCGGCGATCCCGGTCACCGGCTGGTTCCGCAGGTAGTGCCGCTCGACCGCGTCCCGCTGCGCCTCCGGCAGGTCGGCGAGCGCCGCCGCGAGCCGCAGCAACTGCTCGTTGTGGTCGGCCCGCTCGCTCGGCGACGAGTGGCCGGCCGCGAGCCACCCGCCGAGCCCGGCCGACGACTCCTCCACCCCGGCCGCGAACCGCTCCTCCCGCCTGGCGTCGCGCTTGCCGGCGAACACCCGCCGGTACTCGTCGGCGAGGTTCCGGGCGAGGGCCACCCGGAGCCACGCGAGCCGCCGCCCGTCGTCCAGGTCGGCGAGCTGGTCGGCCGCCCGGTGGGCGTCGAGGAGCGTCTGCTGGACGACCCCGGACGGGTCGAGCTTGCCGCGCTCCGCCGGCGCCACCTGCTGCCGGGCGAGGACCAGCAGGTACGCCCGGCACCGCTCCAGGTCGGCGGGCTGCATCGGGCCTACGGGGTAAGGCGGAAGACGCCCCGGGACGGGGCGCGGGACGTGCGAGATTTTCGCAGAACGCGGGCGGGACGCAACGGCCGGCGCCCGCGGCCGCTACGATGGGGGTGATGCGACACGTCCGCTGGCTCTGGCGCGGTCCGGGCCTGGCCCTCGCCGGGCTGATGATCCTGTGCGTCCGCGGGTATCAGCGGTTCGTCCGCCCGCTGCTCCCGCCGACGTGCAAGTTCACCCCCGGGTGCAGCGAGTACTTCGTCCTGGCGGTGAAGAAGCACGGCCCGGTAGTCGGGTGCGCGAAGGGCGTGTGGCGCGTCTGCCGGTGCAACCCGTGGAGCACGGGCGGCTACGACCCCCCTTAATTCCGATTTCAGAGTTGTGATTGACGATTGAAAGACAAAGAACGTGGTGCCGGTGTCTTTCAATCGTCAATCACGAATCTGAAATCGGAAATCTACTTCTTCTTCCCCTTCTCGTCCCAGTTCGCCTTGATCTCGTCGTCACTCACCTTCGACTCGACCCCGTCCTTCGGCACGTCCAGCTTGCAGATCCACAGCAGGGCGTTCAGCACCACCTTGCGGAAGTCGTCCTGCTGCCAGTTCCGGTGGTAGTGCCCGCCGGTGAACCCGACCCCGCGGCCGCCGTCCGCCCGCTCGACCGCCCACATCATCGCCTCCGGCCGGCCCTTCGCCTCCTGGACGTGCTTGTACGGCCCCTTCGGGTACACGTACGGGCCGTCCCGCACCGCGTCCGGCGGGACCGCCGACAGGACCGGCGTCACCCCCTTCATGCCGTCCCGGAACCGCATGTTGAAGTACCACTCGTCCTTCACCGTGAACGGCCTCACGCCGTTGGCGATCGGGTGCTTCGGGAACGCCTTGAACTCCGGCGACCACATCGGGTTGCACGAGTACAGGTGCTCGTAGTACCCGCCGATCCAGGCGGTGAACTCCGGCCCGCCGACGTCCTTCAACACCTCCACCCCGTAGTGGGCGCACATCAGCCCGACGCCCCTCGCCATCAGCTTGCCGACCCGCTCCAGCCGCTTCTCCCGGACCAGCGGGTGGTTCGCCCCGCCGTCGGCGTAGCACAGGATGCCGTCGGCGGTGTCGAGGACCGAGTCGTCCTTCGGGTAGCCGCTCTTGAGGACGACCGTCTCCAGCCCGGCGACCGGCTTCAGGCACTTCTCCAGGAGCAGGACGCCGGCGTTGAACTCGTGGTCCCCGGGGCCGTGGCTCGGGGCCCCGGCCAGGAGCACCAGGCGCTTCGGCTTGTCGGCGGCCCGGAGCGGGGGGCGTGGGCCCCCTGTGACCCCGGCGGTCGCGGCGGCGGTGGCGGCGAGGAACTCGCGGCGGTCGAGCGGCATCGGTCTCCCTCGTGGGTGTACTCTCAGGATACGGCCGGCGTCACGCCTCGTACTCCACCCGCCCGTCGCGGCGGCGGCCGGCGTTGTCCGCCTGCCAGTACCGCCCGGTCGTCGCGTCCAGGCAGGTCAGCCACCCGCCGGCGTACGCGTGGGTGTCGACGCACACCGCCCCGGGCACCACCTTCGGCTCGCCCGACCGCTGCGACGTGTGCCCGCACACCACCGTCTTGCCGCTGTGGTGCCGCATCGCGGGCGGCAGGTACTCCCAGAACAGCGCGTACTCCGGCTGCTCGTCCAGGTCGAACCCGCACAGCACGGTGGCGTGGACGAAGATGAAGCGGTCGGTCTGGTGGTAATCGACCAGGCCGGTCTCCAGGAAGTCCCAGTGGGCGGCCGGGACGCTCCGGAACGTGCCGGGCCGGCCGGGGGTGCCGTAGGAGGCGAGCGCCTGCACCCCGCCGACCGACAGCCACATCTCCCGGTCCCCGCGGCCGCCGTCCCGGGCCTTCAGCATCATCAGCTCGTGGTTGCCGCGGAGGGGGACGAGGTTCAGCCGGTCGCGCAGCCCGACCAGCCGGTCCAGCACCCCGCGGGTGTCCGGCCCGCGGTCGACGTAGTCCCCGAGGGTGACGACGAGGTCGTCCGGGGTCGGGTTCACCCAGTCGAGGAGGGCGTCGAGCGGGCGGAGGGAGCCGTGGATGTCGCCGATCGCCAGCACGCGCATGCGGAAGTGCTCCGGGGGGACGAACCAGTATAACACCGGGATGCCGATCCTCCTCTTCGACATCGACGGGACACTGATCCGCAGCGGCGGGGCGGGCAAGGCGGCGATGGAAGGCGCCCTGCGGGACGAGTTCGGGGTGGCCACGGTCCGCGACGTGGTCTCCTACGCCGGCCGGACCGACCGGGTGATCGGCCGGGACCTGCTGGCCGCCCACGGCGTCCCGCCGACGCCCGAGAGCCAGGCCCGGCTGCAGGCCGCGTACCTCGCCCGCCTGCCGCCGAGCCTGGCGGCCCACGGCGGGCAGGTGTGCCCCGGGGTCCGCGAGCTGCTCGCCGAGCTGCGGCCGCGGCCGGGGGTGGTGCTCGGGCTGTTGACCGGGAACGTGCGGGCCGGGGCGGAGACGAAGCTCGGGCACTTCGGGCTGTGGGACTACTTCGGGTGCGGCGGGTTCGGGGACGACCACTACGACCGGGACGACGTGGCCCGGGCGGCGGTGGCCGGGCTGCGCGAGCACCTCGGCCGCGACTTCGACCCGGCCGACGTGTGGGTGATCGGGGACACGCCGTTGGACGTGCAGTGCGCGCGGGCGGTCGGGGCGAAGGCGGTGGCGGTGGCGACCGGGTGGCACCCGCTGGACGAGCTGGCCGGGCACCGCCCGGATGTCGCGCTGGCCGACCTGTCTAACCCGGAGGAGCTGCTGCGCGTCTGGAGGTGACTGCCTGGACCGCGGCCGTCCCGGCCGCTGCTACCCCGGTCGGGATGCAACACGATCCCCCGGGGGCGGCCGGGGTTGGATCGGTGGAGCGGCCGGGACGGCCGCGGTCCAGGCGGCGGAGTCGTCCCATGCTCACCTGGCCGGCGCACGCGGGGGCGGTCACGTCGGTGGCGTTCGTGCCCGGCGGCGGGCTGCTGTCCACCGGCACCGACGGGGTGCTGAAGCACTGGGACGCGGCCACCGGCTCACTCCGCGACCTTCGCGACCTCTCGGCGGCGGGCCAGGACCCGGCCGAGTGTTACCCGCTGCGGGTGCTGGTCGATGCGGCCGGCCGGTCCGCCGTCGCCGCGCTGGGGAGCGGGGGCGTGCGGTTCTACGACCTGGACGGGCTCAGCCAGGTGGCAGACCTCCCGCTCGCGGCCCTCTACGGGATCGCCGCCGGGCCCGGGGGCGCCTCCGTCTTCGTCCTGGCGACCGGCAACGTGAGGTCGCAGCGGTGGCCGGCGGCCGACCCCGTCGCGGTGGTCGAGTACCGGTTCGAGGGGGCCGAACCGGTCGCGTGGAGCCGGCACCCGCCGGGGGGCGTCTACTACGGCCTCGCCGTCAGCCCGGACGGGGCGCAGGTGGTCGCCAGCCGGACCCGGTACGCCTGGCCGTCGGGCGAGATGACCGGCCCGGCCAGCCTGGCCACCGGCAGCATGTTCGCCGTCTCGCCGGACGGGGACAAGCTGTTCGGCGCCAGCGGTGCCCGGTTGATGGTGTGGGGAATGCAAACCGGCGCGCTGCGGCGGAAGCTGAAGGGCCACCTCGCCACCATCACCGGCCTGTCCACCACCCCGGACGGCCGCAAGCTCTGGACCGCGTCGGCCGACGCGACCGTCCGGCGGTGGGACGTCGAGACCTACCGCTGCGAGACGTGCTACGCCCTGAAGGTCGGCCCGCTCGGGTGCGTGGCGGTGTCCCCGGACGGGCTGACGGCGGCCGCCGGCAGCGCCCACACCGGGCACGTCGCGGTGTGGGACCTGGATTGACCGGCGCGGTACGATAGCAGCAACCCTACCCCTCCCGTCCGAGGCCGCCCCATGCCGCGCGACGACGACCACGACCCGCTCGGCCCGGCCCGCCCGCTCCTGCTCGCCGCCCTCCGGCTCGGGGGCAAGGCCGCCGACGCCGGCGACCCGCAGGGGGCATACGACCTCCTGGCCTGCGCCGCCCGCCTGTCCCGGAAGGTGAAGGGCCTCGGCGAGGTCGCCGACTTCCGGCTCGAGCGCGCCCTCGACGACGCCGAGAACGAGGCCGACGCGGCCGCCCAGGCGGACGAGCTGCGCGGCGCCCTGGAGGGCCTCGTCGGGGACGACGAGGACGACGACGAGGCGGAGGAGCCGGCGGTGCCGGCCGAGCCGCTGGCCGCCGCCCAGGCGTACATCGGGATGGCGATCTCGATCGGGGCCCCGGCGTACAACACCGGCGACCACCAGGGGTGCTACGACGTGTACGCGGCCACCGCCCGGATGGTGCTGGCGACCATCCCGGCCGCCCCCGAGGAGGCCCGGGCGAAGCTCCGGGCCGCCCTCGACAAGTGCAAGGGCCTCGCCGAGCCGAACGAGCAGGCGTGGGCGATGCGGCACGCGTTCGACGCGGTCGGGGAGATGGGCGGCGGCCCGCCGCTGACCTCCCGCGAGGTGCAGCTGTACCTGTCCCTGGCGATCCGCCTCGGGGCCCCGGCGTACAACGCCGGGGACCACCGCGGGTGCTACGAGACGTACGCCTGCGCCGCCCGGTTCCTGGCCAACGCCCAGGCGGTGCCGGACGCCACCCGGGCGGTCCTCCGGGCCGCCCTCGAGCAGGCCAGCACCCAGCAGAACGTCACCCGCCAGGCGTGGGTCATGCGCGAGGCGTTCGACTCGCTCCTGCCGAAGCCGGCCGCGGCCCCCGGCGACGACCCGCCGGACGAGGACTGACGTGGCGAGCCGGGAGCGTGAGCGACCGGAGGAAGGCGAACTCCGGTCGCTCACGCTCCCGGCTCGCCACGTCAGTCGGCGGACGCCGTCAGCCCGTCGTCCCGGGTGGACAGCGCGGCCAGGGTCAGCAGCGGGGTGCGGTCGCCGAGGAACCGGACGCTCCCGTCGCAGAACGCCGCGTTCACCCCGCCCGGGTGGGCCGAGGTGAGCGGCGAGTTGCTCCCGAAGTTCGGGCACACCCCCCGCGCCCCGCAGTCCCCGCCGACCGGCCACCCGTTCTTCTGGTTCACCTGGTACCGCACCGTCACCAGCCCGAAGGTGCGGTTGTCGTGGCTGCCGAAGCCCGGCCCGCCGGGCACCCCCCGCTGGCTCGTCCCGATCAGCCACCCGTGCCACCCGGTCCCCCAGTCCACCTTCGACCCGTCCGCCAGCGTCAGGAAGTCGCTCTGCTCGCTCACCGCGACCGTCCCGCTCGTCCCGTCGGTGATCTTGCTCAGGGCGACGGCCACGTTCGGCGGGAGCGGCCCGCCGGCGGTGACCCACCCGCCGGTGCAGCACCCGGTCGTCGCCGCCCCCGGGTTCTGCCGGGCCTCCACGAACCCCGACCCGGCGAACGCGTCCGGGGTCGCCCCGGAGATGCCGACGTAGCTGACCCGCTGGACCTGGGGGTACGTCCCGGAGAACAGGGCGATGGTGAGCGCCGGCATCGGCGACGACGGGCACCGGTACGGCGGGATCAGCGCCCCGTCGGACGGGGCCATGTTCGTCGACCACGAGCTCAGCCGCTGGTCGAACCGGTCGTACAGGGGGCCCTGCTCCAGGTGCGGGAGGATGTACAGCCGCCAGTTGTACCCGTACCCGCCGGACGGGCTGCTCCCGCGGTTCCCCATCGGCAGCACCCCGTTCACGTCGTGGTAGGACTGCAGGGCCAGGCCGATCTGCTTCAGGTTGTTCTGGCACCGCGCCCGGGACGCCGTCTCCCGGGTCTTCTGCACGGCCGGCAGGAGCAGGCCGATCAGGACGGCGATGATGGCGACGACCACCAGCAGCTCGACCAGGGTGAACCCCCGGCGGGGGTCGGGATGACGCATGACGGACCTCGGGGAGGATGACGGCGCGGGTCACTTCGACAGGATGTCGAACCGGAACTCGTTCGGGCCGTCGGGCCGGACCTCGGCGGTCAGGGTGCTCTTCGTGTGGTACCGGTCGGGCAGGTAGTTCTCCTTCCCGCCGGCCATCAGCCCGTGCAGCTCCTTCGGGGCGTCCGCCGGGATGCGGTACGGGCGGTACACCGCCACCTCGACCCGCCGGGTGCCCGGCCTCACGGACCCCTCGAACGCCCCGGCCCGGACGGCCAGCGTCTCCGGCACCTGGCCGGGGGTGATGAACGAGACCTGCCCGTCCGCGAGGGGGGCGGTGTCGAGGGTCACGGTGCCGCGGACCGGGACCGGCCCGGGGTCCGCGGCCGGCGAGCCGCACCCGCCGGACAGGGCCAGAAGTGGCGCGAGGGGGAAGAATCGCATGAGTCGGACCGTGCGCGAGTGCCGCCCGAATGGGCTACTCTCACTCTGTTCGGGGCCGGCCCGCCGGGCAAGTGAATTCCGCCTACTACCCGTTCGCCCGGCCGGCGTTACATCAACCTGACCGGTTGGGTTCCGCCCCCTGTTCCCGGAAGGAGTCGCCGATGCGCTGGGTGTTCGCGCTGGCCGCGGCCGCGTCCGTCGTGGTGTCCGCCCTGGCACAGGAGAAGACGTTGAAGTACCCGGACACGAAGAGGGGCGACCAGGCCGACGACTACCACGGGACCCGGGTCGCCGACCCGTACCGGTGGCTGGAGGACGACGTCCGCAAGTCGAAGGACGTGGCCGACTGGGTCGAGGCCGAGAACAAGGTGACGAACGCGTTCCTGGAGACGATCCCGCAGCGGGCGGCGATCAAGCAGCGGATCACCGACCTGTGGAACTACGAGAAGTACTCGGCCCCGTTCAAGGTCGGCGGGCGGTACTTCTTCTTCAAGAACGACGGGCTCCAGAACCAGAGCGTCCTGTACACCCAGGACCGGCTCGACGGCCCGCCCCGGCTGCTGATCGACCCGAACACCTGGAGCAAGGACGGGACGGTGGCGATGGCCGGGTCGGCCCTGTCCGACGACGCCCGGTACCTGGCCTACGGCGTCGCCGAGGCCGGCAGCGACTGGAACACCTGGAAGGTGTTCGATGTGGCTGCCGGGAGGCCGCTCGGCGACGAGATCCGGTGGGTGAAGTTCAGCGGGGCGGCGTGGACGCCGGACGGGAAGGGGTTCTTCTACAGCCGGTTCCCGGAGCCGCAGAAGGGCGCGGCGTTCCAGGACCTGAACGTCAACATGAAGCTGTACTACCACCGGGTCGGCACGCCGCAGACCGAGGACGTGCTCGTGTACCACCGCCCGGACCACCCGAAGTGGGGCGTGAACGCCGGGGTCAGCGAGGACGGCCGGTACTTGGTGATCTCGGTTAACGACGGGACGACGAGCCGGAAGGTGCGGGTGGTGTACAAGGACCTGTTCGAGCCGTACGGCTTGCCGGTCGAGTTGGTCGACAACCACGACAACAAGTTCAACTTCCTGGGCAACGACGGCCCGGTGTTCTTCTTCCAGACCGACTACCAGGCGCCGAAGTACCAGGTGATCGCGGTCGACACCCGGACCCCGGACCGGAAGAACTGGAAGACGCTGGTGCCGGAGGCGAAAGAGCCGCTCGAGGGCGTCGACCTGGTCGGGAACGTCTTCATCTGCACCTACCTGCAGGACGCGAAGACGCGGGTGAAGGTCCACGACCTGGAGGGGAGGTTCGTCCGGGACGTGGAGCTGCCGGGGATCGGCACCGCGGCCGGATTCAACGGCAAGCGGACCGACACCGAGACGTTCTACACCTTCTCGTCGTTCGCCACCCCGACCAGCATCTACCGGTACGACGTCCTGACCGGGCAGAGCAAGTTGATCCGCCAGGCGAACGTGAAGTTCGACCCGTCGCAGTACGAGGTGAAGCAGGTCTTCGTCCCGAGCAAGGACGGCACCAAGGTGCCGGTGTTCCTGGCGCACAAGAAGGGGCTGAAGCTGGACGGGACGAACCCGACGCTGCTGTACGGGTACGGCGGGTTCAACATCTCGCTGACGCCGGGGTTCTCGGTGAGCCGGCTGCAGTGGATGGAGATGGGCGGGGTGCTGGCGGTGGCGAACCTGCGCGGCGGCGGGGAGTACGGGGACACCTGGCACCGGGCCGGGACGAAGCTGCAGAAGCAGAACGTGTTCGACGACTTCATCGCCGCGGCCGAGTACCTGGTGAAGGAGAAGTACACGAAGCCGGAGAAGCTGGCGGTGCAGGGCGGGAGCAACGGCGGGCTGCTGGTCGGGGCGGTGATGACGCAGCGGCCGGACCTGTTCGGGGCGTGCCTGCCGGCGGTCGGGGTGATGGACATGCTGCGGTTCCAGAAGTTCACCGCCGGCCGGTACTGGGTGGACGACTACGGGTCGAGCGACGACCCGTCGGAGTTCGAGGCGCTGTACAAGTTCAGCCCGTACCACGCGCTGCTGCGGAACGGCCCGCGGAAGTACCCGGCGACCATGGTGACGACGGCGGACACGGACGACCGGGTGGTGCCGGGTCACAGCTTCAAGTTCGCGGCGGCGCTGCAGGCGGTGCAGACGGGGCCGGCGCCGGTGCTGATCCGGATCGAGACGAAGGCCGGTCACGGGGCTGGGAAGCCGACGGCGAAGGTGATCGAGGAGGTGGCCGACCAGTGGGCGTTCCTGGTCAAGGTGCTGGACTTCAAGCCGGACATCGGGAAGTAGGATGTGGAGGCGGGCCGTGACCGAGAAGGTTTGGCGGGCGGCCCGCAACCCGCTTGTGTTGTGGCCCGCGGTGGTCGCCCGGAGCGTCCGGAAGCGCCGCTTGGCGTGTTCCGCCTGCGCCCGCCGGGTTCTCCCGCTGCTCGACGCCGACCCGCGGGCGGTCGCGCTGATCGAGGCATGCGAACGACACGCGGACGCCGCCCGGGCGGAGCGGGCGTGGCTCTGGAGGGACGTGGTCGCGACACGCCGGGCGCTCCACCAGGCACTGGCCGAGGACGACCCCGCACCGGGCGACGCGCCCCGCCGCCGTTTCCACGCCTTGGTGAGTGTGCTGCGGAGTTCGGACGCGCGGTGCGACGCGATCACGATGTTCGGCCGAGCCCAGCAGGCGTACCGGGCGCGGCAGGCCGTCCCCGGGGTGGCCGAGTCCGCCGCACAGGTGGCCCTCCTCCGCGACATTTTCGGTAACCCGTTCCGCGCGGTCGTATTCGACCCGGCGTGGCGGACGGACACCGCGGTGTCACTCGCCCGCGGAATGTACGAGGCCCGCGACTTCGCCGCCATGCCGATCCTGGCCGATGCCCTCCAAGATGCCGGGTGCGAGGACGACCACGTGCTGACCCACTGCCGCGACCCGGACGGGGTCCACGTCCGCGGGTGCTGGGTCGTCGACCTGGCGCTCGGACTCTCGTAGGGCACGCACCGCGTGCCGTCTCCGCGGGCGGCACGCGGTGCGTGCCCTACTTCAGGTCCCACACCAGCGCCGTCGTGTCGTTCGAGCCGGTGACCAGCGTCTTGCCGTCCGGCGCGAACGCCACCACGGTGACCCGCCCGGTCGCCCCCTCCAGCGTCCGCGTCACCTTCCCGGTGGTCACGTCCGCCAGCAGCACCGGCGAGGACGGGGTCGGCCCGAACGGGCCCTCCACCGCCACCGCCACCGTCTTCCCGTCCGGGCCGACCACCGGGGCCGCGGCCGGCCGGCGCCCGCCGAGGTCCAGGTCGCGGACCTTCTTCCCGGTCACGAAGTCGACCACCGCCGTCGCGCCCCGCGGGTCGGTCACCACGGCGGTGGCGTTGTCCCCGGTCGCCGCCACGAACACCGGCCCGTACCCGGTCGGGTCGACCCGCTCCCCCCGCTTCGCCCCGGTCCCCAGGTCCCACCCGGTCGTCACGAACTCCGCCGGCCCGTCCTTCGGGCCCGGCCGGGTCGCGGCGGTGAACAGCGTCTTCCCGTCCGGCGACACGGCGGCCGCGACCACCGGCGCGCCCGGGAGCTCGACCCCGCCGAGCCGGCGGGCGGAGGCCGCGTCCCAGACCGCGACCCGGGCCGGGAACTTGCTCGAGTCGAGCGCGGTCTGCACCTGCACCAGCCTCGCCCCGTCGGGGGCGAAGGTGACCGTGTTCCCCCGGTCGGGCGAGCCGGGGATGACGAACTGCTGGGTGCCGGCCGGGAGGTCGTACAGCCCGACCCCGTTCCCGTCGGAGGCCAGCGCCCGGGTGCCGTCCGGGGACAGGGTGACCGGGCCGGTCACGAACCCCGACCCGTAGGACGACCCGGGGACCTTCAGCCCGACCGCCCCGAGCTCCTTCCCGTTCGCCGGGTCCCACCGGAGCACCTGCCCGTCCCCGGCCGCGGTCAGGAGTTCCTTCCCGCCGCCCGCCACGGCCGCCCCGGACAGCGGGTTGGCGTGCCCGCCGGCCGGGGTCAGGAGCTTGCCCGACGGCACCTCCCAGGCGAACGTGACCACCCCGCCGTGCGACCACGCGACCACCCGGTCCGGGCCGGTGAACTGCAGCCCGCGGGGGGGCGAGCTCATCGGCACCGGCGGCTCGGTCGTCCCGAGCCGCTTGCCGTCCGGGACCGACCACCGCTGGACCGACCCGTCGTCCCCGCCCGCGGCCAGCGTCTTCCCGTCCGGGCCGAAGACCAGCTTCCGCCCCTGCCGGGACCGGCCGAGCAACTGCCCCTTGACCGCCCCGCCGGCCGGGTCGACCAGGAGCACCACCCCGTCCCCGCCGGACACGGCCGCCACCGCCCCGTCCGGGGAGAGGGCGACGGCCGACGGGGTGTACCCGGTGGTCAGCCGCACCTGGCCGGTCTCCTTCCCGGTGGCCGCGTCCCAGAACTGCACCAGCCGGGCCGGGTCCTCCTCCGGCTTCAACTCCTTCCCGGCCCGGTCCCGGTGGTACCCCCAGGTGGCGACCCGCCGGCCGTCGGCGGACAGGGCGACGAACGCCGCCTCGTTCTGGGCCTGGGCGACCGCCGCCAGCTCCCTGTTCGCGTCCACGTCCCACACCGCCGCCCGCAGCGGCTTGTCCTTGTCCTTGTCGTCGAAGCTCCGGGTCGCGCCGACGGCCAGCCGCTTCCCGTCGGCCGACAGGGCGAGCGCGTTCTCCCCGCCCGGGAGGGGGCGGGGGACCACGGCCAGCGCCTTGCCGGTCCCGGTGTCCCAGACCGCCGCGGCCCGGTAGCCGCTGCTCGCCGCCCGCTTGCCGTCGGCCGAGAACCCGTACGCCGGTCCGACGTCCGGGCCGGTGTTGACCGTCCGGGTGACCTTCCCGGTCGCCGGGTCGGTGTACGCCGCCCCGCCGGCGACCGCCGGCCCGACGAACGACGCCCCGTCCGGGGTGACGGCGGTCGGGACGTTCCCGTAGGTCGCGCGGAGGCGGGCGGTCCCGAGCCGGACCTTCGCCCCGGCCGGGAGCGGGTCGTCGGCGGCCGGGGCGGCGAGGCCGGTGAGCAGGGCCAGGGTGAGGACGGCGGGGAGTCTTCGGCTCACGGGTGGGTCTCCGGGTGGGCGGGCGAGGCCCGAGCGTACCCGCCGGCCGGGCCGGGTTCAACCGCCGTGCCGGAGGGGGTCGCAAAATCCGCGCGGCCCGCGCAAACGCCGCCGTCGACGCCGTTCCTCACCCGGAATGCGGCCGGCGGGCGGAGAGGCCGGGAACCTCACGACGACGCCCGACCGGTCGGTCCGAAACCCCTCCGAGGATCGACACCTATGCGAACGCTCCTGCTCGGGGCGACGGCCGCCGCCGGCCTGCTCGCCTGCACCTCCCCCGCGTCGGCCCAGTACCGGAAGACCCTGATCCAGAACAGCGGCAACGGGGTGAACAACACGATCGTGGCCCGGGGCGGCGGGCAGCCCGGGTTCTTCCCCGGGGGCCACCCCGGGTTCGGCCACCAGGCCGGATACGGTTTCCAGGACCCGGGGTTCGGCTACCAGCAGCCCGGGTTCGGCTACCAGCCGGCCGGGTACGGGTTCCCGGGCGGCGGGTTCGGCGGCGGCGGGTTCCTGGCGAACCGCCCGCTCCTCGGCGGGATCGCCAAGACGATCATCCAGAACAGCGGCAACGGGGTCGGGAACACGATCGTCGCCGGCGGCGGGCACGGCGGGTACGGCGGCGGGTTCGGCGGGTACGGCGGCTCGTTCCCGGGCGGCGGGGTGTTCCCCGGCGGGGTGAACGTGAACGTCGTCACCAACAGCGGCAACGGGGCCGGGAACCGGGTCATCTCCGGCGGCGGGGCCCCGGGCGGGCTGAACATCAACGTCATCACGAACAGCGGGAACGGCGTCGGGAACGTGATCAAGGCCCGCTGACCTGGCAATCCCCGGGCGGGCCGGGCCGCACGGCCCGGCCCGCCACCCCAAACCTTTCGAACACCCACGGAGTGACCCCGATGAGCTTCCTTTCGCTGCGGACCGGGGCGGCCCTGGCCGCGCTCGGCGGGCTGGCCGCGACCGCGTCCGCCCAGCTCCCGGCCGACCCGGCCCCGACCGCCCCGAAGGTGGTCCGGTGGCCCGGCGGCTACCTCTGGATGGACGGCCCCGAGGTGGTCGTCCGGAACGGCTACGGCTACGGGACCGGCCGGTCGACGAACCTGGTGACCGGGACCGGGAACGGGTTCGGCAACCGGATCGTGGTCGCCGGCGGCGGGGCCGGCGGCGTGACGGTGGTGCAGAACGCCCGGAACGGGATCGGCAACCGGCTGATCCTGGACGACGACGACCTGTTGATCGACCTGGACGAGTTGCTCGGGCGGAAGCCGGCGTGCAGGAAGCCGGCGGCCCCGGCGGTGATCCCGCCGGCCGACCCGGCGGCGCTGCCGGCCCCGATGGCGGCCCCGGCCCCGCCCGGCGACGCCGCGCCGAGCTACAAGGGGAAGGCGAGTCCGTTCTGGTCGAAGCGGGCGTTCAGCGACCAGTACGACTGCAACCTGTACTGGTGCCCGACGACCAAGCTGTGGTTCCGGTACGGGTCGGACGACGACACCTACCGCCCGGTGCCGGCCCAGCCGCCGGCCCCGGCCGACGAGAAGTGATCGAGTGACAACCCGCTGTCACCGCACCCCGGACGGGACCCCGTCCGGGGTGCGGCCGTTCACTTCCCGACCGCGGCCAGGTCCCAGAGCAGGACGGTGCCGTCCTCGGACCCGGACGCCAGCGTCTTCCCGTCCGGGGAGAAGGCCAACGCGGTCACCGCGCCGGGGTGGCCGGCGAACGTGTGCAGGGCCTTTCCCCGCGGCCAGTCGTACACCCGGACGGCGTACCCCCGCCCGTCTTTGGCCGGCACCCCGGCGGCCAGCCGGGTCCCGTCCGGGCTGAACGTCGGGGCGACGAACATAGCCCCCGGGACCGGCGACTCGTCGATCACGAACCCCTGGCGCCCGCCCTCGTAGTCCGCCGCCCACAGTGTGTCGTCGGTCGCGAGGACGCAGGACGTATTCCCCGCCACCGCGAGTTGGGCCCGGCCGTACCCCCGCGGCTCCGCGAACTCGGCGAACTGCTTCCCGGTCTTCACCTCCCACCCGGCCACCAGCAGCGGGTTCCCGCCGGTGGCCCGGTCGCGAGTGCGGACCGCCGTCACCAGCCGGGTGCCGTCCGGGCTGAAGGCCGCGGTCAGTGCGCCGGTGGTCGCCGCGTCCGCCGGGAGTTCCACCCCGACGACCTTCCGCCGGGTGTTCAGGTCCCACACCTCGCACACCGTCGGGGTCTTCCCGTCCGTGGACGTGCGGAACCCCGCGACCCGGGCGAAGTCGGCGGACGGGGTCGGGTAGGCGAGGGGCAGGGCGAACAGGTCCGCGCCCTCCTTCACGCCGTAAACGGTGCTGTTCCGCAGGCCCCGGTCCCCGCCCGGGGCCAGGTGGGTGAGGCGGTCCTGGTCCGAGCCGGTGACCGGGATCTCCCCCGCCGGTTTGCCGGTCGCGGCGTCCCACCGCAGGACGCGGCCGTCCCCGCCGAGGGTGACGACCTCCCTGCCGTCGGCCGCGAACCGCACCCCCCACACCGGGGCGAGGTGCCCGGCGACCGGGGTGAGGAATTTCCCGGCCGGGGCCTCCCAGACCACGGCGCGGTCCCCCACCGCCCCCCAGGCGACAACCCGGTGGTCGTCCGCGTACGCCAGCCCGGCGGGCCGCAGGGTCCCCGGCCGGGGGCGGAACCCGTCCGGGAACGGGGTGGAGGTCAACGGCTTGCCGCCCGTCACCGGGTACTGCTCGACCGACCCGTCCCGCCCGAGCGAGGCCAACTTCTTCCCGTCCGGGGAAAAGGCGACCTGCTCCCCCTGGTCCGGTCGGCCGAGGAGTGGGTCTTTCGCCTTCCCGGTGGCCGCTTCCCAGAGTCGGATCGTCCCGCGGGCCGCTGAGGTGGCCAGCGTGGCCCCGTCCGGGGAGAAGACGACCGCCCCGCCGGCCGCCGTCCCGGGGAACACGTCGGAGAGCGTGGCGACCAACTTCCCGCCCGCCGCCTCCCAGAGTTGGACGGTGCCCGGGCGGTGCCCGTTCGGAAAGGGTCCGTGCGTCCCGTAGGTGGCCAGCGCCCGGCCGTCGGGCGACAGGACCGGGACGACCAACAGGTTCCCGAGGGCGGCGACCCGGGCCCGCTCCTCGTTCTTCCCCACGTCCCAGACGACCACCTCGAACTTCGAGCCCTGCCCCGCGGCGGTGCGGGCGCCGAACGCCAGCACGTTCCCATCGCCGGACAGGGCGGCCGCCCCGAGGTACGGGTTCCCGTCCCCGTCCCCGGGCGGCCGGACGGTCTGTACCGTTTTCCCGGTCGCCGTCTCCCAGACGACGAACGCCCCGCCCCGGACGGTCACCGCCCGCCGGCCGTCGCCCGAGACGGCGAGCACGCCCCGGCCGGACCCGCCGTCGGCCGGGGCTGTGCCGGGGACATCGACCGTCTCGCGGGTCCCCAGGGTGTGGAGGCGGTTCGCGACCCCGGGGGTCGGGGTGATGAGCATCCGTTTGTAGTCCGGGGCCAGGACGTGGAAGCTCGTGGCCACCGGCCCGCCGCGCACCGTCCCGAGCCGGGCCCTCGCCCCCGGCGGGAGCGGGTCCCCGTACGCGTCCGTCGGGTCGGCCCCCGCGGCGACCCCCGGCAGCACCACCCACGACGCGACCAGGCGGACGAATGTGGTCTTCATCGAATCCTCGCAACCCGGGGCGACCGACCGTACCGGCCGTCAGGCTACCATGCCGCCCCGCCACCGTCTACTTCCCGACCCCCGACACGTCCCAGACCAGGACGGTGGTGTCCCACGACCCGGACGCCAGGGTCTTCCCGTCCGGGGAGAACGCCACCGCGGTGACCGCCCCGGCGTGCCCGCGGAGCGTCTTCAACTGCTTGCCCGTCGCGGTGTCGTAGACCGCGACCACGGCCCGGTCGACCACCCCCTCCCCGTGGTAGTCCTGGAGCCCGACCGCGAACACCTTCCCGTCCGGGCGGTACACCGGGTCGGTCACCGGGGACAGGCCCCCGGTGTCGACCTCCCGCACCACCTTCCCGGCCGCCAGGTCGAGGACCCGCAGCCCCTCACTGCTGCCGGTCAGGACAGTCTTCCCGTCCGGTCCGGCGGCCAGGCTGCGTGCCCCGCCGGGCGGCAGGGTCACCTCCCCGAGCTTCTTGCCGGTGGCCAGGTCCCACAGCGCCACCGCGACGCCCGTCTCCGGCTTGGCCGACTCCCCGAGGCGGGCCGTCGTGACCAGCCGGGTGCGGTCCGGCGTTCGGGCGGCCCGGTACGGGCCCGGGAACGGGACGGGTAGTTCGATCGTGGCGAGCACCTTGCCGGTCGCCAACTCCTTGACCTCCGTCTTCGTCGGCCCCTCCGGGACCTGGCCCGGGGCAACCCCTACCGGGGACAGGAACAGTTCCCCGGCGGCGCACGGGCTCCCCTCCCCGGTCCGCCCGCGGCCGAGGGCGTGCAGCGGCTTGCCGGTCCGCGGGTCGTACACGGCCCACTCCCCGCCGTTCGCGCCAACCCTGGTCCCGCCGGGGAGCAGGTTCAGCACGGACGGTCCGGCCCGGCCGTCCCCGAACTTCCACTCCCCGACCGGCCGGCCGGTCGCCGGATCCCACCGCCTGACCACCCACCCCGGCCCGTTGACCCAGCCCGCCGGGACGGTCAAGAGCTCCTTCCCGTCCGGGGTGAACGCCGGCGACCCGGGGGCCACCCCGGACCCGGCGGGCGACAGCCGCTTCCCGGACGGCACCTCCCACACCACCGCCTTCTGCCAGTCGGCCCCCCACGCCACGAGCCGGTCACCCCCGGCGAACGCGACCGCCACCCCGCGGGTGCTCACCGGTCCGTCCGACGTGCTCACCTCCTTGTCCCCGGCCACGTCCCACACCCGGACCGTGCCGTGGAAGTGGCCGACCGCGAGCCGCTTCCCGTCCGGGGAGAACGCCATCGCCCCGCTCGGGTCGGCGAGGACCCTGAGCTTCCCGACCCCCCGGCCGGTCCGCGGGTCGAACAGCCGGACCGCCCCGCCCTTGTCGACCAGGACCGCCCGACCGTCCGGGGCGAACGCCACCATCGGGTGGACCCCCTCCAGGGTGACCGCCCCGAGCTTCTTGCCGGTGGTCGCGTCCCAGAACTGCACCGGGGTGTCCACCGCCCCCCAGGTGGCGAGCACCTTCCCGTCCGCCGACAAGGCGACGCCCGGGTGCTTGTCGTCGACCTCCACGTCGAGCCGCCGCTTCGCCCCGCCCACGTCCCACACGACCGCCGTCCGCCTCGGCACCTCCTTCACCACCTCTCCCCCACCGGCCCGCCCCTGCTCCCCTTCTTCCCTCCCCCGCCTCCTTCCGACCCCTGCCTCCGGCGGGGCGGCGACGAACGCGAGGGTCGTCCCGTCCGCGGACAGGGCGGCGGTCGCACCCGCGGTCGGCACCGTCCAGTCGACCTTGATGACGACCTCGGTCAGCACCCGGCCGGTGGCCGCGTCCCGGACGGTCGCCCCTACGCCGGTCAGACTCAGGAGGCGGGTGCCGTCGGCGGACAGCGACAGGTACTCGTGGTCGGCCGGCACCTCCCGCCTCTCCCCGACCGTCCCGACGACCCGGCCGGTGGCCACGTCCCACCGCTCGATCGGGCCGTCCCGGGTCGGGGCGAGGAGGGACTTGCCGTCCGGCGTCAGGACGGCCCCGTGCCACCCGCCGGGCCGGAACATCCGGGTCGTGCCGACCCGGGCGGTGGCGCCGGCGGGGAGCGGGTCGCCGAAGTTGTCCGTCGGCGGGGCGGCCAGCGCGAGGGCGAGGAGTGCGGTCACGGGGGGGGCCTCCGGGAGGGCGACCGCCAGTATACCCGCCGCCCGCCTTCGCGCTTGTAACGAGGCCGCCGGCGCGCGATCGTAGACCGCCACCCGCCGAGGAGCCGCCGTGACCGACCCCACCCGCCGCCAGGCCCTCGCCACCGTCGCCCTCGCCGCGGCCGGCGGCCAGGCCGCCCGCCCGAAGAACCCGGTCGCCGCCGAGAACGACCGCGACGGCACCACCGACTGGCAGCTCACCTACGTCAAGTTCGACGCCAAGGCGAAGTACCGGCAGTCGCTCATCGAAGGCTACTGCACCCGCACCTCCGTCGCCGCCGGCGAGTCGGTCGGGTTCTGCGTCAGCGCCGACCCGGCGTCCGCGTTCACCATCGACGTGTACCGCCTCGGGTACTACGGCGGCGCCGGCGGGCGGCTCGTCAAGACGCTCGGGCCGTTCGACGGCAAGCCGCAGCCGGTCCCGCCGGTCGGCGACAAGCGGCTCCGCGAGTGCGCCTGGGAGCCGGCCGCGATGCTCGAAGTCCCGAAAGACTGGGTGAGCGGGGTGTACCTGGCGAAGCTGTCGGCCGCGAAGCACCGCTACCAGAGCTACTGCACGTTCGTCGTCCGCGACGACCGCCGGGCGGACGTCCTGTTCCAGTGCTCGACGAACACCTGGCAGGCGTACAACAAGTGGCCCGACGCCCACTCCCTGTACGACAACGACCGGCCGGACAGGAAGCCGCTCGTGTCCGGGGTGCGGGTCAGCTTCGACCGCCCGTACGCCCGGTACCCGCAGGTGACTGACAACCCGCTGTCACTCGGCTCCGGCGAGTTCCTCCTGTTCGAGTTCCCGTTCGCGTTCTGGCTCGAGCAGCACGGGTACGACGTGACCTACTGCGCCAACGAGGACATCCACAACTCGCTCGACACCGTCACCCGGTGCAAGGCGTTCCTGTCGGTCGGGCACGACGAGTACTGGAGCCGGAAGCAGTTCGACCACTGCGCCGAGGCGGTGAAGCGCGGGGTGAACTTCGGGTTCTTCTCCGGCAACTCGTGCTGCTTCGTGACGCCGTTCTTCCCGTCGGCCGGGAAGGTGCCGAACCGCGTCATCGAGCGGGTCGGGCGGTACGGCGGGGTGCGGCCCGAAGAAGAGAAGTGGATGGCCGACCTGCCGGAGGTCGCCCCGAACGAGGCGACCCTGATCGGGGCGCGGACGGTGATCCCGTTCAACGGGTCCGGGGACTGGGTGTGCACGAAGCCGGACCACTGGGTGTTCGCCGGCACCGGCATGAAGAAGGGCGACCGGATCCCCGGCCTGGTCGGGTGGGAGTTCCACGGCGACCCGGCCGACATCCCGGGGCTGGAAGTGGTGGCCGCCGGGAAGACGGTGAACGGCGGCGGGGACGAGAGCCGCTACGAGGCGACGATCTACCCCGGGCCGAAGGGGAACACCGTGTTCAACGCCTCGACCATCTTCTGGGCGCAGGGGCTGAGTTCGCCGCCGGGCCACTGGCTGCCGTTCGTGCACAACGGCCGGCCGCACGGCCCGGACAGGCGGGTGCAGAAGGTCACCGAGAACCTGCTGGCCCGGTGGGTGGGGTGAGGTCTTCCCCTGGACCGCGGCCGTCCCGGCCGCTCCACCGATCCAACTCGGGTCGCTCCCGGGACGACCGCGTCGCACCCCGACCGGGGAAGCAGCGGCCGGGACGGCCGCGGTCCAGGGGGAGACCTC
>PNKH01000096.1 GCA_013822345.1 Isosphaera sp.
CGCTCGGCGGCCGAGCTGTCCGCCTTGCTCCTCGAGGAGTGGTGGCCGGGCCCGCCCCCGCAGCCGCCCGGGCCGGCGGCGGGGCCGGCCGTGCTCCCGGCACCGGGGCGGCTTCCCGGGAACGAACCGAAGCCCCGCTGACATCGGCGGCGAACGGGTCGCATCGCCCGCCGGCGCCGCAGTCGGTATGATTCGCATCCAAAGCGGGTCCGGCTCACGCGGGAACCCACTATCCCGCACGGTGGTGACGCTCCTGGTCGCGGTGCCGCTGCTCATGCCCCGGGCCTGGCATCTGCCAGTTCGCGCCGCCCGGACGGCGTCCGCCGCGACGCAACCCTGGGCTGCTAGGGAGCCGCAACAAGTCGTCCATGCTTCCGGCCCGCGGTCGGACTGTCGCCGCACGGGCCGGGTAAGCATGCGCCCGGTAGTCCGGCCGCGCCCGAGGAAATCCCATCAAAATGGCGGCCCCGGCAGGGAGTGCGTAAACGCCAGGCAACCTCCCCGCCTCTCTTCATCCCCCACTGCTCCCTCCAGATCTGAGCCACCTCGCCTCGTAGCCGAAGCCCACGGATGATCCGCCGCTGGTTTGGTGTGTCCGTGTTAGTCCCGGGTGGCCGAGGCCGCTCCCAAACGTAAGCACCGCGATGCCGATCAAATTGACGGCCAGTCCCACGGCGGCGACGGCGAGCATCTGCAAGCTGTCGATCTCGCGCGGCTCGCGGAACCGGCGGTACGCCTCGAACAGGATGAAGAACGCCATCAGAAATAGTAGGACGACCGCGTTGGCCAGGGCGGCGAGGATTTCGACCCGGTAGTACCGTAGGTTTTCTGCGGGGTGGCGGGCTTGGCGGATATCCACGCGGCGAACAGGGCCAGCCCCCGCCCACGTCGGTCAGCATGTGGGCGGCGTCGGCCAGCAGGGCGGGGCTGTCCTCAGGTAGGCGTCGAACGAGGGATATAGACGAGCACCATCGGGAGAGCCGGCTGTCGTGAGGAATCGGAGCCCGTTTTATAACGGCTGGTTGACGTAACCTCGGCCCGTGGAGAGGATGTCGGGCTGACAGGAGGTCTGCCATGCCCGACGCCGCTACCGAACGTGACCTGAACGACCGCCTGTGGGAGCGGGTCCGCCCGCTCCTGCCGCCGCCCCCGCCCCACCCCAAGGGCGGTCGGCCGTTCGCCGACGACCGGGCGTGCTTCGAGGGCATCGTCTACCTGCTCGGCAACGGCCTGCGGTGGCGGCAGATTCCGGGGTGCTACCCGTCCGGGGTGACGTGCTGGCGGCGGCACCGGGACTGGACCGAGGCCGGGGTGTGGGACCGGGTGTGGAAGGCGGTCCTGGCCGAGTTGGACCGGGCCGGGAAGTCCAACACGTCCGAGCTGGCGATGGACGGGACGTACATCGAAGCGAAAAAGGGGGTGTCGGGGTCGGCCCGTGCCGGCGGGGGTGTGGGACCACCCTCAAACTCCTCGCCGACCGGACCGGCATCCCGCTCGGAGCGGCGACGGACGGGGCGAACGTCCACGAGGTGAATCTCGGGCTGGCCGCCCTCGCCCGACATCCCGCCGACCGTGGGCGTCCCGTGGGGGTGCCGGTGCTGGGCGACCGGGCGTACGACTCGGACCCGCTCCGGGAGCAACTCAACCTGGACGGGTTCCGGCTCCTGGCCAGGTATCGGAAGAATCGCAAGAAGCCGCCGACCAACGACGGGCGGCGGCTGCGGCGGGTGAAGCGGCGGTGGGTGGTGGAGCGGACGTTCGCGTGGGTGAAGTCGTTCCGCCGGGAGGTCACCCTGTACGAGGTGAAATGCCACCTATAGGACGGGTTCGTGGCCCTGGCTTATGCCTTCATCGCCGTCGCACGGTTATGAAACCGGCTCCGGATATTCACGTCGTACTGCGAGAGGACGCGAAAATAATCATCCGTCAGAATAAGATAAATACCAGGCGACAGAATAGCCAGTCGGATGTTCCCGCAGGTCTGGTAACACAAAGGGCTGGGGATTTCGGTAAAGCTAGAACATATTGCGCCTTCCACTGTATAGTTCGACTACGGATAACAAGGAACGTTCTGTGGCCATGAAACGTGAGGATCCCCCGAGAACCGGGCCAACTTGAAAGGAGAACCGACCGGATGAAAAATCGCCGTGTTGGAGAGGGACGGATCGTCGAGATTCTAAAGGCGAACTATCGTCTCCACAGGGGCGATGCCGCTCGGTCGGTGCCCGAGCGGCACTTATGTGGTTATTCGGCGTCTCCGCCCGTGCGACCTTGCGTCGAAGCTCCGGTGGCGTGGCCTCCCGTAGAGGGGGAGTGTCCCGACGGAGTGGCGGTTCTAGCCGCTCCAACCGACGTACCGCCCGCGGGACTGCCGTCAACACTGCCCAGCCGCCCACGCGCGTCTGCCGAGTTGATCGACCTATCCCCGGCGTCCGTACGATCCCGTTCGCTCGTGACGCCCATGCCGCTTCCGCTGTTACGATTTCCCCGGGGCACATTGATTGCACCCCCTACTGCTCCCCGGCGCTCCTCGGATTTCGTGCTGCCGAGAGTCGAGCCAGCTCCTGAGACGCTGGTAGAGTCTGCGTATGCCGTGGCCGATAGAACTGCAAGAGCCAGGCCCAATGCGATTACCTTCTTCATATGAGTTTCTCCTGACCTTAAAGGTACTGAAACGCCGTCGAGTGTCTTTGATTCATCGAACCATCGCCATGACGCAGCTTGCAGGGAAAGGCCAGCACTAAGGTGCCCGCCTCAAGTTAGTTACCAGTGCAACAGTGGTCAGAGTCGCCGCATTGATGATGCGTCGTTTCACAGACCATTTTTTACTTCGCTCCTACCTCGCGCGTACTTCCCGCACCTAGCACTTTCTCGCTCGGCTGAAACAATGTGCCTTGCGGATCGATTGCGGGCATATCGCCGTGCTGCCCTTCCACCTGCTTTGCGCTCAATGACTCCGCAATTCGCGGTGTGAGCTTCGCGAGCACCGTGTTGACGGTCACCATCATCCCGACCTTCTTCGAGCGTGTAGGATTTGCCGCCGCATTGAGGATCGCGTCCGCGACCTGGCGGGGCTGAGTCATCGGACTCGGCAGCTTTGCTTCCTCGGACTGGTAGTTACGCGCGTGCTGCGGGAACAGGGTATCGACGGCGGTGGGCTGAATGAGGGTGATGCACACGGGAGCGTCTTGGACCTTCTCGATTCTACCCTCAACGCATCCGTGAATCCTTTTACGGCGTGCTTCGACGCCGAATACATTCCCTGCAAAGGAACTATCGTCTCCGATACCTCGCTTCCTACATTGGCCAAGGCTCCTTGCGACCGCTTCAGGTGCGGCAGCGAGGGACGGGTCCAGATATGTGCCTCCCGCGGCATCAGTGCGAATCGCTCGTAAGCAAACCGCCGATCACCTCGACGACGTAGTAGGTCAAGGTCAGCCCGAAGACGGTCCAGAGAGGCCGGCGGTTCTTGGCCGTGACGGAGAGTTGTTCCATGTGTTACTCCTGACTTTCGTGTTCCGACGGATCGCACCCGAGCCGGACGGCCATCAGCGTGTAGTCGTCGGCGGGCGGGCGACCGCCCAGGTGCCGCAGCACGGCCTGATCGACGGCCCTCACGACCCGTTCGGGGGACGCACGACCGACACCGCGGATGGCCTCGCCCACCCGGTCCCGGCCGAACAGGTTGCCGCCGGCGTCCATCGCCTCCGGCACCCCGTCCGACAGACCGACCAGTACGGACCCCCGCGGGGCGGCTGCCGACGCCGTGTCCCAGGTGCCGTCCGGCAACACCCCGAGCAGCGTCCCAGTCGCCTCCAACAGGAGCGGGGCGTGGGCGTCGGTCAACAACACCCCGGGTTCGTGGCCGGCACTGGCGTGCCACAGCGTCTGCCGCTCCGGGCACCACCGGGCCACCAAGAGAGAGGCGAAGGACCCGGGCGGGGCGACGGCCGCGTACCTTGCGTTCACCCGCCGGACCACGGCACTCGGGTCGGCGTTCACTTCGACGGCGTCCAGGATGAGCACCTTCAGGATGGCCGCCACCATCGCGGCCGGCACCCCGTGCCCGACGACATCGGCCACGCAGCACGCCACCGTGCCGTCCGGCAACCACAGCACGTCGTAGTAGTCCCCGGCGACTGCCTCGGCCGGTCGGTGGGTCGCCGCCAGACGGACACCCGGGGCGACATCACCCGACCGCGGCAACAAGTTCTCTTGCACCCGGCGGGCCTGTTCGAGGGCCAGCCGACGGCGGTCAGCGTCGTCGGCCAACGCCCGGCTCATCTCGTTCACCGCCCCGGCCAGCCGGTCGAGTTCGTCGGTCTTGAACGGCCCCGTCTGCACCCCCAACTTCCCCTCCCGGATGGCCTCAATGGTCCGCACTAACCGACGGAGCGGCCGGGACACCAGCCGGTGGACCAGCAAGTGGACGGCCACGGCGAGTAGGATTCCGAATGTCAGCACGCCGACCGACCTGGAAACCACCCGCCCCCGCACCTCGCGGCGGATGTCGTCCAGTTGCTCGGCCACGTAGACGGTCACGCCGTCCTCCGCGTGGACGCCGGTCACGATCCCGACATCACCGAACGTCGCCTCTCGCTCCGGGTCCGAGGCCGCCGCCCGGATCGCGCCCACGATCTCGTCCGACTCCCGGCGGTGCGGCCGGGACTGGAACACCCGCCCGCCCGCGTCCACGACGATGTGGTGGCCGGGGGAGGTGGTGTCGCTCATCCGCAGGCATACGCCGTCGATGAACTGCTGCACCTCGTCCGAAGCGGCCGCGGGCCGGGCCACCGCCCGGTGGATCGTCATCGCCTCCTCGTCCAGGGCCGCCGTCCGTTCGCGGACGTGTTCCCGCGTCTCCCGGGCGGCGTCGAGGGCGATGAACCCGGCGACGGCCACCAGGGCGACAGTGTTGACCGCGACGGACGTGCAGAACCCGATGCCGCGAAGGCGGACCGGGCGGCGGGGTGTACTACTCGGCATGTTCGTGGTGCCCCTCCGGGAGCCGAGCGACTTGTTCCCCGACTCGGTCGGGTCGCGTCCGTGACGAGGGGAAAAACGAACGGGCCGGGGCGAACCCCGGCCCTGTGCGTCGAAGATGCGAACGTCGATCAGTGGTGCCGCCCGTGGTGGGAGTACTGACCACGGCCGTGGCCGTAGCCGATCCCCGGGTAGGCGGGGTAGTAGGACGGGCCGGGGACCACACCGACGCCGAAACCGCCGCCGTAGAAGCCGCCGCCGGGATGAACGATATGGCCACCCGACGGGTGGTGGCCCGGGGCGTAATGGCCGGTGAATCCGTGGCCGGAATAGGTCGGCGAGTAGGCGGGGTAGCCGTGCCCGCCGTGGCCCCCGTGCTGGGCCAAGGCCGGGCCGGCGGTAACGGCCAGGGCGGCAGCCGCCACAGCCCCCAGAACGATGTATCGCATGGTGAACTCCAGGTGGGCGAGGTTCTCGGGGACGACTCACGAGGCCCCCTCGCCCAAGCGAACGCCCATCCGGCCCTCACTTGCGCCGTCATTCCAGCGCCGACCGGCGGGAGGGGCGCGGAATTGTCTGTCTCAAACTCCAGCGTCGATGAAACGGGACGGACGAGGCGGGTCGCGGAATGTGACCCGCCCACGACCGGGCAACTCCTGGCTTCCGGAGTCACTGCCATGTCCGAGAACGCGGTAAAGGCCGAACTGACGGCGTGTATCGAGGCGTGTGAGGAGTGCCTGCACCAATACCAGCACCGTGCCGTCGAGTGCATCAACGAGGGCATGGCCGACTGCACCCTTCTGGACCTCGGCTGCGCCGACGCCTGCGCGGCCGCCCTGAACGCGATGGCCCGGGAGTCGGCCCACCACGGCGACTTCTGTGCCCTCTGCGCCCACCTGTGCGAGGCGTGCGCGACCGAGTGCGAGAAGCACGCCAGCAAGCACGGCCACTGCCGCCGGTGCGCCGCCGAGTGCAAGAAGCACGCGACGGAGGCCCACGCCTGAACGAACCCGCCTGTCGGCCCGGGGACGTGACTCGCCCCTCCTTCGATAGCGAGGAGGCCGTAATGACCCACCAACAGTTCCAGTCCCGCATCGACGCCTGCGTCCGGCTGGACCAGGACTGTGCCGCCATCTGCTGGACGGCCGCGGCTTTCATGGGCCGGCGGTCCGAATTCGACACGGAGATGTGCCAGCTGTGTGCCTCGGTCTGCGATACCTGCAGCTACGAGTGCGGGAAGCACGACCACGACCACTGCCGACGGTGTGCTAAGGCGTGGTGCCTGTGTGCCGAGGCGTGCCGCGAACTGGCCGGTTGACCCGCCCCGCGGGTGGCCAACCGGGCGTGTGGTCGGAACCGACCCCTCGCCCGCGATGACTTGGCGTTTCACGGTTTCACCTCCCCGAACAGACTCAACCTCTGGATTGCGTGCCGCCGTTCGCCGTCCTGGAACAATCCGTTGGCCTCGCCGTCGAACCGAACGCCGCCTGACGGGAGGCGGCAAAGAACCTGGTCGAAGTACCGCCGTAGGGTCGGCCCTGTCAGCGTCTGCCTGCCCCGGTGACTGACCGGGGCTGTAAACTCTAGCCAGGGGTGCTCGTCCGTGTTCAGCCGGCGGGACGGGTCGCGCGCCCACCGGCCGAGGTAGAAGGCCGGCAGGTCCGAGCGGGTCCGCAGGTCGGGGTCGGCACCGCCGGGTGTGGCGTTCAGAACGTCCATGCGGTCTTCCAGTCGAACGGGATCGACAGCCAGCGGTCGCTCGCCGCCGACGAGTGCGACGATGGGGTACTTGGCGTCGAAATGGCCCCACCAGACCGTGGTGTGCGGAAAGACGGACGAGAAACTGTCCGCGATCAACTCCCACTCGCCGGGGCCCAGTTGGTACAGGGCGAGCCACTGGCAGAACAGCCCGCCGGGCTTCAGCCGGTGCCGGACCGTCTCGTAGAACTCGACGGTGTAGAGGTAGCCCGTCCGGCTCTCCCAGGGTACGAACAGGTCGGAGACGATCACGTCGAACCGCCGGTCGGTGCGCAGCAGGTGGTGCCGGGCGTCGTCGGTGTGGACTTCGACCTTGGGGTGACCGACCACGCCGAGGTTGGCCGCCGCCAGCAGCCGGGCCGCCTCCACCACTTCGGGGATCAACTCGACGACGACCACCCTCCCCACGTCACCGTCCGCGACCGCCGGGGCGGCCGTCAGCCCCGTCCCCAGCCCGAGGAAGGCGACCTCGACGGGCCGGGGGTGGAGGAGCAGCGGCAGCCGGCCCTGCCGGTACTCACGAACCGCATACGCCGTCGAGCCGTGCCGGTAGTGGAGGTTCTGCCGTACCGCGAGCGAATCGCCCCGGCCGGTGCGGACAACATCGACCCACCCGTAAACGCTCTCCCACCGCCGAACCACCTCGCCGCCGCCGGCGTTCCCGTCCACAAGCCGTCCCGACACGATCAGGACCGCCAGCCCGGCCGTCGTCAGAACCTGGGCGGCGGCAAGCCTCCGGCCCCCGCCCCAGGCGAGCAGGGCCGCCCCGACGACACCGAACAGGGCGACAAACCCCGCGAATGCCGACCACAGACCGACAAGTGGGGGCAAGAGAAACCCGGCCACGATCGCCCCCGCAGCCCCCGCCAGGGTGTTAACCGCCATCACGCGCCCGACCGCCCGGCCGCCGGCCGCCGCCTGGATTGCGGCGGGGAGGGTCATGCCCAGCAGCACGACCGGGGGCAGCACGAAGACCGCCACCAGACCGAACGCCCCGGCGAGGTAGCCGGCCAATGTCTCCCCGGCCGAGAAGTAGGCCAACCCCGTCGCCCAGGGGAAGGCGGCGACGGACGACGCCAGGGCCAACCCGCCCGCCGCGAAGGACACCGCAGCGACCCGCGCAGGTGGCCACCGTCGCCCCAGCCCGACCGCGCCGGCAGCCCCGGCGCTCAGGGCCAGGAGGAAGGCAGCGACGACGGCCCCGAACGTGTACACGCTGTTGTGGAGGACGAGCGAGAACATCCTGGTGTACAGCACCTCCAGGCCCAGGATGCCGAACCCGGAGACCGCCGCCAGGGCCGTCCACCCCGACGACCGGCCGGCTCGCCCCGCCTGGACAGCCGCTGCATCCCCGGGCGGGTTCGACCCACGCGGGACGAATGCCGCCACGCAAGCGGCCACTCCGCACGCTGCCGAGAGGGCGGCGGCCAGGAACCCGCTGGCACGAACCCCAACGACGACCAGGAGATACGCCGAGGCTGCGACGATCCCGACCAGCCCGCCGGCCGTGTTTAGGGCGTAAGCGATGGGGCCGCACCGCCGCGAGCCGCCCTGGGCATTGAGGGCTTCCACCACCAGCGGCAACGTCGCCCCCAGCGGGATCGTGACGGGGAGCAGGATCAGGAAACACCACGCCGCTCGGCCGCCGGACGAATCACGGAACAACTCCAGATCACCTTGCCCCGCGGGAGTGCCGACCCAGCCCAGCAGGGCGGGGACGAGGCACGCCCACGCCGCCGCGACCAGTTCCGCCACGCCGTAGCCGAGCAAGGGTGGGACACGCGGGGCGAGCCGACCGCTGAAGAACTGGCCGACCGCCATCCCGGTGAAGTACGCCGCCAGCACGAGCGCCGCTGCCTGAGCCGTGTGACCGACTGCCAGCCCGATCAGCCGGGACCACGACGCCTCGTAGACCAGCGCGGTCACGCCCGACAGGAAAAACAAGGAATAGACGAGGGCGGTACGCGGCACGACACCAGCCCGATCTTCCACACGGCGGCCGATGTCGTTCATTCGCCCTTTGCCTCCCCGGAGGTTCGTGGGGCGACTTCGAGGCGCGGCCGAGGCCGGGCGGTGTGGAACCGTGCCCGGAGCGTCTCCCAGTCCAGCACTAGCTTTCCGCCGGTCGCTTCGTGCTGCTTCTCCCAGTTCATGAGCAGGGTCAGGCAGGCGTGGTCGATGTAACTCAACCCCATCAGATCGACGTGCAGGGTGACGCCCGGCGGCACCTTCTCCAACGCCGTCGCCAGTTTCGGGAGGCGGATGAACGTGGCCGACCCTTCCAGTACGAGCGTCAGCCGGCCGCTCGCCGGGTCGCCGCGGCGGCGGATGCGGAGCCGGGAGAAGGTGTGGATCAGCTTCACCACCGTTAGCCCGATGCCGAGCATCACGCCGGCCAGCAAGTCCACGCCGACCACGGTGAGCGCCGTGACGGCGCAGATCGCCCCCTCGGCCCGGCTCTCCCGCCACAACGCCCGGATGGCGTGGGCCTCGACCAGCCGGAGGCCGGTCAACACCAGGATAGCGGCCAGGGCAGCGGTCGGGATGAGCCGCAGCAGGCCGGGGGCGAGCAGCACGAACCCCAGCATCCACACCCCGTGGAACACCGCCGACCAGCGGGTTCGGGCACCCGCCCGGACGTTGACCGAACTCCGCACGATCACCCCGGTCATGGGCAGCGCCCCGAGCGTCCCGCAGAGGGCGTTGCCGACACCCTGGGCGGTCAGTTCCCGGTCGTACCGGGTCCGCGGCCCGCGGTGCATCTGATCGACGGCCGCGGCACACAGGAGGGTTTCGGCACTGGCCACCAGGGCGACCGTCGCGGCCGTGAGCCAGACCGCGCCGTCGGACGCCATGCCGAGGAACCCGGACGGATCCGGCGGACGGACGGCGGAGGCCAGCCCCTCGAAGGTCACCCGCTGGATCGGCAATCCGAACGCGGCAGTCGCGGCGGTCGCCAGCACGACGGCCACGAGCACGGCCGGCACCGCCCTCAGCCTCCTCCGGGCGGCGAGCGGCCAGAAAAGAAGGGTGGCAAGCGCGAGGAGGCCGACGAGGGCGGCGGGCGTGTGGCCGGGGTGGCCGTGGTCGTAGAAGACCCCGCCGACCGCGGCGGGGACGGCGAGCAGGTTGGCGACCGGGCTTTTCGCCGGCGGGTCGTCCACCAGGACGTGGAACTGCTGGGCGAACAGGACGACGCCGATGCCGGCGAGCATCCCGAGGACGACGGCCGGGGACACGGCCCGGAACCACTGGCCCAGCCGGAGCACGCCGGCCGCCACCTGGATCAGCCCGGCCAGCAGGACGACGACGCCCATCCGTTCCGGCCCGTACTTCTGCACCACGTCGAGCAGGATCACGACCAGCCCGGCGGCCGGGCCGCTCACCTGGAGAGGGCTGCCGCCGATCAGGCCGACGAGGATCCCGCCGACGATCCCGGTGATGATCCCGGCTTCCGGCGGCATCCCCGTGGCCTTGGCGATGGCCAGACACAACGGCAGGGCGACGAGGAATACCACCAGCGAGGCCGGGAAGTCATGTCGCAACACCGACGCCCAACCCGGACGGACGGGTTCGGGCGGCGGCTCGGGAGCCACGGCCGGTTCGGTTGCGTGATTCGGGCCGTGGGCTGGCAAGGCGGGGTGGACGACCGGCATGTCCAAGAGGGGGGAGAATGTGGCCGAACACGGGTCGTAGGCGAGCACCTCGCTCGACTCGAACCGCAGCACCCAGGCGTGCAGCCGAAGGGTGCCGGCCGCCAGCCCGGCCGCGACGACCGGGTGCTTCGACAAGCTGTCCAGTTGGACCAGCACGTTCCGCTCGACCGCCCGGTCCCACAACTCGTCCCCCGCCGCCCCGGGGTGATCCCGTTCCACGTCGGCCCGCACGTCGCAGGCGTGGGCCAGCCACTCGGCCACCTTCGGCATGTCCCTCGCCTCGGCGGGTTCGAGCATCGCCTTGACCGCCCCGCAGCGGTAGTGGCCGCCCACGATGATGTCGGTCACCCCCAGGGCGGTGACGGCGTACTCGACCGTCGCCCCCTCCCCGCCCGGGGTGCCGGCCGGCGGGACGATGTTGCCGGCGTTCCGGGAGACGAACAGGTCGCCGGGGTCGGCCTGCATCAGGGTGTCGGGCAGCACCCGCGAGTCGGAGCAGGTGATGAGGAGGGCGAGGGGCCGCTGCCCCCGGGCGCTCCGCTCGAACAGTTCCTTCCGCTCCCACAGCACGTTCTGGCGGAAGTGCCGCAGCCCCTGGATCAGCTTGTCCATTTCGCACCCCCCTCGACCATCGAGTCCGACTCGCCGAACGTCTCACCCGCGATTTGTTTCAGCGTCTCGCACACGTCCTTGACCGAAGCGAACGGCTTGCCGAAGACCGCCGCCGCCCCGCGGGCCAGGAGGGCGGCGTGCCGCCCCGGCCGGTCGTCGGCGGTCATGAAGCAGCACCGCACGAACGGGTCCACCGCCCGGATCGCGTCGAGCGCGTCCGGCCCGCTCACCCCCGGCATGTTCACGTCCATCAGGACAACGTCGATCCGGATGGGCGAGCGGCAGTACATCTCGACCGCCTCGGCCCCGGAGCCGGTCGAGTACACGTCGAACCCCCGCTTGCGGAGTTCCCGCGTCAGGATCATTCGGAGGGCGTCTTCGTCGTCCGCGACCAGGACGCACGGCGGGCTTTGGGCGGGTAGCGGGCCGGCACCACCGCTCCGCGACAAGAGCGTATTCATCAGCGATTCCTCGTGTGTTTACGGGCGAGTGGTCGCCGACCGCCTGGGGGTGGTGTGCGACGGAGTCGGGACCGGGAACATGGTGTGGGGCTTCGACCCCGCAGAAGGCGGGGTGAAAAGGGAGACGTGGGACTAGCAGCGGAGGCGGTGGAAACCGAAGAGGATGTCGTCGGTCGTGTAGAACGGGGAATTACCGAGGTGACCGACACCGAAGGCATGTTGGACCGGAGCCGAGTACCGAACGCCGCAGGTGTGAACGGGGCCGGTGAACCCGTCGTGATCCAGGGACGACTTGACCGCCCGGCCGCCCGCCCTCACGGCGGCCGCCGGGTCCTGCTTCCCGCACTGGCACTGGCAGGGGGCCGAGGGTTGGTCGGGGCGTTGCTGCCCCGGCGCTTGTGAAGCGGTAGTTGCAGTCGGGTTTGAAGTGTTGCAACAACCACACGACCGGGGAACGCTGTTCTGCGGGATCGACGTGGGGTTCGGGGCGGCGGCAGCTGATCCCGGACACAGGCAGAGCCGTGGCCCCGCCAGTGTTGCGACGATCAGGTAGAGTGCCACCAACCCCCGAAGCATCGACCGTTCCCCGCTAGAAAAATACGGCAGTAGTCCATTGGGAAGCAGACAGCTATCCGGCTCGTCCGGTCGTGTCAACCCGAACGTCCCGCATCTCTCCTCGACTTCCCGGGTCATTTCCCTTGAAGTTTTCGGAGTGCGTCGGCGGCGGCCTTGCGGACATCCTTGTTCCTGTCCTTCGCCAGCGGCGTCAGGGCGGTGACGGCCTCCTTGGCGTCCGGCCCGATCTCGCCGAGGGCTTCGGCGGCCTCCGACCGGAGCGTCTTGTCGTCACTCTTCAGCCCCTCGACCAACACCGGGATCGCCTCCTTGACCGCCCCCTTGTCCACCTTAACCAGGGCCTCGGCGGCGTGGACCCGGATGCCGGCGTTCTCGTCCTTCAGCAGCGCCTTCAGCGTCGGGGCGGCGTCCTTCGCCGGCGGGCCGATCTCGCCGATGGTGTGGGCGGCGTCCCCGCGGACGAACGGGTCTTCGTGCTTCAGCCCCTCGATCAGGACGGGCAGCACCAGCTTGACGTTGCCGTCGATCTCGTGGACCGCCTCGGCGGCGTGGACCCGCACCCCGTGGTCGGCGTCCTTGAGCATCTTGGTCAAGGCCGGCACGGCGGGCTTGGCCTTGTCCTTGAACTTCGCCAGGGAATGGGCCACGTCCCCCCGCACACCGGGGTGCTTGTCGGCCAGGGCGGCGGCGAGCGCGGGCACGGCCAGTTTCGGGTCCGCGTCGATCTTCCCGAGCGTCTCGGCCGCCTGCCCCCGAACCCCCTCGTCGCGGTCCCTGAGGAGCGGGACCAGGGACTTGTCCGCGGCCTTCGCGTCCGCCCCGAACGACCCGAGGGAGGAGGCGGCGTTCAACCGCACCTCCGGGTCCACGTCCTTCAATAGCCCGGTCAGCCCCGGGATCGCCGACTTGGCTGTCGGACCGATCTCCCCGACCCCGGCCGCGGCCGACGCCCGCACCCGCTCGTCCTTGTCCTTGAACAGCCCGATCAGGTCCGGGACGGCCGCCTTGGCGTCCTCCCCGAACCCGCCGAGGGCGAACGCGGCCTTCGACCGCACCTCGGGGATCGCGTCCTTGAGGAGCCCCCGGACGGCGGGGACCGAGGCCCTGGCGTCCGGCCCGATGAAGCCCAGCGACTCGGCGATCTCGCCGCGGACGATGGCGTCCTTGTCCTTTAAGGCGTCGATCAGCGCCGGGATGGCCCCGCTGAAGTCACCGTCCCCGCTCTTGCACAACTGGCAGATGGCCTCGGCCGCCTTCCTCCGGTCGTCGGGGTCGGGCTTCTTGAGGTTTGCCAGTAGTTCTTTCACGTCGGCGTCGTCGGCCCGCTTGGTGCGGGCGGGGCCGGCGGCTGCGACGAGGACGAGAACAAGCACCGCACACACGGCTCGGTTCATGGTGTCTCCGGGGGGAAAGTCGGGCGGGGATGGGCAGCCCCGCCCGAAGGTCGTGAATCCGCGACGGTGGTTACCGACGCCGGCCGTTGTGCTGGTGCCGCTGGACGCCGCGGTAGCCGCCGCGGACGTTGGGCGAGTAAACGCCGTACCGCACCAGGTTGGAGTAGGCCGCCCGCTGCTGCTGGTAGGCCCGCTGTTGGGAGCGGAGCGCGGCCGTGTAGGGGTTCGTCCCGTACCCCCGGCTGGCGGTATAGCCGCGGTGCCGCTGCGGTGCCCGGTAGCCGGCCCGACCGGCCCGGGTGTAGTTCTTGTTGCGGTTGGCCGACGCCTTGGCGTCGGCGACCACCTTGGCCTCGTACTTCTCGAACTCGGCCTTGCTGACCTTCCCGTCCTTGTCGGCGTCCCAGGCGTCCATGAAGGCGTGGTCTGGGTGCGTCTCCTTCGCCCCGACCTTGTCGTCGATGGCCTTGGCGGTCGGCCCCCGGAATGCCTTGGCGAGTTCGTCGGCGTCGAGGAACCCGTCCTTGTTCTTGTCCGCCTGGGCGAACGAGGCGTCGAGCCGGTGGTTGTTGTTCGCCGGCGGGGCGGCCGTCGCCGTCGTTGCCGCAAGGATCAGGGCCACAACCCCGAAGGCAGACAGGGCCAGTTTCCGCATGATCGTACTCCTCCCCCGCGTTCGTGGGTCAGAACCGGGTGCGGGGTGAAGCCCCGGTCCGACTGAGTGCGTGTGCCGACGCCGGACAACCGGGTCGGAGGATTGTCGTGACGCCGCTACGCCGGCAGGGCCGAGGTGCGGAGTCCGGGCAGATTTCGTCAAGCGGGATTTAATCGGCGACGCCGACTCGCCTCAGGCGACGCCGGGAGCCGAGAGGACGGGCTAACTGATCAAATGAGCAGAACGCAATCGGTCAAGTAGAAAGGCGGAGCGGAGCGGACCGGGTTCGCCGATTGGAGAGGCGTGCGGGCGACGTGGGGAGGCAGCCACGCGAGGGCAGTCGCCGCGACGAGGTCGTGGTGCGGGACCGAGGGGTGTGAGACCAGGGTACTGGTCCGGGTCTCGGGAGCCACCACCCCACACGACGGCTGGTGCGGCCGTGGCGCGGGGCACCGGTGCGCGAGCGAGCTGTCCCCAGAATGGAACGCGGGGGTCGAATGGGCACACTCGCCGACCGTTCGGTCGCCGTAGTCCGAGTGCAGCGAGGTCGTTACCGGGTGGTCGGGACAGGTCACAGCGCCGCCGTCGCAGGTGCAAATGCCGGCGGGCATCAGCATCAAGACGGCCAACACGAGGTTGATGAGGCGGTGTGACATGACCAGGAGCAACCGGCGAAAACGCACCACTCGGGAAGAGGACGAACGATTCCTCGACTTCCCAACACATAGCGTATCCCGTGATCCGGCGAGTGCCAGGGTAAAACCGGCACTCGAGACGAACTACGGAGTTCACTACACCATTCAACCCGACCCCGTTCGAGAGGTTTCGCACCCATACCGCGGCGTCGTTCGTATTGACCTTTCGCACTCCTCTCGCATAATACCCCCGGCCGGAGGTCTGTTGAATGCTGGTTCGGCTGTTAGTCGCGGTGCTGATGCTGTCGGGGCCGTCCCCCGTCCGGGCTTGCACTTGCGCGGCCACAGCCAGCCCCCCGGTGAAGCCGGCCGACAAGGGTGTCCCGGCCGTCGGCGAGAACCCACGGGAGAAGAGCGGGTGCGGGTGTCGCGACAAATCGAACCCCAGTTCTGCCGGTAACACCGCACCCGACGACGGCACCCACGACCACGCGAGTTCGCCCGCGAACCACCCCGGCCATCAACCCCACGACCGGAACTGCCCGGCGGTCACGCCGCACCCGGTCGTGTCCGCCGTCCCGCCCACGCCGGCCGCGGACACGCCTCACGACAGCGACCTCGGATTCCTCGATTGGGTGAAGCCGGTGAGCGGCGGGCAGGTTCGTGTCGCCCCCCGCGAAGGCTCCGGCCACCGCCCCCGCGCCGTTCCTCTCTACATCTCACTGCTCACCCTTCGGAATTGACCCGGCTCACGGGCTCACTCCTACGGCCCGCGGGTTCGCCGCGCCGGCCCCTCGCCGTTCAGCATTGATCGTCCGCCCCCAACGTCTCCTGCATCGGCGCGCCCGCGCCGGCGAGGCTGTCCCATGCGGCTCAAACGGATTCTTTCACCGGTCCTCACGGTGCTCGCTCTCGCCGGGGTCGGGTACGCCGCCTTCCGCACGCAAGACAAGTGGCTGCCGTACGTCTTCCCGAACAAGGCCGCCAAGTCGGGCGACGCGCACGGCGAGGCCGGGAAGCCCGACGAGCACGGGGCGCGGGCGGTGGACCGCGTCAAACTCTCCGCCCAGGCCCAGAAGAACCTCGGCCTCGACGTGGACACCCTCACCCCCCAGGAGTACTGGCGGACCAAGCTGATTCCCGGCGTCGTGGTGGACCGGCCCGGGGAGAGCGACCGGGGCGTCACCTCGAAGGTCGCCGGCGTCGTCACCGCCATCAAGGCCCGGCCGGGGGACACGGTGAAGGCGGGCGACCCGCTGTTCACCATCCAGCTCGCGAGCGAATTCCTCCAGAGCGCCCAGACGGACCTCGCCAAGGCCGCGCGGGAGCTGGACTTCGCCGCCGCCAAGCGGGACCGGGTGGCCGAGCTGGTCAAAAAGGGCACCCAGTCCGGGGCGGTCCTGATCGAGGAGGAGAACCAGGTCAAGCGGTTCACCACCCAGGTGCAGGCGTACCGCCGCCAGCTCCAAGTCTTCGGCCTGACCCCCGAGCAGGTGAACCGGGCCGAGAAGGGCGAGGTCGTCACCGAAGTGACGGTTACCGCCCCGGGCGGGTCGCCGGCCGGCACACCGACCGCTGTCGTTCCCGCCACCCTCGTCAGTCCCGGGCCGGCCGCCCCGCCGGACCTGCCGCTGTACGAGGTGCAGGAACTCAAGGTGACCCTGGGCGAGCAGGTGACGGCCGGGCAAACCCTCTGCCTCCTGGCCAACCACCAGCGGCTGTTCGTCGAGGGCCGGGCGTTCAAGTCCGAGGCCGACACCCTCGCCGCCGCGGCCGAGAACAAGACCCCGGTCCGGGCCGAGTTCGCGGACGAGACGCCCGGGGCGTGGAAGCCCCAGGGGCCGCTCGTCATCCACCACCTGTCGAACCAGGTGGACCCGGGCACCCGCACGTTCGCCTTCTACCTGCCGCTCGACAACCAGCCGCGGACGTTCGAGCGGGACGGGAGGACGCACTTCGTCTGGCGCTACCGGCCGGGCCAGCGGGTGCGGCTCCTGGTCCCGGTCGAGAAGCTCGTCACCCTCGCCCCGGACGGGAAGACGGAACTCCTGCCGTTCGTCCTCCCGGCCGGGGCGGTCGCCCGGGAGGGCGGGGAGGCGTTCGTGTTCATCCAGACCGGGGACGTGTTCGTCCGCAAGCCGGTCCGGGTGCTGTACGCCGACCGGTCGGACGTGGTCGTCGCCAACGACGGGAGCGTGACCGAGGCCGAGTTCGTGGTGCGGAACCAGGCGGCCGCCCTGAACCGCGCCCTCAAGGCGCAGGCGGCCGGGGGCGGGGGCGGCGACCCCCACGCCGGCCACTCCCACGACTAACCCGCAGCGGAGCACCGGTCCCATGCTGAACGCCGCCATCAAGTTCTCCCTCCGGCACCGCCCGCTGGTCGTGGTCCTCTGCCTCGTCGCGCTCGGGTACGGCGGCTTCCTCGCCACCCGGATGCCGATCGACGTGTTCCCGGACCTCGACCGGCCCCGGGTGGTCGTCATGACCGAGTGCCCCGGCCTCGCCCCGGAGGAGGTCGAGACGCTCGTCACCTACCCGCTGGAGTCGGCGCTCCTCGGGGCCACCGGCGTCCAGGACGTGCGGAGCCAGTCCGGGTTCGGGCTGTCGGTGGTCTACGTCGAGTTCGGCTGGAACGTGGACATCCGGACCGCCCGGCAGACCGTCCAGGAGCGGCTCACCACCGTGTCCGGCGACCTGCCCGAGGGGGTCCGCCCGCAGATGGCCCCGATCAGCTCGATCATGGGCCAGTTCATGATCGCCGGGATGCGGCGGCAGCCCGGCCCCAAGGGCGGGGAGCTTACGGCCGTGACCGGGACGCCTTACTTCGCCGAGCGGGTGCCGGCCGCCGATGCCGCGGACCCGGGCCTGTTCGTCTGGAAGCCGACCGACCGCCGGAACCCCGCGGCGTGGGAGGCCGTGCCGGCCGCCGCGGTCGCGTGGCAGCCGGCGGCGGCCGACGGCTCGCGGGCCGTGCGGGCGACCGTCGGCGGGCAGTCCCGGGAGGTCGTGTTCCCGTCCGAGTTGCAACGGCAACTGAGCCTGCGGACCCTCGCCGACTGGGTGGTGCGGCCGCGGCTCCTCAAGATCACCGGGATCGCCCAGGTGATCACGATGGGCGGGGGGCGGAAGCAGTACCAGGTGCTGGTGGACCCGGTGAAGCTCGCCGAGTACGGGGCCACCCTCCAGAACGTCGAGGACGCGCTCCGGGCGAACAACGTCAACCACACCGGCGGGTACTCGGTCGCCGGCGGGGCGGAGACGCCGATCCGGGTGATCGGCCGGCTCGGCCCGGACCCCCAGCAAGTCGTGGCCGACCTCCGGCTGATCACCGTCAAGCCGCCCGACAAGCAAGAGGCAGGTAAACCGCTCGGCCGGCCGGTGCTGCTCCAGGACGTGGCCCGGGTGACCGAGGGGGCGCAGATCAAGCGGGGCGACGCCAGCATCAACGGCTACCCGGCGGTCGCCCTGACAGTCACCAAGCAGCCGCACGTGGACACCCGGGCGCTGACCGACGCGGTGAAGGAGGCGCTCCGGGACGCCGAGGCGTCGCTCCCGCCCGACGTGGTGGTCGAGACCGACCTGTACCAGCTCCGGGAGTTCATCGACCGGGGCGTCTACAACGTCGGCGAGGCGCTCGTCATCGGGGCCGCGCTCGTCCTCGTCATCCTCTTCCTCTTCCTGCTCAACTTCCGGACCACGTTCATCTCGCTCACGGCCATCCCGCTGTCGCTCGTCCTCACCGTCCTCGTGTTCAAGCTCGTCGGCCTCGTCACCGGGGTCGAGCTGTCGATCAACGTGATGACCTTGGGCGGGATCGCCGTGGCGATGGGCGAGCTGGTCGATGACGCGATCGTGGACGTGGAGAACATCTACCGCCGGCTCGGCGAGAACAGCCTCTCGCCCGCCCCCAAGCCGGCGCTGCGGGTGGTCTACGAGGCGAGCGTCGAGATCCGCTCGGCGATCGTCTTCGGCACCGCCCTCGTCATCCTGGTGTTCCTCCCGCTGTTCGCCCTGTCCGGGATCGAGGGGCGGCTGTTCACCCCGCTCGGCGTCGCCTACATCGTGTCGATCCTGGCGTCGCTCGTGGTGTCCATCTGCGTCACCCCGGTCCTGTCGTACTACCTCCTCGCGCGGTCGGGCGCCGCCCACCACGGCGGCGACGGGTTACTGCTCCGCGGACTGAAGTGGGCGGGGGCACACCTCATCCGCTTCAGCATCCGCCGGCAGGTCGTGATCCAGGTGTTCACCTGGCTCTTGGTCGGGTACTGCGCCTGGCGGGTGACGACGATCGGGGCCGACTTCCTGCCACCGTTCGACGAGGGGGCCGTCCAGGTGAACGTCACCCTCCCGTCGGGTGCGTCGCTCGACGCCTCGAACCAGGCGTCGGCCCTGGTGGACGCCAAGCTCCGGTCGCTCCAGAAGTCGCCCGCCAACCCGGACGGGGAGGTACTCGCGTTCCTCCGCCGGAGCGGGCGGGCGGAGATGGACGAGCACGCCGAGCCGCCGAACGCGAACGAGTTCTTCGTCGTCATCAACCCCGACAGCGGGAAGTCCCGGAAGGAAGTGATTGCGAAGCTCCAGACGGAGGTGAAGGAGGAGGTGCCCGGGGTGGACGTGGAGGTCGAGCAACCGCTCGCCCACCTCATCAGCCACATGATCTCCGGGAGCACCGCCCAGATCGCTATCAAGCTCTACGGCGACGACCTCGACACCCTGGAGAAACTCGCCAACCAGATCAAGGCGGCCATCGCCGGGGTGCCCGGGGTGAGTTCGCTCGCCGTCGAGCCGATGCGGAAGGTGGACGAGGTCCACGTCAAGCTCCGGCCCGAGGCCCTGGCGTACTACGGGGTGGACCGGGCCTACGTCGGGAACTTCGTCCAGGTCGCCCTGAACGGCGAGGTGGTGTCCCAGGTGGTCGAGGGGCAGCGGCGGTTCGACCTCCTGGTCCGGCTGGAGGAACCCTACCGGGCCGACGTGGGGAACCTCGGCGACCTCCGGCTCGACCTACCCGGCGGCCGGGAGCAGGTGCGGCTCAGCGACCTGGCCGACATCACCCCGGCGACCGGCGGGGACGCCGGGGCCAACCAGGTGAAGCGGGACAACGTGCGGCGGCGGATCGTGATCCGGTGCAACGCGCTGGGCCGCGACCTCCAGAGCGTCGTCACCGACATCCGGCGGAACGTCGCGCAAGACGTGCCGCTCCCCGAGGGGTACTTCGTCGAGTACGGCGGGCAGTTCGAGAGCCAGGAGCGGGCCACTCGGCTGATCGCGGTCCTCGCCGCCCTGTCGGTGGTGGGGATGTTCTTCGTCCTGTACATGCTCTTCCCGTCCGCCCGGATCGTCGCCCAAATCCTGATCGCCGTCCCGACCGCGTTCATCGGAGGCGTCCTGGCGCTCGTCATCAGCGGGCAGACCCTCACGGTAGCGAGCCTGGTCGGGTTCATCTCGCTCGGCGGGATCGCGGCCCGGAACGGCATCCTGCTCGTCACCCACTACCTTCACCTGATGCGGCACGAGGGCGAGAAATTCGACGAGAAGATGGTGCTCCGCGGCAGCCTGGAGCGGCTCTCGCCGGTCCTCATGACGGCCCTCACCGCGGGGATCGCGCTCATCCCACTCGTTGTCGTCGGCCAGGAGCCGGGGCGGGAGATCCTGTACCCGGTGGCGACGGTCATCCTCGGCGGACTCATCACCTCGACGTTCTGCGAGTTCCTGATCCGCCCCGGGCTGTTCCTGCGGTTCAGCGGGAACGCCGCAGTGGCGCTCGCCAAGGCCGACGAGACCGCGGACGGGCTGGACGACGAGCCGCCCGCGACGCACGAACCAATCCCGCTGCACGTCGCGGCGGGTGACGGAACCACGGCCCAGGGCGGGCCGTGAGGACGACGGTGTTTCTCGGTTTCCACAGGAGGACGAGACGATGCGCACGATGTTCGGGCTGGCCCTGGTCGGGCTGATCGGCGGGCTCGCGGCCCAGGCGGCGCGGGCGGACGACCACAAGGGGCCGCACGGCGGGATCGTGGTCGAGTGGGGCGAGGAGGAGTACCACCCGGAGATCGTGGTGGACGCCAAGGCCGGGACGGTGACCGTCTACGTCTACGGCAACCACGACGACCTGCACAAGAAGAAGCTCAAGGCCATCGACTCGAAGAACCTGAAGCTGGTGCTGAAGACCAGCCCCGCGACGACGGTCACGCTGGAGCCGGCCCCGGAGAAGGACGACCCGAAGGGTTCGTCCACCAAGTTCACCGCCAAGCACGACGTGTTCGGGAAGGACATGAAGTGGGAGGGCACGATCAGCGGCAAGGTCGGGACGAAGCCGTACTCGGGGGACTTCAAGCAGAAGTGACCGCGGCCCGTCGCGCCCCGCCCGCCCTCGGCGGGCGGGGCGGCCTTCACCACGCTCGGAGACCCGGTGATGCGGTCTCCCAACAGTTCCGCTGGGTATCCCGGCTTCACTTTTCGACTCCCTGCGGGTCACTTCTATTCGCAGGAGTTTTCCAGACGCATCGGGCAGTGAACTGGGCGAAAAACTTGTACGAAACTCCCCCTGAGCCGGAAATTGTACTCGTGCGAGGGGAGGCGATTCTTGCCGAAGACGCTCGATGACGCCCTGGTTTACTTTTTGCGGTCAGACGCCTCCCTGCATTCGGAGGGCGTTTGCGACGGGGACTTGTTGAGCCGCATCATCGAGCAGCGGGACGAGATCGCCTGGGACGCCCTCGCGCGGCGGCACGGGCCGATGGTCTGGGGCGTCTGCCGCCGCATCCTCGGCCACACCCAAGACGCCGAGGACGCCTTCCAGGCGACATTCATCGTCCTCGTTCGGCGGGCCACGTCCATCAGGCCGAGGAGCGGCGTGGCGAACTGGTTGTACGGGGTCGCCCGCCAGACGGCGGTTAAGGCCAAGGCGATGGCCGTGCGGCGGGGCGTGAGGGAAAGGCAGGTGCCCGTGCTGCCCGAAGTCGGTGTGGTCGAACCGGCCCGCGACGACGACCTGCGGCTACTGCTCGACCGGGAGTTGAACCGCCTGCCCGACAAGTACCGGGCACCGATCGTCCTCTGCGACTTGGAGGGGCGGACGTTCAAGGACGCGGCCCGAGAACTCGGTTGGCCGGAGGGCACGTTGTCCGGGCGGTTGTCGAGGGCGAGGAAGATGTTGGCCGACCGGCTGACCCGTGCCGGGGCCGTCCTGTCGGCCGGGCCGGTCGTTCTGGGGATCGGTGAAGCAGCAACTGCGGGTGGCGTGCCGACCCGGTTGGTCGCGTCCACGGTCACGGCCGGGTGGCAGCTTGCGGGGGGGCAGACGATGACGGGCCTGACCCCTGCTGCCGCCGCCCTTACCCAGGAGGTATTGCGAACCATGTTGATCCCGAAGCTGAAGTTGGTGGCCTCCGTCCTCCTCGTCGGCGGGTTGATGCTGACCGGGGTGGCGACCTTGGCCCGCCAGCCGGGGGTCACTCCCGAGGAGCCGACGAAGGCGGACGCCCGGCCCCCGAAAGCGGGCGACGGCCCGAAGGATCAGCCGCCCAAGGGCCGGCCCGGCGGCGACACGAAGATCAAGGAGCTACAGAAGGAGCGGCTCGCCCTGCTCCGGCAGATCGCCGACCAGGTCGTCGCGGCGAACAAGGGCGGCCAAGTTCCGCTTGCGACCGTGTTGGAGGCCCAGAGGGAAGTCATCGCCGCCGAACTGGAGTTGTGCGGGACGAACAAGGAACGCATTGCCGTCCTGGAGAAGAAGGTCGAACTCGCCCGGGAGATCGAGAAGACCACGGCACGGGGCGTTGAAGCCCGTACCGTCTCAGGAACGGACCTGCTCAAAGCGCAGGCGAGCCGCCTGGACGCCGAGATCGAGTTAGAGAAGGTGAAAGCCGCCCCGGCCAAGTGAGGGCGTTCGGGATTCGGCGAGGGACGACCCGGGGTGCGGCTTCCGGCTGACGGAGTCGCGGGCGTCAGTCGAGGGAGACGCCCGGTCGGGCCGCCCGACCAGACGCACCGTTGCCTCGCTGTGCCTCGAGTGTGTCCGCCCGCCTGTTGGGCCCTCATCTGCCCGGGGTTGCGATTGACGCTCCTGTAGACCGGTCGATATGATTCAGCCGTTCACGCGAACCGGCACTCGGCGGAAACGCAATGCTGCGGGCGTTGGTGCTACTCCTGATGCTACCGCCGATGCTCATGCCGCCCGGCATGTGCATCTGCCAGTTCGTGCCGACCGGGACGGCGTCCGCCCCTCCATCAGCGTCGCCAGTTCGTGAACTCTCGGCCTCGCACGATACGAACCCCCGGGCGGACTGCACGTGCGCCTCGTGTCGCTCCCAGGCGGGGGCGGCTCTCCCGGCAGATAGCGACAACCAACCGAGTCCGGGGGACGACGGGCCGTCTCGTCACGAACCGGGGAAGCACTGGCCCGGCTGCCCGGCCGCGGCCGACGCCACCCCGTTCAACATGGTCGTGCCCACCGTCACGGTGCAGGCCGACCTCGTCGCGGCCACCGGCTTTTTCACGCCGGTCGAAGTAGCGGTTGTTTCGCCCGTCCGGGCGACGCCCATCCCCGCCCCTGCTTACTCCCCACCGCTCTTCATCTCGCACTGCACTCTGCTCATCTAGTTTCCCCCTCTCAACCTGCCGCGTCGGGTGGTCCTCTCGGCCATCCGGCCGGTCTTCCGCGTTCGGCCCGGTGGTCTTGCCGCCGACATCGCAACCCCGCTTGATCGCTCACGACCCGACATAAGCCCCGTCCGACGAGAGGGCGTCCCCGTGGGAACATCCGCACCGAGCGTGAACGGTCCTGCGTCCACACCCCGCCAGGCTGGTGTGCTCCGCCGGTTCGTGGTGATGGTCCCGACCGCGGCGGTACTCGCCGGCTTGGCAGCGGCCACGTACTGGGGGCACACGACCGAGTGGAACTTTGGGGGTGGGAAATCCGAGGCCGGGCGGCCGACGAGCGCCCGAGCCGAGGCGGAACGCCCGGTCGTTCGGTTTCTGCCCGCAGGCGCCGGGGCCGGCGACCTTCCCCTCCCCGGCCGGAACGTCCGGTTCGAGTTCGGCTCGGCCGGCGAGGTCGATGCGACCGGAATCGACATCACCCCGGTCTGGCCGACGAGACTGACCGAAGAGGTTACGGCCGGGGGCGAGGTCACGTTCGACCCGGCCAGGATCGCGAGGCTCCCCGCCCGGGCCGGGGGTGTCACGCGGCGGGTGTTTAAGGCTGCCGGCGACCCCGTCCGCGCCGGGGAGCTCCTCGCCCTCATCGACTCGGCCGAGGTCGGGAAGGCGAAGGCCGAGTTCCAACAGGCGCTCGTCCGGGCCCGGCTCCGGGAGCGGACGCGGGACGACCTCGTGGGTGCGAAAACGGCGACCTCCCCGGCCGCGATCCGGGAGGCCGTGGCCGCGCTCAAGGAGGCCGAGGTCCGGCTCCTCGCCGCCTCCCAGACGCTCACCAACCTGGGACTCCTGGTGAAGCCCGCCGACTACCGGGGCCTCGTGCCCAAAGACGCCGGCCGGCTGATGCGGCTCCTCGGGGTGGAGGACGCGGACCTCGACCCCAAAGCAGTGGCCGCGAACCTCCTCCCGGTCCGGGCGTCGTTTGCCGGCGTGGTGCTCTCAGCCGACGTGGTCGCCGGCGAGGTCGTCGAAGCCGGGACGCCGCTCTTCGTGATTGTCGATCCGAGCCGGGTGTGGGTCACGCTTCACGTCGGTCCCGAAGACGCCCGGCGGGTCGCGGCCGGGCAGCAGGTCTTCTTCCGCCCGGACGGCTCATCGAGCGAGTACCCGGCGACGGTCATCTCGGTCGGGACCGCGGCCGACGAGGCGACCCGGACCGTTCCGGTTCGGGCCGAGGCCGAGAACGCCGCAGGCGCACTCCGGGCCTCGACCCTCGGTCGCGGGCGGGTGGTCCTCCGCGAGGTGCCGAAGGCGGTCGTCGTGCCGCACGACGCGGTCCACCCGTTCCGGGGCCGGACGGTCGTGTTCGTCCGTGACCCGGACTTCTTGAAGCCAGACGGGCCGAAGGCGTTTCACGCCCGGGCGGTCACGACCGGCGGCCGGGACGAGCGGAACACCGAGATCCTCACCGGCCTCTCGCCGGGGGAGATCGTCGCGACCAAGGGGAGCGGCGTGCTCCTCAGCGAACTCACGCGGGCGGCTGTGGACCGCTGACCGGACTACGGAACTGAGCCAACTGGGGGAAGAAGCCATGTCATCAGCGGGCCATGAGGTAGTTGTGATCGAGCCTCCTGCCGCGCCACTCGAACCAGCGGCTCTCGCAGGGTTCGCGGCCCCCGCGGGGCTCGAAGCCCCGGCAGGGCCAGCGGCCCCCGCTCGGTCCCGCCTCCGCCGGGCGCTCGGGCACCTCTTCCCGGCAGCGCTTGCGCTCGGGTGCGTGGCCGGTGTTGTTGCACTCGGCCAGGCGACCGGCTGGCGGCTCCCGAAGTCGTCCGCCCTCCTGGGAGAGGCCGAGGCCGAGGCCGACGACTGGTGCAAGGAGCACGGCGTCCCCGAGTCGGTGTGCGTCGAGTGCCGCCCGGAACTCCTCCCCCGCGGCCGCACCTACAAGTGGTGCAAGGAGCACGGGGTTCCCGAGTGCCCGATCTGCCACCCGGACGTTGCGGAGGTCCGATCCCGACCTGACGTGACGGACGCCGACCGGGACCGCGCCGCCCGGTCCCTGGCGTTTACCCCCCGGATCGAAAACGACCCGAAGTGCAAGAAGCACCTCCGCCGGCTCCAACTCCCCTCCGAGGAGATGACGATGCGGCTCGGGCTCGCCTTCGCCCCGGTCGTCCGCGGCCCCGTCGAAGAGGTCATAGACGCCCCCGGAGAGATTACCTACGACCCGACCCGGGTCGCCCGGGTGACCTCCCGGGCAGCGGGAACCGTCTTTCGGGTGGAAAAGCAGGTGGGCGACAAGGTCAGGCGGGGCGACGTACTCGCCGTCATCGACTCGGCCGAGGTCGGGCGAGTGAAGGCCGAGTTCCAGCACGCCCTCGTCCAGCTCGACCTCCGGCGGGAGACGCTCGCGAAGCTCCGGCCGATGGCCGGGGCCACCGTCGCGGGGAAGGACGTCCAAGCCGCGGAGGCCGCAGTCGAGGAGGCGGAGGTCCGGGCCATATCGGCCGAGGAGGCGCTCGCAAACCTCGGGCTGCCGCTCAGGGCCGATGACGTCCGGGGACTTACCCCGGACGACCTCGCCCGGCGGATGCAGTTCCTCGGTTTCCCCCCGGAGCTCGCGAAGGAGCTCGCCGGGAAGACCGGGTCGAGCAACCTCATCCCGGTGACGGCCCCCCTCGACGGGGAGGTGGTCGCCCGCGCGGCCGTGAGGGACGAGGCGACGAGTCCCGTCCGCCCGCTCTTTGTCGTGGCCGACACCGGCCGGGTGTGGCTCACCCTCCGGGTCCGGCCGGAGGACGCCAGCCGGGTGAAGCCCGGCCAGCCCGTCCGGTTCCGGCACCCGGGGCACACCGGCCCCACCGGGTGGGATCTGGGGGCCGTGGTCTGGGTGAGCCCCGCGGCCGACGAGAAAACCCGGACCGTCCCCGTCCGGGTGGACCTCCCGAACCCGTCCGACCGGCACCAGGCGAACACCTTCGGAACTGCGGAGGTCGTCCTCCGGGCGGAGAAGGAGGCCGTAGTCGTCCCGAGCGGGGCACTCCACTGGGAAGGCTGCTGCCACGTCGTCTTCGTCCGGGACAAGGACTACGAGAAGCCCGACTCACTCAAGGTGTTTCACGTCCGGAAGGTTCGCCCGGGGGCGAAGGACGTTCCGACCCCGGCCGGCCCCGTGACGGAGGTCGCAGCCGGCGTCCTCCCGGGCGAGTGGGTGGTGACCACCAACAGCGGCATCCTCCGGTCGGAACTCCTCAAGAACGACCTCGGGGCGGGGTGAACGGACTGCAAGAACTAACGGCCCGGTCGGGCCGTCCGCCTCGGATCTGACAGACGAAGCCTCCCGCGACGGGGAACCAAAGTGCTTAACTGGATCATCGACGTCTCGCTCAGGAACCGCTTCCTCGTCCTCCTCGCGGCACTCGCCTTCGGGGCGGCCGGGGCGTTCGCGCTCTCGCGCCTCGACATCGACGCCTTCCCGGACACCACCCCGGTTCAGGTCCAGATCAACACCAC
>PNKH01000097.1 GCA_013822345.1 Isosphaera sp.
CCGGGCCGGGCGGGAACAATAAGGGCCGCACACCCGCCCCGTTCCCACCCGAGGTTCGCATGTCCCGCCTGCTCCTCGCCGCCGCACTCGCCTCCGCCGCCGGCCTGCCCGTCACCCCCGCCCAGGACAAGAAGGACCCGCCGAAGAAGAAGGAGCGGATCGCGGTCGCCGAGCCGAAGGACGCGGCGAAGGACCCGGACTTCGCGGTCCAGGGCGAGTACACCGGCACGATCACGCTGAACTCCGGCGACAAGAAGGTCGGGGCGCAGGTGGTGGCGAAGGGCCTCGGCGAGTTCGAGGTGAAGGTCCTGATGGGCGGCCTGCCGGGCGACGGGTGGGACGGGAAGACGGTCCTGAAGGCGACCGCGAAGCGCGGGGCCGACGGGGCGGTGACCCTGACCGGGAAGGACCTGACCGGGACCGTCGCCGGCGGCAGGTTCACCCTGAAGGACGGCGGGAAGATCAACACCACGCTGACCAAGGTCGAGCGGAAGTCGGACACCCTCGGGAAGCAGCCGCCGGCCGGCGCCGTCGTCCTGTTCGGCAAGGAAGGGGACGAGAAGAACTGGGCCGGCGGGAAGCTGAAGGAGCTGTCGGACGGGAAGTTCCTCGACATCGGGGTGAAGAGCAAGGAGAAGTTCGGGGCGTTCACGGCGCACGTCGAGTTCCGGCTGCCGTGGATGCCGAACAGCGGCGGGCAGGGCCGCGGGAACAGTGGGGTGTACCTCCAGGACCGGTACGAGTGCCAGGTGCTCGACAGCTTCGGGCTGTCGGGCGAGAACAACGAGTGCGGCGGCATCTACCAGCAGTACAAGCCGCTGGTGAACATGTGCCTGCCGCCGCTGGCGTGGCAGACGTACGACATCGAGTTCACCCCGGCGGTGTTCGAGGGCGACAAGAAGGTGAAGCCGGCCCGGGCGACGATCGTCCACAACGGGGTGAAGATCCACGACAACATCGAGTTCAAGGGGCCGACCGGCGGCGGGCAGAAGGAGGAGCCGACGCCCGGCCCGCTCCAGTTCCAGAACCACGGCGACCCGGTGGTGTTTCGGAACGTGTGGGTCGTCCCGGCGAAGTGACGTACTCCGGCGAGCCGGGAGCGTGAGCGACCGGAGGAGGTCGCTCCGGTCGCTCACGCTCCCGGCTCGCCAACCACCCTTCGAGTGCTGCCATGTCCCTCCGCCTCTCCCTCGCGGCCGTCCTGCTGTCGGCGGCCGCCGCCCCGGCCGCCGACAAGATGAACGTCCTGTTCATCGTCTCGGACGACCTCACGAACAACACCCTCGGGTGCTACGGCAGCCGGGTGGCGAAGTCCCCGAACCTGGACAAGCTCGCCGCCGGCGGGGTGCGGTTCGACCGCGCCTACTGCCAGTTCCCGCTCTGCAACCCGAGCCGCACCTCGTTCCTCACCGGGCTCCGCCCGGACACGACGCGGGTGTACGAGAACGCCACCCAGTTCCGGAAGAACGTGCCGGACATCCAGACCCTGCCGCAGACGTTCCAAAAGGGCGGGTACCACGTCGCCCGGGTCGGCAAGCTGTACCACTACGGCGTCCCGGCCCAGATCGGGACCGACGGGCTGGACGACCCGCCGAGCTGGAACCAGGTGGTCAACCCGAAGGGCGGGGACAAGGACGACGAGGACAACAACCGGATCTTCACCCTGAACCCGGACGGGAAGGGGTCGGGGCGGTTCGGCGGGACGCTGAGCTGGTTCGCGTCCGGCCACCCGGACGCCGAGCAGACCGACGGGAAGACCGCGGCCGAGGTGGTGAAGTTGCTGGAGGCGAACAAGGACAAGCCGTTCTTCGTGGCGTGCGGGTTCTTCCGCCCGCACACCCCGTACGTCGCCCCGAAGAAGTACTTCGACCTGTACCCGGCGTCGGGGATCGAGCCGGCGAAGGTGCCGGCGGACCACGAGAAGGGGCACCCGGCCCCGGCGTTCGGCAGCGCGAAGAAGGAGCAGGAGAAGCTGACCGACGACCTCCGCCGGCAGGCCCTGCAGGCGTACTACGCGTCGACCACGTTCATGGACGCCCAGGTCGGGGTGGTGCTCGACGCCCTCGACCGGCTGAAACTCGCCGACAAGACGATCGTGGTGTTCATCAGCGATCACGGGTACCACCTCGGCGAGCACGGGCTGTGGCAGAAGATGAGCCTGTTCGAGAACAGCGCCCGGGTGCCGCTCTTGATCCGCGACCCGCGGGCGAAGGGGAACGGGAAGGCGTGCGCCCGGCCGGTCGAGTTGGTGGACCTGCACGCCACCCTCGCCGACCTCGCCGGTCTCACGGCACCGAAGACCGACGGGCGGAGCCTCGCCCCGCTCCTCGCCGACCCGGCGGCGAAGTGGGACAAGCCGGCGGTGACGCAGGTGAGCCGGGGGACGCCGACCGCGACCGGGGAGGTGGTCGGGAAGAACCCGTGGTTCATGGGCTACTCGGTGCGGGACGAGCGGTACCGGTACACCGAGTGGGACGGCGGGAAGAAGGGCGCGCAACTCTACGACTACGAGACGGACCCGGGCGAGCTGAAGAACCTCGCGGACGACCCGAAGCACGCCGACACGGTGAAGCGGATGAAGGCCCTGCTGCCGAAGAAGTGAGGGGGTCGCGATGTCCCGGTTCATCCCGGTCTTCGTCCTCGCGTCCGCGGCCGTCGCCGCCCCGGTGCCCCCGGAGGCGGCCGACGCGGAGCGGGTGCGGAAGGGATTCGGCGCCCCCGTCGATCCCGACAAGGATCGCACCTTCGCGTTCTACCCGGCCGGGCTGAAGCTCACCGCCCCGGCCGCCTCGCACAAGTTCGGCGGGCCGAAGCCGGGGAACGTCCCGCGGACCGAGCGGCGGGTGAGCGGGGACTTCGTCGCCCGGGTGGCGGTCGCCGTTCCGGACCCCCCGGCCGGGGCCGACCGGGCGTTCCGGAGCAGGTACGCCGGCGGCCTCCTGCTGTTCGCCCCGGACGGCGGTCGGGTGTTCCTCGGTCGGTTGAAGCGGACCGGTCAGCCCGGCGGCATGGAGTGGAGCGACCAGGCCATCGCCGAGTACGAGTTCCCGGCCAAGCCCGGGGACGATGAGGGGTTGTACGCGTGCACGAGGGAGCCGCCGGCGGGCGAGTGGTGCCACCTCCGGCTCACCCGCAAGGGCGACCGGCTCACCGCCGAGTTCGGCCCCGACGGCCTGACCTGGACGAAGCTCGGCCCCGAGCAGACCTCGCTCCCGCTGCCGAAGGAACTGACCGTCGGGGTGGCGGTGCCGAACACGACCGGGAAGCCGGTCGCGGTCCGGTTCGAGGGGTTCGCGGTCGAGCCGGTCGAATAAGCGCCCTCACCTCCCGGGTGTCACCATGCTCCGCGCTCTCGGCTCACTCGCACTCGCACTCGCACTCGCACCGCCGGCCCAGGCCGGCCCGCCGAACGTCCTCCTGATCGTCGGCGACGACCAGGGGTGGACCGACTACGGGTTCATGGGCAGCAAGGACGTCCGCACCCCGCACCTCGACAAGCTGGCGGCCGAGTCGCTGGTGTACCCGCGCGGGTACGTCCCGAGCAGCCTGTGCCGGCCGAGCCTGGCGACGATGATGACCGGCCTGTTCCCGCACCAGCACGGCATCATGACGAACGACCCGGCGTACCCGCCCGGGGTGCCGCCGGCCCAGCGGGTGAAGAACGAGCAGTACCTCGCCGACCGGGCCGCGATGGTCGCCCGGTTCGAGAAGAACCCGAACCTGGCGAAGCTGCTCGGGGCGGCCGGGTACGTCAGCCACCAGTCGGGGAAGTGGTGGGAGGGCGACGCCTGCCGGTGCGGCGGGTTCACCCAGGCGATGACGCACGGCGACCCGGCCAAAGGCGGCCGGCACGGTGACGAGGGGCTGAAGATCGGCCGCGACGGGCTGAAGCCGGTCTTCGACTTCCTCGACAAGGCGAAGGCCGACGGGAAGCCGTTCTTCGTCTGGTACGCCCCGATGATGCCGCACACCCCGCACACCCCGCCGGACCGGCTGTTCGAGAAGTACAAGGACAAGACGAAGTCGGCCCACGTCGCCCGGTACTGGGCGATGTGCGAGTGGTTCGACGAGACGGTCGGCGAGTTGCTGGCGAAGCTGGAGAAGAACGGCCAGGCGAAGGACACGGTGGTGGTCTACCTGCACGACAACGGGTGGATCCAGGACCCGGACAAGCCGGTCTACGCCCCGAAGTCGAAGCAGTCGCCGTACGACGGCGGGCTGCGGACGCCGATCGTCGTCCGCTGGCCGGGCAAGGTGAAGGCCGGGAAGTCCGACGCCCTGGCGCAGTCGATCGACCTCGCCCCGACGATCCTCGCCGCCGCCGGGCTGAAGCCGACCGCCGCCATGCCGGGGGTGAACCTGCTCGACCCGGCCACGGTGGCGAAGCGGGACGTGCTGTTCGGCGAGGTGTTCGTCCACACCGCGAACGACCTGGAGAAGCCGGCGGCGAACCTGCGGTACAGGTGGGTGGTGGAGGGAAGTTGGAAGCTGATCGTGCCGCACGCGGCGAACGAGCCGAAGGCGGCGGTCGAACTGTACGACGTGGCGAAGGACCCCCACGAGACCGAGAACCTCGCCGCGAAGCACCCGGACAAGGCGGCGGCACTGGCGAAGCGGTTGGATGGGTGGTGGAAGCCGTAGGGTGGGCCGAGCCGGCGCTTCGCCGGCGAGTCCCACCAGAGCTGGGCGCGGTGGGGCTCGCCGGCGAAGCGCCGGCTCGGCCCACCCTACTTCTTCACCCCGCGGACGGCCTCAGCGGTGGTCGGGTCTTCCGGCCAGCTGTGCTTCGGGTACCGGCCGCGCAGCTCCTTCCGCACCACCGGGTAGCCGGTCCGCCAGAAGCTCGTCAGGTCGTCGGTGACCTGCTGCGGGCGGCCGTTCGGGGCGAGCAGGTGGAGCAGCACCTTCACCCGCCCGCGGGCCACCCGCGGCGTCTCGGCCAGCCCGAACAGCTCCTGGACGCGGGCCGCCAGCACCGGCGGCCGGCCCTCCTCGTACTCGACGCGGATCTGACTCCCGCTCGGCACCGCGAGCCGGTCCGGGGCGTCCGCCTCGACCGCCCGCCACTGGTCGTAGGTCAACCGGCCGCGGAGGAGGTCGAGCCACGGGCCGTGCTGCACGTCGGCGAGCGACCGCCGGCCGCGGCACAGGCTCTCGAGCGCGTCGCGGAGGTCGGCGGCGTCGAACGCGGGTAGGTCCAGTTCGGGGACCCAGGTCCGCAGGCACCGGACCCGGGTGCGGAACCGGCCCGCCTCGGAGTCGGGGGGTGGGAGGCATTCGTCCATTCGCTCGGAAACCGCGTCCGCCAGCACCCGGGCCGCCTCCGCCTCGTCCCCGATGTGCGCCGGGGTGTCGTCGAGGGCGAGGTCGTCGAACCGGGTGACCTTCCGGGCCGCGAGCCGCTGCGTCTTCTCGTCGAACGTCACCTCGGTCCGCGTGGTGATGCGGTCCGGCGGGAGCCAGGAACGGTCGACGCCGGACGCGAGCCGGACGAACGCGTCCGCCCCGCCGGCGTCCACGTCCACGCAGACGAACAGTTCCGGTTCGGTGACGCCGGACATCGGGGCGAGGCGCACCCCGCGGCCGCCGACCGTGACGGCCTTCGTGCTTCCCGGTTCGCGCCGCCGGGCGAGGCGGTCCGGGTACGCGGCGAACACGCACCGGAGCAGGGCGTCGTCCGGCTCTTGGCGAACCGCGACCGTGAGGGAGCGGGTGGCGCCACCCGCTCCCTCACGGTCGCGGTTCGCCAAGAGCCGGGTCAACTGGTCCCGCACGTCGAGTACGGCCCGCGCCCCGCCGCGGTGCAGTCGCCCGAGCGGGCCGTCGAGCCGGCCGGTCCGCTCGAACGCCTCCAGCGCCTCGACCCGGTCGAGCACGTCCGACACGGTCGGCGGGGCGGTGCGGGCCGGCGGGCCGGCGTCGAACTCGCGGAGGAGCGGGTCGCGCTCGGAGAGCAGGGCGGCCGCGAGCGCCGCCCGGTCCGGGCAGCCGAGCCGTTCGCCCTCCGCCAACAGCCGGCCGACCCGCGGGTGGGCCGGGAACCGCGACACGACCCGGCCCAGGTCGGTCAGGGTTCCGCCGCCGATCAGTCCGAGTTGTTCCAGCAGCCGCAGAGACTCCGCGAGCGCCTCCGGCCGCGGGGCGTCGAGCCACGGAAACCGTTCGACGTCCGACTCGCCGAGTGCCAGCAGTTGAAGGACCGCCCCGGCCAGGTCGACCCGCCGCACCTCGGGCACCGTCTGTTCCGGCCGGGCGCGGTGTCCGACCTCGTCCCACAGCCGGACGCACACCCCGGGCCGCGTCCGCCCGGCGCGGCCCGCCCGCTGGTCCGCCGACGCCCGCGAGATCGGCACCAGCCGCAGCCGGTCCATCCCGACCGACGGGTCGAACTCCACCTGCCGGGCCAGCCCGCAGTCGACCACCGCGGTCACGCCCTCGACCGTCACCGACGTCTCCGCCACGTTCGTCGCCAGCACCACCTTCCGCCGGTCGAGTTGCTGAAGGGCCCGGTCCTGCTGCTCCGGCGGCAGGTCGCCGTGCAGCGGCAGCACCTCCGCCCCGACCCCGGCCAACTCGTCGGTGGTCTGGCGGATCTCGCGCAGTCCGGGAAGGAACGCGAGCACGTCCCCGCCGGTCTCGCCCAGCACGTCCCGGACCGCGTCCGCCACCGCGAGTGACACCGGGGTGTCATTCCGCCGCGGGCGGTACGTGACGGCCACCGGGAAGGCGCGGCCGGGGCTGTCCACGACCGGGCACCCGCCGAGGTACGCGGCGACCGGCCCCGGCTCGACCGTCGCCGACATCACCACCGCCCGCAGGTCCGGCCGGACGTTCTCCCGCACCAGCCGGACCATCCCGAGGGCGAGGTCCGCCTCCAGCCCGCGCTCGTGGAACTCGTCGAAGACGATGGCCGAGACGCCGTCGAGAAACGGATCGTCCTGGAGCACCCGCAGGAGGACGCCCGGGGTGACGACGAGCACCCGGGTCCGCGGGCCGGCCTTGCGGTCGAACCGCACCTGGTACCCGAACACGTCGCCGAGCGGCGTGCCGTGCTCGGCGGCCATCCGCCGGGCCGCGGCCCGGGCGGCGACCCGCCGCGGTTCGAGCATGATCACGAGGCCGTCACCGGTCAGCGCCGGCGGAACGCGGGTCGTCTTGCCGGCCCCGGTGGGGGCGCGAAGAACCGCGGCCCCGTGCGACCGGAGCGCGGCGAGCAGTTCCGGCAGGACGGCGTCGACGGGGAGCGGGTCGCGGGCCATGCCGGGATTTTACCCGCCGATACACTTTGCCCAACGACCCCCGTCCGGAGGACCCCGCCGGTGAACCCACGCTGGCCGCTCGCCGCCGTCCTGCTCTTGGCCGCCGCGCCCGCGGCCGCCCGGGCGGACGACGAGAAGGAACTGAGGTGGGGCACCGACCCGACCGGCGGGGCGCCGTTCATCTACAAGCCGCCCGGAAGCGGGGAGGACGACCCGTACATCGGGTTCGAGGTCGAACTCGCCGAGTACCTGGCCGGGAAGCTCGGCCGCAAGAGCGTCCCGGTCGACGGGCTGTGGAAGTCCCTCCCGGACCTGCTCGACAAGCCGCGCGGCGGGGAGAAGGGGATCGACATCGTCCTGAACGGGTACGAGGCCCGGGACACCCTGAAGGCGAAGTACGCGGCCTCCGCCCCGTACTACACCTTCCGGGTCGAGTTGATCGCCCGGAAGGACGAGGACGGGAAGGACTGGGCCGACTTCCGCCGGCCCGGGCGGCGGGTCGGGGTGCTCGGGGAGTCGACGGCGGCGGACTACGCCAAGCGGTTCTTCGGGGAGCCGGCGGTCGACGAGAGCGACGACGTGGCGAACGTGATCGGGCTGGTCCGGGACCGGCGGCTGGCCGGGACGGTGCAGGACGGCCCGGCCGCGGTCCACTTCTGCAAGGAGAACCCGGACCTGCGGACGGTCGGGGCCGGCCGCCAGCCGGGGCACTACGTCATCTACCTGCGGAAAGGCGACGACGAACTGCGGGCCGGGCTCGACGCCGCCATCCGGGACGGGTTCCGGGACGGCACCCTCCAGCGGATCTACCGGAAGTACGGGCTGTGGAACGCCGACCAGGAGAACCTGGCGTACCAGCACACGGGGGAATGGCCGGAGCCGCTGGACGCGGACGAGGTGGCCGCGGCCGGCGGCGGCGGGGGCCTCGGGAAACTCCTCCCGCAGCTTCTCCGGGCGGCCGGGACGACCGTCCTGCTGGCCGTCGCGTCGTTCCCGCTGGCGGTGCTCCTCGGGCTGGCGATCGGGGTCGGGCGGGTGTACGGCCCCGGCTGGGTGCGGGTGCCGCTCGGCGTGTACGTCGAGGTGGTCCGCGGCACCCCTCTGTTGCTCCAGCTCTACGTCATCTTCTACATGCTCCCGAAGATCGACCCGGTGTTCGCCCTGGACCCGCTGTACGCCGGCATCCTCGGGCTGGCCCTGAACTACGCCGCGTACGAGGCGGAGAACTACCGGGCCGGGCTGCTGGCCGTCCCCCGCGGGCAGATGGAGGCGGCCCTGGCCCTCGGGATGAACCCGCTGACCGCGATCCGCAAGGTGGTCGTCCCGCAGGCCGTGCGGATCGTCATCCCGCCCGTGACCAACGACTTCATCGCCCTGTTCAAGGACACCTCGGTGTGCTCGGTGATCCTCATCACCGAGCTCACCCGGAAGTACAACGAGCTGTACAACTTCAACCGCGACCTGGTGGTCGAGCTGGCGTTCGTCACCGCCGGGCTGTACCTCCTGATGAGCTACCCGCTGTCGCTCCTCGCCCGATACCTGGAGCGCCGCACGGGCACCCACGCCACCGGGGGGCACCGATGATCCGCGTCCGTTCCCGTAGGGTGGGCCGAGGCCGCGCCTCGCGGCCGAGTCCCACGACGCGCCCCCGGTGGGACTCGGCCGCGAGGCGCGGCCTCGGCCCACCCTACCCACGCGGAACCCCCCGATGATCCGGGTCACCAACCTGGTGAAGTACCACGGCCCGCACCGCGTCCTCGACGGCCCCTCGATCGAGTTCTGCAAGGGGCAGGTGGCGGCGCTGGTCGGGCCGTCCGGCGGCGGGAAGAGTACGCTGCTGCGTTGCATCAACGGGCTGGAGCCGTTCCAGGAAGGCGAGATCACGGTCGGCGACCTGAAGCTGGCCGGCGGGCGGGCGCCGGCGAAGGCCGACCTCCTGAAGCTCCGCCGCACCGTCGGGATGGTGTTCCAGCAGTTCAACCTGTTCCCGCACATGACCGCCCTGCGGAACGTCATGGCCGGGCCGGTGTACGCCCTCGGGAGGCCGGCGGCCGAGGCCGAGGCGACCGCGCGGCGGCTGCTCGACCGGGTCGGCCTGGGGGCGAAGGTGGACGCGAGGCCGGGGCAGTTGTCCGGCGGGCAGCAGCAGCGTGTTGCGATCGCCCGGGCGCTGGCGGTTAACCCGGCGGCGATCCTGTTCGACGAGCCGACCAGCGCCCTCGACCCGAAGATGGCCGCGGAGGTGATGCGGGTGGTCGACGACCTGGCGGACGACGAGCAGTTCCAGGCGGCGATGGTGATCGTGTCGCACGACCTGGCCGCGGTGAGGCGGATCGCCGACACCGTCCACATCCTGGCCGCCGGCCGGGTGACGTACTCCGGCCCGGCCGACGAGGCGTTCGCCGCCGGCGGCCCGGTCGAGACGATGGAGTGACGCATGGCCGCCCCGCAGCTGATCCGCGTCGGGCACAGCCCCGACCCGGACGACGCGTTCATGTTCCACGCCCTGGCGAACGACAAGATCCCGACCGGGAACCTGCGGTTCGTCCACGAGCTGCAGGACATCGAGACGCTGAACCGCCGCGCCCTGAACGGGGAGCTGGAGGTGACGGCGGTCAGCATCCACGCCTACGCCCACCTGCTGGACAAGTACGCCCTCCTGCCGACCGGGTGCAGCATGGGCGACAGGTACGGCCCGATGGTGGTCGCCCGCCGGCCGATGGCGGTCGCGGACCTACCGGGCGTGAAGCTCGCGGTTCCGGGCACGCTCACCACCGCGTTCCTGACGCTGAAGCTCCTCTTCAACGACCTCGGCGCCGGCGACCGGCTGGCCTACGAAGTGGTGCCGTTCGACGAGATCATCCCGGCGGTGCAGGCCGGGCGGTACGCCGCCGGCCTCATCATCCACGAGGGCCAGCTCACGTTCCGCAACCAGGGGCTGCACCTGGTCACCGACCTCGGGGTGTGGTGGCAGGAGAAGACCGGGCTGCCGCTGCCGCTCGGCGGGAACGTCGTCCGCCGCGACCTCGGGCCGGACACGATCCGCGAGGTCAGCCGGCTGATCAAGGCGAGCATCCGGTACGCCCTGGAGCACCGCCGCGAGGCCCTCGACCACGCCCTGAAGTACGCCCGTGACATGGACGTGTCGCTGGCCGACAAGTTCGTCGGCATGTACGTGAACGACTGGACGCTGGACTACGGCGAGCGCGGCCGGGCGGCCGTGCGGGCGCTGCTCGACGCCGGCCACCGGGCGGGGGTGATCCCGTCGGCGACGGCGGTGGAGTTCGTCGAGTAGTGGGGTGTAGCATGTAGGGTGCGGTCGAGGGCCGCGCTTCGCGGCCCGACGACGCACCACCCGGCGCGTGGTGCGTCGTCGGTTTGCTGCGCAAACCTCGACGGCACCCTACGCGACCTCCGGGCACCGCCGAATGCACTCCCTCATCGTCGTCACCCCGCCGCCGAGCCCGTGCGGGTACCTGCCGGGCCGCGACTGGCAGCTCACCTACGAGTTCGTCGCGGAGATGACCGCGGCCGAGTACCAGGAGCGGCTGCTGGCCGGGTGGCGGCGGTTCGGCCACTCGCTGTTCCGGCCGGCGTGCCCGACCTGCCGGGAGTGCCGGTCGCTGCGGGTGCCGACGGACGCGTTCCGGCCGGACCGGAGCCAGCGGCGGGCGCTGGCGGCGAACGACGGGGAGGTGGCGCTGACGGTCGGGGTGCCGGCGGTGGCGCGGGCGAAGCTCGACCTGTACGACCGGTTCCACGCGTTCCAGCACGACCACCGGGGGTGGCCGGACCGCGGCCCCGAGGACCCCGGCGACTACGCCGAGTCGTTCGTCGACAACCCGTTCCCGGTCGAGGAGTGGCGGTACCAGGTCGGCGGGCGGCTGGTCGGGGTGGGGTACGTCGACCCGGTCCCGGAGGGGCTGTCGGCGGTGTACTTCTTCCACGACCCGGAGCACCGGGACCGGTCGCTCGGGACGTACAACGTGCTGTGCGTGATCCGGGAGGCGGCCCGCCGCGGGCTGCCGCACGCCTACCTCGGGTACCACGTCGCGGGCTGCCGGTCGCTGGAGTACAAGGCCCGGTTCCGGCCGCACGAGGTGCTCGGCGACGACGGCCGGTGGCACCCGGCAGGCTGAGGCCACGCTCCGGCGGCGAACCCGGCCTACTGCCTGAGGTCGTCCCGCTGGGGGACGGCCATGACCGTCGCCAGCATCGTGGCGACGACGGCCTCCGCCCCGCCGGTCTGGGACACGACGTCACCCGCGCAGACCGTCAGCGTCTTCCCCGACCGGACCACCCGCGCCCGCGCGACCAGGTGGTCCCCCGTGGCCGGCCGGAGCAGGTTGATCTTGTACTCGACGGTCAGCACGGCGACATCGGCCGGCATCAGGCTGAACGCGGCGTACCCGCACGCGCTGTCCAGGATCGTGGCGACGATCCCGGCGTGGACGAACCCGTGCTGCTGGGTCAGGTCGGCCCGGTACGGCAGTGCGATCTCGACCGCCCCCGCCTCGACGCGGGTCAGGGCCGCACCGATCGTCTCCATCACCCGCTGGCGCGCGAAGCTCGCGCGCACCCGCGGCTCGAACCCGTCGTCCGCGGCCGTTTCCCGCATGGGCGTGCCCCCCGAGTGTCGTTCGCACCACTGACCCGGCCGCCCGGCCCGCGGACTCACGCCCGCCGGGCCACGAACACCCGCTGCCAGGGGACGTCGGCGGACCCGTGCACCTCCGCCGACCAGCCGTGGCGCGCGAGCAGGCCGGGGAAGTAGTCCGTCCGGAAGCCCAGTTCGAGCCAGCCCTGCGTGCGGATCGCCCAGAGCGACCGGCCGTCGGTCCGCACCCCCCACGGGACCGGGAAGTCGTCCGTGATCGGCTCGCCGCCGAACACGACGGCCCCTCCCGGGGCGACCAGCCCGCCCAGGCGGGCGACCATGGCCTCGTGGTCGGCGCGGTGGTGGAAGCTCTCGTAGAACACCACCCGGTCGAAGCCCTCCGCCGGCCCGCGGTAGTCCAGCATGGGCGACAGCACGAGGTCGACGGCCAGGCCGTGCCGGCGGCAGGTCCCGGCGACGAGGTCGCGGTACTGCGGGTTGATGTCCACCCCGGTCACCCGGAACCCGGTCCGCGCCAGCTCGGTCGTCAGCAGCCCGTACCCGAACCCGAACTCCAGGACGCGGCCGCCGGGGGGGAAGGCCAGGGCCCGGACCAGGAACCCGATCGCCATCAGCTGCTCGCCGACGGTGACGCAGCTGCGGGTGTAGTACGGGAACGGGTTCGTCCGGGCGTCGTCGTTGAGCTCGAACTGCTCGCACGCCGCGGCGTCGTACCCGTGGCGGCCGGAGATCAGACGGTAGAACGCCAGTTGGGTGTCGCGGTACTCGGCCGAGGCGGGGTCGGACGGGAGGTCGGGCGGGTAGCGGAGGCGGAAGCCGTCCTGGATCCGGAGGAACTCGTCGTGGGTGGCGGCGCGGCGGACGCGGGCGAACTCGGCGTCGACCTGTTCGAGCGTGGACAGGAGCCGATACGGGGGAGGGGGCGGCGGCGGCGGCTCGGCCGGCCGCGGCCGGAAGAGGCGGGAGCAGCGGCGGGCGGCGTCCCTGAGGGCCGGGGCGCAGAGCCGTTGCGCCACCCGCTTGACCGCTCGGGCCGGCATCGCACCCTCCTTGTGCGGGAACTCCGTGCCTGCCGGGGCCGAACCCGGGGCGGCGGGCGACACGCTACCCCGATCACCGTGTGGAGGTCAAGGAGTTCGCGCCGCAACCCCAGGGCCGTTGGGTACGGAAGGTCGGGTGGTCTGGGGGGTGTCGCACCCGCTCCTCGACGGTCGCGGTTCGCCCGCCGCCACGGCGAACCGCGACCGTCCGGGAGCGGGTGAGCCTCACCCCCGCCGAGAACGAAACGGCCCTGGCCGCAACCCCGCCCGCGAGTTCCCGCGCCGTGTCGACCGGCACCGGATGGCGCCGGACGCCGGGCCGCACGAATCGCTCGGCGGCGACGGCGGGTGGCGGCCGGCGGGCTGAGTCCGAACGACCAGGTCACGCGCTCCCGGGTCGGCCTACGCCTGCTCCCCGCCGGGAGCCTCGTCCCACCCCTCGAACCCCACCTCGTCGCCGACATCGACGTACGCCCGGCAGTGCGGGCAGTTCTGGGTCGTGCCCTTCTGGGCCGAAGGGAACTCGGACCGTTTCCCGCACTCCTCGCACACCACCTCGACGGGCGGCCCGGCCTCCCGCCCGCCCCGCCCGGCCGCCCGCCGCTCGGCGTTCCGCCGCTCGTAGTCGGCCAGGACCGGCCCCGCCCGCTCGATGTCAGCTCGCTCGATCCACACCTGCGGCTTGTGGATTTCGGCCACGGTGCCGCCGAGCCAGGCGCCGACCTGCGACACGTCCTCGATCACGACCGCCGGGACGCCCGCGTCCTGCAGCAACCCGCACACCAGGTGGGCCTCGACGTTACTGCCCGCGTTGTACGCCGCGAACGGGTCACGGAGGGCCATACGCACCTCGCCTTCCGGGCCGACCGACCCGGCCCTCCGCGTCAGACGGGGGGCGACGGGTCCGGGGAGCCGATCCACAGCCGGTGTCGGGCCCGGCGTCCGGCCCGCCCAGCGCCCGGGACAGCACGTGCCCCGCGCCGGCACACGCCCGGACCGCGCGTGCGAACCCCGGCATGTCCGACAGGTACAGCGGGACCCAGATCTGGCGCCACCCCGAGCGGCTGCTCACCACCAGGTAGCGGAGGCCGGCCACCCCTCCTCCCGGACCTCGGCGATCTCCCCCCAGCGGAGGGTCTGGTACAACCCGCAGTAGTTGTAGCACCGGATGCCGTCCGCGCGGACGTACACCGGGAACAACACGACCGCCACGGCGAAGGCCGAACCGACCGCGAGGGCGACGGCGAAGGTCGGCACGAGCGGGAGCGGGGCGCCGGACGCCAGGGCCAGAGCCCACACGACCGCCCCGCCGACACCGCACCAGGCGTTCAAACGCCGCCACAGGACGATGAACGAGGAGCGGAACACCAGCGTCGGCATCCGCCGCCCTCTGCTTGATTGGCCGAGCCGGGGCGGGACTCGACCGGGGCAACCCGGGATCGGCCGACGACACGGTAACCCGATCCCGTTGCCGGATCAAGGAGTTCGTGCCGGGGTGCGGGGCGGCGTGCGGTGCGCGCCCGCCGAGCGGGCGACCAGGCGGTACGGGACCGCTCCGGTGGGGCGCCGAGTTCTCCGGGTCGCGCCGGCATTCTTTGCCGCCCCCCGCCCGGTTCCTACCATACCGGCAACCGAACCGCCCGGCCGGGCGGTGCGTACCACCCGTTGTCCGCCCCCGTCGTCTCGCCGCCCGCCCGGCGGCCCCGGAGCCGCCCCATGGCCGAGCCCGATGTCGTCGTCGAGACCCGCAGCCTGACCAAGGTCTACCGCGACTTCTGGGGGCGGAAGAAGAAGACCGCCCTGAACGCCCTCGACCTGAAGATCTACAAGGGCGAGATCTTCGGCCTCCTCGGCCCGAACGGGTCCGGCAAGACCACCACCATCAAGCTCCTCCTCGGCCTCCTGTTCCCGACCGCCGGGGACGGGTTCGTGTTCGGCGAGCCGGCCGCCAAGGTCGAGAAGAACGAGCGGATCGGCTACCTCCCCGAGGAGTCGTACCTGTACCGGTTCCTGAACGCCGAGGAGACCCTCGACTTCTACGGCCGGCTGTTCGACATCGACCCGGAGGTGCGGCGGCGGCGGGCCGCCGAGCTGATCGAGACGGTCGGGCTCGGGGCCGACAAGAAGCGGATCCTGAAGGAGTACTCGAAGGGGATGCGGCAGCGGATCGGGCTCGCCCAGGCCCTCATCAACGACCCCGAATTGGTCATCCTCGACGAGCCGACCAGCGGCCTCGACCCGCTCGGCACCCGGTGGATGAAGGACCTCATCCTCGACCTCCGGAAGCGCGGCAAGACGGTCCTGATGTGCTCGCACCGGCTGGACGACGTGCAGGACGTGTGCGACCGGATCGCCATCCTCTACAACGGCGACCTCGTCACCCTGGGGAAGGTGACCAACCTGGTCGAGGACGCGGCCCGGCTGGAGATCCGGGCGAAGAAGGTGCGGGAGTCGCCGGAGCTGCGGGCCGACCTGGAGGCGGTGTTCCGCAAGCACGGCGGGGAGATGGAGTCGGTCGGGCACCCGTCGAGCACCCTGGAGGAGCTGTTCCTCCGGGAGGTGGAGGAGTCGAAGAAGCGGCCCGGGCGGCGGTTCCTCCCGCCGGCCGCGGCCCCCGAGGCGGCCGCCGCGAAGCGGTGACCGGTCCGGCCGCGGGACGACACGACCACGACGCGAGGCCCTACCCGTGACGCCGTCGGCGCTGTTCGGCATCCTCCAGCTCGACCGGGGCGAGCCGCTCGGGTTCCGGAACGTCCCCGGGCTGGTCCAGGGGTGGCTCCAGGACGCCGGCGGGTTCGCCATGGTCGGGCTGGCGATCTACCTGCTGTACGCCCGGTCCGCCCTGACCGGGAAGTCCGAGTCCGAGCGGATCCGCGTCCCGGTCACCCCGTGGATGATGACCTGCTTCGCCCTCGGCCTGGTCCTGTTCGCCCTCCTCCTCGCCCTGTACATCCTGAACGCCAACGGCCGGGCCGCCCTGTTCGGGCTGCCGATCGCGCCCCCGCCGACCCCGGCGGCGGCGCCGGGGTCGGCCTTCGTCCCGCCGCCGCCCGAGTTCCGGACCGAGCTCGCCCCGCTCGTCCACATGGTCGCCGGGCTGGTCGCCATCCTCGGGCTCGGCCAGCCGTTCGCCCGGGACATGGTGAAGATCTGCCGGCGGAACCTGCCGTCCAACTTCTCCGGCGTCCGCCGGCTCGCGGACTCGGTGTCGGCCTCGCTCGGCGGGCTGTTCACCCCCCGCCGGCTGGTCGGGCTCGGGGCGGTCGCCGCCGCCTACGCCGCGCTGGGGGTGGCGGTCTACCAGTTCGGCACGGACCGGCTGTTCGGCATCTACACCGGGGTGCTGATCGTCGGGGTGACGGTGGTCGTGCTGGCCCTCCTGGTGCTGCTGCTGTTCGAGGCCGAGGGGCCGGTGTGGGCGATCGCCAAGCTCAGCTTCAAGGAGGCGATGAGCAACAAGTTCCTGTGGATCTTCCTGCTCGTGTTCCTCCCGTTCCTGTTCCCGGCCCAGTGGTTCCGGTCGATCAAGCCGGCCGACGAGCTGCGGGTGACGGTCGAGCGGACGGAGCTGGTGCTCACCCTGCTGATGCTCGTCCCGGCCCTGCTCCTGGCGTCGTTCTCCGGCATCCCGAACGACATCAAGAACCTGAACATCTACACGGTGGTGTCGAAGCCGGTGGAGAAGTTCGAGATCGTGCTCGGGCGGTTCGCCGGGTACGTGTCGCTGATGACCCTGGTGCTGATCGGGCTGACCGGGCTGAGCCTGGTCCTGATCTCGAACACGTCGCTGTCCCAGAAGGCCCGGGAGGAGACGTACAAGGCCCGGGTCCCGGTGTACGGGGCGCTCGACTTCCGGAGCATGGTGGCGATGGCCCGGACCGACAAGACCGAGTTCACCGGGACCAACGTCGGGCGGGAGTTCGACTACCGGAAGTACATCGCCGGCCACCCGATGTCCCCGCAGCGGGCGATCTGGCACTTCGCCGCCGTCCCGGCCGGGATGACCGCCGCGGCCGACGACCGGGTGCCGGTCGAGTTCACCTTCGACATCTTCAAGATGACCAAGGGGGAGCAGAACCGGGGGGCCCTGGTCAGCTTCCGGTTCGTCGCCCACCACAGCCCGCAGAAGCAGCCGGACAAGATCGGGGACTGGGACTGGGTGGACGCGGACAAGCAGCGGCAGTACCGGGAGTGGCGGAACGCCCGCCCGGACCTGGCGGCGGCCCGGCCCCGCACCCCGGGGTGGGCGGAGGCGAGCGAGGCGGCCGCGCGGTTCGGGGTGTACGAGGTCGAGAGCAAGGAGGTGTTCGACTACCAGGTGATGCGGGTGGAGGTGCCGGGCGGGCTGTTCCGCAGCGCCGCCGCCGGCGACCCGGGGAAGGTGAAGGTGAAGGACCCGGTGACCGGGAAGGAGACCGAGGAGCCGGCCCCGCGGCTGAGCGTGTACGTGAAGTGCGAGTCCCCCGGGCAACTGCTCGGGGTGGCGCAGGCGGACCTGTACCTGCTGGAGTACGAGCAGCCGTTCGCGCTGAACTACCTGAAGGGGATGGTCGGGCTGTGGTGCTGGCTGTGCATCCTGATCGGGCTGGCGGTGGTGTGGGGGACGTACCTGAGCGGGGTGCTCTGCCTGGTGGTCGCCCTGGTCCTGTTCGCGTCCGGGTTCTTCACCGACCACGTCCGGGACCTCGCCCAGGGGCGGAGCGTCGGGGGCGGGCCGTTCGAGAGCATGTCCCGGGTGCTGAAGGCGGAGCAGCCGACCGCCCCGCTCGGGGACACGGCCGGGGCGAAGGCCCTGACCGCCCTGGACAAGGGCGCGGCGTGGGTGTTCCGGCGGATCCAGAACGTCATCCCGGACCTCCAGTCCTACGACTTCGGGGAGTTCGTCTCCAACGGGTACAACATCCGGACCGAGTACCTGCTGGTGAACCTGCTGGTGCTGTCCGGGTACCTCCTGCCGTGGGGCGTGGTGGGGTACTACCTGATGAAGAACCGCGAGGTCGCCGCTTAGTCATTAGTCATTAGTCCTTGGTCCTTGGTCATCAGTCTTGGACACTCGCTTCGCGGCGGACCGGCGCCGACGGCGGGGGACCAAGGACCAAGGACCAGGGACCAGGGACCAACGCCGATGAACCCGCAACAGAAGATCGCCCGCCGGAAGGTGCTGTACCTCGGGGTCATCCTCGGGCTGTTCACCCTGAGCATGTTCTGGCGCGGGGTGATCCCGGTCCCGCTGAGCGGGACCGGGAGGCCGGACACGGTCCACTCGGCCGCCGACCGGGTGGCGGCCCGGACGGTCCTCAGCCAGGCCACCGTGCTGGAGCTGCGGGACGTGGAGCAGGGGGTGGCGGACCTGGAGGGGTCGGCGTTCAACATCGCCCTGCTCGGGAGCCGCGGGGTGCTGGTGGCGATCCTGTGGAACCGGGCGATCGAGAAGCAGAAGCGGAACGACTTCCACGCCCTGGACGAGATCGTCCAGAAGGTGACCAAGCTCCAGCCGCACTTCATCACCCCGTGGGTCTTCCAGAGCTGGAACATCGCGTACAACGTGTCGGTCGAGATGCAGGGGAGCGGGGACATGTACTACTACATCGCCCGCGGCATCGACCTGCTGGCCGAGGGGGAGCGGCGGCAGACCCGGGTGGTCGAGGTGGAGGTGGACGAGTACGACCCGGAGGCCCGGCAGCGGCGGGCCCGGAAGGTGCGGCGGGAGCTCGGGTCCCCGGACATGCGGCACCAGATCGGGTTCTACTACCAGAACAAGTTCGGGGTGTCGGACAACGTCGAGGTGCTCCGCTGCCTGTTCCAGCTGTCCTGCATCCCGCCGGACGACCGGAAGCCGGACAACTTCGTCGAGGCGGGCGGGGGGGTGAACCGGGACGCGTTCCGGGCGTTCTGCGCCAAGTACCCGCACCTGGTCCGCCGGCTCCGGGGCGAGGACCGGCGGGCGACCGGGCAGGACGCGTCGGCCCAGCGGCGGATCGAGGAGGCGCTGAAGTGCCCGCGGGCGGAGGACGTGGTCGCCTTCCTGCGGGCGAACGAGGACGTGCCGGGGCGGTACAAGTCCGGGCGGGACCTGGCGGCCGGGGACAAGCAGTTCCCGGTCCTCCCGCCGCAGTTCCCGGAGGGGCCGGACGAGGCCCACCCGGGGGCCGAGGTGGGGGACAACTTCACCGGGTACAAGGCGGCCCGGGCGTGGTTCGTGTACAGCATGGTCCCGGTCCCGGACAACCCCCGGGACGTGAACGACAAGCCGCTCCCGTCCCGCACCCCGCAGGCCGGGGAGTACAACGCCGTCGCCTACCGGGTGCCGCGGCAGCCGATGCTCATCCTGTTCCGCCAGTACCCGGCCCGGGCCCAGAGCTACCAGGGGGAGGTGGAGCAGCGGGAGGGGTGGTTCGACGACGACGGGTGGCGGGTCGACGACCCGGCCGCCGGGCGGGCGAACTGGTGGTTCCCGCCGGCCGACGGGCTCGGGTCCCGGCCCCAGGACGTGGTCGTCGGCGGGCGGGAGACCGGGTCCCTGAAGTGGTCCCTGGTGGAGTGGCGGCGGGCGGCCGACATGTGGCGGGAGCACGGCGAGCGGTACGGGCTGTCGGTCGACCCGGCCCGGCTGGAGGGGTACCAGCGGCTGGCGTTCAACACCGGCGGCGGGCTCCCCCCGGACCCGGCCCCGGGCCAGCTCGACGACCCGGCGTTCCGGGCCCGGTACGAGGCCACCACCGCCCTGTTCTACTACCGGCAGAACCGGCAGGTGACGAACTTCCCGTACTTCCTGGCGTCGGCCACCGCCGAGGCCCGGGAGGAGACGGTCCGGGCCCGGAAGACGCTGTTCGAGGCGGAGCAGGCGCGGAAGCTGGGGAACAAAGCCCGGGCGGTCGAGCTGTACCGGGACGGGCTGGAGCAGTGGAAGCGGGTGCTGGCCGCCGACCCGATCTTCCACGGGTTCGGGGAGCCGGACCTGCGGACCGACAAGACGCAGGAGGACACCTACGCCTACGAGCTGTCGTACCTCCGGCTGCTGGTCCAGGACGACGAGAAGGTGCGGAAGCGGGCGGACGAGCTGAGCAAGGAGGTGGCCGGGGTGATCCGGGCCCTGCCGTTCCCGGCGTCGGCGTTCGCCCCCGGCCTGGCCGTCCGGGACGCCCAGGAGGAGTTCCGGTGGCACGTCGCCGAGCACGAGGTGTCGCCGCTGGCCCAGCCGATGGGCGAGAAGGACGGGGTGACGGACGACCGGCGGCGGGGCCAGCCGTGGGTCCACGCGACCATCAAGGAGCAGGTCCGGGCGCAGCAGGGGGTGCAGCGGCGGCCGGCCGCCGCCCCGCCGCCCGGCGGGACCGAAGAGAAGCAATGACCCGCACCGCCCTGGCCGTCCTGGCCCACCCGGACGACGCCGAGTTCCTGTGCGCCGGCACCCTGATCCGGCTCCGGACGGAGCACGGGTGGGCGGTGCACGTCGCCACCATGACCGCCGGGGACTGCGGGTCGGCCGAGCACGGGCCGGACGAGATCGCCCGGATCCGCCGGGCGGAGGGGCGGGCGGCGGCGGAGGCGGTGGGGGCGGCGTACCACTGCCTGGAGGAGCGGGACCTGCGGGTGGTGTACGCGGAGGCGGCACTGGAGAAGGTGGTGCGGCTGTTGAACGCGGTGCGGCCGGACGTGGTGTTCACCCACAGCCCGGACGACTACCACCTGGACCACGAGCAGACGAGCAAGGTGGCGCGGGCGGCGGCGTTCGCGGCCCCGATCCCGAACTTCCTGCACCGCCCGGGGTCGACGGAGCCGCACCCGCCGCTGGACCGGATTCCGCACCTGTTCTACTGCGACCCGCTGGAGGGGGTGGACTGGTTCGGCAACCCGATCGCCCCGGCGTTCCGGGTCGATGTCACCCGGGTGATCGACGACAAGGCGCGGATGCTGGCGTGCCACGAGAGCCAGCGGGCGTGGCTGCGGAAGCACCACGGGGTGGACAACCTGGTGGAGTCGATGCGGGAGTGGGGGGCGTCGCGGGGGAGGGACGCGGGGGTGGCGTTCGCGGAGGGGTTCCGCCAGCACCTCGGGCACAGCTACCCGCAGACGAACCTCCTGGCCGAGCTGCTCGGAAAGGTCTGACCTCGCGGCGCCCGCGTCCGGCATTGTTCGAATCTGAAGGCAGTTCACCTCCCGCCGGCCCCGGCGCGTTACCCAGACTTGGGTAACGCGCCGGGGCCGGCGGGTATTGCGTCGTGCGGCGGATCGCAACGGGATTCTGACGCGGACGGTTGCGTCCGGTGCCAGTCTCGGGTACGGTGTGCGCGTTGGACTGACATGCGGATCAGGTTCCGGCGTGTCAGGCTAATCTCAAGTTGGCGCACAGGAAGCCAACGCGACCGTAGCTTTAGGTCATCGCGGAAGTCGCCTAGGAGTCGAGCGTATGCTTCGTGCCCTTCGCCCCCGACGGTCGGCCGGTGCCGCTGTCGTGTGTCTGCTCCTGGCCTGCGCCTCCCGGGAGGGCGGAGGGGCCGCCTCGGCGAGCGCCGCCAAGGAGCCACCTCCGCCCGCCGAGATCCCCGGAAAGCCCATCCGTCGACTCCCCGTCCGGGAACTCCCGACCCCGTCCGGCCTGAGCGCAGACGGCGGGCTACTCGCCGTCCGCGAGTACCAGAAGGTCCGGGGCAAGTTCCGGTACGTCGTTACCGTCTGGGATCTGAAGACCGGGAAGGAGGTTCGGCGGGTGGAGCTCGAGGGCGAGTGGTCGGCGTTGGGCGGCGACGTGGCGCTGAGCCCGGACGGCAAATGGCTCGCCGTCGCCGGGGGGATCGTAGACCAGGAGACGGGAAGAGGGGCCGGGCGGATCGAGGTGTACGAGGTCGCGACCGGGGAGATGAAGGCCGGCCTGGGTCCCGCCGCCGGGAACGTGAACACGGAGTATTGGACACTCGCGTTCGTCCACGGTGCCGACGCGGTGGTCGCGAACTGCCAGACCGGAGACGCCGTAGTCTGGAACTGGAAACCCGGTTCGCCCCCCTCCCCCCCAAACCTGCGGGCCAACCCCGGCCTGGGGTCGGCAGGGGCGGTCGTACCGAACGGCCGGGGCGACCGCTTGGTCACCCACAACTCTGCTCTCACCGCCGTCTGGGATGTCAAAACGGGGAAGGTGTTGAAAGAGGTCAAGGAGTTGGGCAACGGGCGGAGCGCCACTGCGGTGGCCTGGGCCCCAGACGACAAGACGGTGGTGTTCGTAGGTTCGTTCGGCGTTTTCGGTAATTCGGGAGTGGTGGTGCTCGATGTGGCCAGTGGGAAGGCGGAGTTGGTTGGGGTCCGCCACACGTTGACCTCGGTCGCCGTCCTCGAGAACAAATCGGCGTTCGGAACAAGTGACGGCAAGGTCATACTGTGGGACGGGGGGGACAAAGAGGTCGAGGTCAAGGTTCACGACGGCCCGGTGGTCGTCGCCCGCCTGCCGGGCGGCCGCCTTCGCGTGTACGGGGTGGCTGACCAGAAGGAGTTGCTCGTGTGGGAGATCGACCCCAAGGCTCTGCCTAAGAAGTGAGGGCGTACGGCCCGCGGCCGGGTGGCCCGGCCTTCCTATGCTGTCAGCCGGATCGGGCCGCGTGTTGCCGAGTGGCAGTTCAAGACGCTCCGGTTGGTCGAACCGAGTTAACATGTGATCCGCTGCACCTGACACCGGCCGCCTGTAGCTTTTTCGTGACGTGTAGCCACTGAGCGGCCGGTGCAGGCAAGCTGAGCCGTTCGGCGCGGGGGGAGGACGGAGCATGGCCGCGGGCGGAGTCGACGGGCTGTCGGTGGTGTTACTGCTGGCCCCGGACGCCGACCGGACCGCGGCCTTCTACCGCGACCTCCTCGGGCTCCCGCTCCGCGCGGAGCGGCACGACGGCCGGCACACCCACTACGCCTGCCCACTCGGGTCGGTCTACTTCACCGTCCAGCCGACCGCCGACCTCGCCCCGGCCGAGCACGGCCGCGGCTACGACTTCCTCCAACTCTGCTTCACGGTCGCGGACCTCGACGCCTTCCTCCGCCGCCTGGCCGACGCCGGCGTCGCCCCGCTCCACCCGCCGCAGCCGTTCGAGCACACCCAGTTCGTCACCCTGCTCGACCCGGACGGCCGGCACGTCCGGGTGATGACGCCCTGGGACCGGGGCGGCGCCGGCGGGTGAGCCGGGCCCCGGCCGCCGGACCCGCCGGGTTCAATGCCGGCGAAGCTGGTTGACACAGTTCGGACCGCCCCTAAACATGACTATTCGCCCGGCCGGGCGAACCCGACCCCGTCCTCCGACCGTCTCGACCCCGCACACCCCGGGGCCGACCCCGTAGCCACAGCCAGGGACGCCGACCATGACCCCGTCCGACCCGACGACCCCGCTCCCGGCGAGCGAGGCCCCGGCCGAACACCAGGTCACCCCGCCCGAGTCCGCCCCGACCGCCGACGCCGCGGCCCCGCTTAGCCGCGACCCGGAGTCGGCGGAGGGGAGCGCGGGCGCTTCCCCCGCGCTCCCCTCCGCCGACTCCGGGTCGCGGCTAAGCGGTGAGGTGCCCCCGGTCGAGGCCGAGGCCGCCGCGCCCGCGGCCCCCGAGCCGGAGCGCCGCCCGGCCCTCCCCGCCCTGCCGCCGCAGCCGGTCCCGCCCGTCCCGCCGGCCCCGCAGCCGCACGACCTCAGCCGCATCGCCCAGGACCTCCAGATCCGCAAGCAGCAGGTCGAGGCGGTCGTCCAGCTGCTCGACGAGGAGAACACCGTCCCGTTCATCACCCGGTACCGGAAGGAGCGGACCGGCGGGCTGAACGAGGACGCCATCCGCCGCATCCAGGACCGGGTCGCCGACCTCCGCGACCTCGCCGCCCGCAAGCAGACCATCCTCCGCAGCATCGCCAACCAGGGCCGGCTCTCCGACGCCCTCACCCAGGCCATCCTCGCCGCCGAGGCCCCGAAGCGGCTCGAGGACCTGTACCAGCCGTTCAAGCCGAAGAAGAAGTCGCTCGCCACCGAGGCCCGGGAGCGCGGGCTCGGGCCGCTCGCCGAGGCCGTCTGGAACGGCGACGAGGCGGCCCGCGACCTCGCCGCCGTCCTCCCCGGCCTGGTCGACCCGGACAAGTGGCTGCTGAACACCGACGACGTGATGGCCGGGGTCCGCCACATCCTCGCCGACATGGTCGCCGACGCCGCCGACGCCCGCGGCCCCTTGCGGAACTTCACCTGGGACACCGGGCTGATCGTCGCCGTCCGGATCGAGACGGTCCCCGAGGGGAAGGGCCGGGAGTACGAGCCGTACTTCAACTTCAAGGAGCTGTGCAAGGAGATCCCGCCGCACCGGGTGCTGGCGATCAACCGCGGGGAGAAGGCGAACGTCCTCCGCGTCCGGGTCGAGACCGACGTGGAGCTGGCGAACGAGATCGCCCGCTACCACCTGAACCTGAACGAGCACCCGCACCGCGAGCTGCTGGCCGAGGTCGTCCGCGACGCCCTCGACCGGCTCGTCCTGCCGAGCCTGGAGCGGGAGGTGCGGCGCGAGTTGACCGAGCGCGCCCAGGACCACGCCGTCCACGTCTTCGCCCGGAACCTGCGGAGCCTGCTGCTCCAGCCGCCGCTCCGCGGGAAGAAGGTGCTGGCCGTCGACCCCGGGATCCGCACCGGGTGCAAGCTGGCCGTGCTCGACGAGACCGGCAGGCTGCTGGAGGACGCGGTCGTCTACCCGCACGGGCAGAAGCGGAACCAGGCCGACGCCCGGCGGCGGATGGAGCAGCTCGTCCGGAAGCACCAGGTCTCGGTCGTCGCGATCGGGAACGGGACCGGGTGCCGGGAGGCCGAGCAGCTCGTCGCCGACCTGATCGCCGACCTGGAGAACCGCCGGCTCAACCCGCCGCCGCCGGCCCCGGCCGCGACCACCGAGTCGAGCCCGACCGCGGCCCCGCCGACCGTCGCCGACCTCTCCGAGGCCGGTCCGGGGTCGCAGACCCCGGCCCCGGCGGAGCCGCCGGCCGAGAGCATCGTGTCGGCCCCGGTCGCGGTGCCGGCGGAGTCGACCACCATCACCACGATGGTCGCCGGCCCGGCCCCGCCGGCCGACGCCGTCGCGGTCCCGGCGCCGGCGGCCGAGACGCTCACCACCGCCGCGGCGGACGCCCCGCCGGCCGACACCGCCACGGTCACCCCGGCGGCCCCCGCGGACGTGTCCACCGCCACCCCGCCGCCGCAGCCGCCCGCCGCGCCGGCCGCGCCGCCGATCAGCCTCGAAGGACTGCCGGAGGCGCCGGCCGACCTCGCCTACGTGATCGTGATCGAGGCCGGGGCGAGCGACTACTCGGCCAGCCCGGTCGCCCGGGAGGAGTTCCCGGACCTCGACGCCACCACCCGCGGCACCATCTCGATCGGCCGCCGGCTCCAGGACCCGCTCGCCGAGTTGGTCAAGATCGACCCGCAGCACATCGGCGTCGGGCTGTACCAGCACGACGTGAAGCAGAAGCACCTGAAGGAGTCGCTGGAGGCGGTCATCGGGTCGAGCGTGAACGCCGTCGGGGTCGACCTGAACACCGCCAGCGTGCCGCTGCTGCGGCACGTCTCCGGGCTGAACCAGCTCGTCGCCCGGGAGATCGTCACCCTCCGCGAGAAGAACGGCCGGTTCGACGCCCGGCAGCAGTTGATGGAGGTGCCCGGCCTCGGCGACAAGCGGTTCACCCAGGCGGCCGGGTTCCTGAAGATCCCGGACGGGGCCGACCCGCTCGACGCCACCTGGATCCACCCGGAGAGCTATGCGGTCGCCCGGCAGATCCTCGCCGACCTCGGGTTCGCCCCGGCCGACCTCCGCGACCGGGCCCGGCTCGACGAGCTGCGCGGCCGGCTGAACGGCGTCGACCCGGCCGACCTGGCGAACCGGCTGGGGGCCGGCGAGCCGACCGTCCGGGACATCCTCGACGCCCTGGCCCGGCCCGGCCGGGACCCGCGCGAGGACCTGCCGCCGCCGGTGTTCAAGACGGGCGTGCTGAAGCTGGAGGACATCAACCCCGGGATGGAGCTGAAGGGGACGGTGCTCAACGTCGTCCCGTTCGGGGCGTTCGTCGACATCGGGCTGAAGGAGAGCGGGCTGGTGCACATCAGCCAGATGGCGAACCGGTACATCAAGAGCCCGTACGACGTGGTCTCGGTCGGGGACGTGATCACCGTGTGGGTGATGGAGGTGAAGCCGGGGGAGAAGAAGATCTCGCTGTCGATGATCCCACCCGGCCAGGAGCGCGGCCGCGGGCCGGTCGGCCGCGGGCCGGGGATGCCGGCTCAAGGCCCCGGCGGCCCGCCGCGCGGGTTCGGGCCGGGCGGCCCGCCCCCGCAGCACCAGCAGCAGCAACCGCCGCCCCAGCCGCCGGCCCCGCGGCCGCCGCTCCCGCCGCGCGGCGGGGACCGCCCGCCGTTCCCGCAACGGGGTGGGGACCGGCCGCCGTTCCCCCAACGCCAGGGTCAGGGGAGCCGGTTCGGCGCCCCGGCCGTCCGCGGGCCGGGCGGCCCGCCGCGGCCGGCCCCGAACGAGAACGTCCTGCCCGGCCAGGCGGCCGAGGGGGTGGCCCCGCCGCCGCAGCAGGCCGCCCCGCCGCCCCGCCCGCCGGGGAAGCCGAAGCCGCTCCCGAACCTGACGGCCGGGAAGAAGTCCGGGAAGGTGCCGCTGAACACGTTCGGGGAGTTGGCGGCGTTCTTCAAGAAGGAGGAGCCGAAGCCCGAACCTAAGCCCGAGCCGCCGCCGGAGGAGCCGAAGCCGCCGGCCCCGCCGGCCGAGGTCGAGGCGAAGGGCCCTGAGGAGCCGAAGCCGGCGGCCGAGCCGAACCCGGCCGACCCGCCGCCGGCGGTCTGACATTGGTCGA
>PNKH01000098.1 GCA_013822345.1 Isosphaera sp.
GGGCGAAGTTCGGGAAGGAGCCGCCGCCGGCCGAGGACGACGACAAGAAGGACGACGGGAAGGACAAGAAGTGACAGCCTCCGGGCCGGCCTCGGTCGGCCCGCCCCGAACGCGCCGCGGCGGGCCGGGAAGGAACCCCGGTCGCGGCCGGCCGCCACCCCCGCCGTGGGGCTGTGTGACACCTGTCCGCGAAAAGGAGTTCGGACCGACGACGACGATGATCCGATACCGGGGCGTCGCTGCTCCTCGTCTCCGACGGGCTGCGGTTGCAGCGGCCGGGCGGCAGTCCGGGCCCGCCCTGACCGCTGCCACTCGCAACCCCGGGTCAACAATCAAGCCGACTTCGTGGTCGTGTCCGGCGGCCTGACGGCGAAAACCCGGACGCTCGCGGCATAGTCGTTCACGTCGTACCGCCGCAGCAGGTCGGCCAGCCGGTCGTGCAGGTCGCCCCCGGTCGTCGGCGTCGGACCGCAACACCCGGCCTCGGCCACGAGCGGCAGCCCGGCGTCCGGGGCCGGGCCCGGGGAGCAGCACCCCGACTGGCTCTCCACCTTGGCGTAGGCGTTCAGGTCGGCCCGGGTGTCTACGACCTCGACGTGCGAGAACCCGGCCTCGGCCAGCCCCCGCCGGTACTCCTCGACCGGGATGGCCCCGGCGATGCAGCCGACGTAGGCCATCAGGTCGGTCCCGACCTCCGCGGGCAACGGCTTATTCAGGGCGATGTCGCTGACCGCCACCCGCCCGCCCGGCTTCAGCACCCGGAACACTTCCTTGAACACCGCCCGCTTGTCCGGGGCGAGGTTGATGACGCAGTTCGAGATCACGCAGTCCGCCGAGGCGTCGGGCAGCGGCAGCCGGTCGATGGCGGCGAGGTGGAACTCGGCGTTCGCCACCCCGGCCTTCCGGGCGTTCGCCCGGGCCAGGTCGAGCATCTGCGGGGTCATGTCGATGCCGATGGCCTTCCCGGTCGGGCCGACCTTCTGGGCCGCCAGGAGCACGTCCAGCCCGCCCCCGCAGCCGAGGTCCACGACCGTCTCGCCGGGCTTCAGGCCGGCGGTGGCGGTCGGGTTGCCGCAGGACAACCCCATGTTCGCCTCGGCGGGGATCGACGCCAGTTCCTGCGGGGAGTAGCCGAACGCCTCGGCCACCGCCCGCACTCCGGCGTGGTTGGTGGACAGCCCGCTGGCGGCGACCGACCCGTACTTGACCTTCACGGCCTCGGTGATTTCGGGCATCTCGATCTCCTGGTTTCGTCGTCCGGGCGGTGCATCGGGGCGACCGGGTGGGGCGGATTCCCGGTACGGCGGACTACTCGTCGCAGTCCCGGCAGACCGTCCGGTCCGGCCTCGGCTCGTAGTCCATCAGGTTCCCACGCCCGTCGAACTCGAACCGGCAGCAGCGGTCGAGGACGCCCTTCAGCATCTCCCGGCCCCGCTGGATGCGGGACTTGGCACCGGACAGGGACAGGCCCAGGCGGTCGGCGACCGCCTGCTGCGGCAGCCCCTCGACCTCGGCCAACTGCACGGCCTCCCGGTAGCCATCCGGGAGCGTGCGGACCATGTCGTCCAGCCACCCGGCCCCACGGCACCGCAGTGAGCAGAGCCGGCCGTCCGGCTCGTCTTCCGGCTCGGTGTCGCCGAGGGCGACCGCCGGGTTCGACGCCCGGCGGTGGTGGTCGAGCAGGACGTGCCGGGCGATCCGGTAGACCCACGAGGCCACCCGATCGGCATCCCTGAGCGCCCCGAGGCTGCGGTGGACCCGCAGGAACGTCTCCTGGAGCAGGTCGTCGGCGGCGTGGTCGTCGGCCACCCGGCGGCGGAGGAACCGCCGCAGGTCCGCACTCAGGCGGGTCCAGACCGCCTCCGTGGACGGTTGGCTCTTGGTCATGAAAGCCTCGGCGGTCGGGCTACACGGAGCAGACGCATGTGGTCGGTGGGTCGCCGGCCTTCACCGTGCCGTTCGAATCGGGCGGTGCGGCGCAGCAGGTCGCCCTGTCCTCGCAGCAGCAGGGCCGGTCGGAGCAGCAGGCCGGCTCCGGTTTCACGTCGAGTTCGTGAGTCACGGCGGCGTACCTCGTCTGTCGGTGTCCCGGGCTGACCGTCAGCCCTCTCGACCGAACAGACGCAGCCGGCGCCGGAAGGACGCAAGAATTCCGCCGGCTACCGCCGACCCCCGACCGCTGCGGATTTTCCTGCGGCGGGCGGGGGCGGGTGCGTCCCGGTGGTCATGCCCCGACCCCCTCCGCACCCAGCACGGCCAGCAACTCCTTGACCTTTCGCTCGATCAAATCACGGACCTCGTTGAACCGGCCGGGCGGCAGTTCCTTCGGGTCCGGTATCTTCCAGTCCACCCGCCTCCTGGCGACCACCAGCGGGCACTCGTCCCCGCACCCCATCGTCACGGCGGCGTCGAATTCCCGGCCGTTGAACTCGTCCAGCCCCTTCGACGTGTGGGCGGTGAGGTCGTGGCCGACCTGCCGCATGGCCTCGACCGCCTTCGGGTTCACCCGCCCGGACGGGCGGGAGCCGGCGCTGAACGCCTCCACCGTGTCGCCACCGTGGATGCGGGCGAACGCCTCGGCCATCTGGCTCCGGTTCGGGTTCTCGACGCACACGAAGATCACGCGGCGTTTGCGGTCCATTCGTCCTTCTCCCGGGCGGCGGGGGCGGAACAGCAGCGGGGGCCGTGGATCAGGCTGCACACCGCGACCGCCAAGCCGGCCCCGAGGACCGGGGCCGTGAGGTAGACCCACAGGTGTTCGAGCCGCCCGGCGACGACCGCCGGGGCGAGCGACCGGGCCGGGTTCATCGACGCCCCCGACACGGGGCCGGCGAACAGGGCTTCGAGGGCGATCACCGCCCCGACGGCGACCCCGGCCAGCACCCCCTTCTCCTTCGACCCGGACGACACCGAGAGGATCACGAACATCAGGATCAGGGTAAGGACCGTTTCCAGAGCGAACGACTGGGCCGCCGCCCCCGCCGGGAGGGTCGCCCCGAGGGTCGGGTGGGCCGGGAACAGGGCCCACAACGTCAGACTCGCCAGCCCCGCCCCGGCGCACTGGCAGGCGATGTATGGTGCGACCCGGCGGGCCTCGAACCGCCGGGCGGCGAGGAACCCGAGGGTGACGGCCGGGTTCAGGTGGCACCCGGACACGTCGCCCACGGCGTAGATCATCGCCAGCACGACCAGCCCGAAGGTCAGGGCCACCCCGACGTGCGTGACGGTGCCGCCGCTGGCGTCGTTGACGACGATCGCCCCCGTCCCGGCGAACACGAGCGAGTACGTGCCGAAGACCTCGGCGGCGAGCCTCCTCATTCCCCGACCCCGCAGCAGGCCGCGGCCCGGCCCGTCACCCCTGCGCCGGCGGCGGACTGGTCCACCAGGCACCACCCCTGCTCGAGCAGCCCGGCCACGCACCCGTCCACCACCCGGTAGTGGACGCTGTTCCCGTCCCGCCGGGCGGCCAGAATGCCGAGGTCGAGGAGCCGCTGGAGTTGATTCGACACGGCCGCGGCCTTCATGCCGAGCGTGGCCGCGAGGTCGGTGACGCAGAGTTCGTCGGCCCGCACCAGGGCGTGCAGGAGCCGGAGCCGGGTGTCGTTGGCCAGCACCTTGAAGACCGCCGCCAGCCCGCCGGCCCGGATCGGGGTCAGGAGCGGGCGGTCCTTGAGCGACGGCTGGGGGCCGCAGGTCGGGGGGCGTGGTTTATTGGCCGGCACGGCGATCCCTCGATTCACTTTTACACCGCGCAGTGTAATGTTTTGCCCGTCCGCTTCAAGGCCGCCCCCCGCACCGTAGGATGCGCGGACTCGCGTAGCTCAACACCACCCGCCTGACCGACTGCCGCTGGTGTCATCCTGCTCGAGTCGTTGCGGTTGACCCGAACAAAGGAGATGGGTAACATTCCAGGTGGTGGGCGACAACTCGCCCGCACCTCAGCTTTGGGTCCAGCGATGCTGCGGCGGCTGTTGGCGATCTACATGACGCTCGTGCTGGCGGCGGGGCCGACCCTCTGCTGCTGCACGACCGTGTACGCCGCGGACCCGCAGACCCCCCGGGGCCCCGCGTCCCCCTCGTCCGAACGCACGCCGTCGTGCTGCAAAGACTACCGCCCCGCAAACTCCGAAGACGCCTCCGGGGAAACCCGGGGCGTCGGCGGCAAGTCACGGCCCGCCCCGAAGCCGGGCAAGCACCAGTGCCCGTGCAAGGACAGGAGCGGCAAGCAGACCCTCGACCAGCCTTCCTCGTCGCCGACGGCCCAGGATGTCGCCCGCCTGCTGACCACGACCCTCCTGTTCGTCGTCGCGCTCACCGCCGATCCGGCAGTTGACCCCGACCTCGACTCCGGGGGCGGGTCTTCGCCGCCGGCCCACCGCCTCACGTCCTGGCGGTTGCTGCAAGCCCACCACATGCTCCGCTGCTAACGCACCTCCCACGCAGGCCCACGCGGACGCCCGCCCGGCGTCGTGCCGTCGGCCGTTCCGCGGCCCACCCGCCGTCGTAAGCGTCCGCTGTTGACCACAGACGCCCGCCCCCGGGCCGGTCGTCGTGTCGCGGCCCGGCTCGACTCCACCCCGACGGTCGGCCCCCGGGCCGTCCCGGTTCCTCCTACCCAGGAGCAGGCTCGTGTTGCGTGTCTTGCGTCCGCTCGCCCTCCCGGTCGCCTTCGGGGTCGTCGTCGGCCTCGCCGGGTGCAACCGTTCGACCGACACCCCCGCCCCGCCCCCGGCCGCACCGGCCGGGCCGACCGCCGCCAAGCCCGGGCCCGACGCCAAGGACGGGGACCACGGCCACAAGCCGACCGCCCACGGCGGGATCGTCGTTCCCATCGGGCGGGACAACTACCACGGCGAGGCCGTGTTCGAGAAGGACGGGGTGGTCCGGTTCTACACCCTCGGCCAGGACGAGGCCAAGGTGATCGAGGTCGAGGCCGAGCCGCTGACCGCCTACGCCAAGCCGGAGGGCGGGTCCGAGGCCGCCCCGTTCGTGTTCAAGGCCGAGCCCCAGCCGGGGGACTCGCCCGGCAAGACCTCGCAGTTCGTGGGGAGGCTGCCTCGTGACCTGTGGGGCAAGAAGGTCGAGGTCACGATCCCGTCCGTCCGCATCGGCGGGGAGCGGTTCCGGGTCGGGTTCTCGTCCGCCCCGGTCGGCCACGCCGACCCGGCCGTGCCCGGCGGACTCGCCGACGCCGAGGAGCGGAAGCTGTACCTGACGCCGGGCGGGAAGTACACCGCCGCCGACATCGCGGCCAACGGCAACAAGACGGCCTCCGAGAAGTTCAAGGGCGTTCCGGTGTCCCACGACCTGAAGCCGAAGGCCGGCGACCCCATCTGTCCGGTCACGCTGACCAAGGCCGGCCCGGCGTTCACCTGGGTGATCGACGGGCAGAAGTACCAGTTCTGCTGCCCGCCGTGCGTGGACGAATGGGTGCAACTGGCGAAGGACAAGCCGGACGAGGTCAAGCCGGCCGGCGAGTACCGGAAGAAGTGACGGTCCCGGCGGGAAACACCCGCCGCCCCGACCGCGAGCGGAGCTTGGGCCGGACCGCTCGCGGAACACCCCCGACCCGGACGTAGGAGTTCGCCATGACGAACCGTCCTACCCCGGCCGCCTTCGCGGCGGTCGTACTCCTCGGAATCGCCCCGGTGGCGGGTGGCCAGGTTCAAAGCCACCACCAAGCCGCACCCGCCGCGCTGGTCGGCGTGCCGGTCACGGTCCTCCAGGCGCCCGTCGCGGGACAGTACGTCGGAGTCGTCCAAGGGTGCCGGCCCCTCCTGCCGACCGCGTCGGCCCCGGCCCCCGGCCGGGCGGTCACCGGCCCGGCCGTGCGGGCCGCGCAGCCCGCCCCGGACGGCGGACGGGGCCAGCGGGACTGCTGTAAGCGGAAAGACCCGTCCTGCTGCCCGCAGCGCTACTGCTGCACCGTGAAGTGATCCCTGTACCGCGGGAACCGGCATGTCGCCGGGGTTCGCGGTGTCCCAACAACCTCCAGTGGAGAACGACGATGTTGCCCAAGCTGTTCGCCGGGCTGGTCGTGGTCGCCGGGTTGGCCGCGTCCGGCCTGGCCCTGTCCGGGTCGGGCGGGTCCTGCTGCTACCCCGGCTCCGACTGCTGCTTCCCCGGCTCCCCGTGCTGTGAGGGCGACGGGGCCAAGCTCGCGGCCGGGACCTGCTGTTACCACGGTTCGGAGTGCTGCTACCCCGGCTCGGACTGCTGCGACGACTGCTGCTTCCCCGGCTCCCCCTGCTGCGCCCCGGGGGCCGCGTGCTGCACCTCCTTCGTGACCGCCGACGCCGCCCCGGCCCCGCGGGCGAAGGCCGGGTGCAAGGGGTGCTGCCAGGTCGCGGCGGCGCCGGCCGGCAAGGACGACCAGCCGGCCAAGGCCGAACCCAAGGCCACCAGGCTCGTCGTGGACGACATGGCGTGCGCCGGCTGCGCGAAGACGGTGAGTAAGGCGGTGTCCGCCGTGGCCGGGGTCGAGGCGGCGACCGTCGACCTCAAGGCGAAGTCGGTCACCGTCACGCCGAGGGCCGGGGCCGCCCCGTCCCCGAAGGACCTGTGGGACGCGGTCGAGAAGGCGGGGTACAAGCCGACCAAGCTCGACGGCCCGGACGGCACGTTCGAGAAGAAGCCCGCCAAGTGACCCGCGCTACCAGGCCCCCCCGGGCTCACGGGCGGGGCCGCCACCGAGGAGCCGAACGACCCATGAGCCGATACCGACTCGCCGCGACCGCCCTCTTCTCCGCCGCCCTGCTGGCCGGGTGCGGCGCGAACGCGGACAAGCCCCCGGCCGCCCAGACGAAGCCGGACGAGGTGGCCGCCGAGCGGGCCAAGCTCCCGCCCGCCGACCGCGCCCTGGTCGAGGCCCAGGAGTGGTGCGTCGTGAACACCGACGAGCGGCTCGGCTCGATGGGGCCGCCGATGAAGCTCGACATCCGGGGCCAAACCGTCCTCATCTGCTGCAAGGGCTGCAAGCGGAAGGCCGAGGCCGACCCGGACAAGACCCTGGCGAAGGCCGAGGAGTTGAAGACCAAGGCCAAGGCGGAACGGGAAGCCAAGAAGTAAACCCCACCCTGGGAGTCGACATGCGCGTCGCCGTGTGGTTCGCCCTCGCCGGGTGCGTCGTGGCTCCCCCCCGGGCCGGGGCCGCCGAGCCGACGCCCGCCGAGGTGTTCGAGAGGCGGATCGTCCCGATCTTCAAGTCCCCGAACCCGTCGAGTTGCACCCAGTGCCACCTCGCGGGCGTCGACCTGAAGGACTACATCCTGCCGGACGCCGACAAGACATTCCGCAGCCTGCGGGACCAGGGGTTGATCGACCTCGACGCCCCCGAGAAGTCGAAGATCGTCAAGCTCATCGACATGGGCGGGGGCGGGGCCGGGGGGCCGGCGGCGGTCCACGCGACGGCCCGCAAGGCCGAGCGGGAGGCGTTCCTCGCCTGGATCGCGGCGTGCGCCGCGGACCCGAAGCTCCGGGCCGCCCCGAAGCTGGGCGAGAAGGACCGGGCGCTCCCGGCCCGCCCGCCCGAGGTGATCCGGCACGCCCGGAAGGACCGGGTGCTGGAGTCGTTCGAGCGGAACGTGTGGGCCTATCGGTTCCGGTGCATGAACTGCCACACCGAGGGCACCCCGCAGAACGACAAGTACCGCAAGGAGTACGGCGACCGGGTGGCGTGGGTGAAGAAGGGCGGCCCCGCCGCCACCCTCGACTACCTGATCGCGTCGAAGCTGATCGACCCGGCCGACACCGAGCGTAGCCTGCTCCTCCGCAAGCCGCTCGGCGAGAAGCACGAGGGCGGGACGAAGTTCGTCGTCGGGGACGATGCCTACAAGGGCTTCCGCACCTGGATCGAGGACGTGGCCGCGATCCGGGGGGACAAGTACGCCGCGGCGGCCGACCTGCCGCCGGCGGACGGCGGCCCGGAGCGGTTCGGCACCGACCTCTGGCTGAAGCTCACCGCCTGCCCGCCCGCGTGGGGCGACAAGTTCCTCCAGGCCCGCGTCTTCGCGTGGGACGACAAGCGGAAGGCGTGGGGCGACGCCCCCGTCGCCGTGTCGGACCGGGTCGTGTCCGGCAAGGGGAAGCTCTGGCAGCACAACCTCACGCTGCTCGCGCCGAAGGACTCCGACCGGGCGAAGGCGTGGCGGGCGGGCAAGCCGTCCCTGCCCGAGGGCAAGTACCTGCTCCGGGTCTACCTCGACGCCGACGGGAAGCTGGCCAAGGACTGGAAGGCGGTCCTGGGCGACGGGGAGTTCGTCGGCCAGGTCGAGTTCCCGGCGAAGTGGCGGGAGGGGTACGGGGCGATGACCGCGGTGGACGCGGACAAGGTCCGGAAGTGACACCCGGGAGGATCACCATGCGGCTCGTCTCTGCGGCCCTCTTCGCCGCCCTCGCCGGCTGCGGCCAGAAGCACGACGACCACAAGGCCGCCGGCCACGCCGACGGGCACCGGCACGACGGCGGCGGGCACGGGGGCCACCGCCCGGCCATGACCGTGCTGGAGGTCCGCCCGGTCGGCGAGCCGAAGGCCGGGGAGCCGGCGGAACTGGAACTCGTCATCCCCGGCGGGGCGGGTCAGCCCCTCAGGGACTTCGCCGTCGTCCACGACGCGAAGGTCCACCTGATCCTCGTCCGCGAGGGGCTGGACCGGTTCGCCCACCTGCACCTGGAACCGGACCCGGCCACCGGGGTCATGAGGGTGAGGCACACCTTCCCGGCGGGCGGCACCTACCACCTGTTCGCCGACCACCAGCCGGCCGGCGGCCCGGCGGCCACGGCGGTCGGCCGGGTGACGGTCGCCGGCGACGCCCCCGCCGCCCCGCCGCTCGCGCCCGACGTGCCCGGCACGGTCTCCGGGGACGGGCTGGCGGCCAAGGTGAGCATCGACGGGGCCGAGCCCGGCCGGGAGGCGACGGTGCGGTTCGAGTTGGCCGACCCGGCCGGCCGGCCGGCCACCGACCTGGAGCCGTACATGGGGGCGACGGGCCACCTGGTCGTGGTGAGCGCCGACGCGACCCGGTACGTCCACGCCCACCCCGCCGAGGGCCGGGCCGGGGCGGGGAACGTGGTCGCGTTCGGGGCCACCTTCCCGCAGGCCGGGCTGTACAAGGGCTGGGGCCAGTTCAAGCGGGGCGGCGTTGTCAGGGTTTTGCCGTTCGTCGTCCGGGTCGGCCCCAAGGGCGGGAACGCCCCTTGACCCTGGAGTTTGGTCCAGGGCTTACAGTGCGGGAGGCGGGGGTGAAGCCGCTTCGGATCGGGCAGGTCGCCAGTCAGGCCGGGGTGAGCGTGGACACCGTCCGCCTCTACGAGCGGGAGGGCCTGCTGCGTGCCGCGGGGCGGACCGGCGGGAACTACCGGGAGTTCTCCGGGGACGCGGTGGACCGGCTGCGGTTCGTCCTCCGGGCCAAGGAACTCGGCTTCACCCTGCGGGAGATCAAGGGGCTGCTGGCCCTGTACGACGACCCGGCGGCGACCCGGGCGGACGTCCGCTCACAGGCCGACGCCAAGCTCGCGGAGGTCGAGCAGGAACTGCTCACCCTCCGCGAGAAGCAGTCCGCCCTGGCCCGGTTGCGGGCGGCGTGCGAGGGGGACGGGCCGGCACAGGGGTGCCCGATCCTGCGGGTCATCGCCGGCCAAGGCGAGGCCCACGACTCCGAGGAGCACCCGCCGCCCGCCCGCGGCGGCTGACTGAACGGCGGCACCCGCGGGTGCCGCGCCCGAACGGGGTGGCGGCCCGCACGTCGCGGGCCGTACCCTAGTGTCGCCCGAGGCTCTGCAACAGGAGATCCTTCCGATGACCCGTCTGACCGCGCTGGGGGCGTTCGCCGCCCTCGCCGCCCTGACCGGGTGGTCGGCCCCGTCCGCCCGGGCCGACCACCACACCAAGCACTTCGAGGATTGCGCGAAGGTGTGTGCCGACTGCCTCGTCGAGTGCGAGAAGAACTTCCACCACTGCTTCAAGCTGGTCGAGGCCGGGAAGAAGGAGCACGCCAAGGCCATGCACCTGAGCGCCGACTGTGCCGAGTTCTGCGGCATCTCGGCCAAGCTGACCGCCCGCAAGAGCGAGTTGGCGGTCACGGCCTGCGAGGCGTGTGCCAAGGCGTGTGACGCCTGTGCCGCCGAGTGCGACAAGTTCCCGAACATGCCCGAGATGAAGGCGTGCGCCCAGAAGTGCCGGGAGTGTGCCAAGTCCTGCCGGGAGATGGTGAAGATGGTCGGCCACGGCCACGAGAAGAAGTAACCCCCCCGGTCCCGCCGGGCCGACCCCCGCGTGGGGCCGGCCCGGCCACCGCCCCGATGACCGCCACCGTCCGGTGACACCATGCGTCCGACCCGCCTCCGCCGCACCGCCCGGCCCGCCGGCCTGGCCGTCGCCCTCCTGCTGACGGCCGCGGCGACGTGGGTGCTGGCCCACGAGGGCCACGCCCCGCTCCCGACCCGGGGCGCCCAGGTGGACGCCGCCACGGGCCAAGTGATCCTCAGCCGGGACGCCCGCGAGGCCCTGGACGTGCAGACCGCCGAGGTCGAGTCCCGGCCCGTCACCGAGAGCCTACTCGCCTACGCCACCCTCACGGCCCCGTGGCAGAACCACGCCTTCGCGTCCTCGCGGGTGGCGGGCCGGGTGGTGAGGCTGCACGCCCAGCCCGGCCAGTCCGTCGCCGCAGGCGACGTGCTCGCGGAGGTCGAGTCGGCCGAGTTGGAGGCGCTGCAACTCGAACTGCTCAACGCCCAGAACGACACCCGGCTGTCCGAAAAGATCGTGGCCGACCTCGAGCGGACCGTCCGGGTCGGGGCGGTCCGGGGGCAGGACTTGATCGACGCCGAGACGAAGCTCCGCCAGAACCGGAACGCCCTGGCGGTGGCCCGGGCCAAGTGGGCCGGCCTCGGGCTGCCCGGGCCCGACCTCGACGCCCTCCTCCGGGCCGGCACGCCGCAGCCCCGGACGTTCCCCGTCCGCACCCCGGTCCGGGGGACGGTCGTCCACGCCGACCTGGCCGTGGGCAAGGTGGTCGAGCCGCTGGAGCACCTGTTCGAGGTCGTGGACCTGTCGGCCGTCTGGGTCCGGGTCGACGTGCTCGAGCAAGACCTTCACCGGGTCGAGGTCGGCCAACCGATCGAGGTCCGGCTGACCGCCTACCACGGGGAGGTGTTCCGGGCCGAGGTCAAGGTGAAGGGGGCGTTCCTCGACCCGCGGACGCACCTGAACGCTGTCTGGGCCGAACTCCCGAACCCGCCCGGCGGCGACCCCCGAATCCTCCCGGGCATGTCCGGGGAGGCCCGGCTGCTACTGCCCGGCCCGGCGGCGGCGACGGCGGTCCCCGCCGGGGCGGTCGTCCGCGAGGGGGCCGAGCACTACGTCCTGGTCGAGGAGGCCGGGGCGACCGGCGGGTCAGAGTACCGGCGGCGGGCGGTGGCCGTCGGGCGGCAGGCCGGCGGGTGGGTTGAGGTCCGGTCCGGCGGTCTGTTCCCCGGCGACCGGGTGGTGGTCCGCGGGGGTCACGAACTGGCCGGGCTGTTCGCCCAGGGCGTCCTCCGCCCGAGTCCCGAGGCGGCCCGCGGGATCGGGCTGGAGGTCGAGCCGGCGACCCTGCGGGCGGTCGAGGACGTGGCCGAGATCGACGGGGCGGTGGACCTGCCGCCGGCCCGCCGGGCGTCGGCCTCGTCCCCGCTGGCCGGCACCGTCAGCAAGATCCTCGTGGACCGGGGTCAGCCGGTCCGGGCCGGGGACGTGCTCGCGGAGGTCGTCAGCCTCGACCTCCACGCCCTCCAGTTGGACCTCCTGCGGGCGCGCCTGGAGGGCGAGTTGCAGGAGGAAACTTACGGGCGGCTCAAGGCCAGCGGGGAGGCGACCCCCCGGCGGAGGCTGTTGGAGCAGGAGGCCCTGGCGAACGCCGGCCGGCAGCAGCGCGACGCACTCCGGGGGAAGCTCCGGGTCGCCGGCCTGGCCGACGACCAGATCGCCGCCGTGCTGAAGACCGGGGCGGTGGCCGAGGCCGTGCCGGTACGGTCCCCCATTGACGGCGTGGTGGTCGGGTTCGACCGCACCCTCGGCCAGGCCGTGAAGGCCGAGGAGCCGCTGTTCGCCGTCCACGACCTGACCCGGCCCGTGATCCAGGGGCACGTCTCCGAGCGTGACCTCCCCCGCGTCCGGGTCGGCCAGAGGATTCGGGTCCGGGTGGCCGGCGACCCGGGGTTTCTGGCCGACGGGACCGTGGCCCGGAGCGGGCGGGTGGTCGGCCCCGACTCCCGCACCTTGTCCGTCTGGGTCGAACTCGACCGCCCCCCGGCCCGGCCGCTCCGGCACAACCAACTCGCCCGCCTCACCCTCGTCCTCGGCCGGCCCCGGCCGGTCCTGGCCGTCCCGCGGTCCGCCGTGGTGTCCGAGGGGACGCGGGCCTACGCCTTCGTTCGCCAGCCGGACGGGGCCTTCGAGCGGGTTCCGGTGGAACTCGGGCGGGCCGACGACCGGTTCGTGGAGGTCGTCCGCGGGCTGAACCCCGGCGACCCCGTGGCCGTCCGGGGGGCCGCCGAGTTGCAGACCGCCTACGCCGGCATCAAGTAGCGGGACCCCACCATGCTGACGCGGGTCATCGCGTTCTCCCTGAAGAACCGGCTGCTCGTCCTCCTGGCCGCCCTGCTGGTCAGCGGGTACGGGGTGTACGAACTCGCCCGCACCCCGGTGGACGTGTTCCCGGACCTGAACCGACCGACCGTCACCGTCCTGACCGAGGCCCCCGGCCTCGCCCCGGAGGAGGTCGAGGCCCTCGTCACCCGGCCCCTGGAGTACCAACTGAACGGGGCGACCGGGGTGCGGCGGGTCCGGTCGGCGTCCGGCATCGGGCTGTCGGTGGTGTGGGTCGAGTTCGAGTGGGGGACCGACATCTACCGGGACCGGCAGGTGGTGGCCGAGAAGCTGCAACTGGCCCGCGACCGGCTGCCCGAGGGGGCGGACCCGGTGATGGCCCCGATCTCGTCCATCATGGGCGAGGTCATGATCCTGGGCGTCCGGTCCGACGCCGCCCCCAAGACCCCCGAGGAGCGGCTGGCCAAGGCGATGGAGTTGCGGACGCTCGCCGAGTTCACCCTGCGGAACCGGCTGATGGCCGTCGAAGGGGTGTCCCAGGTGACGGTCATGGGCGGGACGCTCAGGCAGTACCAGGTGGTCACGTCCCCGGGCCGGCTCGCCGCCGAGGGCGTCACCCTCCAGCAGCTGACCGACGCGGCCGAGAAGGCCAACGTCCTCGCCGGCGGCGGGGTCATGGTCCGGTCCCCGAAGGAGTCGCTGATCCGCATCAGCGGCCAGAGCCTGACGCCGGAGGAGATCGCGGAGACGCCGGTGCTGTGGCGTGACCCCCGCCCGGTGCGGATCAAGGACGTGGCCGACGTGCGGTTCGGCGGGCCGGTCCAGCGGGGCGACGGGAGCGTCCGGGTGCGGGAGGGGGACGCCGTGGTCGGCGGGCCGGCGGTCATCCTCACGGTCCAGAAGCAGCCGAACGCCAACACCCTGGAGTTGACCCCCCGGATCGACCGGGTGCTGGACGACCTGCAGCGCGACCTGCCGCCGGACGTGAAGGTCGAACGCCGCGTGTTCCGGCAGTCGGACTTCATCCAGACGGCGGTGGACAACGTGGTCGAGGCCATCCGGGACGGCACCGTGTGGGTGTTCGTGATCCTGTTCCTGTTCCTGTGGAACCTCCGCACCAGCGTCATCACCCTGACCGCGATCCCGATCTCGATCCTCGTCACCGCCCTGGTCTTCCGCTGGCTCGGGGTGACGATCAACACCATGACCCTGGGCGGGATCGCGGTGGCCGTGGGGGAGTTGGTCGACGACGCCATCGTGGACGTGGAGAACATCTACCGGCGGCTGCGGGAGAACCGCCAGAAGGCCGACCCCGACCCGCCGCTGTTGGTCGTGTTCCGGGCGTCCCAGGAGGTCCGCGGGTCGGTCGTGTACGCCACCATGATCGTCTGCCTGGTGGTCCTCCCGCTGTTCGCCCTGAGCGGGCTGGAGGGGCGGATGTTCGCCCCGCTCGGGCTGGCGTACCTGGTGTCCCTGCTGGCCTCCCTGCTGGTGTCCCTGACGGTCACGCCGGCCCTGGCGTCGGTCCTCCTGCCGAACGCCCGGTTCATGACCAAGAAGCGTGACCCGTTCCTCCTGAGGGGGCTGAAGTGGGCGGACGCCCGGCTGGTGCGGCGGTCGCTGCGGCACCCGTGGAAGATCGTCACCGCCGTGGCCGTCCTCGCCGGGCTGTCGGCCCTGGCCCTGTCCCGGATGGGGTCGGAGTTCCTGCCGCCGTTCAACGAGGGGACGCTGACCGTCAACGTCCAGACCGAGCCGGGGACGAGCCTGGACGAGAGCAACCGGGTGGCCGGGCGGGCCGAGGCGTTGGTCCTCCAGGTGCCGGAGGTGGCGTCCGTGTCCCGGCGGACCGGGCGGGCCGAGATGGACGAGCACGCCGAGGGGGTGAACTCGTCCGAACTGGACGTGCGGCTGACCCCGCACGAGCGGCCGAAGCCCGGCTTCGGGTACGCCGTCCTGCGGGCGGTCCCGGGCCTCCACGGGCGGGGGGTCGAGACGGTCGGCCGGCCCCACGACCAGGTGGTGGCGGACGTGCGGGAGCGGGTGAGCGGCATCCCCGGCGTGAAGGTGAACGTCGGCCAGCCGATCTCCCACCGGATGGACCACCTCATGTCCGGGGTGCGGGCCCAGGTGGCGGTGAAGGTGGTCGGCCCGGACCTGCGGGAACTCCGCACCGCCGCCTACGACATCCAGGAGCGGATGAGCCGGGTGCCCGGCGTGGTGGACCTCCAGGTCGAGCCGCAGACGGAAATCTCCCAGGTCCGGCTGAAGGTGCGGCGGGAGGAGGCGGCCCGCCACGGCCTGGCCCCCGGCGACGTGGCGAGGCTCTTGGAGACGGCGTACAAGGGTCGGCGGGTGTCGGTCGTGCTGGACGGGGACCGGTACTTCGACCTCGTGGTGTGGTACGAGGAGTCGGCCCGGTCCGACCCGGCCGAGATCGGGAAGACCATCCTCGACACCCCGTCGGGGCGGAAGGTGGCGCTGGGCCAGGTGGCCGACGTGCAGGACACGACCGGCCCGAACACCATCAACCGGGAGCACGTCGAGCGGCGGATCGTGGTGGCGTGCAACGTCCAGGGGCGTGACCTCGGGTCGGTGGTGGCCGACATCCGGGCCGCGGTAGGGCCGGTGGAGGAGAAGCTGCGGGGCCGTCCGGGCGGCTACCGGGTCGAGTACGGCGGGCAGTTCGAGGCCCAGCGGGAGGCGAACCTGCGGCTCGGGGTGTTCGGCGTCCTGGCCGTCGCCGGGGTGTTCCTGCTGCTGTGGAAGTGCCTGCGGTCGTGGCGGGCGGCGGCCCAGGTGCTCCTCGTCAACATCCCGCTCGCCGCCCTCGGGGCGGTGGTGGCACTCCTGATCGCCAACCACCCGTCCGACGCGGCCCTCCACGCGGCCCCGTGGTGGCGGTGGCCGGCGGTGTGGGTCGAGGCCACCACCCTGTCGGTCGCCCACTGGGTCGGGTTCATCACGCTCGTCGGGATCGTCAGCCGGAACGGCATCCTGATGATCTCTCACTACGTCCACCTGATGGAGCGCGAGGGGGAAGGATTCACCGAGGAGATGGTCGTCCGGGGCAGCCTGGAGCGGCTCGCCCCGGTGCTGATGACCGCGTGCGTGGCGGTGATCGGACTGGTCCCGCTGGCCCTCGGCGGCGGGCAGCCGGGGCGGGAGATCCTCCACCCGCTGGCCGTCGTGGTGATCGGCGGGCTGGTCGTGTCCACCCTGATGGACCAGGTCGTGACCCCGGCGGTGTTCTGGAAATTCGGGCGGAAGGTGTACCAGCCGCCCCCGCCCGGCCAGAAGTCCGGGGCGGTCGGGTGGGACGACGGTTGGCTGCACGAGCCGGCGGTGCCTGTGAACCGACTGGAGGTCGTGACGCCCCCGCCGGCTCCCGTTCCCACACCCGCCCCGGTAGCCGTCGTGCCGGACGCCGCCGTGCCGCCCCCGCCGGGTACGAACGGGACCGCGGGGCACGTCCCGTGACACGCCGCCGACGCGAGTGGTCCGTCGAACATCTCCCCGCGGGTCGGAACGGCCCGCCGGGATGCCGACCTCTGCCGGGGGTGAAACCGGTTGCCGTGACAACCGGACCCCGGCGGGCGAACCGGGCGGCGTCTCGACGCCGCCCCTGGAGAGTGGCATGAGCCGAGTTCTGATGCTGGCGGGTGCGGTCGCGGCGACCGCCCTGGCGACGGGTACTTCGACCGCGGCCGAGACGAAGGTCGAAGTGAAGAGTGTGCACATGTGCTGCGACGGGTGCGCCGAGGAGGTGGCCGCGGTCCTCGGCAAGGTCGAGGGCGTCGCCGGCGTCTCGGCCGACAAGAAGACCACCACGGTCACGTTCACCGCCGCGGACGCCAAGGCGGCCCAGAAGGCGCTCGACGCCCTGGCCGCGGCGGGCTTCCACGGCGACCCGGGGAAGGACAAGGGGTACGCCTTCAAGGACGACAGCGGGGTGAAGCCCGGCACCGTCAAGACCCTGACCGTGACCGGGTTCCACAACTCGTGCGGCGGCTGCGTGAAGTCGCTCCGGGAGGCGGTTAAGGACGTGAAGGGGGTGGACGGGGTCGCCGCCAAGGCGAAGGTCAGCACCGCCGAGGTGACCGGCGAGTTCGACGCGGCCGAGTTGGTCAAGGCCCTGAACAAGGCCGGCTTCCACGTCAAGGTCGAGGAGAAGAAGTAACCCGGCTCTTCGGGCCTGGGGATGTGGCAGCATCCCCAGTAGCCGTGCCCCGTTCACCCGGCCGCACGGTGTCGGCCTTCCCGCCCGTGTCGCCCGATCAGTCGTGCAATCCGGACGGCGGGCCCGCGGCCGGTCGAGCCGGGAGGTGAGTTGTCATGGCAACCGACCCCGTCTGCGGGATGACCGTCGACCCGGCGAACGCCCTGAACGCCGAGCGGGACGGGCGGACCTACTACTTTTGCAGCGACCACTGCCGCCGGACGTTCCTCGCCGCCCCGGCCGCCCCCCCGCCGCCCCGACACGACGCCCACGCCGGCCACGGGGCGGGGGCCGAGGCGCCCGCCCCCCCGGCGGCCCCCGCTCGGCCGGTCGTCTACACCTGCCCGATGCACCCGCAGGTCGAGCAGGTCGGGCCCGGGTCGTGCCCGATCTGCGGCATGGCCCTGGAGCCGAAGGCCGTGCAGGCGGGTGCGGACGGCGACGACCCGGAATTGGCCGACATGACCCGCCGGTTCCGGGCGGCCGCCGTGCTGACCGTCCCGCTGCTCCTGCTGGCGATGCTGCCGATGGCCGGCGTGCCGGTGGACGACCGGCTGGGTGCCGGCCCCTACCTGTGGCTGCAACTCGGGCTGAGTACCCCGGTCGTCCTGTGGGCGGGGTGGCCGTTCTTCGTGCGGGGGTGGCGGTCCGTCCTCACCCGCAACCTGAACATGTTCACCCTGATCGCCCTCGGGGTCGGGGCGGCCTACCTCTACAGCGTCGTCGCCGTGCTGGCCCCGGACCTCTTCCCCGACAGCTTCCGCCGGCACGGGCGCGTCGAGGTGTACTTCGAGGCGGCGGCGGTGATCGTCACCCTGGTGCTGCTCGGGCAGGTGCTGGAGTTGCGGGCCAGGAGCCGCACCGGGGCCGCGATCCGGGAACTCCTGTCGCTGGCCCCGCCCACCGCCCGGGTCGTGCGGGACGGGTCGGAGCGTGAGGTGCCGCTGGGGGAGGTCCGCCGGGGGGACGTGGTGCGGGTGCGGCCGGGCGGGAAGGTCCCGGTGGACGGGCGGCTGACGGACGGGCACAGCGCGGTGGACGAGTCGATGGTCACGGGCGAGCCGGTGCCGGCCGAGAAGGCGGTCGGCGACCGGGTGATCGGCGGCACGGTCAACCAGACCGGCACGTTCCTGATGACGGCCGAGCAGGTCGGACAGGACACGGTGCTGGCCCGGATCGTGAGCATGGTGGCCGACGCCCAGCGGAGCCGGGCCCCGATCCAGAAGCTCGTGGACACCGTTTCCGGCTACTTCGTCCCCGCCGTCGTGCTGGTCGCCGCCCTCACGTTCGTCGCCTGGGCGGTCCTCCGGCCGGAGCAGCCAGCCCTCGCCTGGGCGTTCGTCAACGCGGTCGCCGTGCTGATCATCGCCTGCCCGTGCGCCCTCGGCCTCGCCACCCCGATGTCGATCATGGTCGGCGTGGGCCGGGGGGCGCGGGAGGGAGTCCTCATCAAGAACGCCGAGGTGCTGGAGGCGCTCGAGAAGCTCGATACCGTGGTGGTCGACAAGACCGGGACGCTGACGGAGGGCCGCCCGAAGCTGACCGAGTGCGTGCCCGCCCCGCCGTTTTCCGAAGCCGACGTCCTCCGCTTCGCCGCCGCCGTCGAGCGGCACAGCGAACACCCGCTCGCCCGAGCCGTCCTCCAGGGGGCGGCGGACCGCGGGGTCACCGTCCCGGCCGTGGACCGGTTCGAGTCGGTGACCGGGGGCGGGGTCCGCGGCACGGTCGAGGGCCGAGCCGTGTTGGTCGGCCGGCGGTCGCTGATCGAGGCGGGCGGCGTGCAAGACACTGGTTATCTGTACGGCCGGGCCGAGGATCTCCAGCGGGAGGGCCGCACCGTGATGTTCGTCGCGGTCGGCGGGCGGCTGGCCGGGCTGGTGGCCGTGTCCGACCCGATCAAGAACTCCACCCCCGAGGCCGTGCGGGCACTCCGCGGCCTCGGGCTGCGGGTCGTCATGCTGACCGGCGACAACGAGCGGACGGCCCGGACCGTGGCCGACGCCCTCGGGATCACCGAGTTCCAGGCCGGCGTCCGCCCCGAGGACAAGCACGGGCGGGTGATGGCGTTGCGGGCCGAGGGCCGCCGGGTGGCGATGGCGGGGGACGGCATCAACGACGCCCCGGCCTTGGCCGGGGCCGATGTCGGGATCGCGATGGGGACCGGCGCGGACGTGGCGATCGAGTCGTCCGGGGTCACGCTGGTGAAGGGGGACCTGCGGGGGATCGTCCGGGCGGTCACCCTCGGCCGGCGGACGATGCGGAACATCCGCCAGAACTTGTTCTTCGCCTTCGTCTACAACGCCCTCGGCGTGCCGGTCGCGGCCGGCGTCCTGTACCCGCTCTCGGAACACCTCCTGCTCAACCCGATGGTCGCGGCGGCGGCGATGAGCCTCAGTTCCGTGTCCGTCGTCGCCAACGCCCTGCGGCTGCGGGCGGTGCGGCTGGCGTAGGCCACCGGCACGCAACCGGATCGTCATTTTTCCGCTTGACCCCGTACCAAGGTACGGGGTGTAGGATTCCCGCGGAGGTTGCGAGATGAAGGCTTTCACCGTGGGTCAGGTCGCCCGGCGGGCCGGGGTCGGGGTCGAAACCGTCCGGTTCTACGAGCGGCAGGGGCTGCTGGACGAGCCGGAGCGGAAGGCTTCCGGCTACCGCCAGTACGGCGGCGGCGACGTGGCCGTCCTCCGGTTCATCCGGCGGGCCAAGCAACTCGGGTTCACCCTGAGGGAGATCAAGGCCCTGCTCGCCCTGCGGCTCGACGGCTCGGCCACCCGGTCGGACGTGCGCGCCCAGGCGGCGGCCAAGCTCGCGGACATCGGGGCCAAGATCCGCGACCTCCAGCGGATGCGGGACGCCCTGTCGGTCCTGACCGCCGCCTGCCACGGCGACGGCCCGGCCACCGGCTGCCCGATCCTGGAGGCGCTGGACATCCCGGAAGACGACGGGCCGGGCGGTGACGACCACGCCCCCGCCCGCCCGCGGAGGACCGAGCGGTGACCGAACAGAGGTACAAGACGAACCTGAACTGCGGGAGCTGCGTGGCGGCGGTGACGCCACACCTGGACGGCGACGGCCGGATCAGGCGGTGGTCTGTGGACACCAAGAGCCCGGACAAGGTGCTGACGGTCGAAGGCGAAGGGGTCGGGCCCGAGTCCGTCGAGCGGCTGGTCGCGGCGGCGGGCTTCCGGGTACTCGGGCAGATCGACCCGCCCCGCGATGCCGGCGGCAACGGGACTGGCCACGTCCACCCCCGGCCCGCCGAGGAGCCCGCCCCGACGACCGCGGCGGGCACCGAGCCGCGGGCCAGCTACTACCCGATCTTCCTGCTGTTCGGGTTCCTGGTGCTCGGGGCCGGGCTGCTGGAGGCCGGGGCCGGATCGTTCGAGTGGCCGCGGGCGATGGCCCGGTTCATGGGTGGGTTCTTCCTGGCCTTCTCATTCTTCAAGCTGCTCGACGTGCGGGCGTTCGCGGACGCCTACGCCGGGTACGACGTGGTCGCCGGGCGGTGGCGGGGCTACGGGTACGCCTACCCGTTCCTCGAACTGCTGCTCGGGGCGGCGTATCTGTCCGGGTTCCAGCCGACCATCACGAACGCGGTCACGCTCGTCGTGATGTCGGTCGGGGCGGTCGGTGTGGTGCAGACGCTACTCGCCCGGCGGAAGGTCCGGTGCGCCTGCCTGGGGGCGGTGTTCAACCTGCCCATGTCCTACGTTACGCTAGCCGAGGACGCCCTGATGGCGGTGATGGCGGCGGTCATGCTCGTCGGCGGTGGACACAGTTGAGCCTGAAGCCAAGAGGCTGTCAGATGCTCATTATAAGTCGTGGCTAGTTAGCAAGTTATGGCCGTCCGCTCGGGTGCATTCATCTCCCGCAAGCATAACATCGTCGACAACTTGCGCCGAAGCCAAGGGTGAGTTCGTGTCGGGGAAGCCGCCCGGGCCGTCCCTACCGACAGTCCGGGCGGTCGCCTCGGCCACCCCTGGGCCTGCATTCCCGAGTCGAAGCCTCGGCCGACGCCCTTTGACTTCTGGCCCCCCGGATACAAACTTCCGTCCGGTGCGGCCGGCGGCGACGGGAGCCGTCCGGGTCACGCCTGCCAGCCCGGCAACGCCGGGTGTACCAGAACATCCGCCGCCCGTGAACCTGGTTGACGACCCGAGTGTCAACCGACCGGCCCCGGGGGGACTCGAACTGGTATGGGCCAGCACATCCTCAACGTCCGTGTCCGCCCGCCCCGGGTGGCGGTGCTCCTGAGCCGGGACGCCGGGCCGGCCGACGTGCTCCGCCCGCTCACGTTCTTCAGCCGCCTCTGGGGCGGACGGTACTCCCAACTCCTCGCCGTGGACCCGGCGGCGCCCGACCCGCTCACCGAGTTCCGCCTGTCGGCGTCAAGGCCCGAGTTCGTGTACGGGGTCGGGGTGGACGACACCCGGTGGGCCGATGCCGCCCACCGGGTGTGCCAGCCCCGTCGGTACTGCCGTCTGGAGCACGTCTTCGACGGCAACCTCCGCCCGCTGCGGGACGAGGGCTTCGTCACGGCCGGGCACGCCCTCGTCCACCGCTTCCGTGAGCACGGGCAGCGTCCCGGGCCGCACCGGCCGCTTCATCTGGGGACGCCGGGGGGCCGGGCCTCCGCCCCGAGTACCACGACGGCCGGACGGCCTTCACCGCCGGCACAACGGCGGCGTTCGTCGGCCTGGCCACCGAGTTCGTCACCGAGTGCCGGCAGTCCTAGCTCGACCTCACCGGGCACGCCCTGGACACCCACTCGTACACCAGTATGGTCCCCCGACGGCCGTCCTCGTCGGCTCCCCCGCCCGGGACCTCTCGCTCTTCTGGAACCTCCGGGCGGGGTGCGACGCCGGGCACCCCGCCTGGGTCCTTCCCGTCCCGGCGGCCGACGCCGCCGACCCCACCGTGGTCGAGCGGCTGCGGGCTTGGCTCCTCGCTCTCCTCGCCTACGGCGCCGAGCCGAACCACTACCGGGTGGTCTCGTGCTCCGTGCCCGGGGGCGACTGCGCCCGGGTCGCCGAGCGACTGCGGGCCGCCCTCGCCGGAACGCCGTTCCAGTTCGTCGACCCTCTGCCTGCGCCTGAGCGCCTGCCCCACGTCGTCCCGTTCGAGTACGACGCGACTTGGCCGGTCGAGATCAAGGGCCGGGCGCTGACCCTCGTGCCCCCGAAGCCGCGGGCGTTCGAGGGCGTCGGCCGGGCGGCGTGGGTCGTCGACCTGCTGCGGGACGTGAGGACCGGGCGGGCCATCCTGGACCTCCACCTGCCGTCGAGCCCGGTCGTGCCCGAGTTGCTGAACGGCCCGTGCCCGCCCACCTTCGACCACCGCGTCATCCCCCGGGCCGGGGACGGGAGCGAGGCCGTCAACCTCATCTGCTCCGGGGAGAGGGGCACCGTCAACCTGTTCCTCCCGACGGACGAGGAGGTCCTGGAGGAGATCCTCCGCGACCACGGGTACCAGCCGGTGCCGGACGAGAAGCGGAGCAGCTACCTGCCGGTGATCAAGCGCTTCGGCGGGCTGTTCCTCGCCGGGAACGCCTTCGCCGGGCAGTCCGGGGCGATCCTGGCGGCGTTGGCGGGCGAGCCGAAGACGGTGGAGGAGATCCGGGGGAAGTGCCGGCTCGGCGACGGCAAACTCGAGGGCCCGAACTACCTCCAGCGGGTCGAGCAGATGCTCACGCGCGAGACCGAGCGGACCCGGCGGATCAGCCGCCGGCGGTTCGAGCACTACTCGCGGAGGACGACCCCCGAGGGGGTGACTCTGAAGGCCCTGCTGGAGTTCTGGGCCGACCGGTCCGTCCTGACCCGCCACTGGAAGCTCGGCCCGTGCCGCCGGTGCCGGCACACGTTCTTCCAGCCGAACCTGGACCTCCGGCGGCGGGTCCTGTGCCCGGGGTGCGGCCACCGGGTCGGCCTGCCGCCCGCCGTCCCGGTCGGGTACTCCCTCCACCGGGGCGTCCGCCTGGCGGTCGAGCAGGGCGTCATGCCCGTCGCGCTGACCGGCCGGTTCCTCCGCAACATGACCCACCGCGGCTTCATGTGGCTGCCGGGGGTGAAGTACAAGCGCGGTGCGAAACGGGGGGACATCGACCTCCTGGCGTGTTGCGACGGGTACCTCGTGTTCGGCGAGTGTAAGCGGCTCGACCGGACCCCGCCGGATGCGAAGGTGTGGGCCGAGGTGGTCGACCAGTTCCTCCGGACGGCGGCGGTGGCCCGGGACTGCGGGGCCCACCTCGCCGTGCTGGCCTGCCAGGGGAGCACCTACCCGCCCGAGGTGGAGAAGGAGATCGAGACCCGGCTGGCCGGGACCATCCCGCACCTGCTGCTCGACAAGAACGACCTGGAAGTCGGGCACCGGGAGGTGCGGGAAGGAACGCACAAGCGGTGGCTGCACCTCGCCGACCTGATCCCGAGGGAGTACCCGGAAACTCCGGGACCCCGGGAGGGAGGGCCCCGGGTCGTCAACGTGGGGTGGGGCGTCCACACGTCCGGCTGACGGGCGGCGCATGGGTTAGCGACCCGGCGGCGAGGTCTGAGCCGGTCGCTGTTGCAGAACGAAGAGCTTGCGACACGGGCCGAAGCCAGGCGGGGTCGGGTCTCCGCCCGCCGCCGGGTCTGCCACCCCGGGCGGTGAGGAGATACGCGGCCGAGAGACCGCTCGCCCAGACCGGCCTCAACACCCCGGCGGGGGGACGGTGACAAGGGCCCCTCCGCCGGCCCCGCCCTCCAGGACCGGCCGTCCGCGCCACCACCGCCCCGGCCCCCCCGACGCCTCGTCTCTTCAAACAGCCTTCCTCTCGTAGCGGACGGTCCGGCCTCCGCAGTCCCGCGGGGGTCGGACCGTCCCCAGCGCCTGCAGGGACGCCAGGGCCCGTTCGACATCCGCCTTCACCCCAGCCTCGAACTCGTGCGTCGCACGGCGGACGGCGTCTTCGATCTCGTCACGGCTCATCGGGCGGTCGCTGATGGCACACAGAATCATGGCCCGGAGGACGTTGGCCCCGTCCCGAGCCGCAGACCGGGCGGCCTCGGCCATGCGGGGCGGTAGCGTGCCGTCGGCGTCGGTCGGCTCCCCGGCCCGGATAAGTTCCCGGTACGCCTCGACCGCCTCGTAGACCGCGGCCGCCCGGTCCCGGCCGAGGCCGGGAGGCAGGGTAATGGCCTGGTGTTGTCGCGGTTCCGCTCGAACGCGGCGGCGAGCGCCGGGTCCTGGAGCACCCCGGCCACGGCCTTCCGCAACTCGTCGTACCGGGCCCGGCGGGCGTGCGTATCGTACTCCGCGGCGTGGGCCGCCAGGACCCGCCGGACGATGTCCGCCACCTCGACCTTCTCGGCTTCGCCCGGTACGTCCAGATGCGGGAGGGTCTGTTTACGCCTGATTGCCCGCTGGCTCCGTGGCGGAGCCGGTGTGACCCGTCCCCGACGGCCAACGCCACCGCCGCCGACTGAGGGGGGTCGGTCGACTCTGGCACTTGTCTAACCCGGCCACCCAATCCGCAAGTCGATCAGATAAAAATCGAAATAATGTTAACTTGTGTATCAAAAAGTCCGGAAACAGAATATTTTTCGATACCAACTAAATTAACATATCATAAGTAGCAGTAAAGATTTAAGATAGATTGATATTAATAAATCGAATATATAAACAATTTTCTAGTTTACAACCGCTTTTGGCACTGGTCTATTAGGGGCCGTGGTTTGACACATTCACCGGCGATGGCCATAGGGTACTCACTCACAGCCATCGACTAAGCGAGGGAAACTCATGCGTGTTGTCAACTCCGACGGCCGTTACCTGAAGCTCGACCGGTCCTTCAGCGGCGAGTTCCGGGAGTTCCTGATCCCCCCGGAGGACATCCACTGGGTGGACCACCCGGAGGATGCGACGATCTTCAAGGACATCGAAGAACTCTTCGAGACGGTGGACCTGGTGAGGGACGCCACCGGCGCCGAGTGCTGGCCCGATGTGCACCGCCCCGAGGAGGGCTACTTCGTCATCACCAACCCGTACCTGGGGGTACTGCTGAGGGACGGGGGCTGGCAGTACGCGGACCAGGACTGTAAGCAGCGCCCGCTCGAGGAGCGGGTGAACGACGAGATGCGGTTCGCCGTCTGGTGGAAGAGGCAGACGGCCAACGACAAGTTTCTGGAACTCGTGGCGGACGAGGGGTTCCGGGCCAAGTTGTCGGCGGAGTGGGGCCCGGCCGCCGGCGGGGTGCTGGAGCAGTTCCGTGTCGAGCACGTGGCCGAAGTCTACGGCTGCGACCCGGCGCTGTGGGAGAAGGAGACTCAGACGCCTGACCCCTCGTGACGAAGAGGCGGACGCGGTATGCCGGTCCTGCGGACGCCCCGCGGGCCGTGGGACACAGGTCCCGGGCCCGCGTCCGGTTGGGCGTCCGCCCCAACGCTGTCCCGAAAGACCCTGCGCCACCGCGGGGGCCGTCCGGGCCGGGACCGACATTTCGGCCCTCGGTCCGGACGACGTTGACAACCTGCCGCATGCCCATGTGACGGCTCGGTGGGTGCGATCCAGCTGAGTGAGTTTCCCAGGGATACGGTATCCCGATTCAACAAGGAGAATCCCATGATCGAACTGAAAGAAGTCCAGAGGGTGGCGGTCACGTGGGACAACACCTACCGGCTGTACGAGGTGGTCGAAGGCGACATCGTCCGGGCGAAGAGCGGCCCGAACCAGGTCGATGTCCGGCCCGGCCCGTGGACGGAAGCGGAGGCCGGGCTGGTGCGCCACCTGCTCGGCACGCCCGGCCGCCCCTCGGTCGGGATCGACACCGAGTGGCAGGGCGAACCCGTCGAGGCGGTCGTCTACCCGCCCGAGAAGTGCTGGGTGCTCCGGCGGAAGGGCGGGGAGGTCCACCAGATCCACCCCGGGCACGCCCGGGGGTTCGCCGAGGAGCGGTACGCCGACCTGACGGAGCGGGAGGGGTGACCGCCGTCCGGAGGTCGTGTACCGCCCCGGGGAGGCCCGGCGTGGCCGGCGGGCGGCCTGCGACCCGGGGCACCGCGGACTCGCGGGAGGAGTGACCGGCCCGACTTCATCCCGGCCCGCCGGTACCGAGCACCCCGCCCGCCGGAGTACCCCGCGCCACCGGCGGTACCGAAACCGGCGGTCGGGCCGGCGTCGGGGCGGCGGCCGTTGTGCCCGGCGTTTAATACTCCTCCGCGAGCAAGACCGTTGTCACGCTGCGGTCGGCCTCGGTGATGACCCAGAGCCGGGCCCCTCTCGTGGTGCGGTAAGCCGAGAGGATGCGACTCCCATCCCTTACCGCCGCCTCATTCAGCCGTCGGTCCTCGTTGCAAAGCTCCTCGCCCCAGTCCCCGGCCAGGTGCCGGAGCAGCAGTGCCCAGGGCGTCTTGCCGTTCGCCTTGAGAGCTTCGAGGGCGCCGGGCGTCGCCATCAGCCGACCCGGAGGGAACATCACCGGAGACGGGTTTTTCATCGAACCACACCGCTAAAATTAAGAACACCCGTACACCAACCCGACCGGTACGGTTTAACTCGCCGCTCTCGCCGGCCTCGTCAGCCGGCGCTGAACGCCGCTGGGTCGCCGGCCCGCCCTACCGCGGGAGTGACGACCATGTACAGGGAATCCCGTGACCGACCCGGGAGGAAGGCTCGAGGGCGGCGGTGGGAGGCGGCCCGGTGCGGCTCTGCGCACCTCCCGACCCTTCAGTCCCGGGGTTTGGCGGGCGGGTGTAGTCTCGGCTGGAGGACACCGGGGAGCCGGGCGTGGCTCCCGCCGGCGGGCGCAACGTCTGCGCCCGCGACACATCGTTCCAACGGTGACGAGATGCCTGAGTGGTGTGAGAACGAACTGACGGTGAGCGGCGAGGAGGTGGACGTGGCTC
>PNKH01000099.1 GCA_013822345.1 Isosphaera sp.
AACCCACCGCCGCCGGTCCCGTCCCCGCGGCAGACGCTCACCTACCTCCGCGGGCTGTTCGACGCCCACGGGCTGGAGGCCAAGAGCAAGCTCGGGCAGAACTTCCTCGTCGACCTCAACCTCCTCGACCTGATCATCCGCACCGCCGAACTCGGGCCGGAGGACGCCGTCCTGGAGGTCGGCACCGGGACCGGGTCGCTGACGGCTCAGCTGGCCAAGCAGGCCGGGGCGGTCTGCACGGTCGAGATCGACACCGGCCTGGCCCCGGTCGCCCGGCAGGTGGTCGGCGAGCGGGAGAACGTCCGGTACGTGTTCGGCGACTGCCTGGCCGGCAAGAACGAACTGAACCCCGACATGCTCGCGGCGTGGGACGAGGCGTACGCCGCCCGCGGCTGCACCCGGCGGAAGCTCGTCGCCAACCTCCCCTACGTCATCGCCACCCCGCTGGTGACGAACCTGCTCATCGCCCGGGACGACATCGAGCGGATGGTGGTGATGGTGCAGTGGGAGATCGCCGAGCGGCTGCGGGCGGCCGTCGGGACGAAGGACTACAACGCCATGTCGGTGCTGGTCCAGTCGGTCGCCGACGTGGAGGTGGTGCGGAAGGTGCTGCCGGGGAACTTCCACCCGCGGCCGAAGGTCGATTCGGCGATCGTGAAGATCACGCCGAGCGCGGAGAAGCGGGCGAAGGTCGGCGACGTGCCGCGGTTCCGGGCGTTCCTACGCGACCTGTACACGCAGCGGCGGAAGAACCTGCGGCAGGCGTTGTCCGGCGGCCCGGGCGGGAAGCGGGACAAGGCGGAGGTGGACGCCAGGCTGGCCGGGCTGGGGGTCGACGGGACGGTCCGGGCCGAGGCGCTGGACGTGGCAGAGCACCTGCGGCTGGCGGCGGCGTTCGGCGGTCCGGGCGAACCCGGAGCGTGAGCGACGGGGTTGGCCGCGCCCACCCCGTCGCTCACGCTCCGGGTTCGCCGGGCTCAGCGGCTCACCACCTTGTAGTCGTAGGTGTCGCGGTCGCCGAGGGTGAGCTGTTTGTGGTACGTGGCCCGGCCGCCGTCCCCGCCCAGGTACAGGTACCACGTCCCGGCCGGGAGCCGGGCGTCGAACTCGCCGTAGGCGTTGGCCGTCACGAGCTCCTTCCGGTCGGCGTTGTCCGCGTCCACGAACACCAGCCGGGCGTTCGCCCGCGGGGTCAGTTGGTCCGGCAGCGTCACCTCCCCGCGGACCGTCACCAGACTGCTCCGGCTCACCGTCTTTTCCGGCCGCAGCTTCACGTTCGACCCGGGCCGCGGGTTCGACATCCCCGGGGTGGTCGGCACGTCCGCCGGCGGGATCCGGTCCGGGACGACGGTCGGCGGGTTCTGCCGCAGCTCCTCCACCCGCGGGGCGGCCGGGGGGAGGACCGGCGGGGCGAACGACGAGCTGCCCGGCGGGTAGTAGTAGCTGACCACCGGCTGCTGGACGGTGACCGGGCGGAGGGTGGTGACCGGGTACATGGCGGTCCGGAGGACGTAGCTGGTGACGGCGTTGCACTGGCTGCGGAGGCGGTACGAGGTGACCGGGGTGCAGACCCGCTGCGGGCACCCGGTGCACGGGTCGTAGTAGGTGCTGTACCGGTAGCTGGTGACCGGCTCGTAGAAGTAGCTGGTGACGTTCCGGGTGACCGGCTCGTAGAAGCTCCGGGACACCATCTCGGTCACCGGCTGGTAGTAGCACCGCTGGACGTAGCTGACCCGGACCTCCGGCTGCGGGCACGGCTGCGGGCAGGGGTCCGGGCACGGGGCCGGGGCCGAGAAGCTGGCCCGCGGGCGGTCGTTGCAGCACACCTGGAACACGTTGTTCCAGGCGGCGGCGGCGTCCCCGGCGGTGCCGAGCGCCGCGGCGGCGGTGAGGGCGACGAGGCGGGTGGTGCTCATGGCGTCCGTCTCCACGGGTGCGGGCGCCCCCTCCGGTCCGGGGGCTTCACGCCATTAGACTAACCCGCCCCCCGCCCGGTCCAAACCGAATCGGCCGCCGGCACGACCCGGCCGGCCCGGGCCGCCGTCACAGCCCGCAAGGTCCGCGCATCCGGCGGTGCTTCGCCAGGTTCCGGTGAAACTGGGCGCCCTGCGGGGGCGGGGGTTTGAATTATAAAAAGGACATGGGGGCAGAAGTGGTGAGTCGCGTGTGGCGAGTGACGAGTCAAGACTCGCCGGCCGGGAAGCCCACTCGCCACTCGCGACTCGCCACTCGTCACTTCCCGGCGGCCGCCTTCAGGGCGGCGAGGGCGGCGTCGTAGTTCGGGTGGTTGGTCACTTCCGGGACGTACTCCGCGTGCGTCACCTTCCCGCCCTTGTCGACGACGAACACCGCCCGGGTGAGGAGCTTCAGCGGCAGCCCGGACTCGATCAGCACCCCCCAGTTCTTCCCGAACGAGTGGTCGTGCACGTCCGACACCGTCTTCATCGCCGTCACCCCCTCGGCGGTGCAGAACCGCCCCTGGGCGAACGGCAGGTCCAGGCTCACCGTGTACGCCGCGACCGAATCCCCGAGGGCCTTCAGCCCCTCCTCGAACTTCTTCGTCTGCATGCTGCACACCCCGGTGTCCAGCGACGGGACGACGCTGAACAGCCGGGCCTTCGCCGGGGTGTCGGCCAGGGCGGTCGGGTTCAGCCCGGCCAGCCCCTTGAAGTCGGGGGCCTGGTCGCCGGGCTTCAGCTCCGTCCCGGCGAGCTGGACCGGGTTGCCCTTGAACGTGACGGTGCGCATGGCGGTCTCCGGGGTGGTGGGGCGCAGCGGGGATAACTTAGCGGTTCCCCCCACCCCCGCGTAGCCGCGACGCGGAGTCCTCGGAGCGGAGCGCGAGCCGCCCCCCGCGCTCCGCTCCGAGGACTCCGCGTCGCGGCTAAACGGTTCAGCGCTTACACCATCCCCCACAGCCGCCTCAGGCCCCACTCGGCCCCGAGCAGGAGCGCGAACACCGTCAGCCACAGCGGCAGGAACCCGTGCGAGTGGTTCCGCCGCCAGTCCGGGTAGAACTTCGGCTTCGGCTTCGCCACCTCCATCGGCTGCGCCTTCAGGTCCCGCAGGTACCCCGGCAGGTCCTCCAGCCGCAGCGCCTTGCCCCCGTTCGGGACCGACAACCGGGTCATGAATTCGTGGTCTGCGGCCACCCGCAGCATCTCGTCGGACGTGTCCGGCAGGGCGATGAACTTGGCCGTCGCCCGGAGCAGCACCGGCTTCCCGTCCGGCCCGACCACCGGGGCCCCGGCGTCGTCCTTCTTCGGGCTGGTGAGCTGGACGAAGTACTCCCCCTTGGCCCGCGGGCGGAACAGCACCTTCGCCCCGTCCCGGTCGCGCACCACCGTCTCCGCCCGGGCCCGGTCCAGCTCCGCCGGGTCCGGCTCGGCCTTCCCGTCCGGCAGCGGCACCACCTTCACCGTCAGCTCGGCGTTCGGGTCGTCCCCGCCGGCCGGCAACTTCACCCCGCCGCGGAGCGTCTGCTCCCCGCCGACCTTCAGCTGCCGCTGGGCGGGCCGGATGTACGCCTGGCCCTCCTCTTCGTCCTGGTGGGCCAGCCACAGGACGCACTGCCGCCAGAACCGGTGGTGGATTTCCGTCCCGGCGAACGTCTTCGGCTGGCCGAGCTTCTCCCACAGGTACGAGTCGTACCCGGCGAACGCCAGCGCCCGGCCCTTCCCCTGGTCGTTCCCGTCGGTCCCGACCAGCAGCGCGTCGGCCCCGTCCGGGAACCGCCCGCCGGCCGGGGCCGGCAGCTCGGCCGGCGTCGCCCACGCGTACACGGTGGCCGTCGGCGTGCGGGTCACCCGGTTGTACCCGGTCAGCCGGGAGAACCTCTTCAAGGTGTTCAGCTCCTCCCACAGGGCGACGCTGTCCTTCTGGTCCTTCGCCAGCCGGCACATCTTCGCCAGCCCGTCGGCCGTCGGGACCGTCTGGTACCACCTGTTCGGCCGCGGCGTCTTGGTCACCGGGTCGAGGAACGCGTCCTCGACGATCGCGTCCGCCGGGTTCGCCGGGACGGTGACCGGCAGCAGGTCGGCCGGCATCCCGCGGAAGGCGTGCTCGCCGCCGAGGAACATGATCCCGGTCCCCTTCTTCAGGGCCGCCTCCCGGAGCTGGTCGAGGACGGAGATGGTCTTGCCGTCCCGGGTGAAGGTGAGCTGGGCCGGGGTGACGTTGCCGATGACGACCACGTCGTACGCCTGGTTGGACAGGTCGAGGAACTTCTCCTGGTCGGCGGTGACCGCCCCGTCGGTCTGGCGGAACACCCAGTTCAGGTCGAACCGCTTCTCCGACCGCAGCGCGTCCCGGACCCGCGACCCCTCGTCCCGGAGGCGGTCGACGACCAGCACCCGGACCCCGTCCTTGGTGACCGTCAGGTACGTCTCGGACTGGTTGTTGTCGCCCGACAGCTCGCCCCGGACCGGGACGATCTCGCCCCCCTGGTCGTGCCCGACCACCAGCTTGACCTTCACCTCGCCCTTCTTCTCCGGGGCCTTGACCGTGAGCCGGACCTTGTTGTCCTTCTCCTTCTCGAGGACCACGTCCTGGGTGAGCTGGGGGACGCCGTCGAAGTACACCCGGGCGACGACCCGGGCGCCGGCGAACCCGTACGCGTGGACGGTGGCGGTGACCGTCACCTCGGTCTTGACCGGGGCCGGGGACGGGTCGCAGTCGATGGTGGTGACGGCGATGTCCTGGGACTGGGCCTGGCTCTCCCCGCCGACGGTGAAGGTGGTGACCGGGGCCCCGCGGCGGCCCCACCGCCCGGCCTCGGCGACGGCCGAGAACGCCTCCCCGTTGTCCGCCCCGTCCCCGACCAGGAGCACCCCGCGGACGAACCGCTCGCTCAGCCACCGGTCGAGGGTGCGGTTCAGGAACGTCCCGTAGTCGGACCGCCTGCCGTCGGCCGGGTCGCCGGGGGCGTACTTGGACGTGGCCTCGTTGAAGTCGGGGGTGGAGAACTTGTAGAGGACGACGGTGACGTTCTGCTCGGCGGCGAGTTCGTCGAGGGTCGGCTGGCACTTCTCCAGGGTCCGGCGGACGGCGTCGATCCGGGCCTGGTTGTTCACCTCGTCCTTGACGGTCATGCTCTCGGACGTGTCGACGCCGATGAGGAGGACGGACGGGAACTTCGGGTTCTCCTGGACGCCGACGCTCGGGCGCAGGGCGGTGAGGAGTGCGACGAGGAGGGCGAGCAGGCGCAGCGTGAGGACGACGAGGATGCGGCGGCGGGTGGCGTTCGGGTGGCCGGTGTAGGTCCAGACGGTGAGGGCGACGAGGAGGCCGGCGACGGCCGCCAGGGCCGGCAGCCCGACCCCGTCGAGGGACCACGGGAACGCCGGCTTGGACGAGAAGAAGTAGTCGCTCATGTCGCTCCCCGTTCGGGTCGGCCGCCGGTCGTCCGTGTCGGTGGCGCCCCTCACCCGCCGGCGAAGCGCCGGCGACCTCTCCCCGGCGGGGAGAGGTGGGGGCTTCCGGTCTCCTCGCCAGCTTCCCGAGTCGGCAACGCTCGGAGTGGCCGCACCACCCCCACCTCTCCCCGCCGGGGAGAGGTCGGCCCCGACTCGGTCGGGGCCGGGTGAGGGGCCCCACCTGCCGAGAAGTCCGGTGGCCGACCCCTCCCGGCTGCCGTCGCTCACGCGTCCGGCTCGGACTGAGCCGACCGACTACGCCCCGGCCTCAGCACCGCCCCGGCCGGCAGCCACCCGACCGCCCCGCCGGCGAGGCGGACCTGCACCCACCCGCCGCGCTCGCCGAGCACCCGCGCTTCCGCCCCGTGCGGCAACACCCCGTCGAGCCGGGCCGGGTAGGTGTCGGCGTTCCCCTTCCGCAGCACCGCGTCGTCGGCCAGCACCACCACCGGGGAGGCGTCCTCGTCGCGGTCGTGCAGCCAGAACCCGGCGGCCGCCACCAGCCCGGTCGCCGACAGCACGGCGACCATGAGCCAAGCGGCCCGGCGGGTCATCGCGAACCGGGCGGCCGCCGCGCACGCCAGCAGCCACAGCCCGGCCGCGACCGCCCACGCCTCGGCCGGCGACACCCGGTCGCGGAGCCCGACCCGCGACACCGGCCGGCATTGCGCCTCCAACCCGGCGGGGTAGGCGACGGCCGACCGGGCGTCGTCGAGCGCGACCTGGACCGCCCGGCTCCACGGGGCGGCCCGGCGGCCCTCGTTCAGGGCGACGACCGCCCGCGGCAGGTCGCCGGCGAGGCGGTGGGCGGCGGCCCGGTTCAGGGCCAGTTCCGGGGTGTGATAGCCGCGGGCCCACACCCCATCATACCCCGCCGCCGCCCGCGCGAACGCCGGCCGGGCGCGGGCCGCGTCGTGCCGCAGCCCGACCCCGTCCGCGAACGCCCGCTCGGCGGCCGCCAGCGCCTCGGCGTCCGACGGCTCCGGCGGCGACGCCGGGCCGAGCGCCAGGACCAGAACGACGCCGGTCATGCCGCCTCCAGCCGGGCGACCAGCGCCTCGGCGACGGCCGCCAGGCCCGCCCCGCCGTCGCCGGCCGGGGCGAACCGGGCGGCGTCGCAGGCCCGGAGCAGGTCGGCGGTCGCGGCGGCGTCGGCGGCCGGCACCCCGAATTCGGCCAGCGCCGCGGCGACTTCGGGCGGGGTGGCGGCCCCGGGCGGCAGCGGGTGGCGGGCGCGAAGGTAGCCGAGCACGGCGGCGGCGACGGCGGCCGGCGGGTCGGGGGCGCGGCCGGCCCGGCGGATCGCGTCCACCGCCCGCCGCGCCGCACGGGAGCGGCGGATCCGGGCCAGCCGCGCCGCCCCGGGGTACAACCGCTGCCACAGGACGAACCAGACCGCTGCGGACACCGGCCCGGCCAGGCCGATCGCGACCCACGCCCACATCCCCGGGGTCGTGGCCGGCCGGCCGAGCACGTCGGGGCCGGTGGCGACCGCGAACAGGCGGTCGGGCTCCGCGAGCGGGACGGCCGGCGCCGCGGCCTTCGGGGCAACGGCCGTGACCGTGATCGGGACGGCCGCCGCCGTGGTCAGCGGGAACTGCTTCCCGGCCGCGGCAGCTCGGTTGTAGTAGTGGAACCGCAACCCGGGCACCTCGGCCGTCTGCCGGTTCCGCGGGCGGAGGCGGTAGGCGAACGCCACCTCCCGGGGGCCGACCGCCGGCGGCCCCGGCACGTCGGTGACGACGAACAGCGTGCGGAAGTCGTCGCGGTTCTTCAGGTCCGGCCGGGTGACCTTGCCGGGGTTGGTGACGTTGGTGACCTTCAGCGTGGCGACGACCTCGCCATCCTCCGGCACCTCCGCGCGGTCGAGCTGCCAGGCCACCTTCACCCCGCTGCCCGCCGCCCCGTAGAAGTCGGCGGTCGGCTGGCCGATGGCGGGGATGTCCTGGGCGGCGCCGGGTACTGGGTACTGGGTACTGAGTACCGCACCCAAGACGGCCCACGCCAGAAGCCGATTCAGGGGCGTGTCGCGCATCGTGGAGCCCGTCACCAGTCGCGGTGGCCGGGGACGTCCGGAGGCGAGAGCGTCCGCCGCAGGTCGCGGAGGTCCTTCCGCAGCCGCTCGGCGGTCCGCCGCAGGTGCTCCCGGGTGTCCTCCGGGCTGAGCGGCTGGACGACCTCGTCGTCAGCCAGCGGGACCGGGTTGGTCGACCCCGGGGCCGGGCTGCCGGGACCGCTCGGGGTCGCCGCGGTGTTCGGCGTCGGGACCTGCTGGGTGACCGTCTTCGGTCCCCGCGGCCCGTCCTTCCCGCCAAGCTCGGCCGGGCCGGGCTGCTCCCGGGTGCCGGCCGGCGGGGGCGGGGGCGGGTCGCGCCGCGGGTCCTCGGGCGGCGGGTCGGCGTTCGGCCGTTGGTCCGCCTTGGCGTCCGCCTTCCGGGCGTCGTGCCACCGCACCTTGGCGAGCTCCAGGTTGTGCCGGGCGTCGGCCCGCAGCGGCTCGTCGGCGGCGGGCGAGTCCAGGCACCGCTCCAGGCAGGCGATCGCGGACCGGTACACCGCCGCCGACCCGCCGCGGCGCAGCAGGCAGGTGCCGCGGTTGTACCACGCCCGGGCGGCCCGGTCCGGCGGGCAGGCGGCGTCGTCGAGCACCCGAGCGTACAGCACCTCGGCGTCGCGGAACTCACTCCGGGCGAACGCCACCGCCGCCCGGTTGAACGCGACCAGCCCGGGGTCGGCGGTCCGCTCCTCGGCGGCCGTGTACAGGGCGTCGGCTGTGTCCCGGTCGCCGGCCAGGTACGCCGCGTTCGCCCGGCGGATCAGGGCGTCGGTGCCGGGTTCGTCCGGCGGAGCGGCGGCGAGAAGTAGCGCGGCCGCCAGCACCCAGGGCGTTGCCCTGGGCTGAGGAAGGCCGGCCCTTCGGGCCTCGGAACGTGGCGCCATGACCACCCCTCGTCGTGTCGTCGCCTTCCAGCTTACCCCCGGCCGCCCGGGGTTGAAACCCCGGGCGGGGCATTGGCCGGGGCGTTCACCTCCCCCGCACCCAGCCGACCGCGAAGAACGCCAGGGCCGGGGCCAGGAACCACACGTACCGCTCCCTCGGGAGCGGCAGCGACTCGTCGCTCACCTCCCGGCCGGGGAGCGGCTCGATCCGGTCGCGGAAGAACTCGCCGAGCCGCGGCACGTCCCGGCGGGCGGCGAGGTACTGGCCGCGGGTCTCGTCCGCCACCTGCCGCAGCGGCCCCTCCTGCAGCCGGGTGCTGACCAACTCCTCGCCGAACTTCAGGAAGGCGTCGGCGTCCGGGTTCCCGACCCCGACCGCGTGGACCGGGATGCCGGCGGCCCGCGCCTCGCCCGCCCCCTTCACCCACTCCCGGTCGCCCCCGGGGTCGTCGCCGTCGGAGATGAGGACGATGTCCTGGTAGCCGGGGAAGCGGGCGTCGTGGGCGGCGACGGCGGCGGACAGGGCGGCCCCGATCCGGGTGCCGGAGACGGACGCCCCGGCGACCGGCGGGCGGACCTCCGGCGGCGGGACGAGGCCGTCCAGGTCGGCGACGACGGCCCGGGCGTGGTCGGTGTCGGTGGTGAGCGGGCAGAGGACGAGCGGGCGGGCGGCGAACGCGACCACCGCGACCCGGTGCCCGCCGCGCCGGGCCATCCCGTCGACCAGGTCGAGGGCCGCCGCCCGGGCCGCCTCCCACCGCGTCTTGGCGGACGGGTCGGCCATGTCGTCCGCCTGCATCGACCGGCTCACGTCGAGGACGACCACCACGTCCCGGCCGACCGCCACCCCGGTCTCGTCGCTCTTCCCCCACCGCGGGCCGGCCGCCCCGAGGACGAGCAGCACCCACCCGACCGGGTACGCCAGCCCGAGCCACCGCCGCCGCGGGAACGGGTCGGTGAGCTGACCCGCCACGCCGGCCGGCCGGCCGATCCGCGAGATGGCGGCCCGCCGCCGCCGCGCCGCCCACCGGTCGAGCAGGCCGAGGACCGGGACGAGCCACAGCAGCCAGAGCACGTCCGGCCGGGCGAACCGGACGGCCGCGAGGAACTCCCGGGCGTCGGCGGCGAACCCGGCCAGCCCGGACGAGTCGGCGAGGAGTGGGTTCACGGCACGGTCCGCCAGGCGGTGCGGTCGAGCACATGCGCCGCCAGCAGGAAGACGACCGCGGCGGCGGCGCACCACCCGGAGAACTCGAAGTACCGGCGGTACTGGTACGCGGCGACCGGCGACCGGGCCAGCCCGTCGATCTGCTTGTACGCGGCGAGCATGTCCGCCCCGGCGGTCGCGGTGAAGGCCCGCCCGCCGGTCATCTCGGCGACCTGGCGGAGGGTCTCGCGGCCCTGCCGCCGCACGTCGTCCGGCGGGGCACCGGGGGGCGGGTCGGGGCCGGCGTCGATGGTGTAGATCGGGTACCCGAGGTTGGCGGCGAGCTGGGCCGCCGCCCGCGGCTTCAGCGCGCCCGTCGTGTTCACCTCGTTCGGGAAATGCTGCCCGTCGCTCAACAGGATCAGCACCCGGGTCTTCGGCCCGCGGGCCGCCTCCAGCCGGATCAGGGCTTCGGCGATCGCGTCCCCGACGTTCGTCCCGGCGTCCGCCCCGGGCGGGGTCGGCTTCAGCCCGTCGGCGACCTTCAGCAGGACGGAGTGGTTGAGGGTGAGCGGGCAGACGGTCTGCGGGACGGACGCCAGCGCGACCAGCCCGACCTGGTCCGACGGGCGGGGGTCGAAGGTGGTGCCGTCGGGGGAACGGCCGCCGGCGACGAACAGCCGGAACGCCCGCTGGGCCGCCTCCAGCCGGGTCACCTCGGGCTCGCCCGGCGCCCACGCCACCTTCCCGCTCATGGTGTCGCTCACGTCCATCACCATCATGACGGCGATCGCCTCGGCCGGGAGGCGGGTGCGCTCGTCCGGGAGGCGCGGGCCGGCACACGCCAGCACCAGCGCGGCGCACGCCAACCCGCGGAGCGCCGCCCCGCCCCAGACGGCCCGCCGCGCCCGCCCGCCGGTCGCGCCGCCGAACAGGGACAGGTCGCTGAACCGGACCGCCGGCCGGCGGCGCCACGCCCACCACCACGCCACGAGTAGGGCGAGCGGCAGGAGGTACAGGAACTCGGGGGCCGCGAACGTCGGGAACCGCATCCCGTTAGGATACCACGGCGGGCGACCGTTTAGCCGCGACGCGGAGTCCTCGGAGCGGAGCGCGGCGCGTCCGCCGCGCTCCGCTCCGAGGACTCCGCGTCGCGGCTAAACGAGGAGGGGCCATGACCTTCGACTGGGACGCGGTGGTGCTCGGGGCGGGGGCGGCCGGCCTGATGGCCGCCACCCGCGCCGCCGAGCGCGGCCGGCGGGTGCTTCTGCTGGAGAAGGGGAAGAAGGCGGGGGTGAAGATCCTGATGTCCGGCGGGACGCGGTGCAACATCACCCACGACTGCGACGCCCGCGGGATCGTCGCCGCGTTCGGCCCGAACGGCAAGTTCCTGCATTCCGCGCTGGCACAGCTCGGGCCGCGGGAGACGGTCGCGTTCTTCGAGGCGGAGGGGGTGGCGACGAAGGTCGAGGAGACGGGGAAGGTGTTCCCGGTCAGCGACCGGGCGGTGGACGTGCTCGACGCCCTGCTCCGCCGCCTTGCCCGGAGCGGGGCGACGCTCGCCCTGAACGAGCCGGCCCGCGAGGTGCTGCCGCACCCGGACGGCGGGTTCTGGGTCGTCACGCCATCGCGCACCGTCACGGCCGAGAAGGTGCTGGTGACCACCGGCGGGCGGTCGTACCCCGGGTGCGGCACCACCGGCGACGGGTACGCATTCGCCACCCGGTTCGGCCATACCGTTCATCCACAGCGGCCGGCGCTCGTCCCGCTCACCGTCCAGCCGGCGTGGGTCGGCGACCTCCGCGGGGTCACGCTGCCGGACGTGAACCTGAAGGTGGTCGGCCCGGAGGGGAAGCCGCTCGACGCCCGCCGCGGGTCGCTGCTGTTCGCCCACTTCGGGCTGACCGGCCCGGCCCCGCTCGACGTCAGCCGGGCGGTCAGCGGCTACCCCGCCCCGGCGACGCTCGGCCTCGAACTCGACCTCTTGCCAGGCGAACCGGAGCCGGCGCTCGACGAGTGGGTGCGGACGGAGACGGCGGCGAACGGCCGGCAGCTGCTCGCCGGGGTGATGTCGGCGAAGGTCACCCGCCGGGTCGCGGACCAGGTGCTGGCGCTGTCGGGGTTGCCGGCGGGTCGGACGGCAGCGGCGCTGGCGAAGGCCGACCGCCAGAAGCTGGTCGCCGGGGTGAAGCGGCTGCGGCTGCCGGTGCGCGGGACGCTCGGGTTCGAGAAGGCGGAGGTGACGGCCGGCGGGGTGAGCCTGGACGAAGTCGATTCGCGGACGATGCGGAGCAAGCGGCAGGCGGGGCTGTACTTCGCCGGCGAGGTGCTCGACCTGGACGGGTGGATCGGCGGGTACAACTTCCAGGCCGCGTGGAGCACCGGGTGGCTGGCCGGGCGGGAGTTGTAGACTGTTCGGATGCCCACCTTCCTCGACGAGTCGGGCTGCTGCGGGTTCGGCCCCGGGTCGCAGCCGTACTTCCGCCTCGTCGCCGTCTGGTTCCCGACCGGCGACCTGGGCGACGCCTGCGGGGAGGCGATCGCCGCGGTCCGGGCCAGTCTTCGCCTCCCGAGGGACTACGAGTTCAAGTACTCGAGCCGGCTGACCGAGGCGTCCCGTGTGACGTTCTTCCGGGCCGTGGCCGGGCGCGAGTTCTGCTTCGCCGCGGCCCACTTCGACAAGCTCGCGCAACCCGGGGCGGTGGACAAGGACGGGCTGTACCGCGCCTGCATCGGGGCCCTGACCCGGACCCTGTCCGACCACTACTGCTACGCCGAGGAGTTGAAGAGCATTGCGAAAGGGCGGCCGGTGCGCCTCGCGGAGAAGGTGGTCGCCGACGACAACCACGACGGGGTCTACTTCCGGGCGCTGCGGCACGAGTTCTTCGCCCTGAAGTCCGCGGCGGGTCGGTCACTGGTCGGGGACGTGCGGCCGGGGAAGTCAGATGCGGACCCGCTGCTGCAACTCGCGGACATGCTCTGCGGGGCGGTGGGCGACCACCTCGCCGGTGAGAGTGGCATGTACAACTTGATCGCCGGGAACTGCCTGGGAGTCATCCGGCTGCCGGAAATGACGGGGGCGGGTGGTGAGGACACCACCCGCCCCGCGTGATTTTGGGTGCTCAGTGTGGGTGTGCCACACCTTGTTACGGACGGTCGATTTCTAGTTGATGTGTAGCCGGTTGGGTACGGCTACCGTCCGCTCAGCACCCAAACTCATTATCGACCATTCCGCCGGTGTGTCAACACCTGTCTACCGCAGTCCACCGCGGTCTACCACCCCTGCCACGCAACGTCTCGACACGGCTTGACCGCTCGGGTACGGTACACGTGTCGAGATGTCCCGTCCGCCCGGGGTCACGCCCATGCCCGCCGACCCGCTCCCGGAGGTCCTCGCCGCCGTCGCCCGGCACTGGGGGTTCGCGACTCTCCGACCCCTCCAGGAGCGCGCCATCCGGGCCGTCCTCGCCGGCCGCGACTCCCTCGTCGTCCTCCCGACCGGCGGCGGCAAGTCGCTCTGCTTCCAGGCCCCGGCCGTCGTCCGCGGCGGGCTCACCGTCGTCGTCTCCCCGCTCATCGCCCTGATGAAGGACCAGGTCGACGGCCTCGCCCGGATCGGCGTCCCGGCCGTCCGCATCGACAGCAGCCTCTCCGCCGCCGATAAGGCCGCCGCCGCGAAGGCGATCCGCGGCGGCACCGCCCGGCTCGTCTTCACCTCCCCGGAACGCCTCGTCAACACCGACGTGTGCCGGTTCCTCCGCGACCACCAGGTGCACACCGTCGCGGTGGACGAGGCCCACTGCGTCAGCCACTGGGGCCACGACTTCCGCCCCGAGTACCGCCAACTCGCCCGCCTCCGCGAGTTCTTCCCGGACGCCGCCGTCCACGCCTACACGGCCACCGCCACCGAGCGGGTCCGCCAGGACATCGCCGAGCAACTGCACCTCACCGACCCGGAAGTCCTGGTCGGCAACTTCGACCGCCCGAACCTGACGTACCGCGTCCTCCCCCGGGTCGACGCCCTCGGCCAGGTCCGCGAGGTGATCGACCGCCACCCCGGCGACGCCGGGATCGTCTACTGCCTCCGCCGGGCGGACGTCGACCGGATGACCTCGGCGCTGAGGGCCGGCGGATACCGGGCCGTCGCGTACCACGCCGGGATGACCCCCGAGGACCGCCGCGCCGCCCAGGAGGCGTTCGCCGCGGAAGAAGCCGACGTGGTCGTCGCCACGGTCGCGTTCGGCATGGGGATCGACCGGTCGAACGTCCGGTACGTCGCCCACGCGGCCATGCCGAAGTCGGTCGAGCACTACCAGCAGGAGACCGGCCGGGCCGGCCGGGACGGGCTCCCGTCCGAGTGCGTCCTGCTCCACTCCGGGGCCGACATCCTGACCTTCAAGTCGGTCCTCGAGAAGTCCGCGGCCGAGGCGAACGCCGCCCCGGAGTTCCTGGCCGCCGGTCTGAAGCACCTCGACGAGATGGCCGGGTACTGCCGCGGGGCGGTCTGCCGGCACCGGGCCCTGGTCCGGTACTTCGGCCAGGAGTACGACGCCCCGAGCTGCCAGGCGTGCGACCTCTGCCTCGGCGACACGACCGACGTGCCGGACGCCCGGGTGGTGGCCCAGAAGATCCTGTCGTGCGTCGCCCGGGTGAAGGAGGGCTTCGGCGTCGCCCACGTCCTCGATGTCCTCCGCGGGGCGGACACGGCCGGCGTCCGCGGCCGCGGGCACCACGAGCTTTCGACCTACGGGTTGCTGAAGGAGGTGCCGAAGGCGGACCTCCGCGACTGGGTCCACCAGCTCATCGGGCAGGGGGTGCTGGAGCAGGCGGCCGGCGAGTACCCGGTGCTGAAGTTGAACGCCGCGTCGTGGGAAGTGATGCGCGGGACGCGCGACATCCGGCTGATCCGGCTCGCCCGCCGGGAGAAGCAGTCGGCCGCTCCCGGCGCCGCCCCGGGGCTGCCGCCCGGCATGGACGCGGACCTGTTCGAGGTGCTCCGCCAACTCCGCCGGCAGGAGGCGGCCCGGGCCGGCGTCCAGCCGTACCAGGTGTTCCCGGACACGGTGCTCGCCGAGATGGCCCGCGGCCGGCCGACCACCGAGGACGCCCTGCGCCGCATCTCCGGGGTCGGCGAGTACCGCCTCCAGTCGTTCGGCGGGCTGTTCCTGAAGGTGATCGCCGCCCACTGCCGCAAGACCGGCCTGACCACCGACGTCCCGCCGCCGAAGGCCGCCGCCCCCCTGGTGCTGCCCCCGAAGCCGTCGCCGCGGCGGGACGAGGCGTACCGCCTGTTCCGCGGCGGGATGTCGGTCGCGGACGCGGCCGCCCGGATGGGACTGGCCCCGGCGACGGTGAACGAGTACCTGGCCGAGTTCGTCCGGGCGGAGAGGCCGGCGTCGATCTTCGCCTGGGTGCCGGAGGACGTGTGCGAGCGGGTGGCGGCGGCCGCCGAGGTCCACGGCACCGCCCGCCTCAAGCCGGTGTTCCTGGAGCTGAACGGCGAAGTCCCGTACGACCACATCCGGATCGTGTTCGCGTTCCTCGACGGCCGCAACGGGTAGCCGCGGTCGGCGCCGCCGCTTGCGGCGTTGCGGGATCCCGCAACGCCGCAAGCGGCGGACATCAGACCGCCCCGCAACCCGCTCTTACCGGGCGGGCGGCCCTTGCCCCGCCCCGCCCGCCCGCGGACACTATCCCGGCGCCCTTTCCCACGCGAGGTCCCGGCCCCATGAGCCGTTCCGCTTCCCTCACCCTCCTCCTGCTCGCCGGCCCGGCCGCGGCCGCCGGGCCGGAGGCGCCCAAGCCGCTGGTCACCGGGCTGGTCAACCCGGAGTCGGTGTGCGTCGGCCCCGGCGGCAAGGTCTACGTCACCACGATCGGCGAGTTCAACAAGGACGGCGACGGGGCGGTGATGGTGATCGAGCCGGGCGGGAAGGCCGTCCCGTTCGTCACCGGGCTCGACGACCCGAAGGGGATCGCCGCGTTCCAGGACTCCCTGTTCGTCACCGACAAGACCAGGGTGCTGCGGATCGACACGACCGCCAAGGAGCCGAAGGCGACCGTGTACGTCGACCCGAAGGCGTTCCCGAACCCGCCGCTGTTCCTCAACGACATCGCCGCCGACCCGGAGGCCGGGAAGGCGAAGAGCTGCACCCTGTACGTCACCGACTCCGGGAACCGCGACCCGAAGAACCCCGGCCAGGGCGCGCTGTACCGCGTCGACCAGAAGGGCCAGGTGACGGTCGTCATCGACGACAAGAAGCTCCCCGGGCTGAAGATCCCCAACGGGGTGCAGCTCGACGGGGCGTCGCACCTGCTGCTCGCCGACTTCGGCGCCGGGAAGCTGTACCGGGTGAAGCTGGCCGACGGCAGCCACGAGGAACTCGCCGACGGGATGGACGGGGCCGACGGGATCACCTGGGACCACCACGGCCGGCTGTTCGTGTCGTGCTGGAAGACCGGCAAGGTGTTCGGCATCAACCGGCCCGGTCAGAAGCCGGTGGAGGTGGTGAGCACCGGGTTCCAGTCGGCCGCCGACACCTGCCTCGACCCGACCGGCCGGTTCCTCCTCGTCCCGGACATGAAGGCCGGCACCCTGACCGCGGTGTCGACGCAGATCCCCGGGTTCGAGGTGGACACCACCCCGCTCCCGCTGAAGACCGAGATCGCGTTCCCGGCCCTGAAGTGGACCGGGTGGAGCCCGGAGACGAGCACCGGGAAGGTGAACCCCTTGCGGCCGATCGTCCTGACGCACTTCGGGGACGGCAGCAACCGGGTGGTGGTGGCCACCCAGCACGGGGTGCTGCACGCCTTCCCGAACGACCCGAAGGCGGCCGAGACGAAGGTGCTGCTCGACATCCAGGACCGGGTGCAGTACGACGACCGGACGAACGAGGAGGGGCTGCTCGGGGTGGCGTTCCACCCGGACTTCAAGAAGACCGGCGAGGTGTTCGTCTACTACACCCCGAAGCGGAAGGGGATGAAGGAGGAGATGCGGAACGTGGTGTCGCGGTTCCGCACCAGCAAGGCCGACCCGGCGGTGTTCGACCCGGCGAGCGAGGAGCGGGTCTACGAGTACCGGAACCGGCTGGCGTGGAACCACGACGGGGGGACGATCGTGTTCGGCCCGGACGGGTTCCTGTACGTCGTCCACGGGGACGGCGGGCAGGGCGGGGACCCGCAGGGGAACGGCCAGAACCTCGCCACCCCGTACGGGAAGATCCTCCGGATCGACGTGAACAGCAAGGCCGGCGGGAAGAACTACGCGGTCCCGAAGGACAACCCGTTCGTCGGGAAGGAGGGCGCGCTGCCGGAGATCTGGGCGTACGGGCTGCGGAACCCGTGGCGGATCGCGTTCGACAAGCCGACCGGGAGGCTGTGGTGCGGGGAGGTCGGGCAGAACCTGTACGAGGAGATCAACCTGATCGAGAAGGGCGGGAACTACGGGTGGAGCCGGCGGGAGAGCTACCACCCGTTCGGGCCGAAGGGGGTGGGGCCGGGCAAGGAGTTCGTCGAGCCGATCTGGGAGTACCACCACGACGTCGGGAAGTCGATCACCGGCGGGGCGGTGTACCGCGGGAAGGCGCTGCCGGAGCTGGCCGGGCACTACGTGTACGCCGACTACGTGTCGTCGAAGATCTGGGCGCTGAAGTACGACGACGCGGCGAAGCGGGTGGTGGCGAACCGGCCGATCCCGGACCCGGCGAAGCCGGTACTGAGCTTCGGCGAGGACGAGCAGGGGGAGCTGTACTTCCTGGTCGTCGCCCCGAACGGCCGCGGGATCTACCGGTTCGTGAAGTGACGGGGAGGGGCGCCACGCACCGGGACCCAGCCGGGGTTGCCGGGGCGGCCGGCCGCGGGTATGCGGCGGGCGAACCTCCTTCGACCCGGACGCCCTCATGGTCGCGACCGCCGCGGCCCTGGCGCTGCTCGTCCCCGCGACGGCCGCGTGCCTGGGCTACTGCGCCCTCACCCTCGCCGGCCTCCGGCCGCGCCGGCCGGCCCGTCCCGCCGCGCCGCCCCTTACGTTCGCCGTCCTCGTCCCGGCCCACGACGAGGAGGAGGCGTTGCCCGCGACGCTGCGGTCACTCGCCGCCCTGGATTACCCGCCGGGGTGCGTCCGGGTGACCGTCGTCGCCGACAACTGCACCGACCGCACCGCCGAGGTGGCGCGGGAAGCCGGGGCGACGTGCCTGGTCCGACACGATCCGGGAAAGCGTGGGAAAGGGTACGCCGTGGCGGCGGGCCTCGAAGCGGTGTTGAACGGCGTCCCGGACGTGGTGCTCATCCTCGACGCGGACTGCGAGCTGAACCCGGCGGCGCTGCGGGAGCTGGCCGTGGCGTTCGCCGCCGGGGCGGACGCGGTGCAGTGTGCCGTCCGGTCGCGGAACGCCGACGCCGGGCCGGGCGGGTATGTCGCTGCGGTCGGGGCGGCGGTGGACGACGCGGTCGCGGCCGGGGCGGACCGGCTCGGGTGGTCGGTCCCGCTCCGCGGCACCGGGATGGCGTTCCGGGCGGCGGTGCTGGCGGCGGTGCCGTGGGCGGCGTTCGGGGCGGCCGAGGACGCCCAGTACGGGCGGCAGCTGCGGGCCGCCGGGGTGCGGGTGCGGCACTGCGGCCGGGCGGTCGTGTCGTGTGCGGCGCCGGCGCGGCTCGGCGACCTGTGCCGGCAGCGGCGGCGGTGGCGGGCGGCCGGACTGTGGGCGAGTAAGCCGCTGGTCCTCGGCCACCTCGCGGTGGCGGCACTGGTCGGGTCGGCGTGCGGGTTCGGGGCGTGGGCGCTCGGGCTGGTCGCCGCCACGGCGGCCGTTTACCTGCGGGCGGCGGTCGCTGTCGGGCTGACGCCGGGCCGGGTCGGGTTGATGCTGCGGGCGCCGGGCGTGGTGCTGCGGCTCGCCGGGGTGGCGCTCGCCGGCCTGGTCCGCGGCGAACCGCAGGCGTGGGACCGCACCCCGCGGCGGGTCGCATGACCTTCGCCCGCCGCGTCCACCCCCTGAAGCGGGCCGCGTGGCGGCTCGCCGGGTGCCGGTCAACCGCCCCCGGCGTCCTCCTCACGTTCGACGACGGGCCGCACCCGGAGCACACCCCGGCCGTCCTCGACCGCCTCGCCGCGTTCGGCCTCACCGCCGCGTTCTTCCTCGTCGGCAAGCGCATCACCGACCCCAGCCTCGTCGCCCGGATCGCCACCGCCGGCCACGTCCTCGGGAACCACACCTTCGCGCACGCGGTCCCCCGCTGGCGCGACTTCCGGAGCGCCGTCGCCGACGTGGCCCGGTGCCAGGTGGTGGTCCCCGCGGCGAGGCTGTTCCGCCCGCCGCTCGGCCGGCTGACGCCCGGGCTGTGGCTCGCCGCCCGCCGACACCACTTGCCGATCCTGGCCTGGTCGCTCGACAGCGGGGACTGGCGGTGCCGCACCCCGGCCGACGCGGCGGCGTGCGCCGCGGAGGTCGTTGCCGCGGTCCGGCCCGGGGACGTGGTCCTGTTCCACGACGACCACCCGTGGGCGGTCCCGGTCCTCGACGCGGTGCTTCCGGCGCTGGCCCGGCGGTAGGGTGGGCCGAGCGGGCGCTTCGACCGCGAGCCCCACCGGGCGGCGGGTGGTGGGACTCGCCCGCAGAGCCGGGCTCGGCCCACCCTACCAGGCCCCGCCGACTCGCGGTTGCGGCCCGCCGGCGTCCGGGTTAGATTGCCCGCCCTTGTCAGCCCGCCTCACTCCGACGGACCCCCATGTCCGACCCCGAACGGACCGACCCGGCCCGCCCGAACAGCCTCCCGTGGATCCTCCTGTCCGGGGTCGTCGGGCTGTACGCCGTCGGCACCCCGGCCCCGCCGGCCGCCCCGCCCGCCCCGAAGGCGGAGCTGAAGCCGGCGGCCAAGGAGCCCGCCCCCGAGAAGCACGTCCCGGTCCCGGTCGAGCCGCTGCTGAAGCCGCTCCAGGACTTCCACGCCACCACCGACGGGGCGTGGAGCCCGGACGACCTCCCCAAGGACGCCCACGGGTACCGCACCGAGTTCCTCGTCGCCACCGTCCCGGACCCGATCGACTCCCCGTTCGGGTACGCGTTCGACCAGGCCGTCGACGCCATCCAGCGGGCGGTGCAGCAGAAGAGCGGCTACCTCCTCGACCGGGCGTGGCTGCCGTGGGAGGCGGACCGGCAGAAGCCGCACCCGGGGAAGGACCCGACCCGCCTCCGCGAGACCACCCCCGGCGTCCTCCTGTTCCGCCACGGCAAGGACGCCGCCCGCGGGGTCGCGAAGCCCGGGCTGTGCGTCGTCTTCCTGGTCGGCGAGACCCCGGTCGGCGGGATCCACAAGCCGGCGTTCACCCGCTGTCTCACTCTGATCGACAAGGCCGGCCGGGCGGGCGACGCCCCGGTCCGGGTGGTCGGGCCGTACTTCACCGGGTCGCAGACCTCCCTCCAGTTCGTGGTCGACGACTGGCTCCGGGCGTCCGGCGCCGGGTCGTGGCTCGGGCTCACCCGCCCGGCCCGGTTCCAGGTGGTCGTCGGGAACGCGTCCGGGATGCGGACGAAGGAGTTCTTCCGCGCGCAGTGGGGCGAGGACCGGGTGTCGATCGCCGCCACCGTCGCCCCGGCGCGGGTGCAGCTGAACGCGGTGCTCCACTTCCTCGCCGGGCGCGACGCGGCCCGGGCCGGCGACCCGATCGGGGCCGACGCCCGGCTCCCCGGCCCGGTCGCCATCCTGACCGAGTCGAACACCGGGTTCGGCAAGCAGATGGCCGCCCAGGGCGGGGCGGGGGGGATGTCCGTCCTCCGGTTCCCGCTCCACGTCTCCCGGCTCAAGTCGGAGTACGCCCAGTTGTTCCGGAAGCGGGACGAGCAGGCCGGGCTGCCGGCCGCGGCGGCGACCGCCGGGGCCGGGTTCGAGGACGCCGGCGGCTCCTCCGAAGGGGTGCCGGCGCAGGGCGGGGCGGCGACCGTGGCGGCGAACAACGCGGTCCTGGCGAACATCCTGTCGACGATCTCGCGGGAGCGGTTCCGGTACGTCGGGGTGCTCGCCACCGACCCGCGGGACAAGCTGTTCCTGATCCGCCTGGTCCGCGAGTTCTGCCCGGACGTGCACGTCTTCGTGACGCAGGCCGACCTCCTCCTGACACACCCGGACTACCTGTACCACATGAAGGGGGTGGTGGTCGGGTCGACGTACCCCCTGTACCCGCCGGGCCAGGCGTGGTCGAACCCGGACGCCGCGGAGCGGCTGATGGTGCCGAGCGCCGCCGCCCAGGGGTACTACAACGCGACCCTCGCCCTGCTCGGCCAGCACGACAAGATGGTGGAGTACGGCCCGCCCGGGTTCGCCGCCGGGCCGGGGGTGCCGACCGACCGACCGCCGGTGTGGGTCAGCATGGTCGCCCCGAGCGGGACGCTCGTCCCGCTCCAGGTGTTCACCGGGTACGACGACCCGGGCGGGTACGTGTGGCGGAAGCCGGGCGGCGGGTCGGCCCCGGCGGCGGCCCCGCTGCCGTACCCGGGGGCGGCCGTCGTCGCCGGGGTCGGGCTTGCAGCGCTCTGGGCGGTGCTGGCGGCCCTGTGCTGGCGCGGCCGCGGGGTGTGGGGCGTCGGGGCGGCCGGGCCGGCGTCGGCCGTCGGGGTGTTCCGCACCCTGTTGCTCGGGGCGCAGGGGGTGTTCGCGGCCGCCCTGGTGGCGGTGACGTCGGCCCGGGCCGAGCACGAGGGGTACGCCTGGCCGGACGCGGCGGTGCTGGCCGCGGCCGGGCTGGCGTGGCTGCTGTTCGTGGTCACGGCCCTGCGCGGGGTGTCGTTCCGGCGCGGCCCGGGTCCGAGCCCGAGCGCCAGCGAGGGTCCGGCCTCGACCCTCGCTGGCGCTCGGGCTCGGACAGATAACCCCGGCGCCCGCCGGCGGTGGCGGTGGGGCGCCCTGAACCTGCTCGTCATCCTCCTGCTGGTCGGGGTGACGGCGGCGTTCCTGGGGCGGTTCTGGGGCGTCAGCGACCGCCCGCACCGGGCCCTGTTCTTCGCCCGGGCGGTCGACCTCGGGTCCGGCCTGTCCCCGCTCACCCCGCTGTTCCTGATGTGCGCCGCGGTCACCGCTGGGGCGTACTTCCAACTCGAGCGCCACCACCTGGCCGGGCGGTGCCGGGTGCCGTCGCCGTTCCCGTCCGACCCGGACCGGGTGTTCGACCCGCTCACCGACCAGGACCGGCGGCTGAAGGTGGAGATGACCCCGGGGCGGTTCTGGCGGCGGCACCGGGCGGCCCTCTCCGTCGTCTTCGCCGGCCTGGCCGGCGGCGGGGTGACCGTGTGGCGCCACTCGCTGCCGACGGTCGAGGGGGCGGTGTGGGACGGGCTGTTCGCGGCCGGGTTCGCCGGGGTGTACGCGTTCGCCGCCCTGACGATCTTCCAGACGGTCGCCCTGTGGCGGCAGACGAAGCAACTCCTCCGGACGCTCGCCCGGACGCCGGTGATGCGCGTCTTCGCCCGCCTCCCGAGCCGGGTGACGGGGGTGGTGACGAAGACGCTGTACAGCCGGGGCGGCCGGCCGCTGATGACCGGGATCACGGTCCACCAGCTGCGGCAACTGGCCGACGCGGCGGCCGCCGACCCGTCCGCCCCGGAGGGGCTCCGCGGTCTGGGGCCGGTCGCCGACGAGGTCGCGGCGAAGTGGCGGGCGGTCGCCAACCCGGGGCGCAAGGGGGGCGACCCGGCGGACGAGGCGGCGGTGCGGGACGCGCTGGCGGACGTAGCCGGGAGGGGCCTGGCGGCGCTCGCCCCGCGGTGGAAGGGGCTGCCGACCGACGAGGCGTTCGGCGGGTCGCCGGCGGACGACGCCCCGGCGGAGCCGGCGTGGGTGGCCCGGGCGGAGGAACTGGCGGCGACGCAGCTGGTCACCTACCTGTCGCAGTTCTTCATCCAGCTGCGGAGCCTGATGCTGGCGGTGCTCGTCTGCTCGTCGCTGCTGTTGGTGGCGGCCACGTCGTACCCGTTCCACCCGGAACGGCTGTTGCTGGTGTCGCTGCTCGGCCTGGTCGGGGTCGGGGTGGGATGCGTGGCGTACGTGTTCCTCGACATGAGCCTGGACGAGGCGGTCGGTCGGGTGTCGCGGTCGGGCGGCCGGTTCGCCCTGGACGGCGGGTTCCTCAGCTCGTTCTTCACCTACGTGGTGCCGACGCTCGGCATCCTGGCGGCGCAGCTGTCCGGCACGTTCCGGTGGGCGCTGGAGCCGATTTTGCGGGTGGTGAAGTAGGGTGGGCCGAGGCCGGGCTTTGACGGCCGAGTCCCACCGTCGCTCAGGGCAGGTGGGACTCGCCGGCGAGGCGCCGGCTCGGCCCACCCGACCAGGCCCCACGGTCGCGCGGCGTGCCCATGACCCCGGTGTTCGCCTGCTTCCCGGTCTGCCTGACGTTCGTCTCCCTGGCGCTGGTCGGGCTGATCGTGGTCGCCGCCGGGGTGGTCCGCCCGTCTGCGGACCCGCCGCCCGCCCCCGGCGCCCCGGTCCCCGGCACCGGCCCGCCGCCGTGGTGGGTGGTGGTCCTCATCTTCGTCGGCGTGCTGGTCCACTTCGCGCTGTTGGTCTGGCTGTGGCCGGAGTTATGAGCGGCGCCGCGGCCGGCGGGCGGCACACGAAGTGCATCCCATCGATCGGTGCCTGGCGGCCGACCCGGAGTCGGCCGGCACGTCAGCGGGCACACGGGTCCCCGGGTGAGATCCCACCGGGCCGGTCGGGCGGTGCCGCTCGCGTGCCGCCCACCGGCCTCCCGGGGCGTGCCGGGCGCCGGCGGGGGTGGCGGATGGACGCGGGGTCGCTCCTCAAGGTGCTGTATGTGGACGACAACCAGGACCTCGCCGACACGGCGGTCGACCTGCTCCGGCTGGTCGGGTTCGACGCCCGGGCGTGCTACAGCGGGCGGGACGCCCTGGCCGTCGCCGCCGAGTTCCGGCCGAGCATCTGCCTGCTCGACCTGAACATGCCCGGGATGGACGGGGACGAGCTGGTCGGCCGCCTCCGCGACCAGGCGGCCGACCGCCCGGTCCTGTTCGTCGCGGTCACCGCCATGAGCGCCGAGGAGTACCGGCGGCGGACGACCGAGGCCGGGTTCGAGATGCACCTCGTCAAGCCGGTCGACCCGCACGACCTCGTCCGCATCCTCGACGCCATGGCCCGGATGCTGACCGCCCAGAAGCCCGCGCCGGCGGCGGGGCAGAACGGGCGGCACGTCGGGGACTGACGGTCAGCCGGGCGGGAGGCGGACGCGGAACCGGCTCCCGCCCCCGGGCCCGCCGCCCACCCCGACCGACCCGCCGTGGGCGGCGGCGATCCGGGCCGCCACCGCCAGCCCCAGGCCCGCCCCCGGCACCCCCGCCCGCCGGGCCGCGGCCGACCGGAAGAACGGGCGGAACACGTCTGCCGACTCGCGGCCCTCGATGCCGCACCCGCGGTCCTCCACCTCGACCCACGAACCACTCCCGTCCCGCCCGACCAGCACCACGACCGGGGTGCCGGGCGGGCTGTACTTCAGGGCGTTGTCGACCAGGGCGTCGAGCAGTTCGCCGAACAGGTCCGGGTGGACCGTTGCCGGGACCGGCCCCGCCGGCTCGGCCCGGAGGTCGGCCGCCCGCGGGTGGCCGGCCCACCCGGCGAGCCGGGCCGGCACCCACGCCGCCAGGTCGACCGGCTCCCGCCCGGGGAGGGCCGCGTCGTCGCCGTTCCGGGTCAGGAACAGCAGCGCCTCGACCACCCGCCGGAGCCGCCCCGCCTGGTCGAGCACGGTGCCGAGCACCCGCCGGTACTCGCCCGGGTCGCGGTCCCGGCGGAGGGCCACCTCGACCTGCCCGATGACCGCGGCCAGCGGGGTGCGGAGTTGGTGCGACGCCTCCCCGGCGAACCGCCGCTCCCGGTCGAGCGCCTCGGCCAGCCGGTCGAGCAGGCCGTTGAACGCCGCCCCGAGGTCGGCCAGCTCGTCCGCGGCCGGCGGGACGGGGAGGCGGTCGGCGAGGTCGGCGGAGCCCATCGCACGGGCGGCCGCCGCCATCCGGGCGACCGGGGCCAGCGCCCGCCGGCAGACCGCACGGGCGGCGACCGCCGCCGCGGCCAGGACGAGGACGGTGAGTCCGGCGAGGGCGGCGGCCAGCGTCCGGAGGGTGGCCCGGGCCGGCTCGGGCGGGGCGGCGACGGTGAGGACGAGGACCGCGTACTTCCCGGGGGCGAGCTTGCCGGGGGACGGCGGGACGTCCGGGGCGAGGCGGACGCGGACCACCGGCCACCCGTCCCCCGGCCCGTCCGCGTCGACCCCGGCGGACCGGTCGACCACCCGCCCGGCGGCGTCGGCGGCCCACCACCGGACGCCGTCGCCGAACGCCAGCGGGCGGCCGGCCGGCTCCCACTCGACCCCGTCCGGCTCGACCTCGGCGGTCGCCGTCAGGGTGCGGGCGGCCGCCTCCAGCCGGTCGTCGGCCTGGCGGGCGAGGTGGCGGTCGGCGAGCAGGTAGAGGGCGGCCGAGAACCCGGCCAGGACGGCGGCCAGGGCGGCGACGAGGAACAGGCTCAGGCGGGTGGTCAGGGTCATGGGCGGGAGTTCGGTTCGGGGCGTCGCGGAAGGCGGGCCTCACCCCGTCGGCCGCGGCGCGACTCTGTAGGTGGCGCCCCTCACCCGCCGGCGAGGCGCCGGCGACCTCTCTCCAGCGGGGAGAGGTGAAGACACCGGCCCCCTCGACAGCGCGGCGAGTCGGGTAGCTGCGGAGGGGCCGCACCTCTCCCCGCTGGGGAGAGGTCGCCGGCGCCTCGCCGGCGGGTGAGGGGCGCCACCCGGGCGGTTCCGCAACGGGCTCCCACCGCCCGGCGACCTTCCCTCGGGGTCACCCGGGGGGTTCACCGAACCGGTACCCGCGGCCGCGGACGGTGTGGATCAGCCGCGGGCCGCGGGCCTCCAGCTTCTTCCGCAGCTCCATCACGTGCACCTCCAGGGTGTTCGACAGCCCGTCGTACCACCCGTCCCAGACGTGCTCGTAGATCCGGGCGCGGGTGAGCACCTCGCCCGGGTGGCGGATGAAGAAGGCGAGCAGCGCCTCCTCCTTGGCGGTCAGGTCGAGCCGGGCCCCGGCCCGCTCGGCCCGGCGGGCGGCCGGGTCGAGGCGGACGTCGGCGAAGGCGAGCGGGGCGGGCGGCCCGGGCCGGCGGGCCAGGGCCCGGACCCGGGCCAGCAGCTCCTCGAACGCGAACGGCTTGCACAGGTAGTCGTCGGCCCCGGCGTCGAGCCCGCGGACCCGGTCCGGGACCGCGTCCCGGGCGGTCAGGAACAGGACCGGGGCGGCGTGCCCGTCCCGGCGGAACCGGCGGAGCAGGGACAGCCCGTCGGTTCCGGGGAGCCACCAGTCGAGCAGGACCACGTCCCACGGGCCGGCGGCCAGGTGGCGGCCGCCGGCGTCCCCGTCGGCCGCCCACTCGACCGCGCAGCCCTCCTCCCGGAGGCCACGGGCGACGAAGTCCGCGACCGCCGGCTCGTCCTCGATCAGGAGCACCCGGATGGACATGTGTAGGAACCCAGGCCGTCGGCCTGGG
>PNKH01000100.1 GCA_013822345.1 Isosphaera sp.
GGTCGCCCCGCTGGCCAGCTCCCGGACCCGGTCGGTGAGCACGCCCGAGGCCCGGACGATGCTCCGGGCGATCAGGTACTTGGTCAGGACCAGGGAGGCGACCGCGACGAGGCTGACGACCACGTTGGTCGCCCCCCAGAACCGGACGCTCTCGGCGGCGGCCGCCCGCTCCGCCCCCAGGTCGTCCCGGGTCAGGGTGACCAGCCGGTCCGTGAGCCGCTTCACGTCCTGGAACCGCGCCCCGATCTCGCGCCGGACCCGGGCGATCTCGGCCGCGTCGGCCGGCTCCCCGCGGGCGGACCGCTCGACGAGCGGGATGTAGCGGGTGTTCGCCAGGGTGAAGAACTCCCCGACCTTCTCGGTCAGGTCGCGCTCGACGAGGCGGCGGATTTCGCCCTCGGAAAGGTCCGGGAGTCGCTTCTCCCGGGCGGTCCGGAACTGGGCCTCCGCGGTCCGGAACTGCTGGACCAGCCGAACCACCTCCGCGGGGCGCCGCTCGGTCTCGAGCTCGAGCAGCGCAATGTACCCGAGAGTCGGGACGAAGACCGCCGGCTCGACCTCGGACAGGAAGTCTTCGCGCGCGGCCATGCGGGCGTCGATCGGCCCGCCGATCGCGTACCGGTGCTGGACGTACAGCCCGATGCCGACGGCGACCCCCATCGCAAGCAGGGTGGCCGGGACCAGGCTGTAGAGCTTGGTGCGGATGGAGGAAAACTGGAACACGCGGGCCTCGGGCGGGCCGCCGGGGCGGTCAGGGTTTGGGGGATCGTTGGTAGCTTACACGTGTGCCCGCAGAATCCCAGCTACCCGCCCCAAACCCCGGGAATTCACAGACCAACCAGCCCACCCAGTCGGCCGGACCGGAACGACTGCCCGGCCGGCCGCGGGGCCGCCCACGACGGCCGACGGGTCAGGCGCCCGGCCGCCGGCGGAGGCGGCGGGCGGCGACCAGCGCGAGGCCGCCGACTCCGGCCAGGGCCAGCGAGGCCGGCTCCGGAACCGCCGCCGCCTGCCCGAAGGTGACGTTGTCCAGCGTCAGCGCGCCGGTGCTCGACCGGATCGCCACCGATGCGATTGCCACGTCCGAGGTGAAGCCCACGAAGGAAAGCGTCGGCCGGCCCGGGAGGGTGAAGTTGAACACCTCCCCCGTCGAGAGGGTGAAGGTGAAGACGCCCGTCATCGGGAGTTGGGCGGACACGTCGGTTCCGAACGCGGTGACCCCCGCCGGAAGGGTGACGTTGATCCCGCTGTTCGCAACGAACGAGTTGTTCTGGAGGAACTGGCCGGACGGGAAGTTGAACAGCGGGTCGAACCCCGGGTCGATGACGAACAGGCTGTTCGAGCCGGCTGTGGCCTGGAAGTTCACCCCGGATGCCGTCAGCCCCGGCGGGCTGTTGAAGAAAGTGAAGCTGTTGACCGGGGCGAGGCCCTGAAAAGTGATGGTGCTGGTGCCGGAGGTGTTCGCGTTGAACGCGGCCCGGTCGGTGAACGTGATGATCGCGGCCCGGGCGGACGGAACGTGGGCTGCGGACCAGGCGGCGCCGAGGGCGGCGACGGCCCAGAAGTGGGTGCGACTCATGGCGACGGACTCCGAGGGGCGAGACGCGGTCCGCCGGGGACCGGTTCGGGTGTCGACTGCTGGCGCGCCCGGGCGCGGCCCAACGACATCGGGTCGTGCGGGCAGGTTCAGTTGTAGCGGAGAAGTTCCGCCGTGACAACGACCTGTCACGGCGGGTCGGAGGGTTCTGCCGAGGCGCGAACACCCGCGACCGGGGTCAGCCCCAGGTCACCAGGCCTGGCTCGAACGAGTGCGGCAGGTGAGGGTGTTTCGGCAGCACCCGGACGGTGAACCCGAACTGCCCGCTCGCCCGGCACGGCACGCTCCCGGTGAACAGCACCGGCCCGGTCCCGTTCCGCCCGTCCGGCAGGAGCGTCGTGGCCCGCGGGTCGGCGATCTCGCCCATCGCGTCCAGCACCCCGTGGCAGAGCTGCACCTCCACGTCGTCCGGGCGGAACGCCCCCAGCGCCACCCGCACCGACACCGGGAACTCCGCCCCCACCCGCAGCGTCTCCCCGGCCGGGGCGTCCACCGCCTCGACCCGCACCTGGCCCCACTCCCCGGCCACCCGCCGCCGCCACGCCGCCAGGTCCTTCGCCGCCCTCAGGTGGTCCGCCCCCAGGGCCGCCGCCCGCCGGTGGCTCGGGACGTAGCACCGCTCCGCGTACTCCTCCACCATCCGGTTGGTGTTGAACACCGGCACCAGGGTCATGATGCTCCGCTTCACCCGCCGGATCCACTCCCGCGGCACCCCGTCCGACCCGCGGCGGTAGAACATCGGCACGATGTCCTGCTCGATCAGGTCCAGCAGCGCCCGGCTCTCCACCTCGTCCTGGTACGTCAGGTCGGTGTACTCCTCCCCGGCCCCGATCGCCCACCCGTTGTCCCCGTCGTACCCCTCGCACCACCACCCGTCGAGGATCGACAGGTTCAGCCCGCCGTTCACCGGCACCTTCATCCCGCTCGTCCCGGACGCCTCCAGCGGCCGCCGCGGGTTGTTCAGCCACACGTCGACGCCCTGCACCAGGTGCCGGGCGACGTTCATGTCGTAGTCCTCAAGGAACACCACCCGGCGGCGGAACTCCGGCTTCCGGGCGTGCTGGACCACCCGCTGGATCAGCTCCTTCCCGCCGTTGTCCTTCGGGTGCGCCTTCCCGGCGAACACCAGCTGCAGCGGCCGGTCCTTGCTGGCGATCAGCGGCAGGAGCCGGTCCAGGTTGCGGAAGATCAGGTCGCCGCGCTTGTAGGTGGCGAACCGGCGGGCGAACCCGATCGTCAGGGCGTCCGGGTCGAGCGTCTCGTCGGCCAGGGCGACCTCGCTCGGGGCCGACCCGCGCCGCTTCAGCTGCGCCTTCAGCCGGCTCCGGGCGAACGCCACCAGGCGTTCCCGGCCGCGCTCGTGCGTCCGCCACAGCTCGGCGTCCGGGATCTGGTCGACCCGCTTCCAGATGGCGAAGTCGGTCGGCTTCTCCTCCCACTGGATGCCGAGGTACCGGTCGTACAGCTGGGCGACGTCCGGGCTGAGCCAGCTCTGGGTGTGGACCCCGTTGGTGATGCTGGCGATCGGCACCTCGGCCGCCGGCAGGTCCGGCCACAGGTCGTGCCACATCTTCCGGGACACGCTCCCGTGCAGCCGGCTCACCCCGTTCGACACGTTCGCCAGCCGCAGCGCCAGGACCGTCATCCCGAACGGCTCCTGCTCGTTCGTCGGGTGCGCCCGGCCGAGGGCCGCCAGGACCGAGCGGTCCGCCCCCATCTTCCCCATGTACTCCCCGAGGTACTGCTCCGCCATGTGCATCGGGAAGGCGTCGTTCCCGGCCGGGACCGGGGTGTGCGTCGTGAAGCAGGTGCCGGCCTTCACCGCCTCCAGGGCGGTGGCGAAGTCGAGCTTGTGCTCGGCCATCAGGAGCCGGATCCGCTCCAGCCCGGTGAACGCCGCGTGGCCCTCGTTCATGTGGCACACGGTCGGCGTCTTGCCGAGCGCCCGCAGCGCCCGGATGCCGCCGATGCCGAGGATGATCTCCTGCTGGATGCGGGTGTTCTGGTCGCCGCCGTACAGCTGGGCGGTGATCGCCCGGTCCTCGGTGCTGTTCCCGGGGATGTTCGCGTCGAGCAGGTACAGCGGGACCCGGCCGACCTGGATGTGCCAGATCTTCAGCTTCACGTCCCGGCCCGGGAGCGGGGCGTCGACGATCACCGGGTTGCCGGCCTGGTCCTTCTCCTCGACCAGCGGCAGGGTGAAGAAGTCGTTCTCCGGGTACCGCTCCTGCTGCCACCCCTCGGCGTTCAGGTACTGGCGGAAGTAGCCTTCGCGGTACATCAGGCTGACGCCGACGAGCGGCAGCCCGAGGTCGCTGGCGCTCTTCAGGTGGTCGCCGGCGAGCACCCCGAGGCCGCCGGAGTAGACCGGGACGCTCTCGTGGATGCCGAACTCGGCGGAGAAGTACGCGACCCGCGCGTCGGGGAGGTCGGGGAAGGCGGACCCGAACCAGGTCGGGGCCTTGAGGTAGTGGTCGAGGGCCGCGGCGACCCGGTCCATGTGGGCGAGGAAACCGTCGTCGGCGGCCAGTTCCTCGAACCGCCCCTGGCCGGTCGCCCCGAGGAGGCGGATCGGGCTGTGGTCGAGGGTCTCGAACAGGTCCGGGTTGATCCGGCGGAACAGGGCGACGGCGTCGGCGTTCCAGCACCACCACAGGTTGTAGGCGAGGGAGTGGAGGGGGCGGAGGCGGTCCGGCAACTTCGGGAGGACGGTGAACGTGCGGATCGGGCGGCCGGCCATTCAGGCACCCCCTGCGGGTTCGGGATTCGGCTGTGGTCGTAATTTACGGCGCGGGCGGTCGGGGGGTAGCGGGCTCGGACCTTGGTCGACGACCGTGCCCCCCGGCGGGCACCCGGCGTTCAGGTACGCGGCGAGGATGAGCTGGGCCGCGACCCGGTCGCGCCGCTCCCGCCGCTTCCTCGGGTTGAGCTTAGCACCAAGAAGTGCGTCTTCGGCGATGGCGGTGGTGTACCGCTCGTCCCAGAAAACGACCGGCAGCCCAGTGACCCCGCCGAGCCACGCCCCGAACTCCCGCGCTTCCCGCGACTTGTCGCTCTCCCGGCCGTCGGAGTGGAGCGGCAGGCCGACGACCAGGCCGACCCCCCGCTGTTCGGCGGCGACCCGGGTGAAGTACGCCGCGTCGGCGGCCGCGTCGCGGCGGGTGTAGGTGTCGAGCGGGGACGCGATGATCCGGTCCGGGTCGGAGACGGCGAGCCCGACGCGGACGGTGCCGAAGTCGACGCCGAGGAGGACACCCCGGTTCGGGAGAAGGGGAGAAGGGGTGAAAGGGTGAAGGGGTGACGAAGACGGCCCGGGTGGGTTTGTCACCCCTTCACCCCCGCACCCCTTCACCCCTTCACTGCTCACAGGAACCGCCCCAGGCCGGCGGCCTTGATCGTCTCGATGAGTTGCTTCACGTCCGCCTCGCCCTTGCGGGTGGTGACCAGCGTCGCGTTCCCGCTGCGGACGATCACCAGGCCGTCGACCCCGAGGGTGCCGATCAGGTGGTCCGGGTCGGAGACGACGACGCATCGGGTCGTGTCCACCCCGCAGTGGAGGCCCTGGACGGTGTTCCCGGACGCGTCCTGCGGGTTGTGCCGCTCCAGCGCGAGCCACGACCCGGCGTCGTCCCACTGGTACGGGGCGTGGAGGACGAGCACCTTCCCGTCCCGGGCGGCGTCCTGCATCACCGCGAAGTCGATGCTGATCTTCTCCGCCGCCTCGTACTCGGCCCGGAACACCTCGTCCCGCCCCGGGGTGTCCCAGGCGGCGGCGATCCGCCGGACGGCGGCGCGCAGGGCCGGCTTGCGGCGCTCCAACTGGTCGAGGACGGCGGCCGGCTTCCAGACGAAGATGCCGCTGTTCCAGAAGTATTCGCCGGACGCGACGAACCGCTCCGCGGTGGCGATGTCCGGCTTCTCCTTGAACTCGACGACGCGGGACGCCGGGACGTTCTGCCGGGTGCCGGCCCGCTCCGCCCGGCGGATGTACCCGAACCCGGTGGCCGGGTACGTCGGGACGATGCCGAACGTCAGGAGCGAGTCGGGGAAGTCGGCGGCGAGCTGCTCGGCGGCGTGGGCGGCGCGGCGGAACTCCTGCTCCGGCTCGATCAGGTGGTCGGCGGGGAGGACCATGATCGTCGCGTCCGGGTCGGCCCGGGCGACGAGCGCCGCCCCGAGGCCGACGCACGCGGCGGTGTCGCGGCCGACCGGCTCGCCGATCACCTGGTCGGGCGGAACCATCCCGGCGAGCTGCTCGACCGCCTCGGCCCGGTGGGCGGCGCTGGTCAGCACCCAGGTCCGCTCCGGCGGCACCTGTGCGGCGACCCGGTCGACCGTCCCCTGGAGCAGGGTGCGGTCGCCGCTGAAGGTGAGGAACTGCTTCGGCCGGGCGGCCCGGCTCCGCGGCCAGAACCGGGTGCCGCCGCCGCCGGCCATCACCATCGCGTGGAGCATGGTCGCCTCCGGACTCGGCGAACCGCGACCGTCAGGGAGCGGGTGGGGGTGCGACACCCGCTCCCTGACGGTCGCGGTTCACCCGGACTCAGCGTAGGTGCGTCGGCCCCGTCACCTGGAACCCGGCGGGGATTTGGCGTTTCAGGGCGTCGGCGTCAAGGGCGAACAGCGGGGAGACTTCGACCGGGTGCCCGCCGGTCCGGACCCCGGCGGCCGCCAGCCAGCGGGCGTGCTCCGCGACCAGCGCCGCCCGGACCGTCTCGGCGGAGTCGGCCCCGGACGCGTTCTTCAGCGGGGCGAACTCCTCCGCCCGCCGCGCCTCGACCGCCAGCCAGCGGTCGGCGAGCGGCAGGGCGTCGAACACGAACCGCTCGAACTTCAGGGCGTTCGGGGTGGTCGGGGCGACCGTCGCCAGGGCCTCGGGGTCCCAGTACGGGACGGCCTTCCGGGCGACGTGGTACGGCAGCCCGCCGGTCGAGGTGACGCGGTCGAGGAACGCCAGCGAGAACAGGTGGATGGCCGGGCTCCCGGCCCGGAACCGCAGGGTGCCGTCCGGCTCACGGGCGGCGGCCAGGTCCTTCGGCAGGTCGCTGTACTCGATCAGCCCGCACCGCCCGCCGACCACCGCGAACACCCCCACCTTCTCCTCCGGCTTCTCCTTGAACACCACCTTCGACGACGCCTCGGAGTCGGCCGCGACGTGCCGCCCGACGAACCCCGGGTCGCACACCTTCAGGAGCGGGTTGTCCACCTGGAAGTAGTAGACGTGCCGGACGCCGCGGGTCTTGAGTTCCGCCAGGACGCCGCACTCGGCGAGGGCGGTGAGCGTCCCGCCGTGCCCGTTCGGGCTGAGGAACAGCTTGCCCGGCTCCTCCAGCAGGAGCCGGCCGGTGGCGGCGTCGACCGCCGGCATCGTCCCCTGCTGGAAGAAGATCACGTCGGACGGGCGGAGGCCGAAGAACCGGTGCTCGCGGAAGTAGTCCCTGGTGTCGCCGTCGGTCGCCGGGCTGGTCATGACCAGGAACGGGACCGGCTTTCCGTACCGCCGCCCGAGGGCGAGGATCTTCTCGGCGTGGAGCTGGAACAGGGTCGCCCCGGACACCGGCCCGACCGGGTACATCCCCTTCGGCTTGTCGAACCCGAGCCGGCTCCCCTGGCCGCCGGCGACCATGAGTGCCGCCACCTCGCCGCGCCGCAGCGCCTCTTCGCCGCGGGCCAGGTCGGCCGGGGACGGGTCGGCGGGGGCGACCGGGATCGGGGCGAGGTCGGTCGGCGGCGGGTGGGCGTCGTGGGCCCGGGCGGCGAGGGCGGCGAGTTCGGCCAGGTCGACCGCGGACAGCTGGGCGACGAACGCCGCCCGGCGGGCGCGGGGGAGGTCCTGCCACCCGGCGAGGACGTGGTCCTGGCCGTGGGCGCGGAGGCGGTCGAGGAGGTCCGTCGGCACGTCGGTCATCGGGGCGGGTCTCCGCGGGTCCCGGGGCGGTCAGAACGGGAAGGAGAGGCCGTCGTGGGCCGGGGCGACGTTCGCCGGGAGGGTGGCGACGAGCGCGTCGTAGTCCATGGTGTGGGCCATGTGGGTCAGGTACGCCTGCCGCGGCCGGACCCGCTCGATCGCCTCCAGGGCCTGTTCCAGGCTGAAGTGCGACCGGTGCGGCTTACCCGGCCGCAGGGCGTCGATCACGAACACGTCCAGGTCTTCGAGCAGCGGCCAGCTCCGGTCCGGGATGCCGCTCACGTCGGTGCAGTAGGCCACGCCGCCGACCCGGAAGCCTAGCACGTCGAACCGGCCGTGGACGAGCGGGATCGGGGTGAGCCGCTCGCCGAGCACCTCGAACGGGTCGTCGCCGATCCGCCGGAACTCGAGCTTCGGGACCATGCCGGCCGGCAGCGCCTCGTACTCCGGGAGGAAGGCGTAGGCGAACGCCTGGCGGATGATCGCCTCGGTGTCGGCGGCGCAGTACAGCGGCAGCGCCCCGCCGAGCATCGGCGGGAACAGCCGGGCGTCGTCGAGGCCGAACAGGTGGTCGACGTGGTAGTGGGTGTAGACGACGGCGTGGACGAGCTTGACGTTCTCGCGGAGGAGCTGGAGGCGGAGTTCCGGGGTGGTGTCGAACAGGATGTTGCCGCGCGGGGTGCGGACCAGGGCGGACGAGCGGTAGCGGCGGTTCCTGGGGTTCGGGGAGGTGCAGACCGGGCAGTCGCAGCCGAGCATCGGCACGCCGACGGACGTGCCGGTGCCCAGGAAGGTGAAGGTGCGGGTTCCGGTCGCGGCGTCTCCCACCGGGTCATTGGACGACCCCGCGGGCGCTCCGACAAGACCGCGCGTCCGGCTCGGACCGCGGCCGTCAGTGCCCCCCGCCGCCCGCCGGTCCGTTGTCGAGGCTGACCGGCTTGTACCCGCCGCGGGACGAGAAGTACAGGATCAGGACGAGGTAGGCGACCAGCATGACGACCGGGAAGACGGCCACGGTCTTCAGCGCGTTCTTCTTCGCCGCCGCCTTCACGTCGTTCACCGTCGTCTTGTCCGCCTCCGACAGGTTGGCGATCTTCGCGTCGTCCAGCGCCCGGTAGCTGCCGAACACGCTCGTCCGCTGCTCCCCGACCACCCGGCCGTACAGCTCCGGACTCTTGATCGCCAGCTGCTGGTCGATCTCCTTGTCCTGGACGTTCCCGAGCAGCGGGGCCCCGAGGATGCCGACCGCCAGCATCCCGAGCCCGCTGATCGCGTTCAGGGTCAGGGCCCCGCCCTTCGGGAACCGCTCGGCCACTACCCCGAGCATGGTCGGCCAGAAGAACGTCTTGCCGAACCCGTACAGGGTGGCGGCGACGAGGATCAGGGCTCCGGTCGCCAGCGACAGGCTGAACAGCCCGGCGATCGCCAGGGCCGAGCTGACCGCCAGGAGGCCGAGCGGGGACAGCTTGTGGACGATCGGCCCGGCGCAGAACCGCAGCACCATCATGATGGCCGAGGTGTAGATCAGCACCAGCACGCCCGGGTCCTTCAGGTCCCCGGTCCCGGGCAGCCCCAGCGGCTTGATCTCGGGGGTCATCAGGCTGCCGATCCACGTGTCGGTCCCCAGCTCGGTGATCGCCAGCGGCATCATCACCAGCATCAGGTACACGAACAGGAACCGGCCCAGGGACGCGGTGTAGACCCCGAACAGGAGGCTCAGCGCCCCGGCGATCCCGAACTTGACCAGCATCGCGTTGGTGAAGGCGACCGGGCCGGCGGTGAACACCACCTGTTCGGTCCCGACCGGGTACCCGAACTTCTCGGCCACGTTCGACAGCTCGAACACGATCAGGGTGGTGACCAGGAACGCCCCGAAGAACCCGACCTCCTTGAGCATGTCCCGGTACGACACCCCGGCCGTCACCCGCTCGTTCACCGGGAACCGGCAGGTGAGCATGAGCAGCCCGTACAGGACGACCGGGAGCCCGACCAGCCCGACCTTGTACTGCCACGAGTCGACCCCGGCCTTCTCGAACCCGAGGGCCAGGAGCCCGCCGAGGACCAGCCCGCCCGGCCACCCGGCGTGCAGGATGTTCAGCCACTTCGTCTTGTCCTTGTTGAACATCGTCGCCACCACCGGGTTGATGACCGCCTCCACGGTCCCGTTCCCGAGCGCCCCGATGAAGCTCCCGAGGTACAGCACCCAGTACCCGTTCGCCCCGCCGGCCACCAGGGCCGGGGCGGCGACCGAGATGCCGATGAACGCGGCGTGGCAGACGAACGCGAACGCCATCGCCGTCCCGTACCCGATCCGGTCGATGACCAGGCTGAACAGGACGATGCTGATGGCGAACGGCCACAGCCCGACCCCGAAGATCTCCCCCTTCTGGGTCTCGCTCAGCCCGAACTGCCCGGCCCAGTCGTCCATGATGCTGACCCGGACGACGAACCCGAACGAGGTGGCGATGAGGGCGATGAAGCACGCCAGGAACAGCTTCATGTCCCGTTGCCCGTTGACCATGGCGGCACGGCTCCGGCGGAGAGGGTGGTAGCGGGGGTGTCGGTGGGGAAGATGTTACCAGGAGCCGACGAACCCGACCAGCGCCGAACCCGGCGGGTCGTGCCGGCCGCGCCGGCCCCACCCCACCCGGCCGGGCGGTCGGCCCGGAAACCTTTCAGTCGGCCCCCGTCCGTGCCGATACCCACCCGGGCGAACGCCCCGGACCGGGAGGGGAGACGGGTGACCCGCGAACTCAACGTCCTCGCGCTCATCAAGGGGGCGGAGCGGTTCATCTTCGTCTACGACGACGCCAGCCGGGACGCCCTCGTCGCCGACATCCGGGACAAGGCCGCCGACCCGGCCGTCCCGATCTCCTGGTTCGACGCCGCCGTCCTCACCCAGCGGGTCCGCGAGCCCGCCAAGGAAGCGACCCCGCAACAGGAATGCTGACCTGGCGAGCCGGGGGCGTGAGCGACCGGAGAAAGCTCCTCCGGTCGCTCACGCCCCCGGCTCGCCGGCACCCCGAGACGAGCACCCGTGACGCTGGAACAGGGCCTGGCCGAGTTCCTCACCCACCTCGGCCTCGAGAAGAACGCGTCCGACAAGACGGTCAAGTCCTACCGCGAGGACCTGACCCAGGCCCTCTCGTTCGCCCGCGAACACACCAACAAGCCCCGCACCGACCCGGCCGATTGGACCACCCGGCTCCTCCGGGCGTTCGTCGCCTGGCTCCACGGCCGGCGGTACGCGAAGGCCACCGTCGCCCGCCGGCTCGCCGCCGTCCGGTCGTTCGGCACGTTCCTCTGCCGCCAGGGCGTGCTGACCGAGAATCCGGCCAAGAGCCTCCGCGGGCCGCGGCCGGACAAGAACCTCCCCCACTTCCTCACCGCCGACGAGGTCGGCGCCCTGCTCGCCGCCCCGCCGGCCGGCCACTGGGCCGGCCGCCGCGACCGGGCCATCCTCGAGACGCTGTACTCGGCCGGCGTCCGGGTGAGCGAGCTGGTCGGGCTGAACCTCGCCGACACCGACCTGGCCGACGGGGTGGTCACCGTCCGCGGGAAGGGCCGGCGGGAGCGACTCGCGCTCCTCGGCCCCGACGCCGTCGCGGCGGTCCGGCGGTGGCTCGGGGACCGCACGGCCCTCCTCCGGAAGGCGGGGAAGGACTCGCCGGCGGTATTCCTGAACAAGCTCGGCACCCGGCTCACGACCCGGAGCGTCGGCCGGCTGGTGGCGAAGCACTTGCGGGCCGCCGGCCTTGACCCGCGGACCAGCCCGCACACGCTGCGGCACAGCTTCGCGACGCACCTGCTGGACGCCGGGGCGGACGTGCGCGGGGTGCAGGAGCTGCTCGGCCACAAGAGCCTCGGCACGACGCAGGTGTACACCCACGTCACGACCCGGCGGATGCGCGACGCGTACCGGAAGTCGCACCCGCGGGCGTGAACCCGCACAGGTCGGAGACCTGTGCCACCCGATCGCCCCGGACCGGTTCGCCCGGTTGCACTCCGCCACGCGCCCGCACCTGGGGGTCCTTCATGCGCGTTCCCGCTCCCCGAGCGCCCGCCCTGTTCCCGCTGGTCACCGCGGCGGTCCTGGCCCTGCCGGCGGCCGCCCCCGCGGCCGACCCGGTGGCCTGGAGGACGGACTACAACGCGGCCCGGAAGGAGGCCGTCGAGAAGGGACTCCCGCTGGCCGTCGTCGTCGGGTCGGACAACTGCTTCTACTGCCGCAAGCTCGAGGGCGGGCCGCTCCGCGACGGGGCCGTCGCCGCCCAGCTCGTGACCAACTTCGTCTGCCTGAAGCTCGACGCCACCAAGGAGCCGGCCCTCGCCAAGGCGCTGCGGGTGCAGATGTACCCGACCGTCGTCCTCGCCGGCCCGGACGGGAAGATCCACGCCTTCATCGAGGGGTACGTCGAGGCCGACCGGCTGGCCGACCAGTTGAAGCGGGCGGTGACCGCCGCGACCACCGCCGACTGGGCCGCCCGCGACTTCGACCAGGCGACGAAGGCCCTGGCCGCCGGCGACTACCCGCGGTGCGTGTCGCTCCTGAAGGGGATCGCCCGCGACGCCGGGGACAAGCCGGTCGGGGCGAAGGCGAAGCAGGTGCTCGACGACGTGGAGCGGCAGGCGGCCGGCCGGCTGGCGAGGGCGAAGGAGCTGGAGCACCGCGGCCTGACCCGCGAGGCGATGGACACCCTCGCCGAGGCGGTGAAGGCGTACGCCGGCACCCAGGCGGCCGCCGACGCCGCCACCCTGATGACCGGCCTCGCGGCGAGGCCGGAGGCCCAGGACCGGCTGCGCACCCGGGCCGCCCGCGACCTCCTCGCGGCGGCCCGGGAGGAGTTCCGGGCGACGAAGTTCTACGACTGCCTGCAGACGTGCGAGCAGCTCGCGGCGGCGTACCCGGAGGCGGGCGAGGCGAAGGAGGCGGCCGGCCTGGTCGCGGACATCAAGGGGAACCCGGAGCGTCTGGCGGCGGCGTGCGAGCAGTCGAACCAGCGGACCGCTGCCCTGTACCTGACGCTCGCCGAGGCGTGGGCGAAGAAGGGGCAGGCGGCCGAGGCGGTGGCGTGCTACGAGAAGGTGGCGAAGCTCTGCCCCGACTCCCGCCACGCCGACGTGGCCCTCGCCGCGGCGGCGAAGCTCCGGGCGAACGGGGCGGCCACCCCGGCGGGGCTGCAGAAGCCTTGAACCGTGTAGCCGCGACGCGGAGTCCTCGGAGCGGAGCGCGCCGTCGGCGCGCTCCGCTCCTCCGCGTCGCGGCTACACGGTCCCAATCAGTACACCGCGTTCGGGTCGACCTTCCCGGCCCCGTCGGCGGCCGCCGTCCCGCCGCCGTACCGGGCGTGCCACCCCTCGGTCGCCCGCATCCCGTGCAGGTCCTCGGTGGTCAGCCCGTACCGGGCGAACCACGGGGTGCCGCTCTTCACGATCGCGTCCGTCTCCTGCACCCGCCGGACGCACTCCGTCTCGGCGAACTTCTGCCGCTCCGCCGGGCTGGCGTAGGTGAAGAACTCCTTCCAGAACGCCCGCCCGCCGAGCACCCCGCTCGCCCCCGCCTTCATCGCCATCTCCACCTGCTTCTTGTACTTGTCGTAGTCCACCCCGGCCGACAGCAGCACCCACGGCTTCACACAGGCGTCGTTCAGCTTCTTCAGGTTGTCCGCCAGTTGGGCGTCGGTCTCGACCCCGAACGTCCCGGGGAACTCCGCCTTGTACACGTCGCAGTACCGGCTCAGGTACTTCGCCGACTCGATCACCGTGTGGGCTTTCCGGGCGGCGACCTTCTCCTTCGCCTCCTCGACCCCGTCCACCTTGTACGCGAAGTGGATCGGCTCCAGCAGGAACAGGATGTCGTGCCGGACGCACTCGTCGTAGATCTGCCGGGTGAACTCGAAGTTCCGCTCGGCCGAGTCGAACTCGGCCGGCTCGAACTGGGCGAGCAGCTTCACCGCGTCGGCCCCGCACCGCTTGATCTTGGCGACGCCCCACCCCTGCTCGACCTCCCCGCACGGGGCCCCGGCCGCGTTCTTGTCCGCCCCCGACTTCTCGACCCGGATCAAGAGCCCGGTCCCGGCCGGCACGGCGTGGGCGGCGACGGTGCTCCAGTACCCGTAGTACCCGTCGACGAGCAGCCCGGAGCAGTGCGGGGACAGGGCGCGGGACAGCATCACCTTGGCGTCGGCGATCTCCGGGTACGTCGGCTCCCGCTTGGTCGCGTCCTTCATCATCTTGATCATCGACGAGTTCTGGTCGGTGGCGACCATGGTCAGCGTCCCGTTCGGGTTGCTGATCCGCTGCAGCCCGCGGAGCTTGCCGGGGGTCAGGCCGAGGCCGTACAGCCGGGTGACGGAGTGGGTGGGCATGGGTCGTGCGCTCCCGGGCGGGTGACGGGGGGTTCGCGGGAATCTTAGCGGGGCCGGGTGAGTCGGACAGGCCACGGGCGGGCGGCGGGGTAGACTGGTCACCAGGTCGCCCGCCGGGAGGTGGTGATGAACAGCCGGTGGCGGAAACGACTGCTGCTGGTCGCGGTCGCCGCCCTCCCCGGCGCGTGCCTCTACGACCGCTCGTCCATGATCCGCTGGGTCGGCTCCGTCGAACTGCTGGAGGTGGACTTCGCCGTCACCGACGCGGCCACCGGGCAGCCGGTCCCAGGTGCGCGTGTGGAGATCTTGTCCGAGGGCGGGTTCCCGGACGACCGGGACGGGCGGGGGTTCGTGCTCGTCACCAGCCCCGGCGGGATCGCCCGCAAGCAATTGCCCGACTGGACGTGCGCCGGCAAGACCAGTGGGTTGGGGTTCACCGACACGTTCTCCCTCCGCCCGGTGACGTGGTGGGTCCGGGCGACCGCCGACGGGCATGAGCCGGGTGGGTGGACCGGGACGTGGGACCTGGCGGCGGAAACCCGGAAGCCGCAGCAGACCGGCCCGCGGCGCTACAAGTTGGTGTTCCCGATCTCACTCACGAAGAATGGCGGGTGATGGCACGCGGGCTGCATCGAGATGACCGGGCGGGACGGTCGACGCGCGTTGAATGGGCGACAACTCGCGGCTCGTCGTCCCGCCTCTTTTCCTCGTCGTGTCATCACGCAACCGGCCCCCGTACACTCGGGGGCCGGTTCGCTTTTCGGTGTCGCAACGGTGGCGAGTCCGGAAGGCGGGTTCCCATCCCTGGGCACCCGCCTTCCCAACTCAGTCGGTGTTCGGGGTCTGGCCATCGCGGCGGTCCCCCAACTGGTCGAGGACCGCGTTCGTCGTCCCGTACCGGATCAGCCGCACCGACCCGTCCCCCATCGCCGCGTTCATCCCCGCCGGGTGCGCGCTGCCGAACTCGTTCCCGTTCACCCCGCCGGCCTGGTCCCGGCCCCAGGCGTAGTTCGTCAGCCGCATGATGTCCGGGTCCCACCCGGTCGAGAAGCCGGTGTCGTCGTGCCACGCCCCGGTCCGGTACCGGGTCGTGTCCAGCCGCTTCTCCCCGAACAGCATCGTCGTCGACAGCCCGTCGGACACCCCGGCCGCCCGGACCAGCCCGGCCTTGTTCCGGACGATGATCCCGTACCACGGCCCCGGGGCCGACGGCGGGTACTCCCCTCCGGCCCCGGTCACCCCGGCGTAGTCGATCAGCATCCGCACCCCGTGCCCGGCGTCCACCACCGTCGGTGGGCGGCGCGACGGGCAGGAGTACACCGGGATCGCCGCCGCCCGCTGCTGGGCGTAGTCGGTCATCCGGTACACGCCCTCCTGCTCCAGGTACGGCAGGATCTGGAACGCCCACCCGGTCCTCTGGGCCGGCGGGTCGGCGACGGTGCCGCCCACCACCGTCGGCGGGTAGTGGCTCCACTCGGTGCCGCCGGTCGGGAAGAACCCCTTCACCTCGTGGTAGGTGTGGACGGCCAGGGCGAGCTGCTTCAGGTGGTTCTGGCACCGCAGCCGGGAGCCGGACTCGCGGACCTTCTGGACGCCGGGCAGGAGCAGGCCGACCAGGACGGCGACGATGGCGAGGACGACGAGGAGTTCGATCAGGGTGAACGCCGGACGGGTCCGCGGGGCGGGCATGAGGCACCCGTGGTGAAGGGAACGGACGTGAAGCGGGCCGGACGCGAGACCCGGTCGCCGGCGGCGACCTAAAGAGAGCTTAGTCGCCGCTCTCACGGGTCGTCAAGCGGCCGGCGGCCGGCGGCGGGGGATTCGGGCCGGGGCGCGCGGAACAAGTCACTCAACCCGACGGGCCGGCCGGCGGCTTCGCCTCCCCGCCCTGGATCTCCCCGATCCGGACCGCCCACCGCCGCCCCAGCTCGGTCAGCTCGACGTGGTCCGCCAGGTCGAACGTCATCCCGTCGTGGAGGCCGCCGATCGGGCGGTCCGGCCGGGTGGCGATCAGCCCGATCGACCGGAGGCGGCGCAGCTCCTCCCGCACGGCCGGGTTCGCCTGGTATCGCTCGGTCCGGCGGGTGAACAGGTTCAGGACGTGCCGGACCTCCCGGTCGGGCAGGAGGAGCGGCAGGACCAGGGCGATGTCGGCCAGCCGCTCCGCCTGCTCCGCCTGCTGCTCCCGCAGCCGCTCGATCATCTCGAACTTCAGCTGCCCGTAGCTGAGGGTCTTCACCTGGCGGAGGAGGAGCAGGCCGCCCGCGGCGACGAGGTACAGGAGGGTGGTCTGGTCCAACCGCTCCAGGAGCGAGTGGGAGGGGCGCCCGGCGGTCGCCCGCAGCACCGCTCCCAGGGCGGCCGCGGCGGCGAGGGCCAGGAGGCCCCACCGCGTCACCGCCCCGACGACGGGGCGCGGGTCGGCGGGGTCGGGTGGGGCCGGGCCGGTCACGGCAGCTCCTTGATGTAGATGTTCCGGAACCACAGCGGGTCGCCGTGGAACTGCAGCTCGACCGGCCCGGTCGCCGGCAGCGGCTTCCCCTTCTCCCAGTAGTTCGGCAGCTTCCCCTTGTCGACCACCACCTCGCCGTTCAGCCTCACCGTCACCTCGTCCCCGACCACCGTGATGTGGAACGTGTTCCACTCCCCGACCGGCTTGTCCGCCTTCTTCAGCGGCACCTTCGCCTTGTCCCCGGCCGGGTTGTTCCACAGGCCGCCGGACCCCGACCCCTTGTCCACGCCCTTCGCCCCGGGGGTGTTGTCCGAGTCCCAGATCTGCACCTGCGGCTGGCCGCGGAGGTACAGCCCGCTGTCCCCGTTCTTGTCGATCTTCCAGTCGAGCAGCAGCTCGAAGTTGCCGTAGTCCTTGGCCGTCTGCAGGCTCACCCCGCCCTTGCCGTCGCAGTGGATCACCCCGTCCTTCACCGACCAGTGCTCCAGCGCCGTCTTCGTCCGCTGCTTCAGCAACTCGTCCAGCTTCTCCTTCGGCTGGGTGGCCCGCTGCTTCATGTCGACGTTCCCCTGCCACCCGGACAGGTCCTTGCCGTTGAACAGCGGGACGAACCCGGGCGGCGGCTTCGGCTCGTCGGCGGCGGCGGCCGCGGCGGTGGTGAAGAGGCAGGCGGCGAACAGGGTGGGGAGGCGCATGGGAGACTCCGGTGAGCGGGGCGGGCGCGTCCCAGCTTACCGGAGTCGGGGGAACTGACAAGGCGCCGGTTACTGCCGGGCCGCGAACGCCCCTTCGAACTGCGACCGGTCGAACCCGGCCGGGACCCGGCGGTCGGCGGCGAACTGGTACAGGGCGGCGAGGAGGATGGTGTTCAGGGCGGAGCTGACGGCGGCGTGGAGCAGGGCGGCGACCACCCCGGCGACGAGCAGCGCCACCCCGGCCGTCGTCGACCCCTGGCCGAGGAGGAGCCCGCCGGCGACGAACAGCAGGATCACCGGGATCGCCAGTAGAAGCAGCACGAACCCGATCCCGAGCCGGCCGGCGAGCGCCTCGCCCCACGTCCGCCGCAATAGCACGACCGACCGGCCGACCGCCTTCACCGGCCCGGTCTTCTCGACCACCAGCACCGGGACGACGAAGAACGTCATGACCGACCAGGCGGCGCCGAGAACCAGGGAGACGTAGTACCCGACCTTCTCGTGGGCCTGCTCGACCAGTTGGAGGATCACCCCGACCGTCGCCGACACCAGTGCCCAGGCGAAGATCTGGGGCAGCCGGGCGAGGGCCATGCGGAACCCGTCGGCCAGCCGCGGCTCCTGCCCGTTGAACCGCATCAGGGCGCACGCGACCAGGGCGGAATTGCAGAAGATCGCCACGAAGTAGCAGCAGAAGTAGAAGGCGAACGCGACCGGGTAGACCCAAACCGGCGGCCGGCCGTTGTGCTCCTCGGCGTGGTGACGGAACTGGTCCCAGTCGACGAGGGTGGAGAGCGGGAAGACGAAGCTGGCGACGACGAGGACGAACAGGAGGCCGCTGACGACCGGGAACCAGATCAGGTGCTTGTCCCGGGCGAGGACGCCCCACGAGCTGCGGGCGAGCGAGAAGCCGTTCGAGATGCGGCCGAACATGGCGGCGGAACCCCGGGGTCGGTGGGACGGTTTCCGGGTTGTTCGCCGGTCACCCGTCGGGATTGGCGAGAATCTCCCGCAGCCGCTCGGCCAGCACTTCCGGGAACCGGGCCGGCCAGGTTGCGTCGATCAGGCCGGCCCGGGTCATGTCCTGGAGGTGGACGCGGTCTTTCAGCCGGAACGAGACCAACTTCATCCGCACCAGCCCCTCTAACGACACCACCCGGAACGCGGCCCCGTCCTCGGACTCGGACAGCTCCGGGACCGGGACCGGGTCGGTCGGCTTCACCTTCTCCCCGGCGAACAGCAGGTGGACGCCCTCGCTCGGCTTCCCGTCCGGCCGCTCGAAGAACAGGTCGACCCCGGCCACCAAGGCGTGTTCGAACCCGGCCGCGTCCATCGCCGCTTTCGCGGCTTCCAGGTCGCTTCGGCGGATGAGCACGTCCACGTCGCGAGTGTTGCGGACCAACCCGGCGTCGACCTTGGACACCCACGCCGCGACCGCGTTCCCGCCGATCACGGCATACGGGACGTTCCCCGCCTCCAACGCCCGGGCGGCCCGGCGGAGGCGCTCCTGGACCTTTTCCACGGCTCGGCTCATCCTTTCCAGAATGTCCGCGGGCCAGTCCGTCGCCATGCCTCACCTCACGCCGCGTACGCCTTCTCGGCGGCCGCCACCCCGGCGCCCGTCCCGACCTTCACCCCCGCCCCGCGCAGCACCACCTCCAGCGCCGCCAGCACCTGGAACACGCACCCCGGCCGGCTGTTCTGGCCCATGATCCCGATCCGCCACGCCTTCCCCTTGAAGTCGCCGAGCCCGCCGCCGATCTCGATCCCGAACTCGGCCAGCAGCTGCTTCCGCCCGCCGACGTCGTCCACCCCGTCCGGGATGCGGACCGCGTTCAGCTGCGGCAGCCGCGCGCCCTCCGGGGCGATGTACTCCATCCCCAGCGCCTCCAGCCCGGCCTTCAGGGCCAGGTGGTTCCGGACGTGCCGCGCCCACCGCGCCTCCAGCCCCTCCTCCAGCACCAGCCGCAACCCTTCCCGCAGGGCGTACACCATCGTGATCGGGGCGGTGTGGTGGTACGCCCGGTCGCCGCCCCAGTAGGCCATGATCGAGGTCAGGTCCAGGTACCAGCTCTGCACCTTCGTCTTCCGGGCCTTCAGGGCGTCGACGGCCCGCGGGCTGAAGCTCACCGGCGACATCCCCGGCGGGCAGCTCAGCCCCTTCTGCGAGCAGCTGAACGCCGCGTCCACCTCCCACGCGTCCAGCTCCACCGGGGTGCACCCGAGCGAGGTGACGCAGTCGGTCACCAGCAGGGCGCCGTACTCGTGGCACAGCCTGCCGAGCTGCGAGATGTCCTGGGCGGCCCCGGTCGAGGTCTCGGCGTGGACGATCCCGAGCACCTTCGGCCGGACCGCCTTCAGCACGTCCCGGAGGGTGTCGAGGTCGAAGGTGCGGCCCCACGGCGCCTCCTTCACCGTGACCGCCGCGCCGCACCGCCCGGCGATGTCGACCATCCGGTTCCCGAAGTACCCCGCCGTGCACATCACCGCCTTGTCGCCCGGCTCGATCAGGTTGACCAGGCACGTCTCCATCCCGGCGGTGCCGGTCGCGGACACCGGGAAGGTGAGCGGGTTGGCCGTCCGGTACACCTGCCGGAGCATCTCCTGGGTCTCGGTCATGATCGCCAGGAACTGCGGGTCGAGGTGGCCGAGCAGCGGGGTGCTCATGACCGACAGCACCCGCGGGTGGGCGTCGCTCGGCCCGGGGCCGAGGAGCAGCCGCGGGGACGGGTTCAGTTGGCCGGGCAGGGGATTGGACATGGGTGGCTCTCGGGTGGAACGGCAGGCCTCTGGTGTCCATGAAAGGGTGAAGGGGTGAGGGGGTGAAGGGGAGAAAAGACAACTCCTGCCTTTTCACCCCTTCACCCCCTCACCCCTTCACCCCTTCTCTTGCACCCCCGGAGCGGGCGATGACCAGCGCGCTGACCGCCTTGAACTGCGGGTGGGCGGCGTCGGCGACCCACTCGAACGCCACCGCCTCGGCCGTTGTCGGGACCGCCCCGGCCCGCTCCAGCCGCCGCAGGGCGGTGTCGTGGTCAACCGCCGCCCGCGCCCCCAGGGCGTCGACGGCGAGGAAGACGTGCAGCCCGGCGTCGAGGAGGTCGAAGGCCGTCTGGGACACGCAGACGTGCGTCTCCATCCCGGCCAGGACGACGTTCTTCCGCCGGAGCATCTCCAGCTCCTCCAGGAACGGCCCGGCCCCGCAGCAGCTGAACGCCGTCTTCGCCGGGAGCGGGGTCGGGAGCCGGGCGGCGAGTGCGGCCGTCGTCGGGCCGAGGCCCTTCGGGTACTGCTCGGTCGCCCGGACCGGCACCTCCAGGAGCTTCGCCACGTCGAGCAGGAACCCGGCGTTCCGGACCAGGTCGGCGGCCGTCGGGATCTTCGCCAGGAGCTTGTCCTGCACGTCGATCACGACCAGGACCGAGTCGTCGGCCCGCAGGCGGAGGGGGGTCATGGGTTGCTCCGGAACGGCTTGTGGCACAGGTCTCCAGACCTGCGCAACCAGCACAGGTCTGGAGACCTGTGCCACAAACCAAAGACACCTCATCCCACCGGGCCGGCCACCGGCCGGCCGGCGAGGGCGCGGGTCAAGTCCGCCAGCCCGGCGTCGAGGGCGGCGGCGCGGGCCGGGGCGAGCGGCCGGCCGCCGAACCGGGACTCGTAGAACGCCTCGGCCCACTCCCCGGGCACCCCGGCGACCGCCGCCGTCCGGGCGTCCCGCCGCAGCGCCGCGCCGACCGCCGCGGCGAACTCCCGGGGCGTGTCCCCCGGCTGCGGGGCGAACCCGTGCCGGGCGAGCACCGCCAGCACCCGGTCGAACAGGGTCGGGGCCCGCCGGGGCTCGGCCGCGGCCGCCCGGCGGCGGAGCCGCCACGCGACCAGTCCGCCCACGACCAGGCCGGCCCCGGCGAGCACGTCCCACCGGGTGGCGAACCCGGCCGCGGCCGCCAGCGCCCGCCGCCGCTGCTCCTGACTGTAGTCGACGAACAACTCCTTGAACACGCCGTTCAGCCACGCCCGGGTGTCGGCCGCCCACCCGCCGCCGGCCGCGTCCGCCGGGTCGGTGGCGGTCGGGGACGGGTCGAGGGACCGCCACCGGCTGACCGGGCCGCGCGGGCCGGGCTCGAACTCGACGATCAGGGCCTCCGCCCAGGCGTGGGCGTGCTCCTGCCGGACGACGTACCGGCCGGGGGCGTCGGCCGGCTCGCACCCCTTGAACCCGAGGGCCAGTTGGGCCGGGATCCCCTGCGACCGGAGCATCAGGACGAGGGCGGCGGCGAACCGCTCGCAGTGCCCGGCCTTGGCGTGGAACAGGAACTCCTCGACCGGGTCCATCTCCTTCCGGTCCCGCTTCAGCGTCAGGGTGTACCGGAACCCGGACCCGGACAGGTGCCCGGTCAGCGCCCGGGCGATCGCGTCGTGGTGCCGGCGGGCCGGCAGCCGGGTGAACGGGTCGCGGTAGTCCGCGGGGAGCTGCCCGGCCCGGACCATCCCGTCGACCACCCTGTCGGCGTACTCCTTGACCCGCGGGACCGGGTTGTGGGTGAGCTGGCGGAGCCGGGGGTCGTTCGGGTCGACCAGCACCGCCGGGCCGAGGTCGGCGTCCGGCTCCGGCCGCCACACCTGGGTGTACCGGTGCGGCTCGCCGGGGGTGGGGGTGAGGTGGGGGAAGAACCGCCCGTCGTAGACCGCGTCCCACCCCTCGGGGCCCTCCGGGGTGAGGGTGGCGACCGGCACGTCCTCCCCGCCGGCCCACCCGACCGGGTCGGCCAGGAACTCGCCCCGCTGCCGGGCCCGCCCGGGGTCCGGGACGGAGAACGTCAGCCGGCACTCGCCCGGCCCGAGCCGGGGCGGGACCCACGGCCCGGCCGGGGCCCGCGGGAACGGGGCCAGGGCCGGGCCGGCGTCCCCCGGCCGCCACTCCCCGCCGAGGTACTGCCGCCGCACCTGGCCGCGCCACCGCTGCTCCGGGCCGAGGTCCGTCTTCGGCGCGCCGGCTGTATCGGCCTCGACCTCGAACGCGACCGCCGGGTTCACCCGCAGCGTCCCGGTCTGGTTCAGGTTCGCCATCTTGTCCGGCTCGTACCCGACCTCGGTCCGCGGCCGGCCGAACTCCAGCTTCTCGCCCGGGGACCGCGGGGTGAGGAGGTACACCGGGACGGCCGCCGCGGCCGCCAGGGCGGCCAGCACGGCGGCCGGCCGGACCCCGGCCCGGCCCGGGGCCGCGGACGCCGCCCCGGCGACCGGCGGGGGGGCGGTGCGGTTCGGGACCGGCGGCACCTCCCCGCCGGCCCGCCGCAGGTGGAACAGGGACAGGCTCCAGACCGCGGCCGCGGCGTACAGCCCGATCAGCACCACCCCGCCGGCGTCCTCGGCCATCGCCCCGCTCAGCCCGGCCGACACCAGCGACATGCCGTACAGGGCCCAGTAGTCGCCGACGTGCTTCTCCTTCCGGGCCAGCTTCGCCGGCATCAGGGTGACGAGCAGCGGGCCGAACAGGGCGACCAGGACCATCTGCAGCTCGCCGGCCCCCGGCCCCGACGGCTTGTTCAGCTCCCCCGCCACCCGGAACCCCGCCCACCCCAGGTTCGCCAGCCCGACGATCAGCCCGACCCGGTTCGCCTCCGGGATCGACAGCAGCTCCACCCGCCCCTCGAGGCGGTACAGCCAGGCCATCACCGCGACCGCCGCCGCGGCGATGTACGGGACCTCGGGGAACAGGTCGTACTCGGCGTACGCGACGCACAGGCACGACAGCCCCATCGTCAGGTACACGCTCAGCCGGAAGGCGGGGTCGGGACGCATGGGGTGGAGCGGGGTGGGGGGGGGGTGGCCGAGTGGAGGGTGCGTCCTCGTGTGATCGTGTACGTGGTTTCCCCTCACCCGGCCCGGCGAAGCGCCGGGCCGACCTCTCCCGAAACCGGGGCGAGGTGGGGGCGGTGCGACCCCTCTTCAGGCCGTGGATCCGGGTAGCAGCCGGGGAGGCCGGCGGCCCCCACCTCGCCCCCGCTTCGGGGGAGAGGTCGCCGGCCCTTCGCCGGCAGGTGAGGGGGGCACCACGTACCCGGAACCCCGGCAACGTCCCCGGCACCGTCAGCCCGAGTCGACGGTCCGGGACCCGCCCGTCACCACCCCCGCCGGCGGCTGGTACCACGCCAACCGGTCCTCCGGGCAGACCACGAGGAACGGCCGGCCGGTGCTCCGGTACAGCGCCCCGGCGTACGGGGTGTCCGGGCGGCTGCTGACCACGACGCGGGCGGCCCGGGTCAGCGACCGGTCGAACGCCTGCGGGGAGAGCGGCTCGAACCGGTCCGCCCCGACCACGTCGGCCAGCGGGACCAGGGCGTCCCGCACCCCGGCGTCGGTCGGGGCGGTCGTCCGGACCGAGTCCGGGTCGCCGGCCACCGCCACCGTCGCCCGCGTCCCGGACGCGGCCGCCCACGTCCGCACCACCGTCACCGCCAGGCTCAAGGCCGCCTCGACCGCGTCCAGGTCCGCCCGGTCCGGACCGGCCGGCAGCCACGGCTCGACCACCAGCACCAGGTCCGGGGACGGGGCCGCGTCGTACTCCCGCACCATCAGCGCCCCCCGCCGGGCGGTGCTCCGCCAATGGACCGCCCGGATCGGGTCGCCCGGGCGGTACGGCCGAACCCCCCGCACGTCCGCCGCGTCCGCCGTCACCCGCCGCAGCACCCGCCGGGCCCGCCCGTCGCCCTCCGCCGACCGGAGCAGCCACCGCCGCAGCCCGTCCGCGTCCGCCACCCCCGCCGGCGGGAGGACGACGACCTTCTCGGCCGGCACCCCGCGGTCGTACCGGAGCAGCCCGAACGGGTACGCCGACCCGACCCGCAGCCCCGGGGCGGACCGGCCGCGGACCGGGAACACCCGGCGGGCCGCGAACCGGGCGGTGTTCCCGGGCGGGAGGTGGTGGGCGAACCAGGTCACCGGGTCGCCCCCGGACCGGTCCTCGACCGCCGCCGTCGCCGCCCGGGCGGCGGTGTTGGTCGCCGACAGGGCGACCACGACCTCTTCCCCCGCGAACGCCGGCGGGACCGGCTCCCGGGCGGCCGACACCCGGCGGGCGTGGAGGCGGGCGAGGACCCCGTTGAGCACCATCAGGGCGAGCATCAGGTAGGCGAGCAGGAGCACCAGGTTGATGCTCTTGTACCACCCGACGGCGGCCATCAGCACGGTCACCCACAGCCAGATCACCCCGTCCCCGGTGAGGGCCAGCCGGGGGGTGCCGTCAGCGTCCGCGCGCCTCACGCCGGCACCTTCAGCTTGGACAGGATCTCGCGGACCACCGGGCCGGCGTCCGGGTGCCCGCCCTGGGTCCACCCGCGGGTCACCAGCCGGTGGGCCAGGCACGGCTCGGCCAACGTCTTCACGTCGTCCGGGACGGCGTAGTCCCGGCCGGCGGTCAGGGCGAGGGCCTGGGCCGCCCGGTACAGGGCGAGGGCGGCGCGGGTGCTCGCCCCCAGTACGACCTCCGGGTGCGTCCGGGTCGCGCCGACCACCTGGAGGACGTACTCGGCGACCGCCGGGTCGACCTTCACGTCGCGCGTCCGCTTCTGGAGGGCGAGGATGTCCGCCGGGCCGAGGACCGGGTCCAGGTGGTCGACCGGCTCCCCGGCCCGGTGCTCGAGCAGGATCGCCCGCTCCGCCTCCCGGTCCGGGTACCCGACCTTGACCCGGAGCATGAACCGGTCGAGCTGGCTCTCCGGGAGCGGGTAGGTGCCCTCGAACTCGTGCGGGTTCTGGGTGGCGACGACCAGGAACGGGGGGCCGAGCCGGCGCGTCTCGGCGTCGGTGGTGATCTGCCGCTCGGCCATCGCCTCGAGCAGTGCGGCCTGGGTCCGCGGGGTGGCCCGGTTGATCTCGTCGGCGAGGAGCACCTCGGTGAACAGCGGGCCGGGCTGGAACACGAACTCGCCCGTCTTCTCGCGGTAGACGGTGACCCCGATCAGGTCGCCGGGGAGGAGGTCGGGGGTGAACTGGACGCGGGCGAACCGGCAGGCGAGGCTGCGGGCCAGGGCCTTGCCCAGGAGCGTCTTGCCGACCCCGGGCACGTCCTCCAGGAGGACGTGGCCGTCGGCGAGGAGGGCGACGAGGGCGAGGCGGATGACCTCGGGCTTGCCGAGGAACACCTTCCCGACGTTGGCCCGGAGGGCGTCCAGGCGGGCGGCCAGCTCTTCGGGCGGACGCGGGGGGTTGTCGCTCATTCGGCGGGGCGACCTCACGTTCGGGGCGGCGCACGGGACGTTATACGGCCCGGCCGGCGGGGGGCGACGGCGGGACCTGGCCGGGCGGGCCGGCTGCGGGCGGCGATCGGGCGGGTGCGGGCGGGGTCCGGTGCCGGGACCGGGCTGACGCGGAAGGAGATCTTGGAGTGCCGCCGGACGCGGAGCGGCGGAACGAGATCCAGTTCCGAGAGGTACTGGAGGCCGGGGTGGGGAAGGACTGGGCGAAGGAGGAGCGGCCGGGCAAGGGCGGGGGGTGGGTGTACCGGTTCGGGTGCGACGGGTCGGAGGGTTGATCACGGATGCCCACCCCCTAGGGTTCGGGGGTGTTATCAACAACCCGGACACCCCCGAACCCCGGGAGGGGAGCCGTTATCAACAACCCGCCGGGCCGATCCTTCCCCCCGTCGGAGTCCGGGAGGGCGACCCGGATGCCTTCCGCCGGTCGGTGTTTGACACGGGTTGGTCGGCCGGTTAGCCTGACCATCCGCGGGCGGCCGGCGCCGTTAACAGTACAGCGCGGGTTTGCCGCCGGTCCGTAAGCTGAGTCATCGGGAGGGTTACCGATGACGGAGCCGGAGGTCACCAACCTGGGGCCGGCGTTCG
>PNKH01000101.1 GCA_013822345.1 Isosphaera sp.
CGGGCCGGGCCCGGCGACGGTGGCCGGGGCGGCGGCCGGCCCGTCGGCGGCAGGCGGGGCGGCGGCCGGCACCGCCGGGGCGGGGGCCGGCGGGTTCGACTTCGGGGGCGGCGGGGCGGTCGGCCGCGGGGCGTTCAGGTTCCGGACCCCGCCGCCGAGGTTCGGCATCCCCCGGCCGGCCAGGTTCGGGATGACGTTGGCCGGCGGGGTCGGGGCGGGGGGCGGGGTGACCGCGGGGGCGGCCGGGGCCGGCGGCGCCTCGGCGACCACGGCCGGCGGCTCCGGGGCGGCGGGCGGCGCGGCGGCCTCCGGCTCCGCCGCCGCGGCGGGCTCGGCCGCGGCGGGGGCGGGCGGCTCGGCCGCCGGCGGCGGGGGCGGTTCGGCGGCCGGCCTCGGGGCGGGCTTGGCCTTCGGGAGGGTGACGATCTTGTTCTCGAGCTTGGCGGTCGGGGGGAGGCCGGGCTTCGGCGGGGCGGCGGAGGGGGGCGCGGCGGCGGGCTTGTTCAGGCCCTTCTTGACCCGCTCCCGGAGGGCGTCGACCTGGCCCGGCTCCAGCCCGTTGAGCTGGTTGGTGATGCCGGAGAACCCCAAGTCCTTGCACAGGTCCACGAGGACCTTGCTGTCCAGGTTCAGCTCCTTGGCGAGCGCGAACACGCGGACCTTCTTATCCTTCTCCGGCTTCTCTTTCGTCTGGGACAAGCGGAACTCCTGGGGGAGAGGCGACCCGGGCCGCCCCCCGACACGGGCCCGCGGCCCCCGCCGCGGGCCGACCGGTTCGACCGACCGTGCCCCGAATGAGTCATATTCTAGCCACGCCGCCACCGGTGAAAAGGGGGATCGGTGGGGGCCAGCCTTCCCCCTCGCCCCCGGCCGGGCGAACCGCGACCGTCAGGGAGCGGGTGTCCCTCTGCGGCACCCGCTCCCTGACGGTCGCGGTTCGCCCGGCCGTTGCCCCCGGGACCCGGGTCACTCGGCCGGCTTCTCCGGGTCCGCCGGGGTTTCGCCCGCGGCCTCGTCCCCGACAGACACCGCCGCCGGCTCGGAGTTCGCGTCGGCCGCCACTTCCCCCTCGGCCACCACCCCGGATACCTCCCCGACGCCCTCCACGTCCACCACCAGTGCCGCCGCCTCACCGTCCCCGGCCGGCTCGGTGCCGGCGGCGGCGGCCGCCGCCTCGGCCTCCAGCCGGGCCTGCTCCTCGGCCTCCAGCCGGGCCGCCTCCGCCGCCTCCTCCGCCGCCCGCCGCTCCTCCTCGACGCTCCGCTCCATCGCGTCCGAGTACTCCTCGGCGTACATCACGATCTCGTCCGACTGCTCCTCGTTCAGCCCGGAGAACTCGGCCAGCCCGGCCGCGTCCGTCATGGTGATGTCGTTGTACGACAGGAACCCCTGGTCGATGAGCGCGTTGGTCAGGTCCGGGGAGGCGTGCGGCAGCTGCCCGAACCACCGCTCGGCCCGCTCCAGCGCCTCGGCCAGCTCGTCGTGGGTCATGATCTCGATGTCCCACCCGACCAGCTTCGACGCCAGCCGGACGTTCTGCCCGCGCCGCCCGATCGCCAGCGACAACTGGTCGTCGGTCACCAGCACGATCGCCCGGCCGAGCTTCGGGTAGGTGAAGACCTCGGAGATCTGGGCCGGCTGGAGGGCGTTCGGGATCAGCACCTGGAGGGCGTCGTTCCAGCGGACGATGTCGATCCGCTCCCCGTTCAGCTCCTCGATCACGTTCTTGATCCGGCTCCCGCGGACCCCGACGCACGCCCCGACCGCGTCCACCTTCAGGTCGATCGAGGTGACCGCGACCTTGCTGCGGTAGCCCGCCTCCCGGGCGACGGCCCGGATGTCGATGATCCGCTCGTCGATCTCGGGGATCTCCTCCTCGAACAGCGCCCGGACGAAGTCCGGGTGGCACCGGGACAGCACGATCTTCACCCGGTGGCCCTGCTTCCGGACGTCGAGGACGACGGCCTTGACCCGGTCGCCGACGTGGTGGCTCTCGCCGGGGATCTGCTCGCTGCGGGGCAGCAGCGCCTCGCTCTTGCCGAGCGACAGGATGGCGGTCCCGGCGTCGACCCGGGTGACGGTGCCGACCAGCAGCTCGCCCTTCCGGCCGGCGAACTCGTTGAAGACGGTGTCGGACTCGGCCTCGCGGATCTTCTGGATGATCATCTGCTTGGCGGACTGGGCGGCGATCCGGCCGAGGGTCTCGGGGTCGAGCTCCTGCTCGCCGTACCGGGCGACGATGTGGCCGGTCGCCTGGTCGATGCTGACGAACACGCCCTCCTCGACCATGAAGTGCCGCTCGGCCGCGACCTGGATGGCGGACGCGATGCCGCTGAAGATGGTCTCCCGGGGGATCTTGCGGTCCTCGTGGAGCTTGTCCACCAGTTCCAGGATCGCCTTCCCGGGGTCCTTCTCCTTCTTGGTGGTCATGGCCGCGACTCCCGTGGAAACGCCGACACCGGCTCGGGGGTGTGCCACGCCCGGGAGCCGGGGCGGCCTGGCGACTCGGGGAGCCGCCGGACCTCGCCCGACACCCCGACGCGGCGGCCCGGAGCCGGTGCATCGATGGGTCGTGGTCTGTCGGAGGTATTCTGACCCGGCCGGAGGCGGAAAGCAAGAGGGCGGGGCGGATTCCGGGCGGGCCGTTGGGCGGCCTCGACCCACTGTGAGGCGGAGGCGGTTGGGGCGTCCGTCTGCGTGGTGCCCCTCACCCGGCTCCGGCGAAGCGCCGGAGCCGACCTCTCCCCGGCGGGGAGAGGTGGGGGCCGCGTGCCTCCTCGGGAGCTACCCGAGTCGCAAACGTTCGGAGGGCCGCACGAGCCCCACCTCTCCCCGCCGGGGAGAGGTCGCCGGCGCTTCGCCGGCGGGTGAGGGGAAACCACCTGCCGAGTCAACCCTGCCGGCCGACCCCTCGTCACCCGACGAGGTCGTCGTCCCGGGAGAGGTCGCGGCGCCGCCGCGGCTTCTTGTACAAGGTGCGGCGGGTGACGAGGAACGACAGGACGGCGGCCACCGCCAGCTCGAACGTGAACACGGCCGGCCGGGCGTCCCGAGCCAGGGCGAGCGGGGCGGCGAACCCGGCCGCGAACGCCAGCCCGGCCGCCCACCCGACCCGGCGGAGCACCAGGCCGCACCCGACCAGCCCGGCCGCCGCCCCGCCGATCAGTGGGTACGCGGACCGGTCGAGCAGGTCGATCTCCGCCGCCAACCCCCGGTCCACCTCCGTCGCCGGCCTCCGCCCCACCTTCTGCTCGTACTCCCACTGCCGCCGGAGGTCGCGGAGGTCGTTGAGGTCGGCTGCCCCCTTCACCCCGAGGTAGCCCGAGCCGGCCGTCCCGAGCAGGCCGAAGACCAGTGCCGCGATCCGCATGGCGTTGCCCTCCCCCGACGGTGACGCCGACATTCTACCCGGCCCGTCACCACCGCCGCGGGCTCACCGCCGGCCGGTCCGCCTCGGGCGGCCGCCGCAGGTCCTGGTACGCCAGGTACGAGAGCCCGCCGAGCAGGGCGTAGCAGGTGGCGGTGGCGGCCAGCGACGACGACCCGAACTTCAGGGCGCTGCCGGCCGACGCCTTCAGCTTCACCCGCAGCCCGCGGAAGTCGACCGAGTACACCTCGTCGAGCACCAGGTGCGACAGGAACCCGACCATCACCCCGCCGGCCAGCAGCAGCCGGACGCCGCGGTCCGGGGAGTGGTACGCGAGGTAGACGACCAGGCCGGAGACGAGCATGGCGGGGATGCTGTGGTACATCCCGCGGTGGACGGTGAGGCGGCGGAACACGTCGGCGACGACGTACCGGATGAGGACGTACCCGAACAGCAGGGCGGCGAGGACGGCCTCGCGGGACAGGCCGGCGTCGACCATGCGGGGGACGAGCAGGAGCGGGACGGCGGCGGCGGCGAGGCCGAACAGCTCGCGGACCGGGACGCCGCTGTCGCTGTCGAGGTCGGGGAGCATGCCGCCGGCGGTGGTCAGGCCGGCGGCGAGGACGGCGGCGGACGTGTCGAACCCGCCGGGGTTGACGGCCGCCCCGCCGTACGCGACGCCGAGGGCGCCGGACACGGTGATGTGGGTGCGGAAGCCGGCCACGGGCCACCCTCCCCGGGGACCGGGGGATGGTGTGCGAAGTGGGCGGCGGGTGCAAGCCCACTCCGACGGGGCCGGGCGCCCGGGGCCGGGCGGGAGGTGGCCGCCCCTCACCCGCCGCCCCGGAGCGACAGCCCCCGGGCGGCGACCTCTCCCGCTCCGTGGGGCGGGTGGTCGTCCCGCCCGCTCCCCGGGCCGGTGACCTCACGCCTTCCGGTCACCCGTCCGGGTGGGTGGCCGGGCCGACCAGCCCGCGGACCGCGTCGGCCAGTCGGTCGACCCCGAACGGCTTGGCCAGGAACGCCTCGTCCGCGGTCGGGCCGGCCGGCAGGACCGTCTCCGGACTGAACCCGGACACGAACAGCACCCGCACCCCGGGGCACGCCGCCCGCACCCGGTCGGCCAACTCCCGCCCGCCCATCCGCGGCATCCGCACGTCGGTCACCAGCACCGCCGGCGGCGCCGGCAGCGCCGCCAGCCGGGCCAGCGCGTCCGGGCCGTCGTCCGCCGTCACCACCTCGAACCCGGCCCCGGCCAGCACCTGGCACGACAGCTCCCGGACCGCCGGCTGGTCCTCCACCAGCAGCACCACCGGCCGGCCCGACCCGACCGGTTCCGCCGCCGGGTCCGCCCGCGCCGCCTCCTCGGCCGTCAGCCGGTGGTCGCCGGCCGGCCACTCGTCCGGCGGGGCCGGGAAGTACGCCCGGAACGTCGTCCCCCTTCCCATCTCGGTGGTGTACCGGACGTGCCCGCCGGCGGTGGTCACGATCCCGTACACGGTCGGCAGCCCGAGCCCGGTCCCCTTCCCGATCTCCTTCGTCGTGAAGAACGGCTCGAACAGGTGCGGGCGGACCTCCTCCGGGATCCCGGTCCCGGTGTCCGACACCGCCAGCACCACCCACCGGCCCGGCGGCGGGTCGGCCGGGCCGGGCGGGTCCGGCACCTCGACCACCCCGGTCTCGACCGCCAGCGTCCCGCCCCCCGGCATCGCGTCCCGGGCGTTCACGCACAGGTTCATCACCACCGACTCGACCTGCCCGCGGTCGGCGTGGACCGGCGGGACCGGGGCCGCCCGGGTCACCAGCCGGACCTCGTCCCCGGTCAGCGGGGCCAGGAGCGGCCGCAGCCCGTCGACCACCGCCGCCAGGTCCACCGCCCCGGCGGTCGGCGGCCGCTTCCGGCTGAACGCCAGGAGCTGGCGGGTCAGGTCGGCGGCCCGCCCCCCGGCGGCCAGGACGTGGGCGACCAGCTCGGCGGTCGGCGACCCCGGGGGGGCGTCGGCCGCGATCATCTCCCCGAACCCGTTGATGACGGTGAGCAGGTTGTTGAAGTCGTGGGCCACCCCGCCGGCCAGCCGGGCCACCGCCTCCAGCTTCTGGGCCTGCCGGAACTGCTCCTCCAGCCGCTGCACCGCCCGCTCCGACTCGACCCGGGCGGTCACGTCCTGGAAGGTGCCGAACAGCCGGTACGGCTTCCCCCCGCGCGTCTCCACCTGCCCGATCGCGTTCACCCACAGCTTCCGCCCGCGGGCGGTGACGAACCCGAGCACCAGGTCCCACCCCTCCCCGGTCGCCGCCGCCCGCTCGACCGCCGCCCGGATCACCGGCCGGGCCTCGGGGGCGTAGAAGTCGACGGCCGCCGCCACCGTCGGGGTGAACTCGGCCGGGCTCACCTCGTGGATCCGGTACGTCTGCTCGGACCACGTCAGCCGGTCCTCGGGGACGACGTACTCCCAGCCCCCGATCCGGGCCAGCCGGCCGGTCGCCTCGAGCAGGGCCCGGGCCTCCCGCAGCCGGGTCTCGACCGCCCGCCGCTCGGTCACGTCCCGGGCGTTCACCACGACCCCGCCGACCCCCGGGCGGTCCAGGAAGTTGGTGCCGATCACCTCCAGCCACACCCACCCGCCGGCGGCCGTCCGGAACCGCAGCTCGACCCGGGTCGGCACCCCCGGGTGGGCGAGCACGTCGGCGAAGACCAGCCGGGCCAGCGGGAGGTCGTCCGGGTGGACGTTGGCGAACGGGTCCCCGCCGACGAACCAGTCCCGGTCCCGGCCGACGATCCGGGTGGCGGCGGCGGTGACGAACGCGCACCGGCCGTCCGGGCCGAGGACGGCGACGATGTCGTGGGAGTGCTCCAGCAGGGCCTGGAACCGGGCCCGGTCGGCGGCCCGGGCGTCCCCGTCCGCGGCCACCCGGGCCAGGGCCGCGTCCCGCTCGGCGGTGATCGCCCCGAGGCACAGCCCGGTGACCGCGGACACCCCCAGGAAGGCGACCAGGGCGTGCCGGTCCGCCTCCCCGGCTCCGGCCAGCACCACCGCCGCCGCGACCGCCGCCGACAGCAGGTTCGCCAGGGCCGCCCCGCGCGGGCCGTACCGGGTCGCCGCCACCGCCACCGCCGGCAGGCAGGCGGCCGCCACCGCGTGCCGCGGGGCGGTCGGGGTCAGGGCCAGGATCAGGGCGACGGCCGCCGCCGCCGCCAGCCCGACCCGGGCCGGGCCGACCCCGAGCCGCCCCGGCCCGGCCACCCGCCCGGCCGGGCCGAGCAGGGCCGGGGCCAGGAACAGCACCCCGGCCGCGTCCCCGGCCCACCACACCGCCAGCCCCCGCCCGACCTCCCCCGCCGCCAGGTGCCCGGTCGCCCACAGCGCCCCCGCCCCGGCCGCCGCCGCCACCGCCGCCCCGGCCGCCGCCGCCACCAGCAGCACCCCGACGTCCCCGACCTCGTCCAGCCGCACCCGGTCCCGCCCGCGGCGCCGCACCACCCACCCGCCGACCACCGCCCCGCCGACGTTCCCGGCCGCGATCACCGGGTCGCCCCACCCCGGTCCCCCGGACGCGAGGTTCACCGCCAGCGCCCCGGCCGCCAGGCCCGGGACCGCCCGCCACCCGAGCCGGACCGCCGCCGCCAGCCCGACCCCGGCCGCCGGCCACAGCACCACCGGGGTGTGCCCCGGCCACGCCATCCACACCCCGACCGCCCCGGCCGCGGCGTACGCGGCCGCCACCGCCGCCGCCAGCCCGGCCGCCCGCGCCAGGGCCGGCACGGATCGGAGCGGGCCCGCGGCCGGGTCGGCGAGGGGGGAGACGACGGGCATCGGTCCGTTCCGGGGGCGCGAGCGGGAGTCTGCGGTCAGGGTAGCACATCCTCTTGTATGGACGACGAGGGCGTCCGGCCGGTCCCGCCCCGCCGTCCGAGCCGGACGCGTCAGCGACGGGTCTTGCCCGGCCGTCGCTGACGCGTCCGGCTCGGACGGCGCGGTCTTCCCGACCCGATCCCGTTCCGGTCGGTACAATAACCCCCGGTCACCGGAGGGGCGGTCGTGGTCCGAGTCGCGCTCACCGCCGTCGTCGCGTCGGCCGCCGTCCTCGCCGGGGTCGGGCGGGCGTCCCTGTACACCCCCGACGACCCGCGGTTCGCCGTCCCGGTCGCGGCCGACGGCACCCCGACCCCGCTCCCGTTCGACGAGTTCAAGCGGCGGCTCGCGGTCCTCACCAACGCCCTGAACGAGAAGCTCGACACCCCCGACCGGCAGGCGTTCCTGAAGCGGGTCGCCGACCGGGAGAAGCAGCCGAAGCGGTCCCGGGACGAGACCGCCGCGCTGGCCGCCGACCTCCTCCGGGTCGGCCGGGTCGACCAGGCCCTGAACGTCCTCGGCCCGCGGACCACCGACTACTTCGGGGTCGCCGCCCTGGCCCACGCCCACGCCGTCCGCGGGGACTGGGGCGAGGCCCTCCGCCACTACGAGGGGCTGCTCGACGCCGAGATGCCGGCCGAGGTGAAGGGGCTGTCGAAGGGCCAGCGGGACTGGTGGGCCAACCTCGACGCCGGGTACGTCCCGCACCTCTACCGCGTCCGGCGGCGGGAGGCGGACGCCCGGGTCGGGCTGTCCCCGGCCGAGCGCGAGCAGACGGACGCGGCCGAGGAGGTGCTGCCGCTGTTCCCGCTGCCGGGCCGGGGCGGGAAGGCCGACCCGGTCCGGTTCGTGAACGCCCGCGGGGAGTACGAGCCGGGGGTCCTCGCCCCGGCGGAGAAGGCCAAGCTCCCGCCGGACGCCATCGCCGTGGTGCAGCAGCTCCTCCTGTGGCACCCCGGCGAGACCCGGCTGTACTGGCTGCTGGCCGAGCTGTACGCGGCGGCCGGCGACCCGGACGCGGCGTACAAGATCCTGGACGAGTGCACCTGGGGCCGGTCGTACGGGAACCGGAAGGTGTTGGTCGCCCACCGGCAGGCGGTGCGGGCGGCGGCCGACGCCAGGCCGCGGCCGGCGGCCCCCGAGGACGCGGTGATCGGGGCGACCCCCGACCCGGCCCCGCCGCCGCCGCCGGTCGAGCAGCCGATCAGCATGCGGACGGTGGCCGTGTACTTCGCCGCGGTCGCGGCGGTGGCGGTGCTGGCGTTCGTCCGGACGGTGGCCCGCCGGGCCCGCGGCGACTGCGGCCCGACCGGGTGAGGGTGAGGTCGGCCCGCGGTCGCGGGCCACGGAATCCGGGCGGCCGCCGGGCGTCTGGGTAGGTGGTCTCCCCTCACCCGGCCGCTCGCGGACTCGCGGCCGACCTCTCCCCGCTCCGCGGGGCGAGGTGGGGGCCGCCGGCCGCCCCGTCTGCGGCCCGGGTCGGGTGGCTGTCGAGGGGCCGCATGAGCCTCACCTCGCCCCGCGTCAGCGGGGAGAGGTCGGCCGCGAGTCTCCGAGCGGCCGGGTGAGGGGCAGCCACGCACCGTGAAACCCGGGTGCGACCCCGCCCGGTCGGCCGTTCTCCCGTCCCACGTCTCCTGCGAGGACCGCTCATGTCCCGGTTGTTCGCCGCCCTGGTCGTGCTCGCGGCCCCGGCCGCCGCCCGGCCCGCCGACCCGACCCCCGAACAGCTCCTGTCCCCGACCTCGCACCTGTTCGTCCGGTGGGACGGGGTCACCGCCCACGCCGACACCTACAAGAAGTCGTTCTGGGGGCCGCTCATGGCCGGCCCGACCGGGGACACCGTCCGCACCCTGATCGCCAAGGTGCCGAAGCTCCTCGGCGAGTCCCTCCTCGCCGACCCGCTCCTCGACGGGAAGCCGCCGGCCGAGCTGAAGGCCACCCTCGCCGACCTGAAGAACGCGGCCAAGATCACCGACCTCATCGCCGACACCGGGGTGGTCGTGGCGGCCGAGATCCGCGAGCCGCGGCCGACGCTCAAGGGCCTCGGGGCGGCCCTCGGCGGGCTCCTCGGCGGCGACCCGCCCGGCCTCGACGTGCTGATGCCCGACCTCCACCTGCTCGTCGTCCTGCCGAACGCCGCCGACCGGGCCGACGTCCCGTTCGCCGCCCTCCGCCTCGCCTGGCAGGCCGCCGACCACGCCGTCGAGCCGTTCGCCGCCGCCGGCCGCAAGGGGTTCCGCATCGCCCCGGCCGGCCCGGCCGGCCCCCGCCCGGGCCCCGTCGGCCCGGCCGGCCCCCAGGACCGGTTCGGGCTCTCGAAGATCGCCCTCCAGCGGGATGTCGACGGCCCGCCGGCGATCAAGGTCGAGTCGGCGTGGTGGGTGGAGGGGAAGCACGTCGTCCTGTACGTCGGCACCGCGGCCCCGGAGAAGGTCGTCGCCGAGGTCGGGGCGAACCCGGCGAAGGGCGGGGTGACCGCCCACCCGCTGTTCGTCCGCTGTTCGGCGAAGCCGGCGTTCACCTCCGTCGCCCGCGGGTTCGCCGACGCCGGCCGGGTGGTCGGCCTCGCCAAGGCCCTGGCCGGCCCGTACGTCCCCGGCCTCGGCCACCGGCTCGACGACCTCGGGGTCGGCAACCTGAAGGCGGTCGTGTTCAACGCCGGGTACGACGGGAAGGAGTTCCGGGCCGTCTGGGACTTCGACCTGCCGGGCGAGCGGAAGGGGTTCGCCAAGGTGCTGAAGAAGGACCCGATCGGCCTGGCCGACCTCCCGCCGCTGCCGCCGGACGTGACCCGGTTCCTGGCCGCCCGGGTCGACCCGGGGGCGGTGTACGAGTCCGGGCTGGCGCTGGTCGAGGCGTTCGCCGGGGTCGGCCCGGACGAGGACCCGCGGGACCGGGCGGCCCACACCCCGGCGGCGATCAAGGCCCGGCGGGCGGAGTTGGCCCGGGAGTTCGACAAGGCCCTCGGGGTCAGCATGGCCGACGACCTCCTCCCGTGCCTGGGCGACAAACTCGTGATCTACCAGAGCCCGAACGAGGGGCTGTCGATCTTCGGCACCGTGGTGTGCGTGTCGCTGAAGGACCCGGTGAAGGCGCGGGCGGTGGCCGACCGCCTCCACCCCGGGATCGAGAACCTCGTCGGGTCGCCGGTGCGGGTGCGGAAGAAGGTGCTCGCCGGGGTCGAGGTCCGGCAGCTCCACTCCCGCAACTTCGGGATCGTCACCCCGACCTACGCGGTCGCCGGGGACTGGCTGGTGGTGGCGCTCCACCCGCAGGGGGTGCAGGGGCTGGTGCTCCGGGCCAAGGGCGACCTGCCGGCGTGGAAGCCGGACGCCGACACCGCCGCCCGCCTGGCCAAGCTCCCGAAGGACGGGTGCGTCCTCCAGTTCTGCGACCCGACGACCACCGTCAAGAACCTGTGCTGCCTCGGCCCGCTGTTCCTCGGCACCCTCGACAACCTGTCCGGCCTCCGCCGCGGCGACGGCGACGACCGGGCCGACTTCGACCCGCTCGATGTCGGGCTGGTGCCGAACGGCCACGAGCTGAGCAAGCACCTGTTCCCGAACCTGACCGTCACCCGGGACGACGGGACGACGGTGCGGGTGGAGGTGAACGAGTCGCTGAGCGTGCCGCTCGAGGTGATCGGGCTGGAGCCGTTCATCTTCGGGACCGCGGTGTTCGGGTTCCGCCTGTTCTGACACACCGCACCGCCGCCGCTTGCGGCGTTGCGCGTTACGCCGCAAGCGGCGGACCCGACGCCGCCCCAAACCTGAGATCGGAGTCCCTCCCATGCGCCTGCCGCTCGCGCTCCTCGGAGCCTTCGCCGTGACCACGGCCGCCGTCCCCGCCGACCTCCCCCCGCCGGACAAGCTCCCGGCCCACCCCGAGATGCCGAACCCGCTCGTCATGCGCGACGGGACGAAGGTGTCGACGAAGGCCGACTGGGAGGCGAAGCGACGGCCGGAACTGAAGGAGTTGTTCGAGCACTACATGTACGGCCGGTTCCCGGCGAAGCCGGAGAAGGTGACCGCGAAGGTGCTGTTCGAGGACCCGAAGGCGCTCGGCGGGAAGGGGACCCTGCGCGAGGTCGAGCTCACGTTCGGCCCGCCGCACTGGCCGAAGCTGTACCTGCTGGTCGCGGTCCCGAACGGGAAGACGCCGGCCCCGTGCCTGGTCGGCCCGAACTTCCACGGCAACCACGCCGCCACCGCCCACGAGAAGGTCCGCATCCCGACGGCGTGGGTCCCGGGGAGCGGACCCGGCGTGGCGAAGGGGACGAACGCGGCGACGGCCGACGGCCGCGGGAAGCAGGCCGACACGTGGTCGCTGGAGTACGCGGTCGGCCGCGGGTACGCGGTCGCCACCTTCTACTGCGGCGACCTCCAGCCGGACCGGCCCACGGTCCGCGAGGGGATGCGGGCGACGCTCCCGGAGCGGCCGGGCGGGTCGCCCGGGGACGAGACGGCGACGATCGCGTGGTGGGCGTGGGGCGTCGGCCGGGCGGTCGACCACCTGCTCACCGACCGGGGCATCGACGGCAAGCGGCTGGCGGTCGTCGGCCACTCCCGGCTGGGGAAGACGGCGCTCCTGGCCGGGGCGTTCGACGACCGGATCGCGGTGGTGATCCCGCACCAGTCCGGGTGCGGCGGGGCCGGCCCGAGCCGGAGTAAGAACGACAAGGCGGAGACGGTCGCCCGGATCACGAAGGCGTTCCCGCACTGGTTCTGCGGCCACTTCACCGCGTTCGGGCCCGACCCGGCGAGGCTGCCGTTCGACCAGAACGGCTTAGTCGCGGTCTGCGCCCCGCGGCCGGTGCTGATGACGAACGCGGAGGACGACCAGTGGGCGAACCCGGGCGGCCAGTTCGACGTGCTGCGGGCCGCCGCCCCGGCGTACGAGCTGTACGGCGTGAAGAAGCCGGTGGTGGCGGACGCGATGCCGGAATCAGGGAAGCTGTCGGCGGAGCGGCTGGGGTACTTCATCCGCCCCGGGAAGCACTCGATGACCCCGGCCGACTGGACGGTGTTCCTGGACTACTGCGACGCCTGGCTGAAGTGACCGGGTCGGCGCCGGCCGCGGTCGTGGTAGAATTCGGGGTAGGTCCGACCACCCGCGGGGAACGACCGATGGCGCCCGAGACCGTGCCGATCAGCCCGGCGACGCAGGCCGTCCTGCTCGAACTGGCCGCCCGGACCGGCCGCCCCGCCGCCGAACTCCTCGACGCGGCCGTGGCGGACTACCGCCGGCGGCTCGCCGAGACCCCGGTCACGTCGGTCCCGGGCGTGGACCCGGCCGACGTGTGGGAGGCGCACGCCCAGGCCGAGGCGGGTCAGTTGACGCCACACGACGAGGTGTTCGCCAGGCTCCGCGGCCGCCCGTGAGCTACCGCCTCCTCTACACCGGGAAGGCGGTCGGGCAACTCACCCACCTCCCCGCCGGGTTCCTCGACGCCGTCGAGGAGAACCTGCACCGCCTGGCCGCGGCGCCGGTGTCGTTGAGCGTGCCGGTCGCGTCCCCGCCGTTCCCGCCGCGCGGCCAACTGTTCCACTTCGAGGCCGACGACCCGGCCGGCGCGCCGTGGTTCTTCACCGTCATCATCCGCTACTCGCAGGACGAAACCGCCCTCCACGTCCTGAGCGTCACCTGGCGCGAACTGATCGACGAGTGACCGCGCCGGGCGTTTGACTTCTCCGCAAGTCCCCCCGTCTGGTACGATTCATCCAGGGACGCCGCGGCCCGCCGGGCCGCGCCGCGCACGGACACCACCCACCACGAGGCGCGCCGCCGTGGGACAGAAGATCGAACAGGACCTCCAGCGGTTCCGCAAGCTGGTCCGCGGGAAGGTGAAGAGCAACCTGTCGAAGTACATCGGCCGGGGGGAGATGATCGGCAAGAAGGGGAACGACCTGGTGTCGATCCCCCTGCCGTCGATCAACCTGCCGCAGTTCCGGTACGGGAAGAAGAACTCCGGCGGGGTCGGGGTCGGCCCCGGCCAGCCGGGCCAGCCGCTCACCCCCCAGCAGGACGAGGACGGCGACCCGCAGGCCGGCGACCAGCCGGGCGGGCACATCCTCGAGGTCGACCTGACGATGGAGGAGCTGGCCGAGATCCTCGGGGAGGAGCTGGCCCTGCCGCGGATCGAGCCGCGCGGGCAGAAGAACATCGTGACCGAGAAGGACAAGTACACCTCGATCCGGAGCGTCGGCCCGGAGAGCCTGCGGCACTTCAAGCGGACGTACAAGCGGGCCCTGAAGCGGCAGATCTCGGCCGGCACCTACGACCCCCGCGACCCGCGGGTGATCCCGGTCCGGGAGGACAAGCAGTTCCGGAGCTGGAAGGAGGTGCCGAAGCCGGACGCGGTGGCCTGCGTGGTGTACATGATGGACGTGTCCGGGAGCATGACCGACGAGCAGAAGGAGATCGTCCGGATCGAGTCGTTCTGGATCGACACCTGGATCCGGAAGCACTACAAGGGTGTGGAACGGGTGTACATCATCCACGACGCGGTGGCCCAGGAGGTGGACGAGCACCGGTTCTACCACACCCGGGAGAGCGGCGGGACGAAGATCAGCTCGGCGTACGAGCTGTGCAACAAGGTGGTGGACGCCCGATACCCGCCGGGCCAGTGGAACGTGTACGCGTTCCACTTCTCGGACGGAGACAACTGGGGGGACGACGTGCCGAAGTGCGTCGACCTGCTGACGAGCACGCTGCTGCCGAAGCTGAACCTGTTCGGGTACGGCCAGGTGGAGTCGCCGTACGGGAGCGGGGAGTTCTTCGAGCACGTCCACGAACTGGCCGACGACCACGAGAACGTGGTGGTGAGCCGGATCCCGGACCGGGACGCGATCCTCGGGAGCATCAAGGAGTTCCTGAAGACCGGGAGGTGAGCGGTGTTCAAGAGCGTCGAGTACGCCGGGTTCGACGGCCGCCCGGAGCTGCGGGCGAAGGCCGAGCGGCTGACCCCGGTGCTGGGTGAGGTCGTCAAGGCGTGGCGGGACCAGGTGGAGGTGACGTGGCGGCCCGCCCCGCCGGAGGACTCCCGCACGGCCCTGGAACTGACCCTGTCGCTCGCCCTCTGGAACGCGGCCGGGTCGGCGACCGGGGCGGTCCGACGGAAGGCGCTCGAGCCGGGGGAGGAAGGGGACCTCCGGTCCGACCTCAGGTGGGTGTGGATGGACCTCCTGGCCGTCCTGAGCGACCGGCAGATGGAGCGGCTGGACGAGTACCTCCGCGAACCCCTGGAGGCGTGACCGTGGCCAAGTCGCCCACCGAGCAGATCCGAGACCTTACGGTGGACATCCGGGTTCTCGAACAGCGGGCGGACAACCTTCTGGAAGAGTCGAAGAATCAGAAGGCGAACGACCTGAAGCGGCAGGACGAGGTCGCCGAACTGCGGCGGGAGTTGGCGGCCGCCCGGCAGGAGAATGCCGTGCTCCGTCAGCAGTTCCAGGACCACTTGGCCCAGTACCAGGAGTGGGACCGCCGGCGGTGGGGCCTGATCGTCCTCCTCATCGGTACCGTCTTCTCCCTCGCGTCCGGGCTGATCGTCACCCTCGCCAAGAAGTAACCCGAACCGGAATCGGAAGGCCATGAACACCGGCTTCTACAACACCAACCTGCCGCCGCACCTGCGGGTCCTGAAGGACGAGATCGAGGGGTACGCCCGCGGGTTCGGCCTCGACTTCTACGAGACCATCTTCGAGGTGATCGACGCCGACGACCTGAACGAGATCGCGGCGTACGGCGGGTTCCCGACCCGGTACCCGCACTGGTCGTTCGGGATGCAGTACGAGGAGCTGAAGAAGAGCTACGAGTACGGGCTGTCGAAGATCTACGAGATGGTGATCAACAACGACCCGTGCTACGCCTACCTGATGCGGTGCAACCACACCGTCGACCAGAAGCTGGTCATGGCCCACGTGTACGGGCACTGCGACTTCTTCAAGAACAACGCGTACTTCGGGCACACCACCCGGAAGATGATGGACGAGATCGCCAACCACGCCGCCCGCATCCGCGGGTACGTCGAGCGGTTCGGGGAGGACGAGGTCGAGGCGTTCCTCGACAAGTGCATGTCGGTCGACGACCTGATCGACATCCACTCGGTCGCCATCAAGCGGCGGGACGACCTGTCGAAGTACGACTTCACCCCGCCCCCGGCCGACCCCGACGACAAGCGGGCCCCGCGGTTCAAGGCGAAGGGGTACATGGCCGATTACATCAACCCGCGGGCCGCGGCCGCCGCCGAGGACGACGAGCGGAAGCGGCTCAAGGACCAGCGGGTGCCGCACTTCCCGGAGCGGCCGGAGAAGGATGTCCTGCTGTTCCTGATCGAGCACGCCCCGCTCAAGAACTGGCAGCGGGACATCCTCTCCATCGTCCGCGACGAGGCGTACTACTTTTTCCCTCAAGGTCAAACGAAGATACTCAACGAAGGGTGGGCCTCGTTCTGGCATTCGACCATCATGACCCAGAAGGTGTTGGAGCCGTCCGAGGTGGTCGACTACGCCGACCACCACTCCGGGACGATGGCCACCTCGTCCCGCCGGCTCAACCCGTACAAGGTCGGGATCGAACTCCTCCGCGACATCGAGCGGCGCTGGAACATGGGGCAGTTCGGGCCGGACTGGGACGCCTGCGACGACATGGACAAGAAGCGGACCTGGGACAAGCAGCTCGGCCTCGGCCGGCAGAAGATCTTCGAGGTCCGCCGCGTCCACAACGACATCACGTTCATCGACACGTTCCTGACCCCGGAGTTCTGCAAGGAGCACCGGCTGTTCTCGTTCAACTACAACGAGCCCGGCGGGAACTACGTGATCGAGAGCCGCGAGTTCCAGAAGGTCAAGCAGCGGCTGCTGTTCGGGCTGACGAACTTCGGCAAGCCGTGGATCACCGCGACCGACGGGAACTACCGGAACCGCGGGGAGCTGCTGTTGCGACACGAGCACAACGGGGTAGACTTGAAGGTGGACGAGGCCAAGGACACGCTCGCCAACCTCCACTACCTGTGGGGGCGGCCGGTCCACCTGGAAACCGTCTTCGACAACCACCCGGCCCTGATGTCGTTCGACGGGTCGGAGCACACCCAACAGGCCATCGGAGGGACGAATGACGCTGCCCGAACTCCTCCTGCCAAGGCTAAGTGAGTGGCGGCCGGCCGGGGCCGGCCGGCACAGCCTGTCGGCCGCCTTCCCGGACGCCGGGTGGACCGTCCGGCTCGCCGCCGACCGGACCGACTCCCTCTCCTGCCTGGTCTGGGAGATGACCCTCACCCGGACCGCCGACCCGCCGGCGGGCCTCACCCCCGCCGGGTGGGCGGCCGCGGTCGCCGCCCGCGCCACCGGGCTGCTCGAGCCGGTCGCCGTCCACGAGGTCGACGAGACCCGCGGAGAGGCCGTCCTCCGCAGCGCCGCCCCGGCCGCGAAGGGCGACAACCGGGCGTACTACGAGGTCCGGCTGACCGGGCTGACGACCGCCGTCGTCCGCCGGTACGCCGCCGACCGCGCCGTCCCCGGGCGGACGCAGGTGGCGTTCGCCCTGACCCACGAGGTGCTGGCGAAGCTCGCCGGCGACCTGACCGGGTGAGCCTGGCGAGCCGGGAGCGTGAGCGACCGGAGGACGCTCGAAACCTCCGGTCGCTCACGCTCCCGGCTCGCCGATACAACACCGAAGCCCGCCCGGCCGCCCGGGCGGGCTTTCGCGTTCCGGGGTCACCCCATGCCGGTCCGCCCGTACCTCGGGTACGCCGCCACACTCGCCGGGGCGGCCGCCGTCGCGACCGCCCCGCTCTCGTTCTGGAGCGACGGGCTCGTCCGGTTCGAGTCGCTCGACCGCCTCCTCCGCGGCGGCACCCTCGACGGCGAAAAGTACTCCCTCTACGGCCCCGTCGCGTCGGCCCCGCTCTTCTTCCTCGGGGAGGCAGTCGGGGAGACGCGCGAGGTCGTCTGGGTGTTCAACCGGCTCCTGATCCTGGCCGCCGCCGCCGCCCTCGTCCTCCTGTTCCGGCCGGCGCTGCCGGAGGCGGAGCGGGTGCGGTTCGCCGCCCTCGTGCTGTGCGGCGGGATGGTCCCGTGGCACGCGATGTCGTACTTCGGCGAGGTGTTCCACACCGCCGGCGTCGGGGTCGGGCTGGCGCTGGTGGTGCTCCGCCGCGGGTGGCTGGGGCGGCTCGGGTGGGTGCTGGCGGTGTGGGGGACGGCGAACGTCCCGGCGTCGGCGGTCGGGATGGTGCTGGCCGCCGGGGTGCTCGCCTGGCACCGGCGGGCGGTCCGGTACCTCCTGCTGCCGGCGGCCGCGGCGGGTCTGATCCTGCTGGAGAACTGGGCCCGCCGCGGCGACCCGCTGGCCGGCGGGTACGACGGCGACGCCGGCCTCCGGACCGCCCTCCCGTACTCCGGCCGGCCGGGGTTCGGCTACCCGCTGTTCTTCGGCCTGCTGTCGGTCCTGTTCTCGTTCGGCAAGGGGCTGGTGTTCTTTGCCCCGGGGCTGTTCGCCCGCTACCCGCCGGCCGCCGAGGCGGACCGGGACGCCGATGTCCGGCTGGTGTACCGGGTGTGGGTGGCGGTGGTGGTCGGGCTGGTGCTGGTGTACGCCCGGTGGTGGGCGTGGTACGGCGGGGCGGTGTGGGGGCCGCGGTTCTTCCTGTTCGCGTCGCTGCCGGCGGCCCTGGTCCTGGCCCGGCGGACCGCCCACCCCGGCCGGCACTCCGCGGCCGCGAACCTCCTCGCCCTGGCCGCCGCCGGGCTGACCTGCTGGGCCGGGGCGAACGGGCTCGTGTACGGGGAGTACGACCAGGAGGAGTTCCGGGCGAACGACTTCGCCCTGGAACACCTCCTGTGGTACGTCCCCGAGTGCTCGGTCCTGTGGCGGCCGTTCGTGTTCCCGAAGCCGCTCGACGCCGCGGAGGTGGCCCGGCTGGCGGTGTTCGCCGCCGCGTTCGCCTGGCTGGCGGCGCCGGTGGTGCGGGTACTGGGCGGGCAGTTCGCCGCGGGTGTCCGGGGGGCGTGGCGGGCCGCCCGGTCCGGCCCCGGGTGGCGGTTCTGATACGCCTTCCGGGTAGGTGGAACGGCCGGGTGGCCGGGCGAACCGCGACCGTCCGGGAGCGGGTGTCGCCCGCGAACACCCGCTCCCGGACGGTCGCGGTTCGCCCGGCCGCTATTACCCGGGACCCGCATGACCCCGGCCGGGCCGTACAATCTCTCGGCCCACCCCCCCCAGGAGGCGTAGGATGTTCCGGACCGGTCTCGCACTCGCCGCGGCGGCCCTGGCCGCCGGCCCCGCCCCGGCCGCCGTCGTCACCAAGACCGTGGAGTACGAGCACGACGGGGCCAAGCTGAAGGGCTTCCTCGCCTACGACGACGCGGCCAAGGAGAAGCGGCCGGGCGTCCTCGTCGTCCACGAGTGGTGGGGGCTGGACGAGTACGCCAAGGGCCGGTGCCGGCAGCTCGCCGAACTCGGGTACGTCGCGTTCGCCGCCGACATGTACGGCGACGGGAAGACCGTCAACCACCCGGACGACGCCCGGAAGATGGCGACCGCGGTGCGGGAGAACGTGAAGGCGTGGCGCGGCCGGGCCGAGGCCGGGCTGAAGCAGCTCGCGTCGCAACCGAACGTGGACGGGTCGAAGCTGGCGGCCATCGGGTACTGCTTCGGCGGCAGCACCTGCCTCCAGCTCGCCTACGCCGGGGCCGACCTGAAGGCCGTCGCCACGTTCCACGCCGCCCTGCCGGCGCCGACCGCGGAGGAGGCGAAGGCGGTCAAGGCCAGGCTGTACGTCGCCCACGGGGAGGACGACTTCTTCATCCCGAAGGAGGCGGTCGCGGCGTTCCGCAAGGCGCTCGACGCGGCCGGGGTGAAGTACGTGTTCGAGGGCTTCCCCGGCGTCGTCCACAGCTTCACCGTGCCGGGGGCCGACGCGCACGCGATCAAGGGGATGAAGTACGACAAGGCGGCCGACGAGAAGTCGTGGAAGGCGATGCGGGGGCTGTTCCAGGAGACGCTCGGGAGGTGACGCCCGGAGTTTCGCCGCTCGCGGCGTTGCGGGCGGGTCGCCCGCAACGCCGCGAGCGGCGACCCTACACGTCCACGTCCCAGACGACCACCGCCCCGCCGTCCCCGCCGGCGGCCGCCAGGGTGCCGTCCGGGCTGACGGCCACCGCCCGGAGCCGGCCCATCTGCCAGGTGAACCGCCCGGCCCGGGACCACGTGGCGGCGTCGAACACGTGGGCGGTGGTGTCGTTACTGGTGACGTACAGGAACCGCCCGGACGGGTGCCACGCCATCCCGGTGAAGTGCTTCCGGGTGTCGTTCCGGACCCGCCGCGGGGCCGGCAGCGGGCCCGGGCCGTCCGGCACGGCCCACACCAGCAGGGTCATGTCGTTCGACCCGACCAGGTGCCGCCCGTCCGGGGAGAACAGCAGCGGGCCGGCGTAGTTGTACGGGTACTCGCCGACCGCCCGGACATCGGCCGTCGCCGCGTCCCGCACCTCCACCCGCCGCGGCCGGCTCATCCACCCGTCCCCGAGGGCCGACCGGGCGAGCATCGCCAGCAGCCGGCCGTCGGGCGAGAGGGTCAGTTGCTCGACCGCGAGGTCGGCGGTGGACACGCTCCAGCCCGGGACCCACTCGCCGGCGGCCGCCCGCCACCCGACCAGCCGGTGGTCCGGGAGCCCGGACTCGGACACCACCCGGGTCCCGTCCGGGCTCTGGGCGACGCACCGGGTGCGGCCCGGGGTGACCGCGAACGACTGGTCGGCGAACTCCCGGGCGTCCCGGTCGTACACCCGCCGGCACCCGCCCGCCAGCCACCCCACCGCCCGGCCGTCGGCCGAGAACGCCAGCCCGGCCGGGCGGGGGTCGCCGCCCGGGTCGAGCCGGACCGGGCTGGGCTCCCCCGCCGCCAGGTTCCAGAGGAACACCCCGTGGTACTGGACGGCGGCGGCGACCGCCCCCCCGTCCGGGCTGAACGCCAGGTCGAGGACCTCCCCGTCCGCCGCCCTCAGCACGCGCACGCCGACCCCCCGTCCCGCGGTGACGCACGATTCTAGCCCGCGAACCGGGGGGCGGGCGAGGGCCGACCCGGCCCGCCCGGCCGACTTCCCGCCGCCCGCACTGTCAGCACCGGACTCACCCGTCTTGGGCAGCGGCCCGCCCGGGGTCGGGGCCCGGCCGCCCGGCCCCCGGGGCGCCGCCGGACTCCTCGATACCGCCGGTCAGGTTCACCCAGACCGCCCGCGGCGTCCAGATTAGGCCCCACGGCACCCCCCACGGCCCTAGGAAGACGGCCGCCAGGCTGTACCAAATACCTAACCAGAACCGCTCCCGCGGCGAAAACGTGAGGTATGCTGCGGACTGTCGGCGCAACGTGACTACGAACACGGATACGCAGACCTCGAACCGGACCCGCCGGGCCCCGGCCGGGAGGTCCGGTCCCGGATCGCGGGGAGTTTGGTTCGAATTTTGCATGTGAAAGACCCGCAGCACGAGTTGACATCTTGACTTGTCCCGTCGGTCCCCGCCCCGGTTGGGGCGGGACCGACCCGACCGTCCTACGGACGACGGTCAGACCCCCGGCACGGCCGCCCGACGAACCCTTACCGAAAGTCATTCCGGATGAGTACGAGCGTCGCCACGTCGCCCGAGGCCGTCGCCGAGCGGGTCGCCCACCGGACCGGGCGGCGGGTCCGGAACCTGGCCGTCGAGGTGAAGCCGGGCGGGAGCAGCGTCATCCTCCGCGGCAAGTCCGGGTCGTACCACGTCAAGCAGCTGGCCCAGCAGGCGGCTCTGGAGGCGGCGCCGGAGGCGCTGGTCGAGAACGCCATCGTGGTGGAGTGAACCCGGCGATCACCCGGCGAGCCGGGAGCGTGAGCGACCGGAGGAACCTACTCCGGTCGCTCACGCTCCCGGCTCGCCGCGCCGCGGTCACCCCCGCTCGCCGTCGTACCGGCACGTCACGGTCGTCGAAATCCCGCCGCGCGGGGTCCACACCGACACCACCTCGCACCGGACCGGCCGGCACGCGGCGACGAAGTCGTCGAGCAGCCGGTTGGTCACCTGCTCGTAGAAGATCCCCTGGTCGCGGAACCGCTGCAGGTACAGCTTCAGCGACTTCAGCTCGACGCACGTCTCCGCCGGGGTGTACCGGAAGGTGATGGTGCCGAAGTCCGGCTGACCCGTCTTCGGGCAGACGCTGGTGAACTCCGGGCAGACGATCTCGACGGTGAACTCCCGGCCCGGCCGGGGGTTCGGGAACGTCTCCAGTTGCTCGACGGACGGGGTCATGCGGGTCGGGTCTCGGGTGGCGGGCTCGGTGTCATCATAGGCGCGGCTCTTGTAGGGTGGGCCGAGCGGGCGCTTCGCCCGCGAGTCCCACCGGGCGTCGGCGGTGGTGGGACCCGCCCGCAGAGCCGGGCTCGGCCCACCCTACAAAACTACAAAACCCGGGCGTCCGCGACCCGAGGCTCACCGGCCGGCCGCGACGCCCAGCTCCGCCAACAGCTCCCGCACCTTCTCGCGGACCAGGTCGCGGACCCGGTTGAACTCGTCCGGCGGCATCTCGCGCGGGTCGGGGATCTGCCAGTCGTACCGCCGGGCCGCCCGCACCAGCGGGCAGGCGTCGCCGCACCCCATCGTCACCGCCGCGTCGATCTCCTGCCCGTTGTACGCCTCGATCCCCTTCGACGCGTGGGCGGTGAGGTCGTACCCGAGCTCGGCCATCGCGGCGACGGCCTTCGGGTTCACCCGCCCGCTCGGCCGGCTCCCGGCGGACAGCGCCTCGACCCGGTCCCCGCCGAGCATGGCGGCGAACGCCTGGGCCATCTGGCTCCGGTTCGAGTTCTCGACGCACACGAACAGCACCCGGACCTTCTTCGGCTCGGTCACGGCTTCACCTCGGTCGGCGGGACGTGGTGAACGACGTTCCAGGCGGCGACGGCCAGGACCGCGCCGAGGAACGGGGCGGACAGGTACAGCCAGAGGAAGTCGAGGGTCCCCCCGACGACGGCCGGGGCCAGGGACCGGGCCGGGTTCATGCTCGCCCCGGTCACCGGCCCGCCGAACAGCACCTCCAGGGAGATCACCCCGCCGGCGACGAACCCGCCGAGGGGCTGGATCTCGGGGCGGGCCGCGGACAGGCTGAGGACGACGAACATCAGCACCCCGGTGAGCCAGACCTCGAGGGCGAAGCACTCGCCGGCCCAGTCCGGGTGGAACGGGAGGGTCGGGGCCAGCCCGAGGTGCGGGGCCTTGCGGGTGAGGGCCCACAGCAGCCCGCTGGCGGCGAACGCACCGAGGCACTGGGCGAGCATGTACCCGGGGACCAGCCGCCACGGGTGCCGCCCGGCGACGGCCAGGCCGAGGGTGACCGCCGGGTTCATGTGCGCCCCGGACACCGGCCCGACGGCGTAGGCCATGGTCGCCACCAGCAGGCCCCAGGTCAGGGCGATCCCGACCAGCGACACCGCCTTGTCCGACAGGCCGTTCACCACCACCACGCCGGTGCCGCCGAAGACCAGGACGAACGTGGCGAGCCACTCGGCGACGAGGGGGCGGGGCATGGGGCGTCCTGTTCGGGTCGGGTGGGTGTTGTAGGCCCGGCCGTGCCGGTCGCCACGCCCCGGTCCTACTCCTCCGTCGGCCGCGGGCGGTGCGCCCAGTGGGCCGGCTTCTCACCGGCGACGACCACCCCCTTGTCCTGCCACCCCATGTACGCCCGCACGTCCCCCGGCGTGTACCGCAGCGTCAGCCCGCACCGCCGCCGCGAACTCGTGTTCGCGTCCGACCCGTGCAGCAACAGGTCCGAGTGCACCGACGCCTCCCCGGCCCGCAGCTCCACGTACACCGGCTCCCCGTACTTCCCCACGTCCGGGACCGTCTGGTTCAGCACGTTGTGGGCGTCGGTCTCGCTCAACTGGTACGTCAGGTGGCCGAGGACGTGCGTCCCGGGGATGTACTTCATCGCCGCGTTCCCCCGGTCCGCGTCGTCGATGGCGAGCCACACCGTCACCGCCTTCGACGGCGTCAGCGGCCAGTAGCTCGCATCCTGGTGCCAGCTCACCGTCTTTCCGTCGCCCGGCATCTTGCAGAAGAAGTGCGACCCCCAGGCGACCACGCTCGGCCCGAGCAGGTCCGACACGATCGCGGTGATCCGCGGGTTGGTGAGCACGTCCCAGACGCGCCCGTGCCGCAGGTGGGCGGTCGAGATCGAGTAGCTGTCCTTCCCCTCGGCCGCGTACCGGGCGAGGAGCCGGTCGAAGTACGCCCGCAGGTCGGCCGCCTCGGCGTCGGTGAAGACGCGGAACGGCATCAGGTAGCCGTCCCGGTTGAACCGGGCGACCTGGTCCGGTGTCAGCACCGTCGGGGCGGCCGTGGTGCTCGGGTGGAACGACAGGTCGCGGTCGACGGCCGCGAGGTCGTCCGGGCCGGGGATCGGGTCGAAGGCGGCGGGCGGGTTCACGGATGACTCCGCGGGGTGGCGGGGGAATTTTAGCCGGGACCGGGGATCGCGTCTTCAAGGTAGGGTGGGCCGGAGCCGGCGCTTCGCCGGCGAGTCCCACCACGCAACCCCGGTGGGACTCGCCGGCGAAGCGCCGGCTCCGGCCCACCCTACGAGCTACGGGCCCGGACCCCGCCGACGTTGCAGCCCCGCCCGGCGCCGCCTACGATGGCGCCACCGCCCGAGGAACCCCGCATGACCGCCGACCCCGACCTGCTGTCCCTGGACGACCTGCCGCCGGACGCCCACGCCCTGATCGCCCGGTCGGAGCGGGCCATCGCCGAGGTCCGGGCCCGGGCCGACCGGGCCGCCGCCGAGGTGCGGGACGAGGCGGAGCGGGAGTGCGCCGCGATCCGGGAGCGGGCCGACGCGGCCGCCGCCCGGGTCGCCCAGGAGAGCACCCGGGAGCTGGCCCCGCTCGTCCGCGAGCTGGTCGACGGGCTGCGGGACCTCCAGGAGCGGTACGCCCGGGACGGGAAGCTGGACGAGGCGCTGGCCATCCGGGCCCGCGTCCGGCAGCTCCGCGGCGACCTGCTCGGGGTCCGCCCGGACCCCGGGAACCTGACCGAGTTCACCGCCGCCGACGCCGGCCGGGCGTTCCTGTTCGACCTCGTCGGGCGGGCCGACGGGAGCGTCTGGGGGACGGACGTGTACACCGCCGACAGCCGGCTGGCGGCCGCCGCCGTCCACGCCGGGCTGGTCCGGGAGGGCGAGCGCGGCTTGGTCCGGGCGACGGTCCTGGACGGGGACGGGCGGGCCTACGAGGGGAGCACCCGGCACGGCGTCCTCTCCTACGACTACGGCCCGTACCCGCTCGCCTACCGCCTCGAACGAGTTTGAAGTTCCAAGTTCCAGGTTCCAAGTCCGGGACCCGGTAGCCGCCTTCGACTTGGAACTTGGAACCTGGAACCTGGAACTCCCGCGATGCACCCCGACTGGGCCGCCCTCCGCGCCGCGGTCGTCGCCGACCCGGACGACGACACCACCCGCCTGGCCGCCGCCGACTTCCTCCAGGAGAACGGCGACCCGGACCGGGCGGCGTTCATCCGCGTCCAGGTGGAGCTGGCCCGGGTCGAGGCGGCGGGGGAGGGGAAGGGCCTGGCCGCGGACGAGCTGCGGGCGAAGGAGCGGGCGTTCCTCGGCCCGCTCGCGATGCACCGGGTGTGGTGGGCGATGGCCGAATGCCCGGAGTTGGTGCGGATGGACTACGCGGCCGGGCGGCTGGAGGTGGCGGCCGGCGGGGTGGACCGGCTGGCGTGGCGGCGGGGCTTCGTCGACGGGGTGCGGTGCCCGGCCGGGGTGTGGCTCCGGCACGGGCGGGCGGTCCGCCAGCGGAACCCGGTCACCGGGGTGACCCTGTCCGGGTGCGACCGGGTGACCCGGGACCAGTGGTACGCCGGGCTGGCGGCCCTGACCGGGCTGCGGCGGGTGGACCTGGCCGACCCCGGGGAGCGGGTCGGCGAGTGGCTGGCCGGGTGGCTCCCCGGGACGGAAGTCCGCACCGCGGTTCGCTGAAGCGGGAGGCGGACGGAGCGACACGCCTCGATC
>PNKH01000102.1 GCA_013822345.1 Isosphaera sp.
TTCGAGCCGAGCCTCGCCCGGCTCGTGGCGGTGAAGCTGCTCGTCCCGCAGTTGGCCGCCGACCCGACCGCCCGCCGGCGGTTCGTCCGCGAGGCGCGGAGCGTGGCGGCCGTCCAGCACGAGAACGTGGTCACCGTGTACGCCGTCCGGGAGGAGGCCGGGGTGTCGTACCTGGCGATGGAGTACGTCGGCGGGGTGCCGCTCGACCGGTACCTGGCGGAGAACCACCCACTCCCGGTGCCGGCCGCCGTGCGGATCACCCGCCAGCTGGCGGCCGGGCTGGGGGCGGCCCACGCGAAGGGGATCGTGCACCGGGACGTGAAGCCGGCGAACGTGCTGCTGGAGGCGGGGACCGGGCGGGTGAAGCTGACCGACTTCGGGCTGGCCCGGGGGGGGGACGACGCCGCCCTGTCGCGGAACGGGGACCTGATCGGGACCCCGCACTACATGTCGCCGGAGCAGGTGAACGGCCGCCCGGCGACCGCCGCGTCCGACCTGTTCGCCCTGGGCGGGGTGTTGTACACGCTGTGCACCGGGGAGCCGCCGTTCCCCGGCACTTCTCTGATCGCCGTCCTCCGGGCGGTATGCGACGGCGAACCGACCCCGCCGCGCTCCCTCCGCCCGGACCTGCCGGGGTGGGTGGAACAGGTGATCCTGCGGCTGTTGCGGAAGGACCCGGCGGGGCGGTACGGCTCGGCGGACGAGGTGGCGGCGGTGCTGGCAGCGGGTCCCGGTTAGTCGGGTCCGCCGCTTGCGGCGTTGCGCGCAACGCCGCAAGCGGCGGACATGGGCCCCTTAATAATCCCCGACCGCGTCCCGCCGGTCCCGGGTGCCGAGCGCCGAGAACGTCGCCGGGTCGATCGCCTCCCGGACGAACCGGACGCTCCCGTCCCCGAGGACGAAGTTCGCCCCGCCGGTGTGCCGGCTCCCGAAGCTCACCTCGTAAGCCCCCCAGTCCGGGTTCGTCCCCGTCCCCTGCGTCCCGGCCGCCGGCCGCGGGTAGTTGATCCGCACCGCCGTGCTCCCGCCCTGCTCGGACCAGTCGATCCCCTCGTAGTTGTCCGTGTCGTCGCCCCCGATGTACCAGTGGTCCTTCCGCCCGGCGCTGTCCGCCTCCTGCGTCTGCCCGACCGCCGCCAGGTCGTCCTGCGGCTCCGCCTCCCCGAGCATCAGGGTGTTCGACAGCCCGTCGATCACGTCCGACAGGGCCACCGTGCTCCCCATCCCGAGCCGCCCGATCCGCTGGTTCGGCGGCGGGCGGAAGACGAACATGCCGTCGAGCCGCGACGCGTGGGTGCCGCCGCGGTTCGGGCGGAAGTCGTGCGGCTGCAGCCCGGTCACCACCCCCAGGTAGTTCCCCGGCACCCGGTACGCGAACCACACCGGGGTGAACGCCGACGCGTCGAGGATGCGGCCGGGGGCCCGGGTCGACGGGCACCGGTAGACCTTCAGCATCACCCCGCACGCGGCGATGTTCCGCTCCCGGGTGCTGGCCGCGTCCAGGGACGGGCTTGGGATCAGCACCCGGGACGCCCAGTCGTGGTTGTCCCCGAACGTCAGCTTCTTGAACAGGTTCTCCTCCTCCAGGTGCGGGAGGATGAACGCCGTCCAGTGCCCGCCCTCCTCGGCCTCCCCGAGCATCGGCAGGGCCCGGTGGGTCTGGGCGAACCCGTGCACCGCCACCCCGACCTGCCTCAGGTTGTTGTGGCACCGGAGCCGCGCGGCCGACTCCCGCACCCGCTGGACGGCCGGGGCCGTCAGGGAGATGAGGACGGCGATGATCGCCAGGGCGACCAGCAGCTCGATCAGGGTGAACCCGCCGGGAGCGCGGCCGCCTCGGCCGCTCCTCGCCAGGCAGCGGCCGGGACGGCCGTGCTCCAGGAACAGGGTGAAGGCCGGGCGGCACATGGCGGGGTCTCCGAGGTGGTTCCGGAGGTCCGGGAGGGCGAGGCTCCTGCCGAGCCGGAGCGACGCGGCTCGGCTCGGCTCCCAGAGACGCGGCTCGGCAGGAGCCTCGCCCTCCCAGTGAACCGTCCCTCACGGGGTCGGGATGTCGTAGTCGAACGTGTTCGGGCCGGGTCCGACGGTGAACCGGACCGGGGTGGTGTCGGCCGCGCCGGGCTCCCGGTGCGAGGCCGGGACCAGCTCGGCGACGCCGTACCCGACCTCGTCCGGCTTGTCGGTCGGGTTCAGCGGCTTGGCGCCGGGGGCGGCCGCCCGCGGGACGACGCAGGTGAACGTCACCGCGTACTCGCCGGCCTGCAGCCCCGGCCCGGCGGTGCTGTTGACGGTCAGCGTCCCGCTCCCGTCGGTCGTCCCGACCCCGGTGTTGAACCCGGTCGGCGGGCCGGACGCCGGGCGGAAGTAGACGAGCAGCCCCGGGTACACCTTCTTCCCGAGGGTCACCTTGCCGGACACCGGGTGGAGCGGCGGGTCGCCGCCGCAGCCGGCGGCGGGCGCCAGGAGGACGGCGGCGAGCAGGGGACGGGTCATGGCGCGGCCGGGGTGGCCAGGTGGGGCGCCCGTCAGCTTACCCACCGCGGCCGGGTGGCGGTATGAAGAGACGGCGAAAAGCCCGTCGGGCGGCGGGAATGTGTGGAACGCAGGGTGTGAGCCACACCGGCCCGGGGGCGGGCCGGGTGTTCCGGGCGGCGGGTAGAAATCCCGGGTCCGGGGGGTATAATGCCGTTGACGCGCGAACGGAATGACGTACAGTGTTGGTAATTCGGCCGCCCGCACTTTCCCGCGTGGCCCGCCCGGTCCGGAGAGACCCGGCGACGAGCAACGCGTCTTGACTTCCACCCCCGCGATACGGCACTGTGCTGACCGACTCCTGACTCCCAACCCGCTTCCGGAACAGAAACGGACCGTACCGAAGCTGTTCCGGCGATGCCCGGGGACCCGCCGCGGGCGGCGGGTCCGCCGACGAAGTCCGAGACTCCGAGTGTGACCCCGAGGCCGAGTTCGTGACCTGTTCCCGGGGGCGGGAGTCCGCCCCCGTCCCGGCCCCCGGCGCGGCTCCGCCCCGCCGCGAGGCCCGTCCCTCCCAGTTCGAGGATCCCGTTATGCCCGACGCCAAGGGCGTCGAAGGGCCGCAACCGCGCCCCTCACTTCTCCGCGCCGCCGCCGCCCGCCGCCCGATCCGCAAGCCGGGCGACCCCGTCACCGCGACCCCCGCGCCCGCCGCGGCCCCGCCCCGCCCCGCCGCCCCCCGGCCGCCGGCGGACGTGCCCGACCGCGCCCCCGACCGGGCCGAGCGGCCCGAGCCGGCCGAGCGGCCGGTCCGCCCCGGCGGGTTCCGGCTCGACGACCTGTACCGGATGCCGATGCAGCAGCTGTTCAAGCTGGCCGAGAAGGAGGGCATCCACGAGCACACCGGGATGAACCGGGCCCAGCTCATCGTCGGCGTCGTCCGCCGGCAGATCGAGCGGGGCGAGGTGGTCCGCGGGAGCGGCACCCTGGAGGTGCTGCCGGACGGGTACGGGTTCCTCCGCAGCCAGGCCCACAACTACCTCGCCAGCCCGGAAGACATCTACGTCTCGCCGAGCCAGATCCGCCGGATGAGCCTCCGCACCGGGCTCGTCGTGGAAGGCCCGATCCGGCTGCCGATCGAGAACCAGGACAACTTCGCCCTGATGCAGATCGAGCTGGTGAGCGGGAAGAACCCGGACGAGGTGAGCGGGGCGACGAACTTCGAGGACCTGACCCCGCTCCACCCCAAGGACCGGCTCCGGCTGGAGACCGCCCCGGACGAGCTGAGCATGCGGATCGTGGACATGGTCACCCCAGTCGGGAAGGGCCAGCGCGGGCTGATCGTCGCCCCGCCGCGGACCGGGAAGACCATTCTCCTCTCGAAGATGGCGAACGCGATCATCAAGAACCACCCCGAGGCGTACGTCTTCGTCCTCCTGGTCGACGAGCGGCCGGAGGAGGTGACGGAGATGCAGCGGCTGGTGAACAGCCCGAACGCGGAGGTGGTGGCGAGCACGTTCGACGAGCCGCCGGAGGAGCACATCCACGTCGCCGAGATCGTGCTGGAGAAGGCGAAGCGGATGGTCGAGACGAAGAAGGACGTGGTGATCCTGCTCGACTCGATCACCCGCCTGGCCCGGGCGCACAACACCGAGGCCCCGGGCGGCGGGAAGCTGCTGTCGGGCGGGTTGGACTCGAACGCGATGCAGAAGCCGAAGCGGTTCTTCGGGGCGGCGCGGTGCGTCGAGGAGGGCGGGTCGCTGACGATCCTGGCGACGGCGCTGGTGGACACCGGGAGCCGGATGGACGAGGTGATCTTCGAGGAGTTCAAGGGGACCGGGAACAGCGAGCTGCACCTGGACCGGCGGCTGGTCGAGAAGCGGGTGTACCCGGCGATCGACATCAACCGGAGCGGGACGCGGAAGGAGGAGCTGCTGCTCCACCCGGACGAGCACGACCGGATCCGGATGCTACGGAAGGTGCTGGCCGACATGCACCCGGTGGAGGCGATGGAGTTCATCGTGAACAAGTCGAAGAAGACGAAGTCGAACCTGGAGTTCCTGCTCGGGATGAACCTGGGCTGACCCCGGCCCACCGATCCCGACCACCACGCCACCCTCGCCCGCGGCCCGCCGCCGGCGGGGGTGGTTGCGCTTCCGGGAGGCCGACACGATGGACGGCTACTGCTTCGAGCCGCAGGTCGACGAGGACGAGTGGCACGAGACGCCGCCGAAGCGGCTGTGGTCGATGTGGTGTTCGATGCCGTACCGCCCCGAGCGGAACGACCCCGACCGCAAGCGGCTGCTGGTGGTCGTCGCGCTCATGCGGGCGGTCGAGGACCAGTTGACCGACCCGCGGCTGCGGGCCACGATCGGCGTGGCCGAGGCGGCCGCCGACGGGCTCGTCACCCATCACGAAGTCGAGGCCGCCCTGCGACGGGCCGAGGAGGCGTACGACGGGGCGGACCTCCCGGACCGGGCCGCCGCGGCCGCGGCCCGGTTGCTGTACGAGGAGAACGAGGCGGCCGAGATGTTGGTCGGTGCGGCCGGGTCGCGTGCCGCGCTGCTGGCCGGCGACGGGGACCGGAAGGCGGCGTACGCCGCCGGGGTCGCGGACATGGGGGATCGGATCGCCCGGATGATCCGCGAGGTGCACGGCAACCCGTTCCGCACGGCCGCGTTCGAGCCGGCGTGGCGAACTGACACCGCGGTGTCACTGGCCCGGGGGATGTACGAGGCCCGGGACTTCGCGGCGATGCCGATCCTGGCCGACGCCCTGCAGGACGTCGGGTGCGACAGCGACGGCATCCTGTCCCACTGCCGCGACCCGCACCAGGTTCACGTCCGCGGGGGCTGGGTCGTCGATCTGGTGCTCGGCAGGTCCTGAGGGTACGCTCGACCAACGCAGGAGAACGCCATGACCCCCGCCACGATCACCCCGCCACCCGTTCAGCCGGTCGCCTCCGTGGCGCCCCCGGCCGCCGGCCCCCAGCCGCACCGGTGGACGATCGCCGAGTACCGCGAGCTCGGTAAGACGGGGCTGTTCAGCGACAAGAAGACCATGCTCCTCGACGGGGTGCTGTACGTCATGACCCTGCCCAACCCGCCCCACGACCTGAGCCTCGGCCTAGCCGACGACTGGCTGCGGGCGGTGTTCGCCACCGGGCACCACGTCCGGAACCAGATGGGCTTCGACATCGGCAACGCGACCGACCCCGGCCCGGACCTCGCCGTCGTGGCCGGCGCCCGCCGGGACTACGTCGGCCGCACCCCGACGACCGCGGTGCTCCTCGTGGAGGTGGCCGACTCGTCGCTCCTCACCGACACGACCAAGAAGGCCGAGTGGTACGCGACCGCCGGCGTCCCGGAGTACTGGGTGATCGACGTGGTGAACCGCCAGTTGCACGTGTTCCGCGGCCCGGTCCCGCTCCCGGCCGGCCTCGGGGCGACCGCGTACCGCACCCACCTCACCCTCAGCCCCGCCGACACCGTCGTCCCGCTCGCCGCCCCGCACGCCACCGTCACCGTCGCCGACCTGCTGCCGTAGTCACCCCCCGGACAGCAGCGCCGCCGCGTCCCACGCCCGCACCTTCCCGCCGTACCCGGCGGTCAGCAGCACCCGCCCGTCCGGGCTCCACGCCACCGCCGTCACCCCGCCCTCCACCCGCACCGCCTTCACCAGCGTCCCGGCGTCCGCGTCGATCAGCCGCAGGTTCGGCTTCTTCGCGTCCCACGCCGCCGCCGCCACCACCCGCCAGTCCGGGCGGAACGCCAGCGCCGCCACCCGCCCGTCCGAGCCCCCGACCGTCGCCCGCGGGGCCCACGCCCGCCCGGCCGCCCACACCTCCCACAGCGACACCGACCCGTCCTCCCCGCCGGCCGCCACCGTCCGCCCGTCCCGGGCGAACGCCACCGCGCTGACCGGGGCCGCCGTCACCGCCTCGGCCACCGCGTCGGCGGCGAACTCGTCCACCGTCCGCACCGCGTACAGCGCCAGGGCGTGCCGCGGCGTTCCGCCGCCCGGGGCGTCGTCCCGGAACGCCGCCGCCAGCCGGGTCCGCCCCGGGTTCATTTGCACCGCCTGCGGCCGCAGCCCGTCCCGCGGCGGCCGCACGTCCGCCCGCCGGGTCCCGAGGTTCACCCCCCCGCGGCGGCCGCCCCACTCGTCGAACTGCACGGCCCCGGCCCCGCGGTTCACCAGCTCCAGCGGCTTCCCCTCCCGGTCCGGCTCCCGCCGCAGGTAGTACGTCTCCCGCACGTCCGGGGCGGCCCACACGGTGTGGTCGACCATCACCACCGTCCCGTCGTTCACGACCGGGGTCACCCGCCCGTCCTCCAGGTTGCGGACGGCCGGGGTCAGCCCGCCGGTCTGGACGGTGTCGTCCGTCGGGAAGGCGGCCAGGTCGCCGCCCCAGGTCGGGGTCCGGCCCTTCCCCAGGTCGGCGGTGAACCGCTCCTTCCGGGTCGCCGCGTCCCACACCCGCAGGGTGTACACGAACTCCTCGCCCCCGGGCGACTCCCGGACCACGACGGCGACGACCGCCCGCCCGTCCGGGGAGAACCCGAGCCACCCCGGGGCGGTGCCGCGGTCCCCGGCCCCGGGGAGGTCGATCTCCCACGCCGGGGCCGGGTCGGCGGCCGGCGCCGCGGACAGCCCGAACAGGACGGCACACGCGGTCAGCACCGGGCGAGACATGGCAACTCCTGAGCGGGAACACTCGCACAGCCGCCAGCGTACCACGTCGGGGGTTGCCCGGGTAGACTCCGGTGCGGTTTAATTCCTGGACCGCGGCCGTCCCGGCCGCCGGTATCGCGTTCGGGAGGCTCCGGGGCTCCACCGGAGCCGACCGGGCGGCAGACGTGCGGCCGGGACGGCCGCGGTCCAGGAAAGGCCCACGCCCGTGCGGAAGCTGCTCGAACTGGTCCGGTTCAGCCACACCGTGTTCGCCCTGCCGTTCGCGCTCCTGGCGGCGGCGCTGGCGTGGGCCGACGAGCCGTTCCGGCGGGCCGACCTGGCCGGCATCCTCCTGTGCATGGTGTTCGCCCGCACCGCCGCGATGGCGTTCAACCGCCTCGCCGACCGCCGCCTCGACGCCAGGAACCCCCGCACCGCCGCCCGCCACCTCCCGGCCGGCACCCTCTCCGCCGCCGCCGTCTGGGCGTTCACCGCCGCGTGCGCCGCCGGGTTCGTCGCCTCCACCCTGCTGTTCGTGTACCGCGACCCGCCGAACCCGTGGCCGCTGGTCCTGGCCGGGCCGGTCCTCGCGTTCCTCCTCGGGTACTCGCTGGCGAAGCGGTTCACCAGCCTCGCCCACTTCTGGCTCGGGGCCGCCCTGATGCTCGCCCCGGTCGCCGCCTGGATCGCCGTGAAGGGGCTGACCGACCTCGCGGCGCCGGCCCTGCTCGGGGCGGCGGTCGGGTTCTGGGTCGCCGGGTTCGACATCCTGTACGCCTGCCAGGACGCCGACTTCGACCGGGCCGAGGGGCTGCACAGCGTCCCGGTGCGCCTCGGCGTCCCGGCCTCGCTGCGGGTGGCGGCCGGGTGCCACGCGGTGATGTTCGGGCTGCTCGCGGCGCTGCCGCTGGCGACCCCGCACCTCGGGGCGGTGTACCTGGCCGGGCTCGTCCCGGTCGGGGCGCTGCTGGTGTACGAGCACCGGCTGGTCCGGCCGGACGACCTGACCCGGGTGAACCGGGCGTTCTTCCACGTCAACGGGGTGATCAGCGTCGGGCTGCTGGTGCTGGTGCTGGTGCAACTGGCGGTGCGGTGAGGCGGGTGGTGCCTCGCCGCAAGCGGCGGACGCTACCCGCGGATCAGCAGCACGACGATCCCGAGGAGGGCCAGCACCAGCGCGACGGACAGGGCGGTGATGACGGCCGTCGGGTCGGCGGCGCGGGCGGCGGTCGGCGGCGGGGCCGGGTCGGGCGGCAGCGGGGTCGCCGGGCGGGTGTCCCGGATGACGACCCGCTCGGTATCGCCCGGGACGGGGAGGAGGTCGGCGCCGGGCCGCTCCGGGGCGGTCAGGGTCACCTCGTCCGCCTCGGCCACGGTCGGGGACCCGGCCCCCAGCCCCGGCCGGGTGGCCGACGACGCCCCCCGCATCGCCGCCTCCACCACCCGCGACGCCGACCCGGCGGCCCGCCCCGCGGGCCGGGCGAACGCCGCCCGGCCGGACGGGTTCGGGAGCCAGGCCGGGTCCGGCGGGGGCAGCTCCTCCGGGACGAACGGGGCCAGGGCGTCGAACACCTCGGCCGGCGTCTGGTACCGGCCCGCCGGCTTCTTCGCCAGCAGCCGGTGGACGACCGCGGTCAGCCCCGGCGGCACCCCCGGGCGGACCCGGTCGACCGGGTCCGGCTCCTTGATCTGCTGCCACACCAGCTTCTGGGCCGTCCGCCCGTCCGGGAACAGCGGCCGGCCGGCGAGCAGGAAGTACAGCGTCGCCCCGAGGCTGTACAGGTCGGCCCGGATGTCCACCTTGCTGCTGTCCACCGCCTGCTCGGGGGCGAGGTAGTCGGCCGTCCCGAGGATGGTCTTGCCGTCGACCCGGTTGGTCAGCCCGCTGTCCGCGTCCGCCTCCGACCGGACCAGCCCGAGGTCGAGGATCTTCACCACCCCGGCCCGGTCCAGGAGCAGGTTGGCCGGCTTGATGTCCCGGTGGACCATCCCCAGGTCGTGGGCGTGCTGCAGCCCGAACGCCACCTGCCGGGCGTAGTGGCAGGCCGCCCCGACGGGCAGCGGCCCGTGCCGCCCGACCACCGCCTGCAGGCTCACCCCGTCGACGTACTCCATCACCAGGAACAGGAGCTTCCCGTCCTGGCACAGGTCGAACACCCGGACCACGTTCGGGTGGTCCAGGGCGCCGGCCGCCCGGGCCTCGCGGAAGAACCGCTCCCGCGACACCGCGTCCTCGAACGCCTGCGGCGGCAGCACCTTCAGGGCGACCAGCCGGCGGAGGTTGACGTGCTCGGCCAGGTACACCTGGCCCATCCCGCCGCTGCCGATCTGGTCCAGGACGAGGTAGCTGCCGAGCTGGAACCCGCGGTACTTCCCGGCCGCCAGCTTCTCCGCGTGGAACCGGGTGATCAGCCCGGCGGCGGCGAGCCGGCCGAGCAGGTCGGCCGGGGTGGCCGGGGTGTGCCCGGCCGCCCGCTGGGCGGACAGGAACCTCTCCAGCCGGGTGGCCGAGACGATCCCGCTCCGGCGGACCCGGTCGAGGAGTTCGTCGACGGTGGTGGGGGGGGGCATCGGGGCGGGGGGCACGGGTGAGGCCGGTACGGCGGAGAGTATAGATCACAATTGCGGCCCGGGGGACAAAATTATTCGCCAGATAATTTCTCCGTGATGGCACGGGTTTGCGCCGGCCGACGCGGCGGCCGGGTTTCGGACACCGGGCGGGGGGCAGGGGTTCGGAATCCGGGCCGGGCGGTGGCTCCGGCGGGCCGGGCGTCCTACGGTTCGGCGGGCCACCACCCCGCGCCGCCCGCCGCGGGGCCTGGCCCGGAACCACCGGACACGGAAGGGGTCCGCCATGCGCCTCCGCACCCGCCCGGCCCCCCGCCCCGGGGTCGCGGCCGTCGAGCTCGCGTTCGTCACCCTGCTGTTCATGGTCCCGCTGATCATCGCCATCTGGGAGGTCGGGCGGCTGATCCACGTCCAGCAGGTGGTGGCCAACAGCGCCCGGGAGGGGGCCCGGCTGGCCGGCCAGGGGTTCACCATCCGGTCCGACGGGACCCAGATCCAGATCAAGACGGCGACCGGCACCCCGAGCGTCCGGGAGGCGGTCCTGAACTACCTCCGGGCGGCCGGGCTGACCACCCTGGCCGACGCGGACGTGACGGTGGAGTTCGCCTTCCAGACCGGGCGGGCGACGGCGTACGTCCCGATCCCCGGGGTCGACCCGATGGGGACGGCGTGGCCGGTCGGGAGCATGCCGACCGAGCCGTGCTGGGGGGAGAAGGGGCAGGTGTTCACCGTCCGCGTGTCCGTCCCGTGGGAGCGGGTGCGGTGGACCAGCCTCGGGCTCCTCCGCCCGGCCAACGTGGAGTTCACCGCCACCTGGCGGATCCTGACCGACGAGTCGTTCGTGGTGAACACCGCCCTGCCGACGTGGTGAGAGTAGCAGGCACACTCCGTGTGCCGTCCGCTCCTCCCCACGCCGAGCGGACGGCACACGGAGTGTGCCTGCTACCTTCCCGACGTGGTGAAGGAGGCCGACCCGTGCTCGTCCGCCGCAAGGCCCCGGCCCGGAGGGGCATGACGATCGTCGAGAGCGCCCTGGTGCTCTCCGTCTTCCTGCTCCTGCTGTTCGGGATGTTCGAGTACTGCCGGTTCCTGCTGGTCCTGCACGTGACCAACAACGCCGCCCGGGAGGGGGCCCGGTACGCGTCGGTGAACACCGACAAGCCGGCCGACTTCCCGTCGGTCGACTTCACCGACGGGGCCGGGAAGACGTTCCGGTCGATCCGGGCGTACACCCGGGACCGGATGGGCGGGACGCAGGGGAACATCGACGGGTTCCGGGTGGCGGTGTACGCCGTCGACCCGGTCGGGCTGACCCTCGACCCGCCGGTGGTCCGGCCGAAGAGCCTGAGCACGACGGCCTACCCGGACCCGTTCGACCCGGCCGACCCGAACGCCGTCCCGTGGAACTCGGCCCCGTTCCCGGACCGGCTGGCGGTGACCATCGACGGCAGCTACCGCCCGATCCTGCCGACGTTCCTGCTGATGCCGTCGAACATCCCGATCAACGTCACCGCGATGATCGGGGGCGAGGGGTAGAGCGCCCGCCGCTTGCGGCGTTGCGCGCAACGCCGAAAGCGGCTCAGAGGGCAGACGAGGACCCGGCGCTCGGGTCTTCTGCCCTCTGCACTTCCAGAGGCGGCCGACCCGCCCGGGCCCGCAGGGCGTTCACCCCGGCCAGCACCCCGCGGCGGGTGAGCAGCCACCGCTCCGCCCGGTGCTTCCCCGGGAAGTCGATCAGCATCACCCCCATCAGGATCGTCAGCACCCCCTGGCCCGGCACCCCGGGCAGCGACAGCAGCACCCCCAGCGCGATCAGGAACCACCCGAACAGGTTCCGCACGACGACCAGCACCAGCTTCAGCACCGGGTGGCGGTCGATCGGGCGGCGCGCCGCCGGGTTCACGAAGTAGTCCGCCGGCAGCCGGGTCAGGACGTACCCGACCGCCACCAGGCTGACGACGGCCGAGGCGACCGCGAAGGCGACGGTCGCGGCCGCCAGGTGCCACCCGGTCCACCCGTCCGGCAGACGGGACGCGAGCCAGTCCGGCATCTCCGCTCCTCACCGCCGGTCGGGCCACCAGCACCAGACCGCGAACCACCACGCCGGGCAGACCACCCGGAGCAGGTCGGCCGGGTCGGCCCACACCACCCGCGCCGTGACCGCCCCGAGCACGCCCCACACCAGGCACTGCCACCGCGGCACCGTCCGCCCGGCCCGCACTACCGCGGCCAGGCTGACCACGACCAGTGCGACCGCCAGCGCCCCGTGGTACGGGTTGGTCCAACCCGGAGCCGCCGCGACCGCCCCCGCCCCGGGCCACGAGAAGTTCCCCGCCCCCTCGCCGACCCCCACCGCCCACGCGACGACCGCCTTCCACGCCAGGATCGGGAGGAGCGGCAGCAGCCCGACGGCCGCGGCCGGGCCGGGCCGGTCCCGGGCCGTCGCCGCGGCCAGGGCGAGCGGGGTCAGGGCATAATACTCCTTCGCCAGGGCGGCGGCGGCGAACAGCACCACCCCGACCCCGGTCCGCCCGCGCTGCCACGCCGCCAGCCCGGCCAGGGCCAGGGCGAACGCCAACAGGTCACTCGTCAGGAGCACCGCCGAGGAGTAGACGCCGGGGTTCGACAGCCCGACCGCGACGGCCAGGGTCGGGAGGCGGTTGCGGCGGGCGAGGGCGACGGTCGCGGCGACGAGCAGCCCGCCGGCCAGGACCTGCACGGCGAGGAGGCCGGCGACCGTCGCCCGCGGGGGGAGGGTGCCGCCGAGGCCGGCGAGGAGCGGGTACAGCGGCCGGGCGTACCGGTATCCCGGGTCCTGGAGCCCGTCGAGCAGCTCCGGGTCGGCCGCGGCCGGCCACGGACACCGGGCGATGAGGTAGAAGTACTTCCCGTCGTGGCCCTGGGTCGGGGCGAGGGTGATCGTCCCGAGTTCCCGCTCGATCCGCCCGCGGGCCGGCGACACCTCACCGACCTGGAGCAAGGCGGCCGGCCCCCACCCGAACCAGGCGAGGTGGCCCCAGAGGGTCGCGGCGACCAAGCCGCACCCGGCCAGGTACCACGCCCCCAGCGGGCCGCGCCCGACCAGACCATGCCCGCGTTCACCCGCCATGAATACCTCTGCCCGTCCGAGCCCGGGCGCGAGCGGGGGTGTGAGACGGACCCGCGCTCGCGCCCGGGCTCGGATTCCCACACCGCCCCCGCCTCGTGTACACTTCTGTGCCGCGCCGGACGGGAAAATTCCCGGCGCAAGGTTTGCAACCCCCTACGTTCGGTGACGCCCCCAGCTCACCTGCCGTGAGGTGCCTCCCGATGTCATCCCGCCTCCCCAAACTCATCCCGGTAGCGACCTTCCTCGGCCTCGCCCTGGTCCTGACCGCCGGCGTCGTCCCGGCCCAACCGGAGCCGATTCCGGCCCTGCCGCCGCCGGGCGGTCAGCCGGCCCCGGCCGACGGCGACGAGCCGGAGGTGCTGGCCCGCGGCCCGGTCCACGAGGCGTACGCCGCCACCGCCGAGGCCCCGGCCGCCACCCCGGTCGTGCCGGAGCGGCCGCCGGAGCCGATCGAGGAGCTGCCGCCGGAGCAGAAGCCGGAGGGCGACAACGTCCAGTTCATCCCCGGGTACTGGCACTGGGACGACGACGCCGACCGGTACATCTGGATCAGCGGGTTCTGGCGGAACGTCCCGCCCGGCCGGCTGTGGGTGCCGGGGTCGTGGCGCGAGGTCCGGGGCGGGTGGCAGTGGGCCCCGGGGTTCTTCCAGGAGCCGGCCCCGGTGCAGCCCGGCCAGGCCCCGCAGCCGGAGCTCCAGTACCTCCCGCCGCCGCCGGACCCGGTCGACATCGGGCCGAACGTCCCGCCCCCGACGCAGACCAGCTTCTACGTCCCCGGGTGCTGGGTGTACCGGGCCAAGTACGTGTGGCGGCCCGGGTTCTGGGTCGAGCACCGGGTCGGGTGGGTGTGGGTGCCGGCCCACTACCGGTGGTCCCCGCTCGGGTACGTGTACGTCGACGGGTACTGGGACTACCCGCTGGCGACCCGCGGGGTGCTGTACGCCCCGGTCTACTTCCCGCGCCCGGTGTTCGCCCGGCCGGCGTTCGTCTACACCCCCGCCTACGTGGTCAGCGAGCCGGCGATGGTCGGGGCCCTGTTCGTCCGCCGCGGGTGGGGGAACTACTACTTCGGCGACTACTTCGGGGAGCGGCACGCGGCCGTCGGGTTCAACCCGTGGTGCGGGACCGTCGGCCGGGGCGGCGGGTTCGCGGTCGGGTTCGGCGGCGGCCGGCGGTTCGACCCGCTGTGGAGCTACTACTCGGTGGCGTACCGGAACACCCCGACGTGGTCGGTCGGGATCGGCAACCTGTACGACGGCCGGTTCCGCGGGGTGGTCGCCCGCCCGCCGGTCAACCTGGTGCAGCAGAACACCGTCATCAACCGGATCACCAACGTCAACGCCGTCACCACCAACGTGACGAACGTGACGAACAACGTGACGGTGGTGAACAACAACGTGACGGTGAACAACCGGAACGTGACGGACGTGGCGATGCTGGCCCCGGCCCGGGTGGCGAAGGACCTCCAGCCGGAGGCGCGGATCCAGCCGATCGCGGCCCAGGTGCGGCGGGACGACGCCCAGGCGGCCCGGCAGCTGCGCGAGGTCGGGGCCCAGCGGGCGAAGCTGGAGAACACGGCGGTCGCCCAGGCCAGGCCGGCCGCGAAGGGGGTGGAGGTCGCCCCGCAGACGCTGCGGCTGGACGTGCCGAAGGAGGTGGTGGCCCGGGCGCAGGTGCGGGACAAGGACGAGAAGAAGGCCCCGCCGGCGAACCCGGTCCGGGACCTGAAGGCGGCGACCCGGGTCGACCCGACCCCGCAGCCGGCCCCGCGGGTCGAGCTCAAGCCGACCCCGAAGGTCGACCTGCCGCCGGACCCGAAGGTCGAGCCGAAGCGGCCGAAGCTCGACCCGAAGGTCGAGCCGCTCCCGAAGGTGGACCCGAAGCTCCCGCCGAAGGTCGATCCGAAGGTCGACCCCAAGCTGCCGCCGAAGGTGGACCCGAAGGGCGAACCGAAGGTCGAGCCGAAGCAGCCGAAGGTCGATCCCAAGGGCGAGCCGAAGGTCGATCCCAAGGGCGAGCCGAAGGTCGAGCCGCTCCCGAAGGTCGATCCCAAGCTGCCGCCGAAGGTTGAACCGAAGGCGGAGCCCAAGCTCCCGCCGAAGGTCGAGCCTCTGCCGAAGGTCGATCCCAAGCTGCCGCCCAAGGTGGAGCCGCTTCCGAAGGTCGATCCGAAGGTGGAGCCCAAGCTGCCGCCGAAGGTTGACCCGAAGCTCGAGCCGCTGCCGAAGGTGGAGCCCAAGCTGCCGCCGAAGGTCGAGCCCAAGGCGGAACCGAAACTTCCGCCGAAGGTGGAGCCCAAGGCCGAGCCGAAGCTGCCGCCGAAGGTCGAGCCGAAGCTGCCGCCGAAGACGGACCCGGTGCCGCTGCCGAAGGCCGAGCCGCCCAAGCTGCCGAAGCTGGAGCCGGTCCCGCCGAAGGCCGAGCCGAAGATTCCGAAGGTCGACCCGGCGCCGCCGAAGGTCGAGCCGAAGCAGCCGCCGGTGCCGGTTCGGCCGAAGGTCGAGCCGAAGCCGCCGCTGATCCCGGTTCCGCCGCCGAAGCTGGAGCCGAAGCTGCCCCCGCCTCAGCCGCCGAAGGTCGAGCCGAAGCCGCCGGCCCCCGTGCCGCCGCCCCAGCCGAAGGTGGAGCCGAGGCCGATCCCGGTGCCGCCGCCCAAGGTGGAACCGAAGCCGCAGCCGGTGCCGGTCCCGCCGCCGCCGCCGAAGGTCGAGCCGAAGCCGCCGGCCCCGGTGCCACCGCCCCAACCGAAGGTGGAGCCGCGACCGCAGCCGGCCCCCCCGCCACCCGCGCCCAAGGTGCAACCGGCTCCTCCGCCCCCCCAGCCGAAGGTGCAACCCCCGCCGCCCAAGGTCGAACCGAAGGGGCCGCCGCCCAAGGGTGAGCCGAAAAAGGATCGCAAGCAGTGAGACCGCCGAGGCCGCACCCCACCGGGTGCGGCCTCAGCCGTTGACGAGCACCGCGAACGCGGCCGCCATGCCCGCACTCACGACCAGGTCGAGCCGCGGCCGCCGCAGCCGCGGCCACAGGAACGCGACCCGCATCAGGCACTGGCCTACGAGCATCGCCAGGACCGGCATCCCGGCCGGGTGGAAGTGACGTGACGCCGCGAAGTCGCCGTGGGCGGCGGCGACGAGCGATCGGGTCAGGCCGCACGACGGGCACGGCCCGCCGCCGGCGGCGAGGTGGGCGCACGTCGCCGGCAGCTCCCGCCCGGTCAGCTTCTCCCGGACGGTGCGGGCCGGGGTCACCTCCAGCGCCGCGACGGCCAGCAGCCCGCCGACGAACACGAGCAGGAACGCCCGGTTCACGGCCGGGTAGACCGGCGGTCCGAGCCGCGCCTCGCCGCCCCGGCTCACGGCTGGATCGGCCTGTTGTTCGGGTTCTGCCGCTGCCGCTCCAACTCCTGCCGCTGCCACTCCTTCACGTCGTCGAGCGCCTTCTGGCCCGCCTCCTTCGCCGCGTCGATCCGCGTCCCCTGCCAGTACGCGACCCCGACCGAGCAGAGCCCGACGACCAGCGCGACGATCGGCAGGCCCTTCTCCCGGACCGACAGGAGCAGCCCGACCGCGGACAGGATCACGGCGACGATGCCGGGGAACAGGGCGTAGTACCCGAAGCACGGGATGAACGACACCAGCAGGGCCACGGTCCCGAACACCAGGCCGATGATCCCCAGCGTCAGCCCGGCGACGTTGCTCTGTCCGGCGTCCGCGGCCGCCCGCCGCCGGCCCCGCGGGTCGTAGTCGAAGTCGTCGTCCTCGTCGTACCGGTCCCGCCGCCGGGGCCGCCTGCGGTCGCGGCCCCGGTCGTCGTCGCGGTCGTCCCGGTCGTCGTCGCGCATCGGTCGGCCCCCGGTGGGGATGGCGGGTTTCGGGTAGCGTAGACCGCCCCGGCCGGCGGTTCCAGGAAAAACTCGTCTGGCACTTCCCGCCGCCTTCCCGTATCTCCCCGGCCGCCCGAACGCCCGCGTCCCCCGAGGAGATGGCATGCGACACCTCCGGCTCCCGGCCGCGGCCGCGGTCCTCGCCGGCCTGGCCGCCCCCGCCCCGGCCGCGCCCCCCGTCCCGTTCGCCGACGCCGCCGTCCACGCCGTCCAGTTCGTCGACCCGACCGAGGGGTGGGCGGCCGGGGACGACGGGGTCGTCTGGCACACGATCGACGGCGGGAAGACGTGGGAGCGGCAGAAGACCGGCACCCGGGCCAGCCTCCGCGGGCTCCACTTCCTCACCCCGTACGCCGGGTGGGCGGTCGGCCGGCTCGAAACCCCGTGCGGCGGGGCGTCGGTCGGGGTGCTGCTCCGCACCACCGACGGCGGGATGACCTGGGACGAGGTCGGGGTGAACGCCCTCCCCGGGCTGCACGCCGTCCGGTTCTTCGACGACAAGGCCGGGTTCCTGTGCGGGGACGGGACCGACGCCTTCCCGTCCGGGCTGTTCGCCACCGCCGACGGCGGCCGCACCTGGAAGCCGGCCCCCGGGGTGCGGCTCCCGTCGTGCCGGTCGGCCGACTTCTTCCCCGGGACGAAGACCCCGGTCGGGGTGGTGGCCGGGTCGTGGGGCCGGCTCGGGACCGTCGCGGTCGAGGTCGGGGCGAAGGGGACGGCGGTCGACGCCCGGTACCGCGAGGCGGAGCTGGACCCGCTCGCCGGCCGCAGCCTGCACGCGGTCGCGGTGACCGAGCGGCACCAGGCAAAGCTCCCGATCGCGTTCGCGGTCGGGGACGGCGGGGCCGTCCTCATGTCGGGCGACCTCGGGAAGTCGTGGGGGTTCGTGGACCTCGGGCTGCCGCCGGCGGCGCTGGCGGCGTGCGACTTCCGGGCGGTCGCCGCGGTCGGCACCCACGTCTGGGTCGCCGGCCGGCCGGGCGGCTTTGTGCTCCATTCCGCGGACGCCGGGAAGACCTGGGAGACGCAGAAGCTCGAACTCCCGGTCCCGGTCAACGGGATGTGCTTCGTCGACGAGAAGGTCGGGTTCGCGGTCGGCGACCTGGGGTGCATCTTCGGCACGGCCGACGGTGGGAAGACGTGGGCCGTGAAGCGGACCGGCGGGCAGCGGGCGGCGGTCCTGTGCCTGCACGCGTCGGCCCGGTCGGCCCCGCTCGACGCGGTCGCCGCGCTCGGGGCCGGTGACGGCTACCTGGTCGCGGCGGTCGGGCTGATGTCGGCCGACCCGGCGACGAGCGACCCGCGGCGGGCCGGGGACGCGGACCGGGCGCGGCAGGCGCTGCGGCTGGCCGGCGGGGCGGTCGGCGAGGTCGGGTGGGCGTTCCCGGTGGCGGCGCACGCGGCCGGGCTCCCGCCCCGCGAGTTGGTCGCGGCGTGGGACCGGGCCCACGGCGGGAAGGCGGCCGACCACCTCCTCCGCCAGGCCGTCCTCGCCATCCGGACGTGGCAGCCTGAGGTGATCGTCGCCGACGCGGCCGCCGGCGGGACCGCGGCCGACGCGGTCGCCCTGCACGCCGCCAAGGAGGCGTTCAAGCAGGCCGCCGACGCGACCTGCTTCCCGGAACAGGTCACCGTGCTCGGGCTGAAGCCGTGGGCGGCGAAGAAGCTGTACGCCCCGGCCGCGGACCCGAAGGCGGCCCAGGTGAAGCTCGACCACTCGGTGTTCGTGCCGGCCCTCGGCGACTCGCCGCGCGACTTCGCCGAGCCGGCCACCCGCGTCCTGGCCGACGACGCGGCCGTGACCGACCGCCGGTGCTTCACCCTGGTCGCCCACCGGCTCGACGGGGCGGAAAAGCACGCCGCCCTGATGGACGGGGTGGTGCTGGCCCGCGGCGGGGCCGCCCGCCGCCCGGCCGGCGCGGTCGCCGCCGACCCGGCGGACGCCGAGGAGCGGCGCGAGGCGGCCCAGGCGCGGCGCCGGCTCGAAGGTCTGGCGTCCGTGACCGACCTGGAGGTGGCCGGGGCGGACAAGATCCTGGCGGCGCTCGGGGCCGAGCTGAAGCGGATGCCGGACGACACCGCCGCCCGGACCGCCCACGCGGTCGCCGCCCGGCTCGTCCGCGACGGGAAGTGGGCCGAAGCCCGGGAGGTGTACGGGCTCTTGGCGGCCCAGTACCCCGGGCACCCGCTGGCGATCGAGGGATACCGGTGGATGACCCGGTACCACGCCAGTTCCGAGGCCCGGCGGCGGACCGAGTTGTCCCAGACGGTGACGCTCACCACCGCGACCTTCGCCCCGACCGGCGGGGGCGCGAAGGTCGACCCGGCCGGCGGCGTCCGGAACGCGGCCGCCCCGGTGACCCAGTCGGACCGGTACCGGGTGACCAGCCCGGAGGCGGCGCTGAAGTGGCACCAGGCGTGCCTGGAGCTGGAGGGGAAGCTGACTGCGTTCGGCCCGGTCCACGCCCGCGACCCGGCCGCGTGGCTCTGCTTCCTGGCGGCCCGGCGGCAGGTCGGGCGGCACGCCGACGCCATCACCTTCGTCCGCGACTACTTCAAGAACACCCCCGGGGCGGCCCCGCAGGCCCCCGGCGCCGACCCGTGGCGCGACTGCCTCGCGGCCGAGCTGTGGATGGTCGAGCGGGAGGTGTTCGCCGCCCCGCCGAAGCCGGTCGGGCAGTGCCGCCACGCCGACACCCGGCCGCTCCTCGACGGCAAGACGGACGACGCCTGTTGGAAGGACGCGAAGCCGCTGCCGCTCGCGGTGCGGGCGTCGGCCGCGGACAAGCCGGACGAGGTGAAGGCGTTCGGGGCGGCGTACACGACGGAGGCCCGGTTCGCCTACGACGACCAGTTCCTGTACGTCGCGGTGACGTGTTCCCACCCGGCCGGGGCGGGGGCGGAGCCGGTGGCGAAGCGGACCCGCGACGCCGACCTCGCCGGCCGCGACCGGGTCGACATCCTGCTGGACCTGGACCGGGACTACCAGACGTACTACCGGTTCCAGGTGGACCACCGCGGGTGCCTGGCCGAGGACTGCTGGGGCGACAAGGGGTGGAACCCGAAGTACTTCGCGGCGTCCCACGCGACGGACGCCGGGTGGTCGGTGGAGCTGGCAATCCCGCTTTCGGAGCTGACCGGGGACAGGCCGTCGCACGGCCGGGCGTGGGCGGCGAACGTGTCGCGGGTGGTGCCGGGGAAGGGGCTGCAGGCGTGGAGCGGGCCGGCCGACGACGCCCCGCGGCCGGAGGGGATGGGGGTGCTCCAGTTCCGGGCGGACAAGTGACCCCGGGTCGGGTAGAGTATTGGACCGTGAGGGGCGAGGTGGTCGGGTGATCCGTGGAGGTGGTGCCCCTCACCCGCCGCCGGCGAGGCGCCGGCGGCGACCTCTCCCCAGCGGGGAGAGGTGGGGGTCGCCGGCCGTCGCGTTGAGCTACCCGGGTCGGTAACCTCCCGAGGGCGGCAACCGCCCCCACCTCTCCCCGCTGGGGAGAGGTCGGCCGGCGCCTCGCCGGCCGGGTGAGGGGAAGCCACCGACCGAGACAGCCGGCCGCGTTCGCCGGCAGAGGCACCCACCATGGACCGCACCGCCGCGGCGGCCGACTACCTGGCCGACCTGCGCGCCCACCCGCGGCGCGTCCCGCACCTGCCGGCGGACCTCGTCCCGCGGTCCCTCGCCGAGGGGTACGCGGTCCAGGCGCTCCTCGTGCGGAAGCTCCTCGACCGGCACGGCGGCCGGCCGGTCGGGTACAAGATCGCCTGCACCAGCGAGCTCGCCCAGCGCGCCCTCGGCGTCGACGCCCCGTTCTTCGGCGTGCTCCTGTCGCACTCCACCCGCCGCGGCCCCGCGACCCTGCCGGCCGGCGGCTTCACCGTCCGTTGCGCCGAGGCCGAGTTCGGGTTCGAGATGGCCGCCGACGTGCCGCCCGGGCCGCACTCCGCCGACACGATCGCCGCCCACGTCGGGGCGGTCATCCCGTCGATCGAGATCGTCGACCACCGGTACCACGACTGGCAGGCGGTCGGCGCCCCGTCGCTCCTGGCCGACAACGCCATCCACGGGGCGTGGGTCGAGGGCGACCCGGTCGCCGACTGGCGCGACCTCGACCTGGCCCGCCACCCGACCGCCCTGACCGTCAACGGCGGGCCCCCCCTCACCGGCAGCGGGGCGGCGGTGTTGGGAAACCCGCTGAACGTCCTGGCGTGGCTGGCGAACGAGCTGCCGCGGTACGGACTGAAGCTGTCCCGCGGGGACAAGGTGACGACCGGGCTGACCACCGGCGTGTACCTGGCGCAGCCCGGCGACCGCCTCGCCGCCGACTTCGGCCGCCTCGGGCGGGTGGAGCTGGCGTTCGCGTGATTGCCTGGACCGCGGCCGTCTCGGCCGCTTGCGATGCGTAGCAGCGGCCGGGACGGCCGCGGTCCAGGAACGCGCACCGCCCGCCGGGGGGCCGGCGGGCGGTGGGGTTGTTCCGGACCCCGGGTAAACCCGGGGCTATCTGGGTCACGGGGCCTCGACGTTCTCCTTCGCCGCCCACTCCCGCAGTTGCTTCATCCCGCGGACGTTGATCTGCCGCACCCGCTCCTTCGTGATCCCGAAGTGCTGGCCGATCTGCTCCAGCGTCATCTCCTCGCTCCCGTCCAGCCCGGTCCGCATCCGGATCACCTCGCGGGTCCGGGCGTCCAGGTGGTTCAGCAGCCGGGCGACCCGGGCCTTCGCCGCGTCGGCCGCGGCCAGCACCTCGCCCTCGTCCGTCCGCACGTCCGCCTTCGCCTCGAACAGCTCGTCGTGCCCGGTCATGTACCGCGACCGGTGGGTCTTCGCGTCCGGGATCGACCGGGCGAAGTTCTTGATGATCGCCCAGGTGGCGTACGTCGAGAACTTGTTCCCCCGGCCGTAGTCGAACTTCTCGACCGCCCGCATCAGCGACAGGTTCCCGTCGCTCACCAGGTCGTCGATGCTCTCCAGCGGCCCGAGGTGCTTCTTCGCGTTGTTGTACACCAGCCGCTGGTTGCAGCTGATGAGCAGGTCCCGGCACTCGCGGATGCCGTCCCGGAACTCGTCGATCCGCAGGATGTCCTGGACCCGCGCCCGGGCCGGGTCGATGTCGTCCTGGAACTTCTGCAGCTTGTGCTTCAGGAAGTTCATCTTCCGGAACACGTGCTGCTCCTGCTCCTTCGTGAGCAGCGGCCACTCGTACAGGTGGGCCATCTGCGGGGGCACGTCCTTCGGCGGGGCCTTGCCGGCCCGCTTCGCCTCGAACTCGTCCCGCCCCGGCATCTCGGCCAGGATCTCCGGCTCCCGGGCCGGGTCGTCGAACTCCGGGTTGTAGATGTAGTCGACCGGCGTCCGGACGAGTTCCTTCGCCCGCACCTCGTTCACGACCCGGTACATGCTCGACCGGGTGCGGTTGAATCGCTTGGCAATGGTGTCCACGGTATCCTCCACGGCGTCTCCCGTGACCTTGGCCCGCTCCCGGGCCAGGTCGAGCTCCTGCTTGGCCTGGACCATCTGCTCCTTGGCCGCCGCCGACAGCGGGCCGGCGGCGGCCGGGAACAGGGCGTGGTCCGGGTGACCCCGGTCGAAGTTCTTGATCGTATACCGCACCGCCTCCGGGCTCCGCCCCAGCCGCCCGGCGATCCGCCGGCTCGCGTCCGTGAGCGTCATCCCGGAGTCCCGCAACTCGCGGGCCAGTCGGAGAATGTCGTCCTTCTCCGCGTCCGTCAGGTGGCTGAACCGCGCCCCCTTCTCGACCAGGGCGGCGTGCTCGGCGACGAACCGCTCGACCGCCGCCGCCGGGAACCCGAGCTGGCTCCGCCCGTTCACCTTCACCCGCCGGGCCGCCAGCCCCTTCACCCGCCACCGGGAGACGGTCTTGGTCGACACCCGGAACTTCCGGCTCACCTCGTCCAGGGTGAGCATCGGCTCGACCGCCTGCTCGATCGGCAGGGCCGGGACCGACCGCCCGACGCGGCGGGCCCACAGCACCAGGTCGTGCCGCAGGTCGGACCCCGGGACCAGCAGGTCCGGGTGGGCGTCCGACCGGAACTCGGTCAGCCGGAAGCAGACGTACTGGTACGGGTACTCCCGGCCCGGCTCCACCTCCGATAACAGCCGCAGGGCGGCCGCGACCTGGGCCTGGCGGCGCGCCGGCGGGGCGTACCGGGTCTGCTGCTCGGCCAGCTCCCTCAGGGCTGTGGTCTTGAACGCGCTCACCGGTTCCTCCCGGCCGCGGGCCGCGCCCGCCCCTGTCGGCACCGGACTCGGGTCACCCCGACGCCCGGGTGTCAGCTGTTCGACCCCTGTCAGGTATTCGCACCGGCTTGGTACGTCTTTCGACACCACGAGATACAGGCGGTAGCGGTCGGACTTACCGGATCCGAACTCTTTCCGGGCCGCCCCATCAGATCCCTCTTGTGTCCGGCCACCCAGTTGGATACACCCGTCCGGACAAGGGTTCACTCTCGGCACAATCCCACAGAGCCGACGAATCGACCGGACAAGACTTTCAGGCGTTCTCGACGGGTGAAGTCCGACTCGGCGGGCTCGTTCGGTGGGCCGCGTAGGTGCGGACGAACTCACAGCAAGTCCATTGCCACGCCCCGCCGCCGCGCTCGGGATTCCGACCGCTTCGTCCTTTCGTCCACCCGGACAACGATTTCGGTCGAGGTCTGTTTGGGTCCTTGTCACCGTCGCGTTACGAAACGGCCCGGATCGCATCCGTCCGTGAAGGTCACTTTTCCAGTCCTGCACTTCCTTGTTGCAATCCGCACGGCAAAATGGCAGCCACCCCATGAACCGGACAAACTCACCGCAACCTAACTATTCCACACATTTTGTGGCCGCCGGAAGAAGAATGTGGGTTTCGCTCAAGTTTGCGCCAGGGGGAAGCCGGCTTCCCGTTACAATGCCGGGCGTTTTCACCTGGAGCGCGGCCGTCCCGGCCGCACCGGAAGGCCGCGGCCGGGACGGCCGCGCTCCAGTAAACCCGGTAAACCGCCATGCGAGCAGACACCCCCGGTCGGACCGTTATTCCCGTGCTGGCGCTTCTCGTCTGGGCGGGCACCTCCACCGCCCAAGACGCGGTCCGCCTGGTCGAGAAGTTCGACCCGGGGCACACGTCGAAGGTCGAGGTTTCCGTGCGGTTGACCGGGAAGCTCGCCGTCCCCGGGCCGAAGGGGAAGGCGGCCGAGGTCGTCCCGCTCACCGGCGCCAGCCGCGTGACGTACGAGGAGCGGGTCCTGCCGGCCGACGCGGCGGGGGACCTGAAGGCCGTCCGGGCGTACCGCGAGGTCGAGTTCGCCCGGCGGCTCGGGGAGGTGGCGCAGGACGCCGGGATCCGCCCGTCGGTCCGCCGGATGGTCGTCGTGAAATCGGACGGCCGGCGGGCGCCGTTCTCGCCGGACGGGCCGCTCACCTGGGGCGAGATCGACGTGGTCCGGACGGACGTGTTTAACCCGTCGGTGGTGCCGGGGCTCCTCCCGCCGGGGGCGGTGCGGAAGGGCCAGACGTGGCGGGCGTCGGCGGCCGCCGTCGCCGAACTGACCGACATGGAGAAGGTGGACGAGGGGGAGGTCACGGTCGAGCTCGTCGGGGTGACGGAGGTCGGCGGGAGGCGGGTGGCCCGGCTGAAGGTGTCGGGGACGATCAAGGGGGTGAACGAGGACGGGCCGAACCGCCAGGTGCTGGACGGGACGGCGTACTTCGACCTGGACGCCGGGTTCCTCACCTACCTGTCGATCAAGGGGACGCACGAGCTGCTCGACGGGTCGGGGAACACCACCGGGCGGATCGAGGGCCAGTTCGCGATGACCCGGACCCCGCTGGCGAAGCCGCCGGCCGACCTGGCGGACGCGGCCCTCGCCGGGGTCGAGCTGAAGCCGACGGCGGAGAACACCCTGCTGCTGTACGACGACGGGCGGCTGGGGGTTCGGTTCCTGTACCCGCGGGGCTGGCGGGTCGGGGCGGTGCAGGGGAAGCAGGTGACGCTCGACCACGCGCGCGGGTCCGGCATCCTGATCACCGCCGAGCCGGCCGGGAAGGTGCCGGCCGCCGCCGACTACCAGAAGGAGATCGCCGCGTTCCTCCAGAAGGAGAAGGCGGTGGCGGGCGAGTTCGGGAAGGCGGTGCGGGCGCGGGACGAGCCGGTGCAGCTCGACCGGTTCGGGCTGAACGCGACGTTCGGGAAGGACGCGGTCCGGCTGGAGTACGCGGTGCTGAAGCAGGCCGACGGCGGGGCGACGGCGGCGGCGCGGGTCCCGGCGGCCGACGCGGCGGCGCTGAAGGATGAGATCGAGCGGGTGTTCCGCAGCCTGGCGGTGACGAAGAAGATCGAGTAGGCGGGCGGGGGGGCTGTCCGGTAGGGCTCGCCGGCCGCCTACGGTTGCGGGCCGTCCGTCTACGCCGCCAGGGGTTCCGGCCCCGCCCGGGGCGGGCGGTCCCTCCACCCCTGGCT
>PNKH01000103.1 GCA_013822345.1 Isosphaera sp.
ACTCCGGCAGCGGAACGCCCGGCCCGGACGCGGTCACCTCGGTCGACCGGCGGACACCAGGCCGACCTCCAGGTACAGCACGGTCGCCCGACTCCCCGCCGGGAGCCACCCCTTCGCGCCCTCCGCCACCTCCGCCGGCACCTCCACCCGCCGCCGGTCGCCGACCGTCATGCCTCCCGTCGCGATCCGCAGCCACGGCCAGACCTTGTCCGACCCGGCCACGAACTCCGCCGTCGGCTGGAAGGCGGCCCCCGGGAGCAGGTTCTTGAACTTGGGCCCGTCGAACAGCTCGAACCGGAACTTGACGGCGTCCCCCTTCTGCGGAGCCATCTCGCTCCGATTCTCCGCGGGGTGGACGGTGACGAACGCGTCCGTGTCCCCGACCCGTTCCGACACGAAGCCGCTGGCACCGTGATGCCGCACGACCTTCGCCTTGTCGAGCGGGAACGAGGTGACCGGCCAGTCGTAGGTGCTCCCGTCCTTCGTGATGTTGTCGATCCTGACCGTCACCGGGCCGGCGTCGACGGGCACCCGGACGAGGTACACGGTCGCGCCCATCTCGACCTCCTCCGTGTACTCGAACGCGCAGTGGCCCCCCTCGCGGCCGAGCACCTTGACCGCGCACGACCCGTGCCCCCAGTAGAAGAGGCCCCGCCCCTCGGTGCATGTCTTCGGGTCGAAGGTGAGCGACGTCTTCCCGACGACGACCTTGGACGGGACCGGTTCCTTCGGCCGGGCATCCGGCGGCCGGGCGTCGGGCTTGGCCGCGGCGCCTTCCCGTCCGGTGGGACCGGCTTCTCGGGCGGCGGTGCGAAGTCCCGGAGGGTGAACTCGTAGGTCACCCACCCCGCGCCGGCGGGGAGCTTCTTCCGCTCCGCGGGGGTGGCGGTAGCGACCGTGAAGGAGAACCACGAAGTCGCCAGATACGCCGGGGCGACCTCGAACCCGAAGGTCACGGCACCGCCGGCCGCCTCGGCCCGGGCCGGGCAGCGGCACACCGGTCGGTCGCCGTCGTTGACGGCCAAGTAGCCATCGGCGACCTCCGGCGGGGTCATCCCGTCCTTCCCATCGACCCGGACGCTGAAGCGCGTGCCGTCCGCCCGGGGGTCCGCGCTGATCCCGAGCCGGTGCCGCTGGTCGGCGACGGTCTTCGGGGTCAGGGTGATCGGCGGCGACGTTTCCCCCGCGCCGGCCGGAGCGACGCAGATCACGGTCATTCCGACAACCAGTACACACGACGGCATCATGGCATCGACCTCCCGCAGTTTCGATCGTGTCCCCCCGCGCGCCAGGGGGAGGCGCGAGTCGACCCGCAGGATCTGGAAACCTAGCGGCCGGCGCACCGCCTGGGAGAACGGCTCACGTTACCGCGGTCAGGTGGTGAAGCTTCTCGAGGAGGCGCTGCTTCAGCGCGTCGTCGCGGAGGTCCTTCGCCAGCGCGTAGAAGCTGTAGGGGTACTTGACGAGATGGCTGCTGACGATCTCCCCGGGCCGGCGCTTGCCCTGCTCAACCCAGTAGTCCCGCTTCAGCGGGGTGGGGGGTGCCGGGGGGGGGGCCTGGACCTTCTTCCCGCCGAGGTCCGCCCCCCGGCGAGCCTGCTCGACGAACTGCCAGTAGGCCGCGACCCCCTTCTGCGCCGTCTCCTTGTACCCCATGCGGTGGAGTTCGAGCAGGGCGTGGCCGACGGTCAGCAGGTGGCCGGCCATCCCGTGGTGCCCCTTGCCGTTGAGGTAGAGATCCAGGGCCCGCAGGTACTCCTCGAAGACGAAACGGACGAACTTCTGCTCATCGCCGAGGTCCGCAAACCCGTCCTTGTCTTTCGGCCGGTTGCCGGGGCCGTTGCTCTTCCCGAAGCTCTGAACCGTCGCGCGGAGACCTTTCACCCGCGCCGGGGTCGCGGCGTCGGGCTCCGCCTTCAGGGCCTTGAGCGAGACGACCGCGAAGATGATGTTGTGGCCGCTCCGCCGCAGCGTGTCGATCCCGGCGTCGAGGTCCTGAACCAGTCCGTCCACGAGTTCCGGGGCGGCGCGATCCTCCTCGCGGGGCTCGAAGATCGGCTTGGTGAGCAGACGGGCCTCGAGCAGAGCCAGCAGCTCCTTTCGCGCCTCGTCGTCGAGCTTCTGTTCCCGGCAGAAGAAGGCGGAGGAGATGACCGCCGCCGCGGTGTGCCCGCAGACGAAAGCGTCGTTCCCCGGGTCGGCGGCCCGGCTCATCCCGTCGAGGCCCTTGAGGATTTCCCTCCGCCCGACGGCGGCCTCCGCCGGCGACTTCTTCTCGTCCGCCTCCGCCGGGTTCGGAAAGAGAGCGTCAGACCACAGACCGGCCCCCGCCGCAATGAGACCCGTACGCTGGAGAAGATCCCGCCGGGTGACTTCTGTCGACCTGCTCATGTGACCCCACCTCGTTTCGGGTACGATTCCATCTGCCCGACGGTATCTCGGCCGCCTCCCGCACACCGACCGACGACGCGGCTCGGGTCTCAGAACCCGTCCGTGGCTGAAACCCCGAATCGCCGCGGCGTCGCGGTCGGATGCTGCGGTCGTTTCCCCCGAGCCTGGCCGGGAGGTTACTCGCCACGTCACCTAACGTCGGCGCGTTACGCACTCACGGCGTCGCTGTCACCGGGCTGAGGGGCATCCGAATCCCCCCCTGGCTGCCCCGCGGGCCGACCGTGGCGGCGCTAGCGGACTTCGGCGCCGCGGATCTTCGCCCCTGCCGCTAGCAAGAACGCCCCGTCCACTCGAGGGGAGTGCACAACTCTTTCGGGGCCCTTCCGCGCCGGTCCGCGCCTCCCTACCTGTTCATGACGCGGGCGGCGGACCTGTTAACACGAAAACCGAATTTGAACCGCCCAGTCGAAAGCCCCCAATACCGTCGTGTCCACCCATCACCCACGAGTCTCACGCGAAGCGTGAAGTTCTACGGCGACTCCTTCATCGCATCGGCACGACGCCCGACGCGGCGGTCCGGCCGTGCCCCGGTGTGTACGCCGAGGTCATTCGCGGGCTCACTTCTGTCCGACGCAGTAGAGGTACTTGTCGCTGCGGAGGAACAGCCGGCCCCCGCTGACGGCGGGCGACCCGTTGAACACGCTCGCGTCGTCCTCGATCTTGTTCCGGGCGAGGAGCTCGAACTCGGGCTTCGCGGCCACCACGTAGGTGCCGCTGCGGCGGCTGACGTAGTAAATCCGCCCCTCGGCCGCGACCGGCGACGCGTAGCAGTCCCCGCCGGGGCCCAGCCGCTCGCGGTAGACCTCCTTCCCCGTCTTGGCGTCCGCGCAGACGGCCACGTGGCCGTCGTTCGACCAGTACAGGTGCCCGTCGTGGTAGACCGGCGAGGAGATGCGCGGCCCGCCGGGCGTCTGCCACACCCGGTGCGTCCGGGTCACGTCCCCGCGGCCCCCGAGCTTGATGGCCGCCCGGCTGTCGCCGGCGAGGGAATAGAGCACGCCGCCGTGCGCGACCGGGGTGCCGCACGAAACGCCGGCCTGGCACTCCCACAGGCGCTTGCCCGTCGCCGGGTTGAGACCGAGCCACAAGCCGCGGAACGTGGCGACCACGAGTTCGGACTTTCCCCCGGAGTCCGCGATTAGTGGGCTGCTCCACTCGCCGCCCACCTTCTCCCGCCAGACCTCCTTCCCCGTCCGCTTGTCCAGGGCGACGGTTTCGCCCTGCTCGTACAGCCCGGCCGTCTCGGTGAAGGCACCGACGACGAGCAGGTTCTCGTGGAGGACCGGCGACGCCCCCGACCCGTAGTTGTGCACCTTGGCCTTCGCGCCGAGCCGCACCGCCCCCCACTTCTTCACGCCGTCGTGGGCGTACCCCGCCGCCCCGCCGGATCCGAAGTAGGCGTACACCCCCGTCTCGTCCGCGGCGGGCGTGTGGCTCGCGTACCCGTGCAGCGCGATGTTCTTCCCCTCGCCGTACGCCGGGTCGGAGTCGGCACCCGCCTGGACCGCGTCGCTCCAGAGGACCTTCCCGGTCTTCGCGTCGACGCAGACCAGGTGCCGCGTCAGGTCGGCCATCGTCCCGGGTGCCTTGGGGTCCACCCCGTAGCCGGAGTAGCAGGTCACGTAGACGCGGTCGCCGAAGACGACCGGGCTGGACGCGCCCGGCCCCGGCAACTCTCTCTTCCAGACGAGGTTCTTCGTGCCGCTCCACTCCAGCGGCAGCCCCGTCTCCTTCGACACGCCGGAGCGGGCGGGGCCGCGGAACTGCGGCCAGTCGGCCGCCGCGACGGGAGCCGCAACGAGCACCACGAGCATCACGCCCTTCTTCATGTCGATTCTCCCTTCCCCACGCTCCCCGGCCCGCCCGCACTCATTCGACGTCCTTGTACTGCACCACGCCGGGGCCCCCGCGCGTCACCCACACCCGGTCGAGCACCAGCCCGCGGTCGCCCTGAGAACTGAAGATGACCAGGTACGGGACTTCGTCGGACCCGGGCGCGGCGTTGCTGGTTGTTCCCGCACGCCGGAGCTTCGCCAGCGGGATGCTGACGGTCTGCCACCTGCCCGGCCGCGGGGGGGTGTACAGCCCCGGGTCGCGGAACAGGTAGTTGCCCACGTGCGAGCCGTTCGGGCCCGCACTCCGCGCGCAGATGAACACGTTCACCCAGTCGGGCCGGTCCATCTTGTAGGTGACGTGCAGGTGCGAGTCCGGGTGGAACGCGAACAGACCCCGCTGCCACATTTCGGGCGACGCGATCTCGAACAGGCCCTCTTCGCCCCTGCGGGTCGCGCGCACCGCCGCGACGCCGCCCTTCGAGCCGCGCGGCAGGCCCTCGGCGACGAACCGCCCCCGGTGGAGGTTCGCGGGCAACCCCTGCTCGAAGTCCAACTCCCACGTGTCCAGGAGTCGGGGGATGTCTTCGACCGCGAGGTTGGCCTGCGCCTCGGCCAGCACCCGCTTGCCCTCCGGCACCTCGACGGCCTTCCCGTCACTCGTCCGGACCACACGAACGCTCCCCCGGGTCACGCTCACGTCGGTGTGATCGGGCGAAGCCTGGCAGTAGAACTCGGTCCCGCGCACCTCGACACGGGCGGCGGGGGTGGCGAGCACCATCGGGCTTCCTTCCGGCTGTGGCCTGACCGAGGCCCCTACAGTCCCCTGATGAACGACGACGCTCTTGCGGTCGGTCCCGGAGCAGGTGACGGCCGTGTCCCCGACCAGCGTGAGTCGGGTGCCGTCGGGGTAGACGACGGCCGCCGAACCGTGCAGCGGCCCCGTCCGCACCGTGTCACCGGCGCGGATCTCGGTGCGCGCCGCAACCACCCGCACTTGCCCGTCTGGGGAAATCACGCGGACGTCCCCCGAACCCGGTTCGACCGCACCCACGACCGCAACGCGGATCTCCTCGGGAACGTGGGGGGGCGGCCAGAAGCCGAAGGCGAGCGTTGCCGCAACGGCGAGTAAGCCGGCCGCGCCCGCCACGAGCAGCGACCGCTTGCGCCGTGGTCCTGTGGGGGCCGACGGAGCGGCGAGTGAGCACGGCAGTTCGGCCGGGGGCAGGCCAGGTTGCTGCCGCTCGGGGTCGACCGTTTCGCGGACGAGGCAACTGCGCGTGCCATACTCCGCGAACAATCGCCGGCACTCCGGGTCGGCACGCAACAGCGCGTTCAGTTCGGCGGTCTCGGTTTTGTCGAGGTCGCCGTCGAAGTACCGCACGACCAGGACCAGGAATCGCTCCAGTGGGTCGTCGCAGTGGGGTACCATGTCGGGTTGGTCAGCCACGCGAGGTTCCTCCGGCGCGCCGGCGTCGGATGCAGTCTCCGAGGGCGCGGTGGATGCGGGCCAGGGCGACGTAAACGCTTTGCACCTTCACCTGCATCACCTCGGCCACGCGTGCGCCGCTGACCTCCTCCGCGTAGCGCAGCCCGAGGATGGTCCGCGCGTGCGGGGAGAGTTTCGCCATACATGCACGCAGGTGTTCGATGTCCTCTCCGGTGGCGTGCGGGTCGTCGCCGTCCCATTCCGCCTCCAGCAATTCCAGCACGTCGTCGTCCAGCGGGACCGGCCGGCGCGCGCTCTTCCGCAATGCTTCGAGCGCCTTGAACCGGGCCGTCCGACGCGCCCAGAGCGCCAGGTGGTTCTCGTCGTTGATCCGGGCGGCCCGTTCCATCGCCAACACCGTGACGTCCTGGAACACGTCGTCAGCCAAGTGGGGGTCGCGGACGACGGCCCAGATGTACCCGAGCAACCTCGCCCGATCGCGGATCAGCGCTCGCACGATGCAATTTGAGTCCATCAGGTCCGCTCCTACACGCTCATGAGGCGGGACGTGAACCTGTTAACAAGAAAAGTCGGACCCGACTGGTGACGATACCGGCGACTGTCTTGCCGGCCGGCGAGAAGGGGACCGCTCGCCCATCGTTCGGAATGTCGGTTTTCAGTTCTGACACGCATCCCGGATGCAAGTGACGAACCTACGAGGCCGTCCGCCAGACCGTGGGCCACTCCCCCTTGGGTGGTGCCCGACGAAACCGGCTGGCGGGTGGACGGGCAGTCACATCGACCCGACCTTCGGTTGAGGTTCACGTCCACCTCGTCCCTGAACATCGCTGTCTTGTCGGGCGGCCGTCACTCTAGCAGTGCCCGAAGTGACGCCAGCTTCCGCTGCCGGTCCACGTTCACGGGCCCGAATGACAGGGCGGGGTCGCTGCCACACCAGCCCGGCCGACTTCAGCCAGCGTCGGACCACCGCCGGCCCCGGGCCGGCTGAGGACGACGTCCACGCCGTCCTTCGCGAACCGCCGCCTCCACCGGCTGATGATGCTGGTCGAGCAGAACAGGACGGTACTGACCGTCGCCCACGGGTAAGGGCGCGTGAGGCCAGGTTCGACAAGCCCTTCACTAACTAAGCCGGTTGACCCGACGCTCCTCGGCACCCTGCTCAAGACATAACGCCTGCCATCACGACCGTCGGTTCGCAACCTATGGCTCCCTCACACTCACCCGGTTGACGACATCAGGCCTTTTCGCCAGGCGTGCGGCCGGACGCGGGTTCCGCGAACGGCTTCACCGGCCGGCGTTTCAGCCAGATGCACTCCTTCGGGACGAGCGGCATCCCGACCGCCTTCCGGCGGCGGTTCACCGCCCGGAGGATGTGGAACTCCTGCCGCCGGACCAGAGCGTACGGCTCGAATGGCAGCTCGTATAAGGCGTTCGCGAGCGCGGCCACCCCCCGCCGGGTGGCGTGCTCCTCGAACCACGCCTTCAGCTCCCGGTAGCGAGGGAGGTCAATCCGGACCTGGAAGTGCCCGCTCCGGAACCCGACCGCGTAGCCGGCGTACTTGACCGCGTCCCGCCGGGAGTCCCGGACGTTCCCGCCCTCCTCGGCGAAAAACGGGTGCTCGCCGTGGGTGGCGAGCAGCACGAAGAATCGTCCGTGACGGAGGTACTGGACGTTCGCCCTGCCGGCCTGCTTCCGCCGGGCACGCGCCCACTTCGAGATATCGACCCCGTACCGGGCGACCAGCTTCTCGTCTACCGGCTCCGGCGGGCGGACGGCGAGTACCGCCGGGCCATCGACGCCGGGCGGCCGCGGTTCTCCCCGTCCGGGGAATACCTGGGGCTTGTCGGACTGGTGCTCGACGTCACCCTCTGGAAGCGGGCCGAGGACGCCCTCCGGGTGAGCGAGGAGCGGTTCGCCTTCGTCCGGAAGACGAGCGGGGTCGGGTTCTGGTACTGCGACCTGCCCTTCGACGTGCTCGAATGGGACGAGCAGGTGAAGGCCCACTTCCACCTCCCGCCCGACGCTGTTGTCAGCATCGACACGTTCTACGACCGACTCCACCCGGACGACCGGGAGCCGACCCGCCGCGCCATCGAGCGGAGCATCGCCGAGAAAGCTCCCTACGACGTGGACTACCGGACGGTGGACACGGCGACCGGGGCCGAAAAGTGGGTGCGTGCCGTCGGCCGCACCTCCTACGCGGCCGACGGCACGCCCATCCGGTTCGACGGGGTGACGTTCGACATCACCGAGCGGAAGCGGGCAGCCGACGAACTCCGGGAGCAGGACCGGCGTAAGGACGAATTCCTCGCGACCCTCGCCCATGAGCTAAGAAACCCGCTCGCCCCGGTCCGGACCGGACTCCAAATTCTGAAGATGACGCCGCCGGGGCGGTCCGCCGAAAAAGCCCACGACATGATGGACCGGCAGCTCGGCCACATGGTGCGGCTCATCGACGACCTGCTCGACGTGTCCCGCATCAGCCGCGGCAAGGTCGATCTCCGGCGGGAGCGGGTGGACCTGCGGACGGTGGTCGAGAACGCGGTCGAGACGAGCCACCCGGTTGTCGAGGCCGGCCGCCACGACCTCGCGGTCAACCTGCCGGACGAACCGGTGTGGCTCGACGCCGACCTGACCCGGCTCGCCCAGGTGGTGAGCAACGTCATCACGAATGCCGCCAAGTACACCCCGGAGGGAGGAAGAATTCATCTCGCCGCCCGCCGCGACGGGGACGAGGCCGTGGTGACCGTGACCGACACGGGGGTCGGCATTCCGGCCAAGATGCTCGCGGGGGTGTTTGAGATGTTCTCGCAGGTGAACAAGACCCTCGACCGCGCACAAGGGGGGCTTGGCATCGGCCTCGCTCTTGTCAGGCGGCTCGCGGAAATGCACGGCGGGTCCATTACGGCCGAGAGCGCTGGTACGGGCCGGGGGAGCACCTTCACGGTCCGGCTGCCGATCGCGGTGGCCCAGGAGTTGCATCCGCCACCGGGCCGGAACGGTGCCGCTCACGCGACACCGGCGAGCTTCCGGGTGCTGGTCGTTGACGACAACAAGGACGGGGCTGAAAGCCTCGCAATGCTGCTCAAACTCTCCGGTCACGACGCCCGGGTCGCTCACGACGGCTAGACCGCCCTCGACCTGGCTCGGGGTTACGGCCCGGAGGTGGTGTTTCTCGACATCGGGCTTCCCGGCATGAGCGGGTACGAGGTCGCCCGACTGTTTCGGGCCGACCCGGCGCTGCGCAGTGCGGTTCTCATCGCGCTCACCGGTTGGGGGAGCGACAACGACAAGCAGCGGAGCAAGGACGCCGGGTTCGACTTCCACCTGACCAAGCCCGTTGAGGGGGATCAGGTCACCGAGGCACTGTCGCGCCTCCGTCATATGGCCTGATCCTCCCTGCCCACGGCCCTCCGAAGGCGTCCCGGGTGTTACCCTGCTTCCGGCGTCGCACGATGTTGGGAATTGGCGCGAGCTATGCTCTCCGCCCTGGGGATCGTGCCTCCCGGGTCAACGCTCGGAGCCCGGCACACGAGTCACGGAAGTATGACAGATCGCAGGGCGGCGGAGTCCCTCGTAGCGCTACCCTCGCGGTCGGGCAGGAGGAGTTATGAATCAAAAGAAAGGAGCAGTTCAATCCATTGTGCCCACCGGCATTCCGGGACTTGATGAAATCCTGCGGGGGGGGCTTCCCCAGGGGCACTTGTACCTCGTCGAGGGGGATGCCGGGGCGGGAAAGACCACTCTCGGCCTCCAGTTCTTGCTCGAAGGCAAGCGGCTCGGCGAGAAAACCCTTTGGCTCAGTCTATCCGAGACGGAAGCTCAGCTTCGTGGCACCTCCGAATCCCACGGTTGGGACCTCACGGGGATCGAGATCCGGAACCTCACCCAGTCCGGGGACGGAGTTCCCGACGCCCAGTATTCGTTCTTCTCCCCCGCCGACATCGAGCTCAACGACATCACCAAGGCCGTCATGGAGGTGGTCGAGAAGGTCAACCCGAGCCGGGTCGTCTTCGACCCGTTCTCCGACGTGAAACTCCTCGCCCGCGACCCCCTCCGCTACCGCCGGCAGGTGCTCCAACTGCGGGAGTTCTTCGTCCGGCGGAAGAACACCGTCCTTCTCATCCAGGAGCGGACCTCGGAGGGGTCGTCCCGGGACCCATCGGCCGAAGGGGTCGTTCAAGGAATCTTCGCGCTCTACCAGGGGAGCCCCGACTTCGGCCGGCAGCGGCGTCGGCTCCGGGTCCACAAGCTGCGGGGGGTGAACTTCCGCGAGGGGTTTCACGACGTTTCCATCGAGACGGGGGGGATGCAAGTCTTCCCCCGGCTCATCGCCGCGGATCACGCCGAACCGCCCCGGCGGGAGGAGGTTTCGACGGGCGTGCCGGAACTTGACGCAATGATGGGCGGCGGCCTGGACCGCGGGGCGAGCCTCCTAATCCTCGGCCCGGCCGGGGTCGGGAAGAGCACGCTCGGGACGCAGTTCTCGGTCACGGCTGTCGGCCGCGGCGAGAAGGCCGCGATTTACCTCTTCGACGAGACCACCCGGGCATTTACCGCCCGGGGGGAAGGGCTGCGGATGGGCGTCGAGGGACTAATGGCCGACGGCCGCCTCCACGTCCGGCAGGTGGACCCGGCCGAGTTCACCCCGGGAGAGTTCGCCCACGATGTCCGCCGCGGCGTGGAACAGGACGGGGTCAAGCTCGTGGTCATCGACAGCCTGAACGGATACCTAAACGGGATGCCGGACGAGCGGCACCTCTCCATGCACCTCCACGAGCTCCTTACCTACCTCAGCTACCGGAACGTGCTCACCGTCCTCACGATGAACCAGCACGGGTTCATGGGCGACTCGATCCGGGCTCCGGTGGACGTATCCTACCTCGCCGACGCGGCCCTGCTCCTTCGGTACTTCGAGGCCGGCGGGGCGGTCCGCCGGGCGGCGTCTGTCATGAAGCGGCGGTGCGGCCCGCACGAGGTCCACATCCGGGAGATGACGGTCGATCCGTCCGGCGTCCGCATCGGCCAGGTCCTGACCGAGTTCCGGGGCGTCCTGACCGGCCAGCCCGACTACACCGGCGGGTCCGCAGGACTTTCCGAAAGGGAGCGTAGCGAGCAGGGACAGTCATGAGTGACGACGCCGCAGCAGACTTAAGGGTTCTCATCCTCGCCCCCGAGCGGGACGGTGAACTCACCTGCCGGGTCCTCGGGGAGGCGGGGATCGACTGCCTCGCAGCCCGTTCAGGCGAAGAGTTCCTGCGCGAGTTCCGGGTCGGCGTCGGCGTGCTCCTCGTCGCCGAGGAGGTTCTCACCGACGACATCGTGCCCCGGCTCCTCACCCTCATCGCCGAGCAGCCGGCGTGGTCCGACCTGCCGGTCGTCGTCGTCGCCGCGGAGCGGGACCGGGGGAACTGCGTCTCGACGTACTCGATCCTCGGGAACGTCTCCATCCTCTCCCGGCCGATGACGCTCAGCGCCCTCTCGACCGCGGTGCAGTCGGCGCTCCGGGCCCGCCGCCGGCAGTACGAGGTGCGGGACCTCTTCCGCGAGCGGGAGTCGGCGGCCCGGCAGAAGGACGAGTTCCTCGCGATGCTCGCCCACGAGCTTCGGAACCCCCTCGCCCCGGTCCGGACCACGCTCCAGGTGCTTAAACTCCGCCACCCGGACAACCGCGACACCCAGGCCGCACTCGTTGTCGCCGAGCGGTCGGTGAAACACCTCGCCCACCTGATCGACGACCTCCTCGACGTCTCCCGCGTCACCCTCGGCAAGTTCCGGCTCCGGTCCGAGCAGGTGGACGCGCGGGATGTCATCCGCTTCGCGGCCGAGGCCGTTCGGCTCCGGGCGCAGGACAAGGGGGTGACACTCGACCTCGACACCCCGGACGGCCCCCTGCCCCTCAACGGCGACCCGACCCGGCTCGAACAAGCGGTGACGAACATCCTCGACAACGCCCTCAAGTACACCCCGGCCGGCGGCACCGTGCGGGTCCGGGCGGCGGCCGACGGGAACGAGGTGGTCGTGACCGTTTCGGACACGGGGGTTGGCATCGACGGGGCGGAGCTGCCGCACGTCTTTGACCTGTTCAGCCAGGGGGACAAGTCCCTCGACCGCACCGGCGGGGGCTTGGGGGTCGGGTTAACCATCGTGAAGGGACTCGTCGAACTCCACGGCGGCCGGGTCTCCATCGCGAGCCCCGGGCCGAACCAGGGGACGACCGTCGAGATTCGACTCCCGCGGGGCGAGGAGTCGCCTGCGGCCGACCCCACCGAGGCGTCGCCCGAACTCGCCGGGCGGCTCAAAGTGCTCGTCGTCGACGACAACCGGGACGGGGCCGACTCGCTCGCAACCTTCCTGACCCTCACCGGGTGCGAGACGCGGACCGCCTACGACGGCCCCGAGGCGCTCGAAGCCTACCGCGACTTCCACCCCGAGGCCGTCCTCCTCGACATCGGGCTCCCCGGGATGACCGGGTACGAGGTGGCCGAGCGGATCCGCGTCACCCCCGGCAGCGACGGGGTGATGATCGTCGCCGTCACCGGCTACGGCCGTGACGAGGACCGGGCGCAGGCCAAATTCGTCGGATTCAACCACCACCTCGTCAAGCCGGTGGACCTCGAAGCCATCGGCCGCCTGCTCACCTCCGCCGTCCGGTCCGGCCGGGCGCTCTGACGGGGCGATATCCGAACCGGTTCCGAGCCACGGATCACCCCGACCCGAATCGCCGCACCTCCCCTGTCATCGCTATTTGCGCGCCGGTATGTTATCCGTACCGCCGCGAGCGCCGTCTGTTCATCCCGACCCTGTGAGTGCATGCGCGCCGCGCCGTACCGGGGGGCAGTGAGGCCCCCCCTCGGCACAGGACCCACGCGAGATGACCACCGAACCCGCCGCGCTTCGAGCCGAGCCACACAAGGAGATGGGGGAAGCGATCCAGCGGCACGCCGGGGTCATCCTCCAGCGGTGGGCCGCCCGGGCGAAGGCCGAACAGCCGACCGCGAGCCGCGTCCACCACGACGTCATCCTCGACCACCTGCCGACCTTCCTCTGGGAGCTCGGCCGCGCACTCGTCGAGGCCGGCGACTCCGACCCGGACCGCCACGCCCGGCCGGCCGAGGTCCACGGCGACCAGCGGTGGGAGACCGGGTGGTCCATCCGCGAGGTCGTCCGCGACTACCAGCTCCTCCGCATCGTGCTCATCGACTACCTGGAGGAAACCCTCGACCGCCCGCTCACATCGCGCGAGCACGTGGCCCTCGGGGTCGCGATCGACGACGCGATCGAGGCGAGCGTCGCGAGCTACTCGGACTGCCAAGCCAGCGCGACGCCGGGCGGCGAAAAGCCCGCGGCGGGGAACCCGGCCGACGGCCTCTTTAGCGTCCTCGGCTTCCTCGGGCACGAACTCCGGAACCCCCTCGCCCCCCTCGGGAACGCCATCCAGATTCTCCGCATCGCGGCGAAATCCCCCGACCAGGTGGAGAAGACCCGCCTCCTCATGGACCGGCAGTTTCGCGTCATGACCCGGCTCGTCGAGGACTTGATGGACCTGCCGCGGCTCGCCCGCGGCAAGATGTCGTTGAAGCGAGAACGCCTCGACCTGACGCGGATCGTCAAGGAGTGCGCTGAGGACCGCCGGGCGGCGATGGCCGAAGCCGGCCTCCGGCTGACCCTCGACCTCCCCGCCGGCCCGACCTGGACGAGCGGCGACGAAACCCGGCTCTGCCAGGCCGTCGGGAACCTGCTCGGGAACGCCCAAAAATTCACCGACCGCGGCGGCGAGGTCCGCCTCCGGCTCGCCGCCGATTCGTCTCAGCACCTCGCGGAAATCATCGTCCGCGACACCGGCGTCGGCATCGACCCGGCGTTCCTCCCGAAGGTGTTCGAGACTTTCATGCAGGCCGAGCGGTCCATCGACCGGAGCCGCGGCGGGTTGGGCCTCGGCCTCGCGCTCGTAAAAGGCATTGTCGAGCTCCACGGCGGAGCCGTGCGGGTGACGAGCGACGGCCCCGGCACCGGGTCCGAGTTCGCGGTCCAACTCCCCCTGCTCGAAATGCCCGCCCAGGAGCTACCGCCCGCGGAGGGGGCAAAGGGGGAGGCCACGGCGCGGCGGGTGCTCGTCATCGAGGACAACCGCGACTCGGCCGAGAGCCTGCGCATGTACCTCGAACTCAAGGGGCACCACGTCAGCGTCGCCTACACCGGCCCGGACGGGGTGAAGGTGGCCGGGGCCACGGCCCCCGATGTCGTTATCAGCGACATCGGACTTCCGGGGATGTCCGGCTACGAAGTTTGTGCCGAACTCCAGAAAATCCCCGCGACGGCGCGGCCGCTCTTCATCGCCCTTTCGGGCCACGGCTCGAACGGGGACCGGGAGAAGGCGAAGGAAGCCGGGTTCGACGTGTTTCTCGTCAAGCCGGTCGATCCCGGTCAGGTGTGCCGTCTCGTCGCGGACCACTGCTCCAAGTGACCGCGCACCGAGTGCCCCGCTACCCGGACCGACACATCTCGAGTCGATCGCCGCGGTCCGCGAATCAGAATACCTGGGTATTCTTTCTGCAAGGACCCGGCATGGACGCACTGAAACCCACCCCTCACCACTCGCACCTTGCGGGCGGTCAAGCACCGCTACCCCTCGTCGAAAGCCTGCGGGCGGTCGATACCCGTATCGCCGAGGCGCTCAACGTCGTCCACCTCGCGGCGAAAGTCATTAACCCCGCGGCCGACCTTTTCGAGTCGCCCTTCGTTGGAAACAAAGACGGCCTGATCCGGGAGATCCGCCGAAACGCTCAGAAAATCGACGACCATGTGACAGAGCTGGCCCGGCTTCTGCACAGATAGTCCGCAGGCGTTGAGCCGGGTTAACCGATCGCAACCACTCGAAAGCTCATTATCCAACTTCGGGGGCACGCCAGTGACCCCGACTCTGGTGCGGCGCGCCATGGACCGTCCCGTCACGCGGCTGGTAAGTTTTCATTGAGCAAGCCGCGACGGAAAGGTCCCCGCCGCGCGAACCGGAGGGGTCATGACGTTCGCCGTGTGGTGCGCCGTAGTCGGCGCGATTCTCGTCCTCATGGCGCTCGCCGGGTCGGTGCTCCGGCGTTTGCCGCTCTCCGCGGCGATGGTCTACGTCCTCCTCGGCTACGCGCTCAGTCCGGTCGGAGCGGGCCTCCTCGCCCTCGACCCCGTTCGGGATGCGACCACCCTCGAACATTTGACCGAGGTCGCCGTCCTCGTCTCGCTCTTCACCGCCGGGCTCAAACTCCGGCTCCCCCTCTCCGACTCCCGCTGGTGGCTTCCGACCCGCCTCGCTACGGTCTCGATGGCTGTCACGGTCGGCCTTGTCGCCGCGCTCGGAGTCTTGTTCCTGGGGCTACCCCTCGGCCTCGCCGCCCTCCTCGGCGCGCTCCTCGCCCCCACCGACCCCGTTCTCGCCGCGGACGTCCAGGTCCGCGAGCCGGGCGACTCGGACAAGGTCCGCTTCGGGCTCACCGGCGAGGCCGGACTCAACGACGGGACGGCCTTTCCGTTCGTCATGCTCGGGCTCGGACTCCTCGGGCACCACGACCTCGGCCCGGGCTTCTCCCGGTGGCTTTCTGTTGACATCGTCTGGGCGGTCGTCGCGGGTCTCGGGATCGGGTTCGCGCTCGGAACCCTTATCGCCCGGCTGGTGCTCTACCTCCGACGGACCCACCGCGAGGCGGTCGGCCTCGACAACTTCCTCGCGCTCGGGCTCGTCGGCCTCTCCTACGGGGCGGCCGTGCTCGTCGGGGCGTGGGGGTTTCTCGCCGTGTTCGCCGCCGGCCTCGCCCTCCGACACGAGGAGATGCGCCGCTCGGACGGTCACACCCCTGCCGGCGGTTCTCCCCCGGTCGGCCACCTGCCCGAGGAGGATGCCGTCCACCCTGAGAAGGCCCCGGCCTTTATGACGCTCGCCGTTCTCGGGTTCAACGAGCAGGTGGAAAAGCTCCTCGAAGTGGCCGCCGTACTCGTTCTCGGCGCGCTCCTCGCCACGGTCCGGCCGACGTGGGAGGCGGTGGGGCTTGCGGCCGCACTCTTCCTGGTGATTCGCCCGGTCGCGGTCTTTCTCGGGCTCGCCGGGGTCAAAGCTTCGTCCGTCAAGAAGTGGCTCATCGGCTGGTTCGGGGTCCGGGGCGTGGGTTCTCTCTACTACCTCTCCTTCGCCATCGGGCACGGCCTTCCGGAAGATCAGGCAAGGCAGCTCGCGGGCCTGGTCCTTTCAACTGTTGCCCTTTCCGTCCTCGTTCACGGCGTCTCGGTCACACCCCTCATGGAGTGGTATGGGCGGAGACGCCGCAAGTGGGGCGCTCCCGCCCTGCCGCCGCCCGCCGCACACTCGGAAGGACGCCCGTAGGCCGCTGAACAGGTGCTACACCGCGGACTCGTCCCGCCTGTGCCGGCGTGGCGCTGGCGTGCGGCCGGAGGAGTTGGACTCTCCCATCATATCGCTCCTCGTGGCGCTTGGCGGAAGGCATGGTCGGGTGTCCCCAATAGGTGTAATTGGTCGGGGGCCGGAACAACGGCTCTCCCGTCCGAGAGCCGCCGAAGGCTTGCCGCATCCGAGGATGCGTCGAGGCTAGGGTGCCCGCCGGAAGAACGGCAAATTGGTTGTAGAGGACTGCTAGTGACAACGCGAGAAGAGACGTCCGCCGGAAACGCTTCGCCGCCGGGCAAGCGAATGGGGTTGCCGGCCAGCCCGGTCGAGCGGTGGCTGACCCCGGTCCGCCGGTTCCTGCACGTCGAGGCGGCAAGCGGGATCGTGCTCCTCGCCTGCACGGTGCTGGCGCTCGGCCTCGCGAACTCCCCGCTCGCCGGGTGGTTCGCCTCGATTTGGAAGACTAAGGTCGGACTCGATGTCGGCGGCTTACGCCTCGCCGGCGACATCGGCCACCTCGTCATCAACGACGGGCTCATGGCAATCTTCTTCTTCGTCGTCGGGCTCGAGATCAAGCGGGAGCTTATCGCCGGGGAGCTCCGCGAGGTGCGAAAAGCGCTCCTCCCTGTGGTCGCGGCGCTCGGCGGGATGCTCGCCCCGGCCGCCGTCTACCTCGCGCTCCAGTGGGGGCAGCCGGGCGAGCGCGGGTGGGCGATCCCGATGGCGACCGACATCGCCTTCGTCGTCGGGTTCCTCGCCCTCTTCGGGTCGCGGGTGCCGTTCGGCCTGAAAATCCTGCTCCTCACCCTCGCCATCGTCGACGACATCGGGGCCGTGCTCGTCATCGCCGTGGTGTTCACCGGGTCGCTCGCCTGGGGGTGGCTCGGCGTGGCCGCCCTCGGAATCGCCCTGACCTACGGGCTGAACCGGGCCGGCGTCCGCTCGGTCGGCGTTTACGTGCTGGTCGGCATCGTGATCTGGGCGGCGGTGTACAAGTCCGGCGTCCACCCGACGGTCGCCGGGGTGCTACTCGGACTCCTCACCCCGGCGAGCGCCTGGGTCGGGGACAAGACCTTCCTCGCCGTCTTCGGCGGGCTGTGGGACCGGCTCCGAGGGTACGGGGCGGAGGACGAACTTCGGCACGCCGACCTGGATCAACTCCAGTTCGCCGCCCGGGAGGCCGTCTCCCCGCTCCACCGCCTGGAGGCCGCCCTTCACCCGTGGGTCGCGTTCGGGATCATGCCGCTCTTCGCCCTCGCAAACGCAGGGGTGCCGCTACAGGCGGCCGGGATGGGCGACCCCGTGGCGCTCGCAGTCGCGGCCGGGCTCGTTGTCGGAAAGCCCGTCGGCATCGTCCTCTTCTGCTGGCTGGCCGTGCGGCTCGGGCTCGTCAAACTGCCGGACGGAGTGACCTGGCCGCTCCTCGTCGGCGGGGCGTGTCTTGCCGGGATCGGGTTCACGATGGCCCTCTTCATCAACGGCCTCGCATTCCCCGCAGCCGAGTTCCCGGCGAGGGAGGCGGCGGGGAAGGTCGGGACGTTAATCGGGTCGGCTGTGAGCGCTGTGCTCGGGGCCGGGATCATTCTTCTTGCGGTTCGCCGGGGCCGGTCGGCCGAAAGCGCATAGGGAAGCTGATTGAAATGGGGTCACGCCCACCTCTGTTACTCTCACCTGCTCGGCGAGTCATCATCACACACTGACGCATCAAGCCGGGCGACCGGCGGTTCCGTTTCCGGGGCGACCGCCCCTCCCCCGAACGGCTTAACCGGCCGCCGCTTCAGCCAAATGCACTCCTGCGGGACGAGCGGCAGGCCGGCGGCCTTCCGCCGTCGGTTGACGGCCCGGAGGATGTGAAACTCCTGCCGCCGCACCAGGGCATAGGGCTCGAACGGAAGCTCGTAGAAGGCCGCCGCGAGCGCCGCCACCCCCCGCCGGGTGGCGTGCTCCTCGAACCACGCCTTGAGTTCCCTGTAACGGGGCAGGTCGATGCGGACCTGGACGTGTCCGCCCCGGAAACCGACCGAGTAGCCGGCATACTTGACGGCGTCCCGCCGGGCGTCCCGAACGTTTTCACCCTCCTCGGTGAAGAACGGGTGCTCGCCGTGGGTGGCGAGGAGGACGAAGAAGCGACCGTGGCGGAGGTATTGGACGTTCGCCCCACCGGCCTGCTTCCGCCGGGCGCGTGCCCATTTCGAGAGATCGACCCCGTACCGGGCGACGAGCTTTTCGTCCACCCGCGCCGGGTTCTTGTGCTCGGGCACCCGGCCGGTGACGTAGAAGAAATACCCTCTCGCCACGTAGGCGACGGCGAGCTGCTGGATGAACCCTTCGACGGACACCGCTTCGCACCGATACCGCATGCTCCCCCGACCGACGCTTCAAAAGATCGAAAGACGGGGGTGTTCACGGCACACCCCCTCGAAGCTCCAGAACCCCTGGCCTCGCCTCCTGCTCCGCCCGGAAGCCGTCGCTCCTCCCCGCCCACCTCACGGCTCCGCCGTGCTGTGTTCAGGGAGTTGCAACGCCCCAATACGTAGAGGTAGCGGCGCACGAACCTGAACGCCGCCCGAGGCGCAGCTCGGGCGTAACGTCGAAAAGTTCGCTGCCGGCGGGAACGCTCACCCAAGAGCGCTCCCGTCGACCGCCGTTCCCCCCGCCAGAGGGTCTGTGGACAACTCGGGGTTATCCACAGGCAACCAATCGTCGGCTTTCGTAAGCCCGTCGGCCCTTTCGTCGAAGGTTCCGCCCGGCACCACCCGTAGCGGACAAACCGTGTCGCCACTGCCTTGCAGCGACCCGGCCCAGCTCCCGCCGGCTCCTACTCAGGCCACTCTCCCACCCGACCGCATTTGGATCACCCGCGCACCACGCGCGGGCACCGGAGCGCGACTCCGGCCGCGATCGGGCTTCCCAGGTTCGCTGTGGACTTCGTCCGACTCGTCACGTCGGTAGTGGGCTTCCCCACGGGCAGATCACCGCACGTCCGCCCCTCCCGGGGCGGCGCAGTTTCCGCCGTGCTCTGGGCACGGCGATTTCGGGGGGTCGAACACAGAAGCGTCCCCCTACCCATCAGTGATCAGCTTATTCCCGGTTCGGCACCGTCCCGAGTCGGACTCACTGGCAACGGCTTTCGCCGCTCTCGTGGTTGAGCTATTCGCCGCGGGGCGTTTGACCCCGACGCCGGCCTTAGTTGTCGGCCGGTCCCGCGTGTTGCCACGGCGGGAACTCCCCACGCCAGCACGGTTGAGCGAGCTTAGCGGTGCAACCCGCCGTAGCCCCGAGCCCCCGTGACGGGATTAGTGGCAGGACGCCACGTCACCCGCTTTGAACCACAACGGCCCCGAAGAAACGTCCTTCGGGGTTGTCCCCTGTCGCCCGCCATTCAATCTCAAAAGTGCTATCGGATAGAAGACCGAGATTACTCCGCGGCCGGCCCGTCTCCCTTACGAGGGGAGCGCAGGGTCGGATCCGCGGGATTACTTCGGCCAGCCTCCGTCGAACCGGACGAGCGCCTATCGACGCATCCGGCTCTACGGGCGTGACGCGGCAGGGTGCGACCCCTACCCCCTTAGCTCGGTGGTAGCCGAGTTTACCGGGTGTCACCGCCGACCCGATGGGTGCCACGAACAACGTTTCATCGTTCCTGACGACCGCCGTGGACGAACCACAGCGGGGACACCGTTAGCATTGTGACAAACCGATGACAATTCGGCGTCACTCCGGTGTTGCCGTCGTTTTTCCTGCCGCGAGGAGCTTCGCGACGTGTTTGTAGAGGATGACCTGGGAGGACGTCTCCGCGAGCGAGCCGCCCGAGCCGAGTAGAGTGCGGAGGAAGGGGTCAGCCGCGGCGACCGCCTCCCGTTCGAGCCGCGTCCGAGACTCGTCCGGGAGCGTGGCCAGATACTCCCGCACCCGCCGGCCCTCGACGGCGTCCACGTCCCCGGCCTCGGTCCTCCGGACGACCACCGCCCGGGTGGGGCGGCCGGCCTTCCGTACCGGCGGAGTGACGTTTTTCGGCGTCCCGGCCGCCCGTTCGAAGGTCACCTCCCACTTCCCGCGGGCGACCTTCCGGTAGCGGGCCTCGACCGACTCAACGACGAGGAATCCGCGGGCTTCGAGTTCCTCGACCGCCGGCTGGAGCGCCCGGCGAATTTGCACCGCGTCGTAGTCCCGGCTGAACCCGAGCCGCTCACAGGCGAGCGTCCGGAGGTCGAACGTCAGCCGGGCGTACTTCGGCGGATTGAAGTGCTTGTCAAGATAACGGTAGAGCCGCTTCGCCTTCGTCCCGAGCGACCGCACCGTCTCGTAGTCGAGCCGCTTGAGATACCCCGCCCGGAAGCTCTCGAAGAGGACGGCGTTCCAGCGGAACTCGGAGAGGAGGTCCTCGACCGGGCCGGACCCCTTCCGCCCGTCCCGGACGACAAACGAGTCGAGGATGCCAAAACCTCCGCGATCCTTGAACGCCTTATTCGCGTTGTCCCGCCAAGCGTTCTGGTAGAAGAGCCGGACTCCGGTCAGGCGGGCGAGCGCCGTCCCCACCCGCTCGTAGGCCCAGTCGTTATTCGGCCAGCCGAGCAGGCGGATCAGCTCGTGCCGGGTGAACCGCACCGCCGGGGAGGTGAAGTCGGTGTGGAACTTGGTCAGTTGCAGGAGGCCGAGGTAGACGTCCTCGTCCTTCGCGGTCGGAAGGCCGTGCTTCGGGTCGCCGGTCACGGTGAGCCGCCGCTCGACGGGAAGCCCCGTCTCCCGGTCGTGGTCGGTGACGTGGAACTCCAGCACCTGCACCCCGTCCGAGCGGTCCGAGAGGGTCGCGAACGGGAACTCGACCAGATTCATCTCGTCCCGGCCGTTCCGGAGTTCGCCGGCGGAGTACGCCCGCGTCTTCCCCTTCCCGATTTCTCCCTTCGCTGCCATCCCGCCGCTTAACGTTTGTACGAAGTAATAAGTAGTAAAGTAGCCGCCGGAAATCCTCTGCCGTTCCGGGCACTTGCCGGGCATTTCTTACCCCGGCGCACGAGCGTTCCTGTTTCGGTTTGCGTAGAACTCTGTCTCGTTTTGCGTGCCATCCCTGTCCCGGATTGCGTATCGCCTCCCTTCAAGGCTGTCTCGTTTTGCGTGTCGCCCCCTGCCCGCATCCGGTCAGAAACACTGTCTCATTTTGCTCGGGTGCCCAGGTGGGTCGGCCAGCCTCGAATCCTGTCTCACTTTGCGTGTTCACCACTCAATTCCCGCCGCCGAACTCTGGCTCATTTTGCGTATTCGCCCAACCCCACCGTTCGCGGCGCACGGGCCTCGGGTCGGCCGGGGTTCGTCCGGTGTCCGCCACCCGAACAAACCTGTCTCATTTTGCGTATGGTTTCCCCGCCTGCTTTCAGCCACAAGAAGTTCGGGAGAGTAAACCGCGGCGAGCCATCGGCGCAAGGAGAAACCCGGCTCGGCACCCGACCATACGGGCGGCTTGCTGGCCGACATGCTTGCAAGCTTTCATGCTTGCAATACCGCCGTCCGACGGGCCGGGCTGTTTGAGAGTCGCGTTTGCTGCAAGCAGGCACGACAGTTGGCCCTGCTGCCGCGCGGTCTTACCGCTGCGCATATAGCCTGCCCTCTGCGCGGCGGACCGTGAGGCTGAGCGGCTGCGGGAGTGTTCGGCACGTTGGTATGTCTGCTGTTAATGCGGCGGGTCGGCCGAACGGCTGGCTTGGCGACTGTCGTGCGCTCCGGCAGTACAGCCGGGGCTACGTGCAGCTTGCCAGGTGACGCGCCGGCACGGCGGCCGGAAGAGGACGCGACGGTCATTCCGGTCGACCGCGCAGTGCTCTGGCGGTCTCGTCGACTGCCCCACCGCGTAACTTTCCTCCTTGCCAGCTTGCCGACATGTCAGCTATCCGACGGGCATGATTGTCGCCGTCGTTAATTCAAAGGGCGGGGTGGGGAAGTCCACCCTCGCGGGAAACATGGTCGCCTGGCTGCACGAGCTCGGGCACCCGGTCGTGCTCGCCGACTGCGACTCCCAGAACTCCTCGTCCGAGTGGATCGCCGAGGCTGCCCCCGGGGTGCAGGTGGTCCGCTACGAGACCGCCGACGAGGTTTTGGAAGGGCTGCCGCCGCTCCGTCAGGAGGTCGAGTACGTCGTCTGCGACGGCCCCGGTAGCCAGACCGAGACCAGCCGGGCGCTCCTCCTCTGGGCCGACCTCGCCGTCATCCCTTGCAAGGCGTCCATGTTCGAGGCCCGGGCACTTGCGAAGAACACTGCTTTCGTCCGCCAGGCCCAGGCCATCCGCCAGGGGCCACCGCAGGCGGTCGCGGTGCTCTCAATGGTCGGCAAAGATTTCCGGCTCACGAAGGACATGCGGGACGCGGCCGAGGCGCTCAAGCTCCCGCTCGCCGCGACCCACGTCACCCTGCGGCAGGCGTACGCCGACGCACCGGGGCAGTCCACCCTCGTCTGGAAGATGGGCTACCGGGAGAAGGAGGCGGCGAAGGAAATCGACGCCCTGTTCCGCGAACTACTGCCCGAGGCGGCCGCCGACGGCGTCCCCGGGCTCACCCGGGCGCGGGCGAACCGGCGGGCGAACACGAAAAGGTAGGGGAGGGGTATGGCGGAGCGGAGGTCACTGATCGCGGGCGTAGAGGGGGTCGGGGTGGACCCGGAAACGGCCCGGGCTTTCATCGTGCAGGAGCGGCCGAAGCCCGAGCCGAAACCAGAGGCGCAGGTGAAGCCGTCTCCTGTTCGGGTGGTCCCGGAACCGGTGCCGCAGCCGACCGCTGAGCCGGTCGCACAGGCGGCTGTTCAAGCGGCGGGCGAGGGGACGGCACCGGCCGCAAGCCTGCCGAAGCCGCCCGTCGCCAAACGCGCGGATGTGCAGAGCGGCCCGCCGCGGCTCCTCGCCACGCTCCTCGTCCCGGTCACCGTCCGGCTCCGGCCCGAGGTCGCGTCGGCCTTGAAGCGGGCCTCTCTGGAGCGACAACTCAACGGCGTCGAGACCTACACCCAGCAGGACATCGTGGAAGAAGCCCTCCTCCCCTGGCTCCGGGCCGAAGGGCTCCTCGAATAACCCGGCCCAATATCCCGGCCTGGTGCCGAACCGAGTCAGCCCTTCGGCTTCGCCGGGGCGAGCCCGCTCGGGAGCAAGTTCTTCCGCTTGAGCGCGGCGGCCGCCGCGACCTCCGGCTTCGGCTTCTTCGCCCCGGCCTTCTTCTTCCCGGCGTGGTCGTGGTGCTTGTCGGCCCCGTTAGTCATGGCAGAGTCTCCGCAGGGACGCTGGTGCAGCATTTACCTCACCGTAAGGTAAATGCTGTAGATGTATCTTATGCACCGCCCAGAATGCGGCCAACACCACTTGGCCTCGATTCTGGGCGGGGGCGCGGCTTGGCAGACGTGATGGTTCGCTTCGGGAAGCGGCTTCGGGAGGTCCGGACGGAGGCCGGCGTCTCCCAGGAGAAGCTCGCCGACCTGGCGAAGCTCCACCGCACCTACGTCAGCAGCGTCGAGCGCGGCAAGAACAACATTTCCCTGGTGAACATCGAACGCCTCGCCGTCGCCCTCGGCGTGACGATGCGGGACTTGATGCCGGCCGACCCGCCGCCGCCGAAGGCGAAAACTTAATCGGCGATGCCGGGTTCCGCCGGGGGCGGCGAGAGGAGTTCGCCGGTCCGTTGGTAATACTTCCGCAGCGAGTCGCGGGAGGCGATGTAGAAGAGTGCGACGAGGGCCAGGTCGGACGCGCCCCGCCAGCCGAGCGCGTAATCGCGGGTGGCGTAGGCCCAGACGAGCGCCACCACCATGTTCGCGTAGAACTTGTAATACCGGTAGTGGACGACGACGAGGAACTCGAAGGCCGCGACGTTCTTTTCGAGGCGAGCAAAATCCCGCGGCGGCGGCCGGAGCCCGGTCCGCTGGTGCAACCGGTCGATGACGAGCCACCGCACCGCGCTCACGGTCAGGCCCGCGGCGAGCGCCATCACCGTTCCGGACAGGAACTCGGTCAGCGGCGGGTTCGGGTCGCCCCCAGCGCCCCACCCGGCGGCCGCGGGCGCGACCAGAGGAAACCCCTGGAGGGCGGTGAACCCCGGCAGCACATATGCGATGACGAGGCCGAAATTGGCGAGTGAGTTTTCGTCGGCAGCCATGCCGCGGATTACCACCCTTCGTCCGCCCGGGTAAAGGGGCGGCTCGGAACCTCCCCGAGAATTTCCCCGAACGGCCCGAGACGGTTTTTCCCTGGCCCCGCCGATATTCGGCCCCGCCCCCGACGGTCGGCCGACCCAGGCCCATTTTCGGCCGCCCCTTCTATCCCCGATTGTCGCTCCCTCCGTGCGTAATTCGGCCGGGATCGACGGCTGAGCGCCGCCGTGTTTTCCCGGCCAAGTACCCTCGCCGGACATTTCCACCAAAACCCCACGCCGGGTCCGCTCCGCTCCCCCGACTCCCCCGGGCGGACTCGGCCGCCTCCGCCGGCCCCCGCCCCCACCTGTCCGCTCCGCTCCGCCGCGTCAAGGTCCGGTCGCTCCGCTCCCTCTCCACCTTGACCCGGTTCCGCTCCGCCCGCCCCAGCCCCACCGGCCGGGGGCCGCCTCCGGCGTCCTCGAAAATCAAAATCGTTTCCGGGGAGAGGAGCGGTTCGCCACCGGGAGGGCATGAACCGCTCCTCCTCCCCGGAAACATTTTCGGGGGAGGGGGTGGTGGTTCGGGCAACGCACCCGGCATTTCGCCGGGACATCTTGGAGACGAAACCATGAGCACCACGACCAGCCGAAAGGACTGCTACACCGAAATTACGAACGCCATTATCGCCGACCTGGAGAAGGGAATTCGCCCGTGGGTAAAACCCTGGCTCGGCGGGGTGAAAAACCCCTCCCGCCCGCTCCGGCACAACGGCGAAGCATACCGCGGGA
>PNKH01000104.1 GCA_013822345.1 Isosphaera sp.
GTTAGGAGCCGGTGCGACGTGGGTGTACCGCGCGGGCGAGCCGCGACCGCCAGGGAGCGGCTGACCGAACCCCGCTCCCTGGCGGTCGCGGCTCGCCGACCCGCGCCCCCGACTCCGCACCTATTCGCCCGCGGCCGCCGGCGGGGGCTTGACCGGGACCAGCCCGAGCGGGGCAGCCGCCGACGGGTTCCCGACCCGGACCGCCGTCCGCCCGTCCAGCACCGCCCGCAGTTCGGTCAGCACCGCGGCCGCGCGCCACCCGCGGGTGAGCGGCACGTCCGGCGGGTCGTCCCCCCAGACGGCGGCCCGCACCACCGCCTTCAGGTCCGACCCGGACGCGACCAGGTTCGCCGCCATCTTGTTCCGCGTGCACCAGTCCGCCAGCACCACCCCGAGGAGCCCGGCCAGCAGCACCACGTTCTGCGGGTCGTTGTCCCGCGGCTCCGGCTCCGGCCACTCCTCCGCGGGGAGTGCCTTCGCCCGCCGGACGGCTTCGAGGATCCGTTCCGTCTCGCCGCGCGGCACCCCGCGGTACGCCGCCAGGTCTTCCGGCCGGGTCGGGCCGCGGCGGGCGACCTCGGCCAGCACGTCGTCGCGCATCAGCTGCCGGGGCGGGCGGTTGACCCGTTCGGCGAACCCCTCCCGCCACCCGAACAGCTCCCGGGCGGCGGCCAACTGCCGCCGGTCGAGCCCGCCGATCCCCTTCACCCGCCGCCACTTCTCGGCCGACGCCTCCTCGTCCGCGACCGCCCGCCGGACCGCCGCCGCGAACTCCTCCGCCGCCCAGGCGGTCCGCTTGAGCCGCTTCAGCCGGTCGGTCAGCTTCTTCCACGCCGGCAGCAGGAACCGGACGTCGTCGAACGCGTACCGGAGCTGGCCGGGCAGGAGCGGCCGCCGCCGCCAGTCGGTCAGCGTCTCCCCCTTACTCATCCGCTGGCCGAGCAGGTCGGCGACGAGGTTGGCGCACCCGATCGGGTAGGTGAGCCCGACCAGGCCGGCGGCGATCTGCACGTCGAACACGTCGGCCGGCGGGGCCCCGGCCCGGAAGTAGCACATCCGGATGTCCTCCCGGCCGGCGTGCAGGACGGTGGTCCGGTCCGGGTCGAGGAGGAGGTCCCAGAAGGCGTCGAGCGGGCCGACCCCGAACGGGTCGATGACGTACAGCCGCTCGGCGGTGGCGACCTGGACGAGACAGAGCTCGGGGCGGTACGAGTCCTCGCCGACGAACTCGGTGTCGAACCCGACGGCCGGGGCGGCGGCGAGGTGTTCGAGGCACTCGGCCAGGTGGGCCGGGTCGGTGACGAAGTGCTCGGGGAGGTCGGGGAGCTTGGTCGGCTTGACGGGGCGGCGGGCCATGCGTCACGGCGGTGGGGTCGGGGCGGGGGAGGCTCCCATGGTGACCGCTCGCCCGGGACGGGTCAAGCCGGGCCGCGGCGCGGATCGTCCCGGGCGAGCCGGGAGCGTGAGCGACCGGAGGACGCCCCTCCGGTCGCTCACGCTCCCGGCTCGCCGGGTACAATGGCCCCGACGCCCCGCGGAGGCCGCCATGCTCGACGAGTTCCTCGACGCCAAGGTCGTCCTCGACCTGGTCAGCCCTTACGTCTGCCTGGGTAAGCTGGTCCGGTACGACGACCACTACCTGGAGCTGCGGAACGCCGACCTGCACGACCTGCGGGACACCGAGACGACCCGGGAGTTGTACGTCGCCGACTCGGTCGCGACCGGGATCAAGCGGAACCGGAAGCGGGTTCTGGTCCGGCGGTCGGAGGTGGTGGCGGTGGCGAAGCTCGAGGACGTGGCGGCCGAGTAGCGGTGAGGCCGGGGTCGCCTCCCGGCCCGTCCGTCTACGCCGCCAGGGGTTGCGCTCCGGGCCGTTGGCCCGTCGCTCCACCCCCGGCTACCGTCGGACGCCGCTCCGCGGCTCCGGACAGTTTGGAGTCCCGGAGGGATGTCGGACGGTAGCCGGGGGTGGAGCGCAGCGCAACCCCCGGCGGCCTACCGAGACGACCGAGCCGCAACCCCGGGCGCCGCTCACCCCTCCGGCCCGCTGAGGCCCGCCAGCCACTTCCGCAGCAACCCCGCCAGGGCCGCCAGGTCGTCCGGCGGGAGCTTCGGGAGCGACGCCCGCGCCTCCGCGAACCGGTCCGCGGTCGCCGCGTCGATCACCCGCCGCCCCTTCGCCGTCAGCTCGATCCGCACCATCCGCCGGTCTTCCGGGTCGGCCCGCCGGGCGACCAGCCCGGCCTCCTCCAGGGCGTCGAGCCGGGCCGTCATCCCGCCGCTGGAGAGCACCACGCTCTTCAACAACTCTCTGGGCGGCAGTCCGCCTTTCGGGCCGTGCCGGCGGAGGGTGGCGAGGATGTCGAACTGGCCGAGGGTGAGGCCGTGGGCCGCGAGCGCCTCCCCGACGGACTGCTCCAGGTGCCGGGCCAGCACGATCACCCGCCCGACCACCTCCAGCGGGCCCGGGTCGAGGTCCGGGCGCGCCAGGCGCCACCCGGCGATGATGTCGTCCACCCGGTCCCGCGGATCGGTCGCGTCCATATCAGATTTCTTGACATCGAGAGAATCGGCCGATACAGTCACCGGGACCGGCCGGCGGGTCCGCTGCGGCGGGCACATCTTCAGGAGAATGACTTATGAAAGAGATCCGGATCGGGGACACCGTCGAGCAGTGCGTCGAGCGGGCCGACTACCCGCCGGACCGCGTCCGCCACATCCTCAAGGACGAGACCGTGGCCGTCCTCGGGTACGGGGTGCAGGGCCGCGGCCAGTCGCTGAACATGCGCGACAACGGGCTGAAGGTGGTCGTCGGCCAGCGGAAGGGCGGCAAGGCGTACGACCTGTGCCTCGAAGACGGGTGGAAGCCGGGCGAGACGCTGTTCGACCCGGAGGAGGCGGCGGCGAAAGGGACCGTCGTGCAGTACCTCCTGTCCGACGCCGGGCAGAAGGACATGTGGGCCCGGATCAGGCCGCACCTGACGAAGGGGAAGGCGCTGTACTTCTCGCACGGCTTCTCGGTCGTGTTCAGCGACCAGACCGGCGTCGTCCCGCCGCCGGACGTGGACGTGATCCTCGTCGCCCCGAAGGGGTCGGGCACGACGGTGCGGCGGCTGTTCGTCGAGGGGCGGGGGATCAACAGCAGCTTCGCCGTCCACCAGGACGCGACCGGGCGGGCGCGGGAGCGGTGCCTGGCCCTCGGCATCGCGATCGGCTCGGGCTACCTGTTCGAGACGACGTTCCGCAAGGAGGTGGTGTCGGACCTGACCGGCGAGCGCGGGGTGCTGATGGGGGCGATCTACGGGCTGTGGCTGGCCCAGTACGAGGTCCTGCGGGAGCACGGGCACAGCCCGAGCGAGGCGTTCAACGAGACGGTCGAGGAGGCGACGCAGAGCCTGTACCCGCTGATCGGCGAGCGGGGCATGGACTGGATGTACGCGAACTGCTCGACCACCGCCCAGCGCGGGGCGCTCGACTGGTTCCAGGCGTTCCGGGACGCGACCAAGCCGACGTTCGAGAAGCTGTACCGGTCGGTCGAGACGGGGGAGGAGGCGAGGCGGACGCTGGAGGCGAACAGCCGGCCGGACTACCGCGGGCAGTTGGAGAAGGAGCTGCGGGCGGTGGCCGAGAGCGAGATGTGGCTGGCCGGGGCGCAGGTGCGGGCGCTGCGGCCGGAGCGGCAGGGCGGGTGACCCCCGCCCCAAGGGGGGTCGAGTGACAACGCGGTGTCACAATCAGTGACACCGCGTTGTCACTCCCCGCCGGCCCCCTCCGGCCCGGCGACCGCCGTTCTCCCCTACCAATTCCAACGTGTCAGGATTATCGGTGACACACTGTAGCCACTAACGATCATAAATACGACTTCAATAACTCGACTAGTCGTGTTTCGGACCGGTCGGCCCCGTCGCATTTTTTTTCCGCCCACATCCGCCGCCCCGGTCGGGCGCAACTGCTGACCGGGGTGCGGGGTCCGGAAACCCGGCCGGACGCTCCGACCGGGGGGCGAGCGTCCGGCCCGTTCCCGAGTCTTGACACCCCTTTTCACCCCCTTCTATGATGCCCGGACCGAACCGGTGCCGCCGCCCGTCGGGCGGTTCCGCCTCACCCGCGGCCCGGTTTCCACCCGCCGGCGACCGACACCCCCGTCCCGGCCGTCCTTCGCCTGATTGCCCCGACGTTCCGCCGGCTCCGTCGCGCCCCGCGCGCCGCAGGAGTGTGCCCATGCCCTCCCCCGACCCCGTCGCCGAGTTCCGGGACGAGTGGCTGCCGCACACCACCGACGCCGCCCTCGGCCGGGTCACCGACCTGCTGCGGAAGGCCAGCCCGCTGCTGATCCACGGGGCGTTCACCCGGGCCGTGCCGATGGGGTGCCTCGCCTCCCACCTCGCCTGGAATCACCCGGCCACCTGCCGGTTCGGGCACGAGGCCGGGGCCGTCTGGCTGACCAAGGTGGCCGGCCTGAACCCCGCCACCTCCTCCCTGATCCTCGCCTGGGACCGGGCCGGCCTCGCCGACTTCGACCTGCGGTCCGAACTCCTCGCCGCCTGCCTGGCCGAGCAGGCCCGCCGCGACGCCGCCCGCCTCGAACCCGCCGCCTGCTGAGCCGTCGATGCTCCCGCGCGTCCTCGAGCCCGAGGTGATGGACACCCCGGAGGAGGCGTCGGGCTACGACGCGATGGACCACGCGGCGGTCAACCGGGCGTTCGCCGCCGACTTCCTCGCCGTCTGGGACGGCGCCAACCCCGTCCTCGACGTCGGCACCGGGACGGCGCAGATCCCGGTCGAGCTGTGCCGCCAGCACCCAGCGGTGCGGGTGATCGCGGTCGACCTGGCCGACCACATGCTGGCCCTCGCCCGGGTCAACGTCGACCGGGCCGGGTTCGCCGACCGCATCGCCGTCGAGAAGGCGGACGCGAAGGCGTTACACTTCCCGGACGGGCACTTCGCCGCGGTCGTGTCGAACAGCATCATCCACCACATCCCCGAGCCGTCCCGCTGCCTCGCCGAGATGCACCGCGTCTGCCGGCCGGGCGGCGTCCTGTTCGTCCGCGACCTCCTCCGCCCGGCCGACGCGGCCGAGCTGCGGCGGCTCGTCGACCTCCACGCGGCCGGGGCGAACGACCACCAGCGGGCGATGTTCGCCGCGTCGCTCCACGCCGCCCTGACCGTCGCCGAGGTGCGGGACCTGGTCGGCCGGCTCGGCTACCCACCGGCCGCGGTCCGCCAGACGACCGACCGCCACTGGACGTTCACCACCCGCCGCCCGATCTCGTAGGGTGCCGTCGAGGGTTGCGAAGCAACCCGACGACGCACCACCCGGCGCCGGTGCGCCGTCGGGCCGCGAAGCGCGGCCCTCGACCGCACCCCACCCCCACCCGCGACGAGGTCTCCATGCGCCTTGCGTCCATCGTCTGCGCCCTCGCCCTGGCTGGCCCGCCGGCCCGCGCCGCCGACCCGATCGTCCGGTGCGATCTGCTGGTCGTCGGCGGGAACGAGTCGGCGGTGGCGGCGGCGGTCCAGGCCGCCCGGCTCGGGGTGAAGCGGGTCGTCCTGGTGAGCGACATCGAGTGGCTCGGCGGGCAGTTCAGCAGCGAGGGCGTCGGGGCGGTGGACGAGTGGACCACGGTCGGCGGGAAGCGGGTCGAGTTCCCGCGGTCCGGGCTGTTCCTGGAGGTCGCCAAAGCGATCGAGGACCGGAACCGCAAGAAGTACGGCACCCCCCACCCCGGAAACGGCTTCTGCGCCCGTCTGACCGTCGAGCCGAAGGAGGCGGCTCGGATCTTCGACGAGCTGGTCAAGCCGGAGGTCGACGCCGGCCGGCTCACGGTCCGGCGCGGGTGGCACCCGACCCAGGTCACGCTCGCCGGGAACGCCGTCGCCGGCGTCCGGTTCCGGAGGGGGGTCGAGACGCTGGACATCGCCGCCACGCTGACCATCGACGCGAGCGACTGGGGCGACGTCATCCGCCTGAGCGGGGCGAAGTGGTCCGCCGGGCCCGACCCGAAGTCCCGGTTCGACGAGCCGAGCGCCCCGGAGAAGATCACCGACGAGAACCGCCGGGAGATGAACCCGCTGACCTGGTGCGTCACCCTCCGCGGCAGCGACACGGACGAGGCGATCCCGGAGCCGGACGGGTACGACGCGCGGCGGTACTACGGGGTCAGCAGCGAGACGCGGAAGGAGTTCGACGCCGCCGGCTGGCCGAAGGGGGTGCTGCGGATGGGCGTGCCGGCGTTCGCCGACACGGTCCACAAGGACGGGCCGTACTCCCCGCCGGTGAACGTCTACACCCACCGCCGGCTGGTCGACGCGGTCCACCTGAAGCGGGCGTTCGCGGACGAGTGCCTGTTCCTGAACTGGCCGGTCCAGGACTACCCGCTCGACCGCTGGCCGAAGGCGGTGGCCGACGCCCTGGAGGCGGACGAGAAGGGGGCGTCGCAGAAGAACCTGGTCGAGCTGACGCCGTTCCAGCGGGGAATCGTGTTCGCGGACGCCAAGCGGCACGCCCTGGGACTGCTCCGCCACCTGCAGACCGTCGAGCCGAAGTTCCGGCGGTTGAGGCTGACCGACGAGTACGGCACCCCGGACAAGCTGCCGCCGAAGCCGTACGTCCGGGAGGGGCTGCGGCTGGAGGCGCTGGCGATGCTGCGGGAGCAGGACCTGCGGACGCCGCACCCGGAGCCGCGGTGGGCGAGGCTGATGCCGGCGGACGCGGTGTTCGGGTTCCAGTTCAACATCGACTTCCACCCGACGCGGCGGCAGTTCCTGAAGGACGACCCGGCCGGGCCGTGGGCGACGATCCACACCGCGACGCGGAACTGGAACACCCACACGGACCGCGGCATGTTCCCGCTGCGCGGCCTGGTGCCGGTCGAGCGGGACGGGCTGCTGGGGGCGTCGAAGAACATCGGGGTGAGCAGCATCGTCGGCAGCGCGGTGCGGCTGCACGGCCAGATGATGCTGTGCGGGCAGGCGTCGGGGACGGTGGCGTTCGTGGCGCTGAAGCACGACGTCCCGCCGCGGAAGGTGGCGGCCGACGCGGCCCGGGTGGCGGAGGTGCAGCGGCTGTTGGTGTCGGGGGCGGGCGGGCCGGGGGTGCTGTTGTGGCCGTACCACGACCTGCCGCCGGACCACCCGGCGTTCGCGGCGGCGAACCTGTTGTCGGTGAGCGGGGTGTGGAAGGCGGACCCGGAGTCGGTGTTCTTCCGGCCGGACGCGGGGGTGTCGGCGGAGGAGTGGGCGGGGCTGCGGGGGCGGGTGGCGGAGGGGGTGCGGGGTCGGCTGCCGGACCGGCCGCCGGCGACGCGGGCGGCCGCGGTCCGCCTGGTCGCCGAGGCGCTGCGGTGACGGCGGGTTTGCCGCGTGGCAGAGAATGTTGTTGCAATAAGCGATTCCTTTGGTACGTTCGGCGGTGCCGGTCTACTTCGGGGAACGCCGCCGGCGGGCCGCACGGCCCGCCGACCGGTCCGTTCCGAGTTCGGGGCGGACGACCCGGAGCGCGACCGCGGTGACCACCCCTCTGCCCCGCTCCTCTGTCACCCGCCGGGAGAACGTCATGTCGGGCTCCGACTTCGAATCCACCTACCGCGACCTGATGCGGCAGTACATGGATGTCAACCTCGGCCCGAGCAAGCGGCTGGACATCCTCCAGCAGGCGGCGGTGATGGCCCAGGCGCTGGGCGACGCCGCGAAGCAGACGGAGGTGGCCTACGAGATGAACCGGCTCAAGCAGAAGTACCGGCTCTGACACGCCCGGCGGGCCCACCCCCCGACCCGCCACCCCACCCGGCCGGCCAACCCGTCCCACGTCCGGCCACAGACAGGAGGCGGTGCCCATGTCGCAGAACACGTGTGAGCAGTGTGCCGGCCCGGCGCTGACCATCGGCGAGCTCAACGAGCGGTCGAAGTCGCTGGGGATGTTCGTGCAGCCGGACGGGACGGTCATCGCCCCTGCCTCCCACCGGTCCGAGGCGCACGCGCTGGAGAACCTGAAGGGGTTCCGGTGTGCGAAGTGCGGGGGCGTCTACTGCATGGGCTGCATCCTGAGTTCCGCCCCGTCGCACGCCAACGGCGGCAAGGCGTGCTTCGCGTGCCGCGGTCACTACCAACTCCTCCCGGGGTGACCGCCATGGCGGACCGAGCGAAGGCCGAGGAACTGTACGAACGGGCCAGGCGTGAGATGCACGTCGGGGGGCTCAAGAGCGCCGCCCTCCGCTACCTGACCGAGGCGATCGAGGCGGACCCGGGCTTCGCCGACGCCTACGACGCCCGGTCCAACGTGTACGTCAGTCTGGACCGGATCGACGAGGCCCTGGCGGACATCAGGCGGTGTGCCGACCTGGGCGGCGCGACCCGGGACAACGCGATCGGGTAGGCGGGGCGCGTCGCCCCGCCCTTCTTCACCAAGGAGTGACCATGGCCGCGACCTGGACGGGGACGCAGTTCGTCGTGAAGTTCCCGAACGACACCTGGACGTGGTACGTCGACGCGGTGCCGGACGACCTGCCGAAGGGGTCGCAGATCTGGCCGTACACCGTGTCGGGCTCGGGCCCGTTCCCGCCCGCCCCGCCCGAGCCGATGACGCAGGACCAGCTGATCGCCCGCAGCCAGGTACTGAAGCAGAGCTTCGCCATGAAGCGGAGCAGCTTCGCCCCGCCGACCACCGTCTAGCCCGCCCGCCGGACCGGCGGGCGGGGTCGTTCGGCCACCACGCGGAGGGCGGGCAATGGCGATCAGCGTCCGGTGTGTGAACCCCGAGTGCGGCAAGCCGCTCCGGGTGAAGGACGAGTTCGCCGGCCGGCGCGTCAAGTGCCCGGGGTGCGGGCGGCAGCTCACGGTTCCGGCCCGGGAGTCGGCGCCGGCCGAGGAGCCCGCCCCCCGGGTCGGGCCGCCCGCCGGGCGGGCGGCAGCCCCGCAGCCCCCCGCGGGGCGGGCGGTCTGGCCCTGGCTCGCCGGGATGGCCGCGATGCTGCTGGCGGGGGCCGGCGGCGGGTACCTCCTCTCGGCTTCGCTTGCGAAACCGGGAGGGGACCACCCGGCCCGGCCGGACGCGGCGCCCCAGGAGTCGGCCCGCGCCGCCGACCTGGCCAAACAGCTCGCGGCGGCGGAAGAGCGGGCGAAGGAAGCCTCGGCCGCGGCGACGGCCGAGTTGGGCGACCTGCGCGCCCGGCTGCGAGCGGCCGACGCCGAGCTGGCGACGTTGAAGGCGGCCAACAGCCCGCCCCCGGCCGCCGGGGCGGGCGACCCGGGCCAGGGGGACGGGGCCCGGCTCCAGGGCACGTGGGTCCTCGTGGCGAAAGACCTGGCCGCCGACTTCCGCCTGGAGATCGTGAAGGACAAGCTCCGGGTGACCGTGACCTTCGCCGGCGACAAGCTGGTCCTCGCCGAGCAGAGGACGGGCGAGACGAAGCGGACCGAAGGGCGGTTCGTCCTCCGCCCGGGGAGCAGCCCGAAAGAGATGGACTTCGTCCCCGCGGACGCCGGCTGGACGGGGGACGGAATGCTGGGGGTCCACGGGACGCAGTGGATCTACGAACTCGACGCCGACAAGCTGAGGATCTGCGCGCACCCGGAGGGGAAGGGCCGCCCCAAAGAGATGAAGCCGCTCGGGAGGATCCAGGTGCTTCACTACGAGCGGGAGAAGCCGTGATGGGCCGCGCGGAATCAGATCCCACACCCGGCCCGGCGGCTGACTCGCTTCTGGGGCGCATCGCCACCTGACGCCGGGCCGGTGAGACGGCTTGTTCGGCCGCGGGGGGCGCGCGGTGCACGTTCGGTGCGGCGACTGTGGGAGGCGAGCCGGCTCCGTCGCGTCCGCCGGGGTGTGCCAGGGCTGCGGGCGGCACCTCCGTCTGTTCCCGGGACTCGACCCCGCGCCCGATCCCGGCGAAGGAGGTGGGCGGGGCTGCGGAGGCGGGCGGAGGAGGAGGCGCGGAAGCAACTGCCGGACCAACCGCCTGCGACCCGGGCGGGCGCCGTCCGCCTGGTCGGCGAGGCGCTGCGGTGACGCCGGGGTTCGTTGCACCCGAGCGATCGTCCGGGTAAGCGCACCGTCGGCGAGCTTACCCGCACGATGCGGTCGGCGGGTCTCCCGGTGGGGGGAACCGGCCGAATTCTTGGTTCGGCCCCAGAGGCCATCGGATGCGTGACGCGATCAACGCCTGCAAGTACCTGTTCCTCCGCGAGTGCTGTGAGCCGGAGGAGAACACGTTGCGGGTGGTGGTCGAGGAAGCGAAGGCCGACGGCCCGCCCGAGGACATCGAGGGGCTGCCGGGTAAGGTCATCCGCGGCACCGTCGCCATCGAGTCGGACCCGGGCTGCCAACTGTTCGAGCTGGTGTGGCCGTCGTACGTCGCCTACGGGGTCCGCAACGAGTCATTCACCTCGTGGGACGACTCCGAGGTGTTTGTAGGGCGGCACTTCCGAGTGTACAGCAAGTCCCACTTCCGGAACTACGTGGCCCGCGGGACGTTCGCCACCGACGAGTACCCCGGCCCGCTCAAGCACTGGTGCGTGGTGTGCCTCAACCACTTGGTCGATGTAGTCGGGTGCGCCGAGCCGCAACTGCGGCGCGTGAGGCCGGCCGAACCAAGCGCTTTCCCCGACCCGGCCCGCACATCCGATTCTGGGAGTTTGTAGCCACCTGAGCGGGCCGGGCAGGTGAGCCGGGTCGTTCGGCATCGAGCCCGCCGAAGGCTTGACGGCCGTCCGCCACCCGGGGATGATGCCGGTGTGGGGGCCGCGGAGGGGGCGGCGATGGACTTCGAGTGGGACGACGACAAGGCGGCGACCAACGTCCAGAAGCACGGGGTCACGTTCGCCGAGGCGATGACCGTGTTCGCCGACCCGCTGGCCCTGACCGGGTACGACCCGGACCACTCCGACGACGAGGACCGATACCTCACGATGGGCCTGTCGGCCGACGGCCGCCTGCTGGTGGTGTCGCACACCGACCGGGGCGAGAACGTCCGGATCATCAGCGCCCGGGTCGCGAGCCCGGCCGAGCGGAGGGACTATGAGGATGGCGACTTCCCCTGAGCCGGCCGGCGACGAACTGCGGCCGGAGTACGACTTCCGGGCGCTCCGCGGGGTGGTCCGGGGCAAGTACGCGGCCCAGTACCGGGAGCGGCTGCGGGTCGTCCGGCTGGCCGACGACGTGGCCGGGGCGTTCGCGGACGAGGCGGCCGTCAACGCGGCCCTCCGGGAGTACCTGCGCGAGCGCACGTCCGGGCCTACCCCGGCCTGACCAGGCACCCCGGACGACCCGGCTCAGCAGCCCCGGCCGGGGCTGCTATTGCACTTGGTCCGGCGCTGGAGGCCCGGGCCGCGGAGGACGTTGCGATGCCGTGGGAGGTGGTCGAACGGAAGATCGGCCGCGCCGGCGGGGAGAAGCAGCGGGCCGCCCGGCAGCGCGACTGGGACCGCCGGTACGGGGCCGACGCCTGGGCCGTGGGGTACGTCATCGGCGGCGGATTCATGCTTCAAGACGACGCCCTGGAGTCGGTCTACTACCGCAGCTACGAAACCCACTTCCGCGACTACCCGGCCGACCTGGAGGAGTTGGTGGCGCTCGCCAAGGTGCTGCGGAACCCGCACGCCGAGGCGACCACCGGCGTCGACCTCCAGGTGCCGGCGATCACGCGGTACCTCCGGGAGCGCGGCCTGGAGTTGCGCGGCACCGAGGTCGTGGACATCGGCACCTGGGAGGGGCAGCGGTCGCACCCGATCAGCGTCCGGCTCAGCCCGCTGCACATCGCGTGCGTCCTGGACCCCAAGCTGACGCTGGAGCAGTGGTGGCAGTCCAAGAAGTGCCTGGCGGTCTGGTCCGAGGGGTAGAGCGTCCGCCGCTCGCGGCGGACCCGGCAGGTGAATTGGGTCGCTCGGCCGCGGAGTGCGCGCGATGCACGTTCGGTGCGGCGACTGTGGGAGGCGAGTCGACTACGTCGCGTCCGCCGGGGTGTGCGAGGGCTGCGGGCGGCACCTCCGTCTGCTCCCCGGACTCGACCCCGCGCCCGATCCCGGCGGGGGAGGTGGGCGGGATCGTCCGGCGGAAGAGGGGACCCGGCGGTTGGACGTTCCCGTGTCGCCCCGGTACGGCCCCGCCTTGGCGATCGGTGCCGCCCACGCCGTCTTCTTGCTGTTGGCCTCCGGCAACGCACTGACGGCGCAAATCACTCTGATGGCGGCGCTGGGCTACCTCGGCGGAGCCGCCGTCATGGTCGCCCGTCGCCCGCGGACCCCGACCGAGGTCGACCTGTGGCTGCTGCGGCTGGGGTTCATCCCCCTCTGGTATCTGACCCAGGACGCCGCTCGGGGCGCGTGGACCTGGCTCGGCCGCCTGTGACACGGCACGGTTCCGCGGACCCCGGCGGCCTCCGCCACCCGGTGGCGCGGACGGTCATGAACCTGGACGCCCCGACCCCCGACCCTGTTGGAGGACGACCGTGCCCGAGCCGACGCCCCGGCCGACCCTGTACGACCGCCTCGGCGGGGTGTACGCCATCGCCGTCGTGGTCGACGACTTCGTCGACCGGGTCATGACCGACCCGCGGCTGAACGCCAACCCGGCGGTCGACGAGGCCCACCACAAGGTGCCGCCGGCCGGGTTCAAGTACCTGGTCACCGAGATGGTCTGCTGGGCGGCCGGCGGGCCGCAGCGGTACACCGGGCGGTCGATGGCCGACTCCCACCGGCACCTGAACATCACCCCGGGCGAGTGGGACGCGTTCCTCGACGACCTCCGCCAGACGCTCGACCGGTTCGCCGTCCCGGCCGCCGAGCAGGCCGAGCTGCGGGCCATCGTCCAGAGCACCTACGCCGACATCGTCGCCCCGGCCCGCCCGGGGGGCTGAGCGGATGCGGCTCGGGCTCGTCACCGATGTCCACAACCACGCCGCCGAGCTGGCCGCGGCCCTGGCCCTGTTCCGCGCCCGCGGCGTCGACCGGGTCGTCACCATCGGGGACACCTGCGACGCCTTCGCCCGCCCCGACGGGGTCGCCGAGGTGGCCGCCCTTCTCGACGCCTGCGGGGCGGTCGGCGTCTGGGGGAACCACGACTTCACCCTGTGCCGGGACGTGTCGGACGAGGTCCGCGGCCGGTACCCGCCGGTCGTCCTCGACGTGATGGCCCGGATGGGGCCCCGGCTGGTCGTCGGGGGCTGCCACTTCAGCCACAAGGAGGCGTCGGTCGACCCGCACGACCCGGCCCAGTTGTGGGACATCAGCGACCGCCCGCTCGACCTGGCGGGGCGGGCCCGGCTGGGGTTCGCGGCGGCCGACAGCCGGTGGCAGTTCGTCGGCCACTACCACCGGTGGTGGGCGGCGACGCCGGACGGCCCGACCGGGTGGGTCGGGGGCGGGCCGCTGCGGTTCGGGCCCGGGCGGCGGTACTTCGTGGTCGTGGCGGCGGTCTGCGACGGGTGGTGCGGGGTGCTCGACACGGGAACCGGGGAGCTGGAGCCGCTGCGGTGCGGGGCCCGGGAGAGTGGCCTAGCCGGGTAAGCCGGGTCGGGGTATAGGCCGGCAAGGACCCGGGGTCGCGAGGGCGGAACATGGACGTGTCGCGGGAGCAGGCGCGGATCGACGCCGTCCGCTGGTACCACGAGTTCGACTTCGGCAACGGGCTGAGGGCCCGGTCGGTCAGCGACACCGAGGCCCACCGGCGGATGTGGCGGTTCGTCGAGGACTGCCTGGCGGGGGTCGACTTCCGCGGGAAGACGGTGCTGGACATCGGCTGCTGGGACGGGTACTGGAGCTTCCACGCCGAGCGGCGCGGGGCGGCGGGCGTCCTGGCGGCCGACGACTTCACCCAGAACTGGGCCGGGGCGGACGGGCTGTTCCTGGCCCGGGAGCTGCTCGGGTCGAAGGTCGAGACCGACACCCGCCGGTCGGTGTACGACCTGGCCGGGATCGGCCGGCGGTTCGACGTGGTCCTGTTCCTCGGGGTCTACTACCACCTGTTCGACCCGTTCCACGCCCTGGCCCAGGTGCGGCACTGCTGCCACCCGGGGACGGTCGTCTGCGTCGAGGGGAACGACGGCCCGAACCTCCCCCCGGACACCGCCCTGTTCGACCCGGAGAACGGCGGGGGGAAGTTCCTCCCGTCGATCGGCCACCTCCGCCGGCTGCTCCGGGCGGCGTACCTGTCGGTCGCCGCCGAGCACGTCCTGGAGGCCCCGCCGCCGCCCCCCCCACCTCCCCCGCAGGGGCGGGTCGGGTGGCGGTGGCGGCTGGCGATGTGCCGGCAGGTCCTGGCCGGGTCGCGGCCCGGGATCGCGGACCTGGCCGGCCGGGTGATCCCGCCCCCGCCGCCCCCGCCGTACGAGCCGCTGACGGCGAGCCGGCGGGTGTTCCTGACCTGCACCCCGTTCGAGGGCGAGAACCCGGCCCACTACTACCGCCCGCCGTTCGGGCTGCACGCCTACGACCCGCGGTTCCGGGACGAGGCCCGGGCGGGGGAGCGGGCGGCATGAGTGCGGGGGTGGGGGAGGGCGGCGCGTGAGCGTGCGCGCCGCCCTCGACCCCGGTCCGCGCTCCGTGGGCGAACACGGAGCTCGAGCGGAGGTGTGTTCGAGGCAACCGTCGGGGCGGTTCGGGACGAGCACAAGCAACCCGCACGCCGCGCCGCCGCGGATTCCGCCGTCATTTCCCCAACCCGCCCCGCCCGACCGGGTTCGGATACCGGACGGCTCCCGCCCGCCGTTCCGAGCATGCCGGCCGGCCCGTCCGGACATCAGACACCGAACCCGGTTCGTCGGACACTCGCGTGGGCCGCGGCGGGCGGGTACAATCGCCGCGGTCAGGGGTGAAACGAACCGTCATGCGGAGACCGGACATGAGTATTGAGCCGCTGGCGATCGGGGTGTGCAGCTGGTCCCTCCAGGTGACGAGCGTGCCGGAGCTGAAGGGGTTCACCGACCGGCTCGGGGTGGACGTGGTGCAGATCGCGTGCGGCGACCCGCACCACGCCGCGTGGGCCGAGGGGGACGGGATGTCGGCGGCGGCGCGGGCGGCCGGGTTCCGGATGAGCGGGGCGATGCTCGGGTTCCCCGGGGAGGACTACACGACCCCACAGACGATCGAGAAGACCGGCGGGTTCGGGGACCCGGCGACCCGGCCGGAGCGGCTGGAGCGGTTCCGGTGGGGCCTGGCCCGGACCCGCGACCTCGGGCTGACGGACCTGATGCTGCACGCCGGGTTCATCCCGGAGGTCGGGGACGCGGGCCGGAAGGCGTTCCTGGACACGCTGGGTCGGGTGTCGGAGCTGGCCCGGGAGGCGGGGGTGACGGTGGCGTTCGAGACCGGGCAGGAGTCGGCCGCCCTGCTCCGCCGCACCCTGGACGACCTGAGGTGCGCGAACCTGAAGGTGAACTTCGACCCGGCGAACATGCTGCTGTACGACAAGGACGACCCGCTGAAGGCGGTCGAGCTGCTGGCCCCGGACATCCGGAGCGTGCACGTCAAGGACGCGAACCGGCCGACGACGCCGGGGGCGTGGGGCGAGGAGGTGCCGCTCGGCCGGGGGCAGACGAACACGCGGGAGTTCGTGCGGGCGCTGCGGCGGGTCGGGTACCGCGGGGCGCTGTGCATCGAGCGGGAGGTCGGGACGCAGGAGGAGCGGTTCCGCGACATCGAGCACGGGGTGCGGTTCCTGAGGGAGTGTCTGGCGTAGTCAGTCCGGCCAGATCAGGTCCAGGATGCCGTCGGGGACGAGCAGGGTGGCGCCGCCGGCGGCGTCCTGCCACTCGCGCGGGACGAACGGCCATTCGCCCCCGCCGCCCCACAGGCCCGCCCGCACCGCGAACGCGACCGGCCCGTGCTGCACGACCGGCGCGGGGAGCCGCCCCAGCACGGCGGCGAACTCGCGGGCCGCCCCTTCCGCCGCCGACCCGGGCGGTACGTCGACCCACACCCGCAGCCGCCCGCCGGGCCGGACCGCCGCCACGACCAGCACGGGCTGCGGGTCGCCCGCCGGGCGCGGGTCCCAGAACGCGGCGGCCGCCGCCTCCACGTCCGCGACGAACGCCGCGCACGACTCGACGGACGGCACGCGGGCCCGCATCACCTCGTCCGGCTGGTACAGCAGCATCGAGTCGGTGTGGAACGCGGACGCCGGTCGCGGTCCGTCGCCCGCCGCCGCGACCGCCCCGCCCCATTCGACCGACAACCCGACTTGGCCCGCGGCGGCCGGCAGGGCGACGTTCTCGCCGCTGGTGAGGGCATGCCGCAGCGCCGCCCACGCCGCCGGCCCCAGGGTGAACGCGAACCCGTCTTCGAGGACCCGGCCGCCGTCGGCGACGCCCGGGCCGAACACGATGGCGAGGAATCCGCCGGTCAGGCAGCTCGCGTCCCCGGTGGCCGGGGTGATGGTGCACGGGGCGTCGTCGCCGGGCCGCCACGCGAGCCGCACGTTCGCCCCCGGGTCGGCGTCGAGGGCGAGGGCGAACCCCCCTTCCGCCCCCGCCCCGACCTCCGCGAGCAACTCGGTCAGCGTCCGCGACCGGCTCCGGTCGACGCGGAGCGTCACCCGGTCGCCGAGCCCCCCGCCGGTCCCGACCGACCCGGCGGGGGGCACCGCGGACGGGGTCAAGAACGTCCGGACGGACGCCCCGCCGAGGTACGCGACGGGCATCTGCCCGAGGAGACTGGTCGCCGCCTCGTCCGGCCCGATGACGGCCGCCCGGCGGGAGTCGGACCACGGCGGGTGGGGGAAGTAGTGGGCGTCGCGGCCGAGTCGGGCCAGCACCCGGTACGCGCCGCGCCCCCGCACCCACTCGGCCTCGCCGGGGAGCAGGAACACGGCGGCCAGGCACCGGTCCGGCGGCGGGGTCGCGACGCCGGGGACCGGTTCCGGTCGGGTGTACGCGAACCCGACCAGCCCTACCCGGCCGAGGAAGTTGCCGCCGTGCGCGGCGAAGCACGTGAACCCGCCGGCCTCGACATACTGCTTCTGCTCGGCGAGCGAATAGATTTGAGCGAAGAACCGGAGCGGGTCGTGCGGCGGGCGGGACGGGTCGTCGCCGCGGCCGCGGACGAGGGTGAAGACGAACTCCTTCTGCCCGACGGCGGCGAACCCGTCGGTGACGTAGGTCCAGCACGGGAGGGCGTCGGCCCCGGCGCGGAAGTCGTGGGCGTGGACGCGCGCGGTGAGTTTGCCGGGCACGAGGTCCGTGACGACCGGGTTCGCAGGTGCAGCGGGCGCGCCGGGCCCCCCGAACAACCGCCTCAGCCAGCCCATGACCTTCCCCCGTGTCGTGGTTGCCCGCCGAGAGATGATCCCGCGCCGCGGGCCGTGCGTCGAGTGGCTGGCGACCGGCGCCGGGTTCGACTTGCCCGCGAACCCGAGGGCACTACAATCGTGTCGTCGCCGGGAGACGGGCGACCGGGAGAGGTGGCTGAGTGGTCGAAAGCACCGCTTTGCTAAAGCGGCGTGGGGGTAAAACCCCACCGCGGGTTCGAATCCCGCCCTCTCCGCTTGTTTTTAGAAACCGCCCTTCGACGAGTACGTCGAAGGGCTTCCTCATTTCTGGGCAAAGGGTTACGCCGTCGAGGCGGCAGTTCAAACACACGATTTCGAGCAATCGCCGCTTCGTGGCGTAATCGGCGGTAAGCCATTGCTCCTTCAGGGTTTGCGAGAGTTCAAACACTTTGGCCACCAACTCGGCGGTTTCGTCGTGGGAACGGTCGAGCACTTCCAGTTGCAGCTTGATGGATGCCAGCCGGTCGCGTAGCTCCGTGTGCTTCTTGGCGAAGGCTTCCTGGTCGATGTCGTCGGCCAGCCGCATGTTGAGCAGCCGGTCTTGCTGCTGGATGAGGAGCGATTCCTGCCGGGCCAGTTCCGCCCGTTGAGCGCGGCTGTCGGCCTGAGCGTCGCGGGTCTGCGAGGCCAGCACCATGCGGAACCAGTCGCGGACGCTTTCGTCCTCGACCTTCATCTTGTCGAAGATTGCCAGCACCTGGGCTTCGATCTCCGCTTCCTTCACCCGGATGCGGGGATGGTCGTTCTTCGCGTACCTAGCACAGCGGTAGTAGACGTGTTCGTTGATACCGCCATCCTTCCGCTTCTTCTTGACCAGCTCGCCGGTGACGGGATGACCGCAGTGGCCGCAGGTCATGAACTGCCCGGCGTAGGTCAGCGTGGTGGCGTGGTGAACATGTCCGCCGAGCAACACCTGCACCCGGTTCCAGGTCGCCCGGTCAACCAGCGGCTCATGCTTGCCGGGATACCACTGTCCCTTGTGCTGGATTTCGCCGATGTAGGCCCGATCCTTCAAGATCGTGTGGATCGAGGTGCGAGGGAACCTTGGCTGCGACGGGCGGTACACCCGGCCTTCGGCGTTGATCTTCTCGACCACCCCATCGAGCGTCAGGTTCTCATAGGCGTAGAGATGGAAAATCCGCTTGACGTTGGCCGACTCTTGCGGATCGGTTTCGATGACGCCCCGGCCATCCTTGCGGATGTTGCGATAGCCGTAGGGAGCGGGTCCGCAGAACCAGCCCTCCCGAACGCGGCGAGCGATCCCTTCGCGGACATCGACCGACATTTGTTCGGTGTAGAAGCTGGCCATGTTGGCGAGCGTCCGTCGCATCATCCGTCCGGCGGGCGTGTTCTCGGTCGGCTGCGAGATGGAGATGAACGGCAGGTTGTATTCTGATTCAAGACGTTCGAGTTCGACGTAATCGAAGAGATTGCGGGAAGCCCGGTCCACCTTGTAGAAGAGCAGGCCGTCCAGGGCAAAGGCATTCTTCTTGGCGTAGGCGAGCAGTTCGCGGAAGGTCTTGCGTTGTTCGCCCTTGCTGGCGGTTTCGGCGATCTTGAAGAACTTGACGATCTCGCCGCCCGCCTGCGTCGCATAACGCTTGAGGGCTTCCTCCTGCACTTCCAGGCTGAAGCCCTCGCGTTCCTGTTCCCGACTGCTGACCCGTGCCAGTGCTGCGAACTGCTTCATGGTGGAGACCTCGACGAAAGTGCCTCGAACAACCGTCCGACATCCACGATCATTGTAACGGCTTCCTCGGGGCTGATGGTAGCTTCGTAGTACGGCTGCCAGGTGCGAATCGTTGCTTCGATGAGTTCAGCGGTGATCCAGTCCGGTGTCCCGGCCGGGACGATGCTCTTTGCATCCTCTCGGGTTCGGCAATCGCGTTTTCGATTGCTGCGGGACATGGCCGGGAACCACCACCGAAAGGGACAAGGTTTCGAGAAATGCGCGCGGAGCCACACCCGACCCGACGCGCGGGACAATCAATGCACGCGAGAGCGGTTGCGGCTCACGATGCCCGCAACAGTCCCTCTCGCCGGTATCGCTGCAACTCGTCATGGGAGATCGCCCACGCCGTGTGAGCGCCGCGCCCGCTATCCTTCTTCCGTGCTCGAATGCGCCTTAAGCGGCACCAAGACCGCACCGTGAACTCAGCCTTGCCCACAAGAGCGGCGAACTCCTCGACCTCGTAGAAGTCTTTGGTTGCCTGCCGCTCGATCAGGCCGGCCAACATCGCCTCAATGTTTTCAAGTCGTTGTTCCAAGGTCTTCATGATTCACCACATGAAGCAGGGCTGGGCGAAACCCTTTCCTACCTGGCCTCTTCCTGCTTTGGCCGCTGCGCTTCCAGTGTGAGCCGATGCTTTTCCAGCTCGACCTGCTCCTTGCTGCGCAACTCGGCGTCGAACCTCCGGGCTTCCTCCGCCTTTTGCCGTTCTTCTTCCTTGGTCATGTTGCGCCCCAGAATGGCGGCGATGATCACCCAGCAGGCGAATAGCTCACCTGCAATGGCTCCCTTCGGCCATGACGGAGGGTTGACGCTCTCGAACAGGCCGATGAGCACGACGGTGACCACGACCGGCGCGAAGAAATACTTGCATAGCGTTTCCATGATCTACTCCTTGAGAAATTGCGGGGCGGGCGAACCCCGCTGTCCGGGTAACTCCAGTCAACGGCGAGCAATCAGGCTGGAATCCACAGCCCCCTGGCCATCTCCATCCACCCCTTGGGGGCGTCCGTCGCTGCGAACAGCAGCTTGTCCTTGCAGATACGCGCCCGATCTTCATCGTGACCCGTGTCGAGCTTGATCTCGATGAACTCCTCGATTTGCTCGACCTGACGGCCCGTGTACGGGTCCTCGTTGCTGCCGCCGGTGACCTTCAGGACCCAGCGGCCACCCCCGGTGTTGGCGAGGATGTATCGGCGACCGTCGGAGTCCCTGCCGACCCAGGACACCCGCTCTGCGGGCGTGTCGCCTGGCGACAGGGCGGAGGTGATTGCTTTCTCGAAGCTCGAAAACCAAGATTCCCACTTCATGGCTTGTGACTTCTCCTTGCGTTGAAACCAACGTGAGACACCATTGCCGCTGGCGCCTTGCAGCAGCCACGCCATGCAGCATTGGCGTAGCTCCCTAGAGGCTGGCGGAGCTGGGCGCGCCCCGCCTGCAAATGAGAGCCACCGAAACGCTTCCCGGCATCGCTGCACAGGCTGATGTGCTCGTCTCATCGTGACGAGTCATTACCGAGCGCGGTGATCTTCTCCCTCGCATCCGCCAGCTCCTTCTCCAGCCGTTCCACCTTGCTCTCGCTGTGGAGGAGCATAAGGCCGCAGAGCACGTTCAGGCCGCAGAAGAACAGAAGGCAGACAAGAGCCATGCTGTCCATTAGACACCTCACTTTCAGGGTTAGGACGGGGCTGGGCGTGCCCCGCCATACTGGTTACTTGAACAACCGCTTGAAGCACTCGGCGAACCCGTCGTTCCAGGTCTTCTTGATTTCGCCGTCGCCATCGACGGCGGCGACGACCTTCGTCACGAAGAACACCAGGATGCAGCCCCCTATCAGCAGGCTGATAAGGAAGTCTCCCATTGGATGCTCCTTTACTTTTTGAAGAGGCTGCGAAGGATGGACAGGCCGCCGCGCTTCGCTGCGTCGCGGGCGGTTGCGTTACCACCGAGGAAGGAGCAGATCTTCCGGGTGCCGAGGAAGAAGATCACCAACATGATGATCCACCCGAACGATCCGCCGTCCGACGACGATTGAGCTAATAGGTGCATGACCTACTCCTTGAAAAAAGGGCGACATAGTGGTTGACGGTTGCTACTTACATTTCGCGCCCGCCTCGATCACGCTCTTGCTGCTGAACTTCGGGTGAGCCGTGTTGCGGCTCGTTGTCGTCGCGCCCGCCCCGTGCGTACATCACGAAGGGCGAGCCGGTGAACAGGGCGGCGGCCAGCTCGTGCGAGCCGTGCGCCAGTTGATCTTTCATCTCGGCCTTGATGTCGCTGAAAATCTCTCTCAGCGACAGGCCCGGTGCCACGGCCTGAATTCCTTCCTTGACGGCCTCCACTGCCCCGATCTGCTGGTCTCCGGCTTTGGCCTGCCCGAAGACCTCGCGAATGTTTTTGGCCATGACCCCTCCTCTCATCGGAAAAAGTGTTGAAACAACCCCGCCGTCCACAATGCCGCGAGCGTGGCGGAGCACAGAAATAAGCACGCGCCATCGATAATCATCTTTGCCGGGCTCAAGCCCGTGGATTCGCCGAAACCTTTCTCGTAGTACCGGGTCAGCCACGTCCAGATCGGAGGGACGCCCGGCGTGAAGGTGAGCGCCACCCGTGGGTGAAGGCCGATGACCTCCTCCGGCCTCAACAGACTTCGCCCCAACTGCTGCCAGTTGTGATTGGTGCTTGTGCTGTAGCTGCACCCTCCCTGCTGCTGCTGCCCGGATTGGCGGGTTGTACTGTGACTCGTGCCTCCGCTCTCCACGACGATCGTGGCTTCACCAAGTCGGGACGACACATATTTGGCATCCTGAACTTCATTGACCGCGAAGAAGATGAGCGAGGCGTTTGCCAAGAGAACGCCTTCTTGTCCCTCCGGGAAGAGCTTGCGGAGTTGGGCCATCGCCTGGAATATGGCCGTGACCTTCAGCTTGAAGCCGCGCCCGACCGTGAGCATTTCTTCCAGGGCATCTCCGTGACCCGCCATCACGGCGGCGCACTCGTCCAGGATCACATTGACCGTCCGCTGGTTCTTGATGCCCCGGCCGACGATGTACTTCGTGAAGGCAGTCACCCACAGCCGCATCAGGGCCGCGTGGCTTTTCAGGTATTGCAGGGGGATGACCAGGTAAATCGTGGCCCCTCTCCCCTCGTAAAGCGCCGACAGATCAAAGTCGCTCGTGCATTTGGTACTCTCCATCACTGCCGGGGTGCTTAAGAATGCAAGCGACCGGTTGGCCGTCGATAAGATGCCGTCAAGCTCCTTATCCACGGAGATGGCCATTTTGTGCCCCATCCGCGCCAACAGGCCGTCATGCGCCGCGGACTGCTTCATCTTCTGAATCACCTGGGCCAGCAGCGTTTTGTCGGCGAGAATCTCGGCCACGTCCTGTAAGCTGCGAAGCTCCGGCGGGCAAAAATGGATCACGGCGGCGATGGCACCTGCGATGAATTCCTCCGCCTTCAGGGGCCAGTGAGGTTCCCGCTCGTTGGGGTTCTTTTCCACGATGGCCTCGGCCAGCGCCCGGATTTTGTCCAGCGCCTCCGGGTCGTTCGGGTCGATCAGATCGAGGACGTTGCACCGCGCGGGCTTATCCGTCGTCAGACGCCACGGGTCGAGCCTCATGATCCTTTGGCCGAATACTTCCTCCCTGAACCGGCCGGTCAGCTCGGCGTTTTCGCCCTTGATGTCCGTGACGATGCAGCTTTCCGCCGAGGTAAACAGGAAAGGCTCGACTATGGAGACATTCTTCCCGGCACCCGAGGGGGCGAAAACTGCCGAATGAACCGCCGTCGTCAGCCGCACCAACTGCTTCGGTTGCTTCCGTTGGAACGGCATCAGGAACCGCTGGCAGGCCGCCTTATCGGAGATGGTGCGGTCAAACAGCGCCTTGATGCCGCGCCACTTGCTCGCCTTGCCCTCGGTGTGGCCAAGAATCAATCCATTACTCATCGATCATTCCCTCCAGGTCTTCCGGCTCCGCCCATTTCGCGGTGCCGTGTGCGGTGTAGTGGGGCTGTTTCCGGTACAGCATGAAAGCCACGATGCCCAAGGCCACAAGCCATGCGTAGGGCACGAGGTAGATCACCAGCCCGGCCACGTAGGCCAGCAGCAGCACGGTGGCGATCAGGACATAGCGAAGAAACTTGTACATGCTCCCCTCATTGCTTGGTCGGATTCAGCCGGTGTTCCATGCGCTCGACCTGAATCACGTAGTCCTCGATTCCCCTCCTGGCGACCTTGTAGATCAGGTCCCATGCTTCCTTGTGCAAACCGGGATGGACAAGGTGAGAGACAACATGCAAGCACGTCGTTGCGATGGCCGCCGCCGCATCGTGTTGAAGTCGCTGGTTAGCCATCACCGCTCCCTTCCCAGATCTTTGGTTGCTTGCTGAACCGGCTGTTTCTCGTCGTCGCCGCCCATGATGCGGTGCAAACGCTCATGGCGGGGTTCCTTTTGCTTGCGGAAGGCGTCGATCTCGGCGTGGCATTCCGCGATTTCCCGGCGCAACTGGGCGTCGGGCACGGTCTTCACGTTTTCCAGCCACCAGTCCCAATCCCTGGCCTCCGTGTGTCCTTTCCATGCCTGCCGATACTCCTCCATCTCCGGCGCACTGAGCTGGGCACCTTTGAACTTGGGTTCCAGATTCGTCACCCACACAAGGTCGCTGTAGGCGTCGAAATGGGCACCGATGAGTTTGTCCCTGTCCATCGCTTCATCCCTCATTGCTTGGCTTTGTCGCGGCAAATACGGGAAAAGGTCGAGCCGTCGATGCCGTCGTCGCTTGCCTTCTTCATCGCCTTGAGCAGTTCCGTCAGGGCCTGGATGGCATCGTCAAGGCTGAGTTCGCGGCCCTTGACGACCACGGTCGTCCCCGAGGGCAAGGGGCACCGCAGGGAATTGACCCTGACTTCTTGCTGCTGTGCGTTTCGCCGCGTCCGCTTCACCGTGGCAGCCAGCTCGTTGCGCGAGATGTTCCCGGCCAGCGCCGCCAGTTCGCGTTGACGATCCGGGTCGCTTTCCTGCTGGGCGATGAGGCTCGCCTTCGACAGATGGAGTGCCCCGCTGTTGACCAGCTCCTGCACGTCGGGAGGAAGCGTGAGAAGAGACAGATAGTCCGCTACCAGGCTGTCACTGACCCCCAATTCCTTAGCCAGCTCGCGGTTGGTGCAGCCCCGCTCCTTGATGTTCGACTGCCACAGGCGGGCACGATCCATTGCCTGCAAGTGCTGCTTGAACATGTCGAGCGCGGCTTGTGCGCGGAGCAGTTCTGCCGGCGTCGGTGCCTTGCCCAGATCCATTGCCAGAAGTTCGGGAATGTTGAAGAGGACCGCGCCTTCCAGCCGGCAGCCGCCATCGGCCACGATGAATCGGCTGATTTTCGCGTTGGTGTGGCCAATGATGGGCACTTGCTGCCCGATAGCCTTCATGCTCTCGCCCAGCCCACGGCAGTAGTCCGGGTCGCGTTTGGAGCGCGGCTGCGATGGATAGTCGCAGTTTTCAGGACGAACTTTTATCAGAGTGGTCATGTACGTACCCTCCACGGGGCGATTTTGAGATCGCTTTTTTGCCACATCAGGAATGTCAGGGAGACTTTTCCGACACTACAAAGCCACGTTTTGTAGTGTCGCGTTCAGAACCAATCAAGGCGCTGGGCGTGAACGTGCGCCCTCTACTTCTGTTTGCTTTGGTCCTCGACCTCGCGAGAG
>PNKH01000105.1 GCA_013822345.1 Isosphaera sp.
CACGAGGTTCGGGTGGTTCAGCCGGCCGGCGGCCCGCACCTCCCGGGCGAACAGCTCCCGCCGGCCGGGGACGGCCAGGTGGGACGACGGGATCACCTTCAGGGCGACGAGCCGGTTGAGCCCGGCCTGCCGGGCCTTGTACACCACCCCCATGCTGCCGCGGCCGACCTCCTCCAGGACCTCGAACCCCGGGACGGTCGGCGGGGGGACGGTGGAGCGGCAGGCCGGGCAGTCGACCCGGGGGTCCGCGGGCGGCGGGCCGGGGGCTTGGTGTTCCCAGGAGCGGCCGCAGGGGCAGGTGAGGACGGCGGGGGTCATAGGGTTGGGCGGGGGTGGCGGCGGTCAGGAGCCGGGGTACTCGCACTCCCCCCGGACCTGGACGAACAGGGTGGTCAACAGGTCGACGGCCCGGAGGACCTCGGACACGGCCGCGTCGAGCTCGGCGAACACCTTCTCGCCGTGGTCGCGGCGGACGGCGTCGTCCCAGTCGGCCTCGGTCGCGGCCCAGTGGGCCCGGGCGGTCTTCTGGGCGTCGTAGATCTGGCTACGGGTGGTGCCGAACCTCACGGAGTTCTCCGGGTACTGTAGGGTGGGCCGAGGCCGGGCCTTGACGGCCGAGTCCCACCAGGCCTACCCAGGTGGGACTCGCCGGCGAGGCGCCGGCTCGGCCCACCCTACCCCTTACTCCGCCCGCGGCGCGGGGGGGGCCGGCGGGGGCGGCGGGGCGCTCGGGGCCGGGGCGAAGTCCGGCCGCAGCCCGGCGTACGCCTCCAGGGCGGCGATCCGCCGGGTCAGGTCGGCGAGCGCCTTCGGCAGCTCCGCCTCCAGGACGTTCGCCAGCCGGTGGCTCGGCCCGCCGTACGTCTCGTCGACCAGCTTCGGGAGCCGGCCGAGCCACCGCCGGCACACCACCACCTGGTCCTCGGCGTGCTCCAGCTCGGCCTTCGCCACCCGCAGGTTCTTCTCCTGGACGGTGCAGTCGGGGACGCGGCCGTCCCAGTTCGGGAACTGCCGCTGGGACAGTTCGGCCTTGGCCCGGGTGACCTCGTCCTCGCGGTCGCGGACGGCCCGCTGCCACCGGGCGAGCTGGTCGGCGACCCAGTCGTGGGCCCGGCGGAGTTCGAGGCCGACGCCGGCGAGGGCCTCGGAGAGCATCTCCCCGTACGCGGCGAGGGCGGCGTGCCAGTCGCGGACCGCGTCGATCGAGCGGACGTCGGCGGCTTCCATATCGGCCCCGGTCACCGCTGGGACAGGTACTCCTCGATCCGCTCCGCCTTGCGGAGGAGGAACGGGATGTGCTCCTCGCCGGCCTCCAGGAACCGCTCGAGGACCTGCATGGTGGCCTCGAACTCCTGGCGGAACCGGTCGTGCTCCTGGTCCCGCCAGGTGTCGCCGAGGCCCATGAGCTGGCCGTGCAGGCCGGCGAGGCCGGCCTGGAGGTCGGCGTTGAACCGCTTCAGGTTGGCGGCGAACCGGCGGAGCTCGGCCGGGTCGGCGATCGCCTGGGACATGGGCCGGACTCCGCGGGAGGGGGCACCCTGAGTATACGTCGGCCGGGCGGCGGGCGTTTGGGGCGAACCGCCGGTCACGGGGTGGCGAGGAGGTCGTCCCACCCGGCCGCGGCGAGGAGCCGGCCGGCGACGCGCTCCAACCGTTCCCGGTCGGTGATGCCGCGGACCGCCGCCGCGACCGTCTCCGGCGCCGTCCCGAACCGTTGCCCGCCGATCATGAGGATCAGCCCCCGCGCCTCCGCGGCCCGGCCGCGGTCGAGGATCAGTTGGTAGGTGGTGGAATCTTCGAGAGTCATGCTGAGGTTCCGGTACAGGGTCTCGATCTGGTCCTTCTCGTACCGCAGGCCGCACAGCACGAACGTCGAGCCCATCAGCCCGTGCTCCACGTTATCCGGAACCCCGGCCGCCCGCAACCGTGTCCGGAACCGGCCGAATGCCGCCGGCAGGTCGCCGGCCGCCTCGTTCGTCAGCAACGCCAGCGGGGCCAGTCCCGGCCCGGCCGCCAGCAGCCCGTCGACCGTCTCCTGCCACACCCGCACCACCGCGTACCGGAACGTCAGGTACGGCCGACCGTCGGCCCCGGGCAGCTCCAGCGTTTCCGTCAGGTCGGTCGCGTTCGCCTTCGGCCGGAGTAGCACCAGCACGCTGTGTACCGGCAAACCCCCGACCGCCGCCCGCGCCGCGCCGTTGTACCGCAACAACTCCTCCGGCATCCCGAGCCGGCCGTTGGACTCCAGTTCCAGGTGCAGCACCGCCGGGGCCGGGCCGTCCACCCGGAACAGCCGGTCCGCCTGGAGCGTCGCCGACAGGTCGGTGTCGAGGGGCGTGGCCGGGCCCGGCGGAACCCCGCACCGGGCGGCCAGGAACCCGGCCCAGTCGGCCACGTGGTCGTCGATCAGGGTGTTCAGGGTCGCGTCGAACGCCTTCGCCATGACACCGTTCTACTCCGCCACGGCGGTCTCGAACTCCAGCCCGCCGAGCACGGCGTCCAGCCTGGCCCGGGCCGCGTCCCGGGCCGCCTGGGCCTGCTTCTCCGCCTTCCCGATCTCGTCCAGCCGGTCCTCCTGCTGGCCGAGCGTCCGCACGAACCGCTCCCGCAGCTCCTTCTCGCTCGCCCGGTCGCCGAGCGCCCCGAGGTTGTCCCGGATCCGCTTCTGCTCCGCGTGGATCGTCTTCCGCTCCTCCGCGAGCTGCTGAAGCGTTTCCTCGAACCCGGCGATCTCCCGCCGCACCGCGAACGAGTCGCGCAGCACCTTCTCGGTCTTCTTGTCGATGAACCGCAAGTCGATCCACGCCGCGAGTTGGATGTCGGTGATGTTGGCGAGGGTGAACGTCTGGCTCTGCGGCTGCTGCATCCGCACCACGAACTTCGCCGCCTGGTTCGGCGGCAGCGTGAGCTGGAACCGCCAGTAGTTCTCGGTCACCTCGTGGGCGTCGGGGGTGTCGAACAGTTCCCAGTCGCCGCCCGGCCGGGGGTGGTCGAGGTACAGCGTCTGCTCCTTGTCCGACTTGCTGCTGAACGTGTAGGTGGTCTGGCTCGCCTGGCCGAAGAAGGTGGTGAGGGTGCCCTTGCGGATGACCACCCGGCCGACCCGCTGGCGGAAGCTCTTGACGTTGTCGAGCACCCGCACCGCCAACTCCACCGCGTACCCGACGAGCCGCTTCTCGGTCGGCTTCAGGGTGTCGAGCATCGCCTCCCCGACGTAACTCCCCTGCTCCAGCACCGTAACCGGGCCGCCCTCCAGGGTCAGCCCGGTGGTGTTCTCGAACTCGACGCACCGGATCGGGTTCTCCGGCCGGGCCGCCTTCTGGTACAGCAGCACGCTCCGGCCGGCGAACGGCTTGAGCACGATCGGCACCAGCGCCGACTGGTTCCTCCGGACCGTCACCGGGTTCTCGATCCCGTACTCGAACAGGTCCCCGACCTGCCGCTCCCGGGTCTGGGCCTGGACGGACGAGACGGCGGATTGCGGACCGCCCCCGCCGTATCCGCCTCTCCCGCCGCCCGCAGCCCGCTCCTTCTTCCGCATCAGCGCCGCGCTCGGCGCGGCCGCGGCGGCCGACAGGGTACCGCCCCGGGCGATCTCGGAGTATAGGACCTCCTCGGCGTCCGTAAATTCTTCGAAACCGGCCTCGGCTATCGGCGGCAGGACGCCGGTCGTCTCCCGCACCTCGACCACCGGGCGGCGGATGTACCGCGGGGTGTACAGGTCGTGGACGAACGACACCGGGAGCCCGGCGACGAGCGTCAGGGCCACGTCCTCCCAGTCCTCGTCGGACGTGTTGTCCACCACTGCCCACCCCTGGATCAGCGGCTGTTCCTGGACCGCGGCCGTCCCGGCCGCTTCTTCCGGCAGCGGCCGGGACGGCCGCGGTCCAGGATCACCCAGCAGGATCCGGTACGTCGCCTTCCACACCGGGGCTTCGAGCACGTAGCTCACCCGCACCGTCCGCGCCCCCTCGCCGGCCGCGAACAGGGTGAACGTCCGGGCGTCCTTCTTCTTCGACGCCAGTTGCGTCTTCAGGTAGAAGTCGAGGTCGCGGCGGATGCCGTCGTCGAGGAGGGTGAGTTCCAGGTCGAACAGGTCGAACGTCCGCACCTCCCCGGCGTCGGTCAGGAGCGACAGCCGGACCGTCTCCTGGATGCCGAACTCGGTCCGCGTCTCGGACTTGTCGATGCCGAGGATCGCGCCCTGGACCGGGCTCCCGCCGGTCGGCCGGACCGCCGCCCGCGCCCCCTTCAGCTGCGGGAGCAGCCCCTTGAGACTCCCCGAGTCCGGGATGTTCAGCGCGATCTCGGCCAGCAACTGCTCGACCGGCGTCGTCGAGTCATAGGAGACGGCCGACACCGTCCCGCCGCCGAGGTCGAGGACGGTGAGCGACTTCAGCACGTCGCTCACCTCCCGCTGCTTGAACGACAGCGACACGGCCTGGTCGCCGTCGACGGCCGCCTCCCGCTCGAAGTACCCGACCCCGTGCTTGTACAGGACGACCCGGCGGATCGGAAACGCGGGCATCGGACGGCTCCTTGGTTGGCGTGTGAAGGTTTCCTACAACATCCCGGACGCGCCACCTCTCCCCCGCGTTCGCGCCCGCTCGTTCCCGCCTTCGGGGGTCGCCACCCGTGCCCGCCCGCGAACCCGCCCGCACCCCGCGCGAGGTCCTGGCCCTGCTCCGCGAGCGCGAGGTCAAGGCCGTCGACCTCCGGTTCATGGACTTCCCCGGCCTGTGGAAGCACTTCACCATCCCGGCCGAGGCGCTCGACGAGGACGCGTTCGAGGAGGGGATCGGGTTCGACGGCTCCAGCCTCCGCGGGTGGATGCCGATCAACGAGTCGGACATGCTCCTGGTGCCCCAGCCGGACACCCTGTTCATCGACCCGTTCGCCCGGGACACCACCCTGGCGATGCTGTGCAACATCCAGGACCCGCTCACCCGCGAGGACTACAGCAAGGACCCGCGGAACGTCGCCCGCAAGGCCGTCAACTACATGAAGAGCACCGGGGCGGCCGACGCCGCGGTGTTCGGCCCGTCGCTCGAGTTCTTCGTCTTCGACGACGTCAAGTTCGACCAGACCTCGCACTCCGCGTTCTACTACGTCGACTCGGCCGAGGGAGCGTGGAACACCGGCCGGGACGAGCGGCCGAACCTCGGGTACAAGGTGCCGCCGCGGCAGGGGTACTTCCCGTGCCCGCCGACCGACGCGGTCAGCGACCTCCGCAGCGAGATGATGCTGGCGATGATGGACTGCGGGATCACCGTCGAGAGCCACCACCACGAGAAGGCCGGCGGCGGGCAGTGCCAGATCGGGGTGCGGTACGACGACCTGGTGCCGATGGCGGACAACGTGCTGAAGTACAAGTACGTGGTGAAGAACGTCGCCCGGCGGCACGGGAAGACGGCCACGTTCATGCCGAAGCCGCTGTTCGACGACTACGGGAGCGGGATGCACGTCCACGTGTCGCTGTGGAAGAACGGGACGAACCTGTTCGCTGGCGGCGACTACTCGGGGCTCTCGGACACCGCCCTGTACGCCCTCGGCGGGTTGCTCAAGCATGCCCCGGCCCTGTGCGCGATCACCAACCCGACGACGAACAGCTACAAGCGGCTGGTGCCGGGGTTCGAGGCCCCGGTGAACCTGGCGTACAGCCAGCGGAACCGGTCGGCGGCGGTGCGGATCCCGGTGTACTCGTCCCGGGCGAAGTCGAAGCGGCTGGAGTACCGCGTCCCGGACGGGGCGGCGAACCCGTACCTGACGTTCGCGGCGATGCTGATGGCGATGCTCGACGGGGTGCGGAACAAGACGCACCCCGGCCCGCCGCTGGACAAGGACATCTACGACATGCCGCCGGAGGAGCTGAAGGACCTCGCGCGGGTGCCGCAGACGCTGGACGACGCCCTGACGGCGCTGGAGAGGGACCACGAGTTCCTGCTGCAGGGCGGGGTGTTCACCGAGGACGTGGTGGAGACGTGGGTGGAGTACAAGCGGAAGGCGGAGGTGGCGGCGGTGCGGGTGCGACCGCACCCGTACGAGTTCGCCCTGTACTTCGACGCCTGACCCGCCGTCACCGGGCGACGAAGTACATGAACGCGTCGTCGGTGGACAGGGTGAAGTGCTGGTGGACGTCCTGCAACCCCAACAGGGCCACGGTCCGCCGTCCCGGCACGACGACCCAGGTCGAGGACACCGGGTTTCGGATCGCCCCGCTGACCGCGTCCGGCGGGAACCGGAACGTGACCGCGACCAGCCGGCCGGTGACGGTGCCGGTCGCCCCGCCGACCCCGGTCGGGGTGCCTCCCGCCGGAAGACCGAGGGCGGCCGCCACGTCCTCGCTCACCGTCGAGAAGTCGGCCCCGGTGTCGAACCGGAAGGGCTGTTCGACCTCACCCCCGGAGCCGAGAACCACCAGGCGCACCTCGACGCGGGCGCACTCGACCCCGTGCAGGCGGGACGTGGTGATCACGGCCGAGAACGACATGCGGCACCGGGGCGGACGGGCCGGGTCAGACGGACAAAATATCGGCCTCGGGGATCCGGGTGAGCCCCACCCGGGAGCGGACCTCCGGCGGGAGGGCGGCGAGGGCCCGGTGGAACTCGGCCACGTCGGCGGACGCCGCGACCACCGTGCGGGACAGGGCGTCCCCGTCCCAGGTGTCGACGTAAGCGACGTGCTGGCCGGGATACTTGGCGTCCAGGGCCGCGTGCTCCCGCCGGCTGGCGGCGACCTGGGCGGGGTTCAGCGGCGGCTTGAGCGGACCCATCGGAACTCCTCCCGCGGCGAACGGTGTCGCCGACATTCTACCACGACCCCGTTGGCGGCCGCGCGGGAAACGGAACGGGCGGTGCCTCTCCCGAAGCGCCGCCCGCCGTGATGCTCGTCGGCCGGTCCGGGTCACGCCCGGTCCGGCTCGGTCACCCGGTGCCACGACCGCTTCAGCGCCCCGACCAGCGCCCCGCCGGTCAGCATCCCGAGCACGTAAACCGCCCCGACCAGCAGTGGGATCGGCACCGAGAAGCTCCGGTCCCAGACCGTCAACTGCGTCGAGTAGCTGTTCTGATACCCCAGGTAGCCGAGCGCCCCGACGACGGCGATCAGGAACAACAGGCTGAGTACCCGCATGGTCGGTCCCTCCGGTTGACCGCGGCAGGCCCTTTCGCCCGCCGCACCGTGGCGGTGCTGGTGCGAAAACGGTGCCGCACCCCGCCGCCCGGCACACCCGTTGCTGAGCCAACTCCCCCCGAATCACACTCCCGCGGCCCGTATAATGACGCCGGCCGGCACCCCGGTGGGACGGCCTGCCCGCGGCGAGGGCCCCGTGACCACCCCCCCGACCATCCCGCCCCAGACCCGCGCCGACCGGGCCCGCGCCGCCCTCCTGTACCACTTCGTCCGCCTGCAACTGCCCGCCGTCCGCCTCCCGGACGAGACGTTCCACCCGCACCTGGAGCGGTCGTTCCGGCTGTTCCTCCCGAAGAACCCCGCCCCGGTCGGGTGGGCCGCGTTCCTGGAGGGGCTGTACGCGGTCGACTGGGCGGTGTGCGTCGGCTGCCTGGAGGGGCAGAACGCCGCCTGGGAGCTGCTGTTCAACGCCCGGACCGGCCGCAGCGACTGCCTGCTGGTGGACGCCCTGCGGGCGCGGGCCGTCCGGCTGTACCCGCGGGACGAGGAGCGGCAGGAGACGGCGGTGACCGAGTTCTGGGGGAGCCTGATCGCCCCGGAGGCGGAGGCGGCGCTGCCGGTGCTCGCCCGGTACGACGGCCACCGCCCGCTCGCCCCGTGGCTGATCCGGGTGTTCCAGAACCTCCACCTGTCGAAGCTCCGGCAGCACCACGGGGTGGGGGCCCTGCCGGACGACGACCTGGCCGTCCCGATGGACCCGGCCCCGACCGCCGCCGACCCGGTCGGGCGGTGGCACGAGGCGTTCGTCCAGGCGGCACGCGACTGGCTGGCCGGGATCGACGACGACGAGCGGCTGCTGCTCGGGCTGCGGTGGCGGTACCGGCTGAGCCAGCGGGAGGCGGCCAAGCTGTTCGGGCTGAACGAAGGCACCCTGACCCGCCGGACGGACAAGCTGCGGGACAAGGCGCTCGACCAGATCGGCGGGCGGCTGGTGGCCGACGGGTGGTCCGGGGACGACCTGGAGGGGTTCGTGCTGACCGAACTGGGGGCGCTGCTGACCGACGACCCGCGGCTGTCGGCGGACAACCTGGGGCGGATCCTGGCGGCCCGCGGGAAGCGGCTGCCGGGGTGACCGGGGCGCGGCCGTCCCGGCCGCCGCTTCCTTGTTCCCCCCGCCGGCGGGTGGTATGGTTGACGGAACACCGAGAGGGCCGGCGATGGCGGACCAGAAACTGATCCTGGTGGTGGACGACGACCGGGAGCTGGTGGAGGGCGTGCGGGCGGTGCTGGAGCGGCAGGGGTACAAGGTGATCCAGGCCCACGACGGGCACCAGGGGAAGCAGGCGATCTACAACCAGCAGCCGGACCTGGTGATCCTCGACATGATGATGCCGCGGATGGGCGGGTACCCGGTGCTGGAGCACTTCCGCGGCAAGACCGACGCCCCGCCGATCATCATGATCACGGCCAACGAGGGGAGCCGGCACAAGGCGTACGCCGAGTACCTCGGGGTGATCGACTACATCCGCAAGCCGTTCGCGATGGAGCGGCTGCTGGACACGGTGAACAAGGCGCTCAACGCCCCCCGCCCGCCCGCGCCCGAGGAGCCGAAGAAGCCGGGGTGAGCGGGCCGCCCCGTCACCCCCCGACCCCCAGGTCCGGCCGCCGCTTCAGCACCTTGTCCCGGTCCCCGCGGGACAACTCGTACACCCCCGGGGCGTCGAGCACCTCGCCCGGGGCCAGCCGGCACGCCGCCCGCTTCGCCCCCGCCGCCGCGAACAGCCGCGGCAGGCACTCCGGGCACGCCAGGGCGTACGTCTTCAACTCGTCCGTCTGCCCGTCGCTCCACCGGGCCGCGACCTTGAACGCCGCCGGCCGCGGGCAGCCGGGGGCGGTACACATCACCGGGTACGGGGGCATCGGCATCGGGGCACCGGGGTCGGGGCACGGGTAAGATGATACCGCCCGCCGGAGCAGCCGCATGCCGACGCTCGCCGAACTCGGCCGCAGGCCGCCGGGCCTCGCCGCCGAGGACGACTTCGGCCCGTGGCTGGCCGGCGTCGCCGGGCACCTCCTGAACGGCGTCGACCTGGTGGCGAACGGGGCGGCGTACCGGTTCGTGGAACTCGAAGCCTACTACCACGGCCCCGGCCACCCCGACCCGTTCGCCCACCGCGACCCGGTCCAACTCGAAGACGGCCGGTGGTACTTCCACCGGACCCGCGGGGAGTACCGCGGCGGGTCGTTCAAGGGCCTCGACCTCGCGCTCGGGGACGGCAGCGCGTACTTCGGCGTCCTGGTCCGCGGGGTGGTCGGGCCGGACGGCGTGCTGGTCGACGGCCCGTCGCTGACCGTCGACCACCTGTTGGCCCGGTGCGGGGCGGGGAGCGTGGCCGCCCTCGACGCGGCGATCCTGAAGCGGAAGGCATGGGACGCCACGTCCCCGGTGTACGTCCGCGACCGGGCCGAGCCGCGGGACGCGACCGTGTACGCCACGTCGCGGGTCGGGCTGTCGCTGAAGAAGGCGAAGGGGGTGCCGGCGGCCCCGCGGAATGTCGGCAAGCCGTACCGGTACGTCACCGAGCCGCGGCGGGTGACGAAGGGGAAGCCGCACCTGGTGCTGGCGCTGCACCGCCGCGGCGAGTCGGTCGAGGCGATCCGGGAACTGACCGGGTGCCCGCGGAAGACGGTCGAGCGGTACGTGGCCGACTTCGCGGCGGGGAAGAAGGTGACAGGGTTCGACGGGTACGTCGGGAAGGAGCTGAGCACCGGCGACCTGTGCCGGCTGCTCGGCACCTGGGCCGCGACCCACGGCAGCGGTTGACGCGTGGCCGGCGATGCGGAATGATGGGCGTCAGGAGGGTGGCGATGGGCGCGGCGATGTTGCACCAACTGTTCGGGCAGCCGACCCTCGCCGACTTTCCCGGGCCGTTCGCCCGGCGCGCGCGGGCCGTCGCCGGGGAGTTGCGAGGCGACTGGGACGACACCTGCCGGGCGGCGGCGGCGGACCGCCGGCTCGACGAGCTTCACGCCGCCCGTGACGACTACCACGCCCTGCTGAAGGGCCACCTGCAGTTGCTGGAGCACTACCGGGCGCTCGCGGGACTTCACCGGCAGGCATTCGGGGCGAACCCGGCTTGGGCTGAGGAACTGGAACTGGCGGTGGGCGAGCTGCGGGCCCTGTACGACGAACTCTTCCCGCGCTGGCAGACCGCGGAAGACCTGTACCAGATCGCGGTCGAGAAGTCGTCGTTGCCGGCCGACCGGCTGCGCGACCTCGCCGCCCGGTGCCCGCCGCCCACGTCCTGGCTCGACGAGACCGACGACCCGTTCTCGGCGAGCTGACGGGCGGGCCGGGGTCTTCACCTCGCCCCGGTTTCGGGGAGAGGTCGCCGGCGCTTCGCCGGCGGGTGAGGGGCGCCACCCACCCGGTGGCCCGGTGAGGTCGACGCCCCCGGGTGACCGTCGACGCCTCCCCCTCACCCGGCTCGCGGCCTCCGGCCGCTCGCCGCCCTCTCCCCCTGCCGGGGGCGAGGGGGAAGCCCCCGAACCCCGCCCGGGGTTCGCGTCGTCGGCGCGAGCGTCCGCGACCGCCGAGATTCTCGTCAAGGCGGGTCGGTTGTCTTGACCGGGCCGACGCCTTCGATCCACCGCCGGCAGTCGGCCACCACCTCCCGGCTGTCGTCGTCGCCCGGCACGTCCCCGGCGTACTTCGCCCGGTCGCAGCGGTCGAGCAGCCCCCGCAACGCCTCCACCTCCCCGCCCGGCCGGCCCGCCGTCTCGGACGCCGCCAGCAGCTCCGCCGTGGTCAGCGTCGGGGCGGGGATGCCGAGCCGGCGGGCGACGAACTCGCGCAGGACGGCGGCCGCCCGCTCCACCCGCGCCGCCGGGGCCAGGTCGGCTCTCTCGACCCGGTCGAACTCCGCGGCCGCCCACACCTCCGGGAGGACCGGTGCGGGCTTCCGCCGCAGCCGCCACGCCACGACCGCCGCGAGGGCCGCGGCCGCGACCGCCCCGGCGACCAGCCACGGCCACCGCGGCGCCGGGGGGTCGGCCGGCGGGGGGAGTTCCTCGATCCCGGTCGCCGGCCGCGGCGGGTCGGTCTTGGCGACCGTCGAGACGACCGTCACCTCGAACCCGCCGGGCGACACGTCCTTGCCGTTCACCTTCACCGCCGCGAACACGACCGGCAGCTTCTCCCCGGGGACGTACGGGTCGAGCCGGAACGCCTGCGCCCACGCCTGGCGGCCGCCCGCGGCGGGGGTCACCGCCGGCGGTCCGACTGGCTGGAGCTTCCAGTCCCGGTCGGACACGGGGTCGAGCGGCACCTTCGGCAGCTCGACCCGCAGCGGGGCCGGCCCCTCGACCGTGAGCGTCGCCCGGACGGACTCGGACAGCCGGACGCTGGCCCGGTCGGCGGTGACGCGGGCGGTCACGTCCTGGGCGGCGGCCGCCGGGGCGAGCAGGAGGAGAGCGACCGAAACGACCGAGCCGGAAGCGTGAGCGACGGGCCGACGTGGTCCGTCGCTCACGCTTCCGGCTCGGACGGACGTGCTCACCCGTGCCTCCGCCGCCGGTCGCGCTTCCGGAAGAACCCGAGCAGGGCGTCGAAGTGGTCGCCGTCGGTCCCGACGTCGATCAGGTCGGCCCCCGCCCCGCGGGCCAGCTTCGTCACCCCCGCCGCCCGCTCCGCCGCCCGCGCCGCGAACCGCCCCCGCACCGCCGCGTCCCCCGTGTCCACCAGCCGCTCCGCCCCGGTCTCCGCGTCCCGCAGCCGGACCAGCCCGGCCGCCGGCCAGTCCGCCTCGCGCGGGTCGGCGGTCCGCACCGCGATCAGGTCGTGCTTCCGGGCGGCCCGGCGGAACGCCCGCTCGTACCCCGACCCGTGGAAGTCCCCGAGCACGAACACCACCGCCCGCCGCCGCTGCACCTTCGCCACGGTGTCGAGGGCGGCGGCCAGGTCGGTGCCGGCCCCCTTCGGCTCGAACGCCAGGATGTCGCGGAGCAGCCGGAGGACGTGCCGCGGCCCCTTGTTCGGCGGCACGAACCGCTCGACGGTGTCGGTGAACGCGACCAGCCCGACCCGGTCGTTGTTGCTCGCGGCGCACAGGGCCAGCAGCGCCGCGATCTCGGCCGCCGCGGTCCGCTTGGTCAGCAGGCCGGTCCCGAACCGGGTGCTCGCGGACACGTCCACGACGAGCAGCAGGGTCAGCTCGCGCTCCTCGACGAACCGCTTCACGAACGGGTGCCCGACCCGGGCGGTGACGTTCCAGTCGATCGTCCGGATGTCGTCCCCCGGCTGGTACTCGCGGACCTCCTCGAACGACAGCCCGGCCCCCTTGAACGCCGAGTGGTACTCGCCGCCGAGGAGGGTCTGGACGAGCCGCCGGGCTCGGAGGTGGAGCCGGCGGACCTGGCGGAGGACGTCGGCGGGGAGCATGGGGCGGCCCTCTCGACCGGGGGTAGGGTGGGCCGAGCCCGGCTCTGCGGGCGAGTCCCACCACCGCCGACGCCCGGTGGGACTCGCTGGCGAGGCGCCGGCTCGGCCCACTACGGGCTACGGGCCGGGGGTCACCCGTCGCGGGTCCGGAACCGCCAGCACGCCAGGCCGAGCAGCAGCGCGATCCACGCGACCGACACCCCGACCGTCTCCGCCCACGACGGGAGCGGGTCGTTGAGTCGCTCCTTCTCGACCTCCTGCGCGGTCAGCACGCCCCGGGCGATCGCCCGGCTCGCCTGGGTGTCCAGGTCGAACCCGCGCGGCAGCACGGTGGTCAGCCCGTGCAGGCCGGTCTCCACCCACGGCGGCAGCCCGAACGCCGACGGCGGCGGGCCCGCGTCGGCCGGCGGCCGGTCCCCGGCGAGCGCCTGCCGGACCTTCGCCTCGGCCTGCCGGACCGTCCGGATCTTCTCGTTCAGGTACCCGGCGAGGAACAAGAGCCCCCAGGCGAGGAGGGCCAGGAGGATGGCGACCAGGGCGCTGCGGGTCAGCACCCCGATCAGGACCGAGACCGCGTACACGATGGCGAAGTACAGGGTGAGGATCGGGATCAGCAGGAGGAACGCCGGGGCCCACACCCCGGCCCGCAGCCCGATCACCACCCACACCCCGCCGACCGTCAGGGTCGTCAGCAGGAAGACGAACAGGAGCCCGCCGACGTACTTGTAGACGAGCAGCTCCGACCGCCCGATCGGCTTCACGACGTACAGGTCGAGCGTCCCCTTCCGGAGCAGGTTCGGGACGAACCCGGCGGTCACCACGATCCCGACCAGCAGCAGCACCCGCGACCCGACCTCGTTCACCAGGTACTTCTCGACCTTGTAGACGCTGGTCCGCAGGGTGTCGATGAAGATCGGGGCCGGGACGGAGAACAGGATCGTCGGCTCGTGCAGCCACGCCGTCCCCTCGGCCACCGTCGTCCCGCGGGTGGTGACCCGGATCCGGGCCTCGGTCGGCGGGCCGCCCTTGACCTCGGTCACTGTCCGGTTCGTCAGGAAGTAGTAGTCGTCGGCCAGCAGCGCCTCGACCGCCGGGGCGCTCGCCGGGAGCGGGGAGTTCCCCTTCCGCAGCTCGTCGAGGACCTTCGGGTCCGGGCAGGTGACGACGACATCCAGCTCGTAGTCCCCCTCCCACGGGACCGCCGCCCCGTTCGTCACCCGGTAGTTCTCGACCGCCAACTGCGGGGCCCCCGCCTGCCCGCCCGCCTTGAGCAGGTAGTTCAGCACCCCGAACTTCCGGGCCAGCCCGTCCTCCAGGGTGAGCGGGCGGTACGAGATGCTGGCCACGAACAGGATGAACAGCCCGGCCAGCACCACCATCGCCTGGAACACCTTCCCGTCCACCGCCTCCCGGTACGAGTCCTTCAGCACGGTCAGGAACTTCATCGCCCGGCCCCCGCTTTCCCCTCGCCGGCCGCCACGGCCATGAACACGTCCTCCAGCGACGCCCGCCGCTCGACCAGGTGCCGCAGGCGCAGCCCGGCGGCGGCGAGGAGCCGCACCACCGGGTCGACCGTCGCCCCGGCCGGCAGCGTCACCTGCCACCCGTCCCCGGCCTTGGCCACCTCGAACCCGAGCTCCCGCACCCCGGCCTCCGGGAGCACCTCGCCGGGGGCGAGCCGCAGCTCGTACCGCCCCTTCCGCTCGGTCAGGTCGGCGACCGTCCCCTCCCGGACCAGCTCCCCGTCGCGGAGGATGGCGACCCGGTCGCACACCTGCTCGACCTCCCCGAGCAGGTGCGAGTTCAGGAACACCGTGTGCCCCTTCTCCCGCAGCCGGGTCATCAGCTCCCGGATCTCACGCCGGCCGACCGGGTCGACCCCGTCGGTCGGCTCGTCCAGGAAGATCACCTCCGGGTTGTGCAGGATCGCCTGGGCGATCCCGAGCCGCTGCTTCATCCCCTTCGAGTACCCCTTGATCTTCTTGTGGGTGGCCGACGCGATCCGGACCAGCGACAGCATCTCCGGGATGAGCCGCCGGCGGTCCGCCCGCGGCACCCCGTACATCGCGGCCGAGAAGTCGAGGAGGGAGTACCCGGTGTGGTACCCCGGGAACTGGTGGTCCTCCGGCAGGTACCCGACCCGGCGGCGGACCTCGACCCGGCCGGCGGGTTCGCCGAGCAGCTTCGCCCCGCCGCCGGTCGGCCGGGTGATGCCGAGGAGGATCTTGATGAGCGTCGTCTTGCCGGCCCCGTTCTGCCCGAGCAGGCCGTACACCTGGCCGCGCTCGACCGCCAGCGACACCCCCTTCAGCGCCGCGAGTCGGCCGTAGTCCTTGCGGAGGTTCTGCGTCTCGATCACCGCCACGGCTACCCCCGGGACGGAGGTGATGGGAAGGCTGCCCGTCGATTCGCCGCCCGGCAGAAGATATTGACGCCGGGCCGGCGGTGCAATGGACTGGGGGGGGACGCCCGGGGTCGGCACCCGGCCCCCGGGGTTCGTCCGCCCGGGGTTGGCACCCCGGGCTATTTCCTCGCCGCCCCTTCGGGGCTACGGACCCGTCCTTGAACCCCGAAGGGGTGGACAGCCAATAGCCTGGGGTGCCAACCCCGGGCGGACTCTCGGGAGTTTCGCATGACCCGCCTGGTCGTACCCGTCCTGCTCCTCGCCGTCGCCGGCCCCGCCGCGGCCGCCGACGTCGTCCTGAACCCCGGCCGGCACCCGGGCCCGGGGTTCGTCGCGGCCCTCTCCGCCGACGGGAAGACGGTCGTCACCGTCGGCTCCGACCGGTGCGCCCGGGTGTGGGACGCGGACGCCGGCACCCCGCTCGCCGAGCTGTGGCTGCCCGGGGGTGCGGCGGGGACGCCGTCCGGGGCGCTGTGGCTCTCCCCGGACGCGAAGACGCTCGCCGTCCCGTTCTACACCCCGCAGGAGCCGCGCGGGCGGCTCGCCCTGGTCCCGCTCGCCGGCCCCGACCGCGGCACCTACCGGGTCGTCGGCGGGCACGACTTCGAGGTCACCGACGCGGTGTTCAGCCCGGACGGGACGCGGGTCGCCGTCGCCTCCCGGAACTCGCCCCTGCTCGTCCTCGGCACGGCCACCGGCAACACCATCTGCCGGGCGACGTTCGACCCGGACATGCGGCCGGCCGGGATGGCGTTCACCCCGGACGGCACGAAGCTCACCGTCGCCCTGCCGATGACGAACTTCAACGGATCGAAGCGGTCCGGGGTGAGCACGTTCGACGCGGCCACCGGCAAACTCCTGAGCGACCTCCCGCGCCCGGACGGGAAGGTCGAGCAGGTGTCCTCGCCCCGCTGGTCGCCGGACGGGAAACTCCTCGCCCTGAACCGCTCCACCGTCGAACTCGTCGCGGCGGACGGCACCCCGAAGCGGAGGATCGAGTCGGTCGCCGGGACGACGTTCCTCGACCACGCCGCGTTCGACGCCGCCGGCCGGTTCCTCGCCGCGCGGCGGACGGCCGGGGCGTACACGGTCCGGGACGAACTCGCCGGCGAGGAGGTGGCCCGGCTCGCGCCGGCGGGCATCATCAAAGGGTTCTCGGCGGACGGGCGGCGGGCGCTGACGGTCGGGGACGCGGCGTTCACGGTCCACGACCTCGCCACGGGGAAGGTGGTGCGGCGGGTGGAGGCCGCGAGCCCGGCGGTGAACGCCCTCGGGTGGGCCGGCGGGCGCGTCCTGGCGTGGGGTACCGGCCCGTCCCGGTACCGGGACGACGCCCCCGTCGCCGCTGCCCTCGACCTGGCGAAGCTGGAGGCGGTGAAGCTCGACCCGAAGGCGGTGACCCGTCGGCGGCTCGAGTGGGGCGGGGTAACGCTGACCGACGACGGGTACCGGGCGAAGGCGACCGCGGGCGGCAAGGACGTGCCACTCGAGTACGAGCCGGAGCTGGACTGCCAGGACATCAAGGCGACGACGCTGGTCGGCCCGGGGCACGCGGTGCTCGTCACCGGCGGCGGGCACGGCGGGTATGACACCGCGACCGGGAAGCAGGTGTGCCGGTACCCACGCGCGGGCTGGGCGCTGGCCCCGAGTGCCGACGGCAGCCTGTTCGCGGTGAACAGCTTCTACGACCCGCTCGTCCGCGTCTACCGGCCGGGGACCGGGGAGCCGGCGCTGACGCTGTTCGTCGCCGGGTCGGAGTGGGTGGCGTGGACGGCCGGCGGGTTCTGGGCGGCGTCGCCGGGCGGGGCGGGCCTGGCCGGGGCGCTGTCGAAGGAGGAGCCGGGGCGGCTGCGGACGTTCGTCCCGTTCCCGAAGGAGAAGCGAGACCCGGACACCGTCCGGGCGGCGGTGCGGTGACGACCGATCGGGTGGATCGAACCACCGCGTCCGGAGGGACATCCGTCCGTAGGAACCACAGGGCCGTGTCGTTCTCGGTAGGGGTGGGGCTCACCCGCTCCCTGACGGTCGCGGTTCGCCCGCCACCGAAGCGCGACCGTCAGGGAGCGGGTGAGCCCCACCCCTACCGAGAACGACACGGCCCTGGTAGGAACCAGACGTCGCTACCCCCGCGTCTGCGAGTCGGGTAGAGTGGTAGAGGTCTTCCGACCTCCCAACTGCCGGACTCTGGCGTGGGCCACAAACGAGACATCACCCAGAGCCAGGCCATCGCCGAGGAGTTCGGGATGGACGTGGAGACCCGGTTCGAGTTCGGAGACTACATCGAAGAGTGCAAGCGGCAGGGGGACCGCGGTTCCGGCAAGCGGGGGGACTTCACCTACGCCGAGTTACGGGCCAAGGCTCGCGAGTTCCTCGGCCTCGGGGATGAGTAATGGCGGGTGTCATCGACCTACAGGGGGTACACAAGCCGGCCGGTCCGGACTACGACTCGCTGCGCTCGTACCTGTCTCAGCTGATCGGGGAGCCGTTCCTCTTCGCCCGGGTGGGGTACGGGGACGAACTCACCCTCCACCTCGGAACCCCTCGGGACGCCCGGAATCCCAAGTTGCGCAACCGGGTCCGGGGGTCGTACCTGTTGGCGGTCCGGGGGTCGGCGTGGCAGTTGAAGTCCGGGGTCGCGCCCGTGATCGTCGAGGCCGGGGTGATCGACCCGCTCCACCTGAGCCAGCTCTACCGGCCGATCTCAACGGAGGAGTTGGAACGGACGCCGTTCATCCAGCCCGGGGCACGGGTCCTCGCCGCCGAACCGTTCGTCGCCAGGCCGACGGGCGGCTACGGCCTCCTGGTGGCGTTCTCCGACGGGTCGGCGGTCCTGATCAACCCGACCCCTCTGGAGCACCCTGCCGACGAGCCGGGCGCCCCGGAGAAAGTCCCGCACATTTCGGACTGGGAGCTTCTGACCCCGCACGCCCGTTACCTCTGGGTCGGCCCCGGATCGGCCTGGGGGTACGAGCCGTCGCGGCAGGCCGAGCCGCCCGTCCCGACCAACCCCCCAAAGCCTTCGCCCCCGGCGGCAAAGAAGCGACCGCGGAAGGGTGGCCCCTCGTCCGGCTGACGGGACGGGAGGTCACCGCTTCACCGGCCGCGTCCCCACCGCCACCCCGGCCGCGGCCCCGTTCTCCCCCGCCGGCGGCACCTCGACCGACCCGGTGTCGTACAGCCGCTCCCCGCGGCGCGGGTTCAGCAGCTTCGCCACCAGCGCCGTCCACCCGGTCTGGTGGTTCGCCCCGAGCCCCGCCCCGGTGTCCCCGTGGAAGAACTCGTGGAACAACAGGTGGTCCCGGAAGTGCGGGTCCGTCTGCAACTTCGCCTTGTCCCCGAAGCACGGCCGCCGGCCGTCCGGGCCGCGCAGGAACAGCCGGGTCAGCCGGCGGGTCAGCTCCTTCGCCGCGTCCAGGATCGTCACCTCCCGCCCGCTCCCGACCGGGAACTCGATCCGGAAGTCGTCCCCGTAGTAGTGGTGGAACTTCTGCAGGCTCTCGATGATCAGGTAGTTGACCGGGAACCAGACCGGGCCGCGCCAGTTCGAGTTCCCGCCGAACATCGGGGTGTCCGAGTCCCCCGGGACGTACCCGACCGAGATCGAGTGCCCGTGCACGTCGATCCGGAACGGGTGGTCCCGGTGGTACCGGGACACCCCCCGCACCCCGAACGGGCTCAGGAACTCGTCCTCGGCCAGCATCCGCCGCAGGAGCTTCTTCATCCGGTGCCCGCGGAGCAGGCTCAGCAGCCGCCGCTTCCCCCGCCCGTCCACGAACCACTGGCTCACCAGCCCGGCCAGGTCCGGGCGGTTGTCCAGCACCCACCGCAGCCGGTCGGCGAACTCCGGCACCTCGGCCAGCAGCTCCGGCTCCAGCACCTCGACCGCGAACAGCGGGATCAGCCCGACCAGCGACCGCACCTTCAGCGGCACCATCCGCCCGTCCGGCAGGTTCAGCTCGTCGTAGTAGAACCCGTCGTCGTCGTCCCACAGCCCCACGCCCTTCCCGGCCACGTCCGTCATCGCCTTCGCGATCCCCAGGAAGTGCTCGAAGAACTTGATCGCGATCTCCTCGTACGCCCGGTCGTGGGTCGCCAGCTCCAGGGCGATCCGCATCAGGTTCAGCGAGTACATCGCCATCCACGCGGTCCCGTCCGACTGGTTGATGAACCCGCCGGTCGGCAGCGGGTGGCTCCTGTCGAACACCCCGATGTTGTCCAGCCCCAGGAACCCGCCCTGGAACACGTTCCGCCCCTGGGCGTCCTTCCGGTTCACCCACCACGTGAAGTTCAGCATCAGCTTGTGGAAGCACCGCTCCAGGAACAGCCAGTCGGCGCACCCGTGGTCGTGGTCGTGCCGGCTCCCCGGCAGCGGGCACACCCCGCCGCGCAACGTCTCCTGGTGCTTCCGGTCGATCTGGAACACCCGCCACACCGCCCACGCGTGGACCGGCGGGTTCGCGTCCCCGAAGTTCCACTCGTACGCCGGCAGCTGGGCGTTCGGGTGCATGTACCAGTCCCGGCACATCATCAGCAACTGCCCCTTGGCGAACTCCGGGTCGAACGGGGCGAACGCGACCGCGTGGAACGCCGTGTCCCAGGCGCAGAAGTACGGGTACTCCCACTTGTCCGGCATGCTGATGACGTCGGCCGCCTTCAGGTGCTCCCAGTCGACGTTCCGCCCGGCCGGGCCTTTGCGGTCCGGCGGCGGGGGCGGCTGGGCCGGGTCGCCCTTCAGCCACCGCCACACGTCGTAGGCGTAGAACTGCTTGGTCCAGATCAGCCCGGCGACCGCCTGCCGGCGGACGCTCCGGGCGTCCGTGTCCGGGAGCTCGGCCGCGCCCGCGTCGTAGAACCGGTCCGCCTCCGCGACCCGGGTGGCGATCAGCTCGTCGAACCCGGCGAACGGGTCGGCCGGCGGGTCGGCGGCGTGGGCCAGCCGGCACCGGACGGTGACCGCCCCGCCGGCCGGGACGGTCAGCCGGTAGTGGGCGGCCGCCTTCGTCCCGGTCCGCTCCGGGTTGACCGCGGCCGAGTCCCCGCCCACCACGAAGGCGTTGACCCCGTCCTTGAAGTACCCGGACGCCCCGGCCGGCGGCGGCGAGTCGAACACCGCCGGGTAGTTGGTCTCGTTGTCGGTGAACAGGTAGCGCGGCGAACCGCGACCGTCAGGGAGCGGGTGCGACCCTCCCGGCGCCGCCCACCCGCTCCCTGACGGTCGCGGTTCGCCCGGCTCGGCCCAGAACCGGTACTCGTCCCACTCCGGGTGGCACAACCGCAGACCGGCGTCGTGCGGGGTGATCGACGGGCGGGCGGCGTCGTGGTCCCAGCTCCAGGTGTTGCGGAACCAGACGGTCGGGAGGACGTGCAGGTCGGCCGCGGCCGGGCCGCGGTTGTGGGCGGTCACCCGCATCAGGAGGTCGCGCGGCCCGGCCTTGGCGTACTCGACCACCACGTCGAAGTACCGGTCGCGGTCGAACACCCCGGAGTCGACCAGCTCGAACTCCGGGTCGAGGCGGGACCGGCGGCGGCCCTCGGCGTACAGCCGGTCGTACGGGAACGGGTCCTGCGGGTACTTGTACAGCAGCTTCAGGTAGCTGTGGGTCGGGGTGGCGTCGAGGTGGTAGTACAGTTCCTTCACGTCCTCCCCGTGGTTCCCCTCCTCGTTCGCCAGCCCGAACAGCCGCTCCTTCAGGATCGGGTCCCGGCCGTTCCACAGGGCCAGGGCCAGGCACAGCCGCTGGCCGTCGTCGGACACCCCGGCGAGGCCGTCCTCGCCCCACCGGTAGGCCCGCCGGTGGGCGTGCGGGAACGGGAAGTACGCCCACGGGTTGCCGGTCGGGGAGTAGTCCTCCCGGACCGTCCCCCACTGGCGGTCGGCGAGGTACGGCCCCCACCGCCGCCACGCCGTCAGGTCGCCGCGGTCGTTGAGGCGGTCGAGTTCCGGGTTCGGGTCGGGCATGGGGCGGCCGGGGGTGAGGGAGGGTACGCGGAACAGTGTAGGCGGCCGGCCCCGCCGGCGTTACCCTGAACTCTCCCCGCCCTCCGGACCACGGAACCCACCCATGCGCACCCGCCTCCTGCCCGCCGCCCTCCTCGCCGCCGCGGCCGCCGCGGCCCCGGCCGGCGACTCCTGGCCCGGCTTCCGCGGCCCGACGGCCGACGGCCGGTCCGACGCCAAGGACCTCGTCACCTCGTGGAGCGAGACGGAGAACGTCCGGTGGAAGACCCCGGTCCACGGGAGGGGGTGGTCGTCCCCGGTGGTGCTCGGCGACCAGGTCTGGGTGACCACCGCCGACGAGGTGCCGGCCGGGAAGGACCCGGCCGCCCCCAAGAAGGGCGGGGCCCCGGCCAACCCGGTGAAGGAGGTCCACCTGTTCGCCGTCTGCCTCGACCGGGACACCGGGAAGGTGGTCCACGACCTGAAGCTCGGGACGGAGGCGAACCCGCAGTACTGCCACCCGTTCAACACCTACGCCAGCCCGACCCCGTTCGTCGAGGCGGGCCGGCTGTACGCCCACTTCGGCAGCCTCGGGACGTGGTGCGTCGACACCGCCACCGGGAAGACCGTGTGGGAGCGGCGGGACCTGAGGTGCAACCACTTCCGCGGCCCGGGGTCGTCCCCGGTGGTGTACGGCGACCTCCTGTACCTGATCTTCGACGGGTCCGACCTGCAGTACGTCTGCGCCCTGGACAAGGCGACCGGGAAGACGGTGTGGAAGACGGACCGGGACATCCGGTACCCGAGCCCGGCCGCGGACGGGGACAACAAGAAGGCGTACGCCACCCCGGCCCTGTTCGACATCGGCGGCCGGCCGCACCTGGTCTGCCCGTCGGCCGAGTGCACCATGGCGTACGACCCGAAGACCGGGGCCGAGCTGTGGCGGCTGACCCACGGCGGGATGAACGGGTCGGCCCGGCCGGTGATGGCGAACGGGCTGATGTACCTGACCAGCGGGCACTCCGGGAAGCTGATGGCGGTGAGGGCGGACGCCAAGCCGGGCGCGGCCGGGCAGCTGCCGAAGGACGCGGTCGCCTGGGAGGTGACGAAGAACGTCTCCCTGCGGCCGACCGTGCTGGTCGACGGCGGGCTGGTGTACATGGTGACCGACCTGGGGGTGGTGTCGTGCCTGGACGCGGCCACCGGGAAGGTGGTCTGGACCGACCGGTTACAGGGCGCGGAGTTCTCGGCCTCCCCGGTCCTGGCCGGCGGGCACCTGTACTGCTGCGACCAGATCGGCCGGACGTTCGTCCTGGCCGCCGGGCGGACGTTCGAGGTGGTGAGCGAGAACCGGCTCGGGGCGACGAAGGACGACGGGTTCATGGCCTCCCCGGCGGTCGCCGGGGACAGCCTGTTCCTCCGCACCAGGACGCACCTGTACCGGGTCGGGAAGAAGTAGGGTGGGCCGAGCGGGCGCCTCGCCCGCGAGTCCCACCACCCCGCGAAGAAGGTAGGACTCGCGGGCTACGGGTCTCTCACGGGTCCTTCTTCGGGTCGGCGTCGGACTTCTTCGGATCAGCCCCCTTCTTCGGCTCCACGAGCACCCGCCCACTGGTGTCCACCGGCGGCGGGTCGGCGGTCACCTCCGGGGTCACCCGGACCGGGCGGTCGTACTTCGGGCTCTGGTCCCGCAGGCAGATCAACAGCCCGTTGTCGGCCGCCAGGTACAGTCGGTCGGACGCGGTGTTGACCGCGTGGTGGGGGAACTCCGAGAGGTCGATCCCGCCGAGCGGGGCGGACCGCCGGCCGGCCGGGTCGGTCGCCCGCCGGGCGTCGAACACCATCAGCTTCCCGAGCCGGTCCCGGACGTACACGAACTCCTGGTTCGCCCCGACCACCCGGTCGGCCGCCGGGTCGCTCCGCCACACCACCTCCCCGCTCCCCCGGCCCAGGCAGGCCACCCCGGAGTTGTCCCCCTGGGCGTAGACGTGGTCGGCGGTGACGAACGGGGTGCGGTTGGCGATCCCGCCAACGGCCGTCCGCCACAGGATGTTCGCCCCCCCGTCCGGGCTCCCCCCGGACCCCTCGACCGCCACCACGTACCCGGTCCCGAGCGGGACGTAGGCGGCCATCCCGCCGCGCCCGGGGAGGGCCGAGATCGGGTCGGCCAGCTTCTGGAACACCTCCGTCTTCTTGTCCACCTTGTTCAGCGCCACCAGGGTGTTGGCGTCGGTCACCGCCCACGCCCGGGTCGGGGTCAGGAACAGCGGGTACAAGATCCGGGCGGCCAGCCCGTACTCCCACACGGTGGTCGGCTCCACCCCGCGCGGCCGCAGGTCGGCCAGGGCCAGGGACGCGGCCACCGACGGCGGGATGACTCCGATCGACGGGGTCCGCTGGAGGTCCCGCTGGGCGTCGTCCCGGAGCCGGTACGGCTGCCGGAGCGACGGCAGGGAGGTGAGCGACGGGGTGCTCACCCCGGTGTCCAGGGTGTACGGCGGGCTGACCCGACCGACGACCGACAGGGACGGGGTGCGGCCGCCGGCCAGGTTCCCCCCGGTCGGGACCTCCGGCCCCCGCGCCCGGCTCGCCCCGAAGTCGTCGACCGGGTTGGCCCGGGCGGCCCCGGCCGGCGGGTACCGGCTGAGCAGGTCGTCGACCGGGTTGGCCCGGGCGGCCCCGGCCGGGCCCCCGGCCGGACCCCCGGCCGGGTTGGCCCGGGCCATCCCGGGTGGGAGCGGGCGGTTCGGGTCGGGGGGCGGGGCGGCCGCGATCGGGATCGGCCGGGGGTGCTCGTAGGTCGCGATCCGGTGCCCGGCGCTGCTCCCCGGCCGGCCCGCCAGGATGCAGAAGATGCGGGTCCGGATCGACCGGCTCCGGTCCGCGTTCTCGACCACCTGCTCGTCGGCGACCGGGGCGGAGGTGGACGGGGACCCGAGGTCGGTGACGAACTCGACCGTCCCGGTCGGGCGGTAGAAGGCGTGCAGCTTGGTGACGTGGACGGCGTACACGAACTGGGAGGTGACGGCGACCGGGTAGGTGTTGTCCCCGAGGTCGCCGTTGCCGAGCTTGGCCGTCCACTGGAGCTGCCCGGTCCGGGCGTCCCCGACGATCAGGAGCCCGGTCCGGGTCTGGACGAACGCCTGGTCGTCGACCACCTGGATCTGGGTGATCGCGTCCCGCCCGCCCTGGACCGGGATGTACGCCGACCACTCGAGTTTCAGGTTCAGCCGGTCGAGCTTCGCCCGGTCCGGGGGGACGGCCCGGGAGACGACGGCGCTGACCTGCCCGGGTGCGGGGAGGGCGGCGGCCAGGAGGAGGGCCGCGGCGGCGGCCGGGCGGTGCCACATGGTGACGGGCTCCGGTGCGGTGCGGGCGGCGACCGCTCCAGGTTACCACGCCGGCGGCCGGGAAGAGAAGGGGTGAGGGGGTGAACGGGTGAGGGGGTGACGGAGGCGGCGCCGGGTGCGCCGGTTGTGCCGCC
>PNKH01000106.1 GCA_013822345.1 Isosphaera sp.
AGCCAGGGGGTGGAGCGCAGCGCAACCCCTGGCGGGCAATGCGAGCGCAACCCCCGGCCGGCTGACTGACAACCACCGGGCCGCCCCGCGTCCCCCGCCTTCCTGCCAAGGAGCCACCCGTGACGCGATTCGTCCTGTTCGCCGCCGTGTTCGCGCTTGCCCCGGTCGCCCGCGGCGCCGACCCGAAGCCGTTCCCCGAGGCCAGGCACGGCAACGGCGAACTCCGGTACGACGGCCCGGTCCCGGTGCTGGTGCTCCGCGGGAAGCCGGCCGAGATGGGCGAGCAGTTCGGCAAGCTGGCGATCGTCAACGCCCCGGACATCGGCGGGCTGCACGAGCGATTCCTGAAGGACTCCGGCCAGGAGAAGCGGTGGCCGTTCCTGTCGGCGATGTCGGGGCTGCTCAAGCCGAACTTCCCGCCGCACGTCCTGGCCGAGGTCGAGGCGGCGGCGAAGGCGTCCGACCGCGAGCTGCCGCTCTTGCTGTTCGCGAACACGGTCGCCGACCTGTCGAGCGGGATGGGGTGCTCGACGGTCGTGGTCGAGAAGGGGCGGAGTGCGACCGGCGGGCCGGTGTTCGGCCGGAACTTCGACTGGCTGCCGACGCAGGGGATCGCCGACCACACCCTGGTGGTCGTGTACAAGGGCGAGGGGAAGCGGGCGTTCGCCGCGGTCACCGTGTCGCCGATCGCCGGGGTGATCAGCGGGATGAACGACGCCGGGCTGTCGGTGACGATGAACGAGATCCGGATCAAGGCGAGCAAGGACCAGGCGAAGTTCGACTGGAAGGGGACGCCGATCCTGCTGGCGTTCCGGCGGGTGCTGGAGGAGTGCGGGACGGTCGCCGAGGCGGAGAAGCTGCTCCGCGGCATGACCCGCACGACGACCTGCTGCATGACGATCTGCGACAAGGCCGGCGGGGCGGTGTTCGAGCTGACGCCGACGAACCTGGAGGTGCGGGCGGCGGAGAACGGGGTGTGCTGCTGCACGAACCACTTCCGGACGGACAAGCTCGGCGGGGAGGCGAAGTGCTGGCGGTACGCGAAGCTCGCCCCGCTGCAGGCGAAGGACGGCGGGAAGCTCGGGGTGGCCGACGTGTTCGCCGCCCTGGACGGGGTGACGCAGGGGAAGAGCACGCTGCAGAGCATGGTGTTCGAGCCGGCCGACCGGGTGCTGCACCTGGCCTACGCCGACGGCCACGCGACGAAGCTGAAGCCGCGGAAGCTGGACCTCGGCAAGCTGTTCGACGGGAAGTGAGGATGCCGGGCGAACCGCGACCGTCAGGGAGCGGGTGCCGCGGTGGACACCCGCTCCCTGACGGTCGCGGTTCGCCCGGCCGCGCTCAGAAGCGGTTCCGGAGGCCGATTCGGGGGGTGGAGCCCGGGCCGCCACGGAGGGCGGCCCCTACCGGACCAACCTTGTCTCGTAGGGGCCGCCCTCCGTGGCGGCCCGGGCCTGACCACCCCCGGCTACCTCCCGGAACCGTTTCTCAGTCGTACCACTCGTCGGCCGGGTCGAACGGCGGGGCGACGACGTTCAGGATGGTCATCCGCCCGACCGCCCGGTGCCGCACCCCGGGCGGGATCATCACCGCCACCCCCGGCCTCACCGGCACCCGCTCCCCGTCCAACTCGACCGCCGCCCCGGCCTCGCACTCTAGCACGTAGTACGTTTCCGTCTGCACCTTGTGGTAGTGGAGCCGGGCGTCCTCCCGGATCTCGACCCGGTGGACGCTGACCGGGGCCCCGGGCACGTCGGCGAACGCCCGCCGGGCCCACCCGCACGGGCAGTGGACCGGGGCGATCCGGTCGAGGTCGGCGACGGCCGGCGGCCGGGTTGCGGCGGCGCTCATGTGTGATCCCTCCCGACCACCATGGTCCGCGGCGGCCGAGGCGCGGGCAAGGGTCGGTTCGGCGGTTTCCGCACCGAATCTGCCGTTTACACGCCGCGGCCCGGCGGCGTATGACTGCGGGCGGCGCCTCCCGAGGAGTCGGCATGCCGTCGCGGATCACCGTCGCCCTCGCCCTGCTCGCCGCCGGGTGCGGCACCGACCCGAGCGCCGGTGAACCGGCGGCCGTCACCCCGCCGGCCGCCGGCGCCGCCTTCGACCCCGCCTCCGCCGGCACGGTCGCCGGCCGCGTCACCTGGGACGGGCCGCTCCCGACCGTCCCGACCTTCCCGCTCCTCGCCCCGGCCCCCGCCGGCTTCGAACACCCGGCGGCCGACAACCCCAACCGCCCGCACGTCGACCCCGTCACCCGGGCCGTCGCCGGGGCCGTCGTCTCCCTCCGCGGGGTCGACTCGGCCGCCGCCCGGCCGTGGGACCACCCGCCGGTACGGGTCGAGATCGGCGACGCCGGGATCGTCGTGGTTCAGGGCGACCGACGCGGGCGGGTCGGGTTCGTCCGGGCCGGCGACGCGTTCGCAGCCGCCTCGACCTCCCCACGCCACCAGGTGCTCCGCGGCCGCGGGGCGGCCCACTTCGGCCTCGCCCTTCCGGAACCCGACCAACCGGTCTACAGGACCCTGATGGCCGCAGGCCGGGTCGAGTTGTCGAACGGCACCGGGTCGTACTGGGCGCGGGCCGACCTGTTCGCCGCCGACCACCCGTACTTCACGGTCACCGACGCCGCCGGGCGGTTCGCGCTCGACCGCGTCCCCACCGGCCGGTACGAGGTCGTCGCCTGGCTACCCGGGTGGGGCGTGCGCCGCCAGGATCGCGACCCGGACAGCGTCGTCTACACCCGGATGACGTACACCGACCCGGTCGAGCGGGTGGGGCCGGCGACGGTCCGGCCGGGACTGACCGCCGAGGTCGGGTTGACGGTGTCGGCGCCGCGGACCAACCCGTGACGATCACACCGACACACATTCGATCATTGCTCGTCCCCTGAACGCCTCGCCTCCGCCCCGTCACAACCCGCATCTTCCGAACCGCTTACGCCGCCCGACCGACCGCGACCGCCGTCGGTTCCTTGCGGCCCGACCCCGTCCCGCCTATAACGGAAGGGTTGGTCCCCGTTATCCGACCCGCGGCGGTCGGTCCGTCGTGAAGTTCCGATCCGGCGGGCGCCCCTTCCCGGCCGCCCGCGAGGTTCCCCTGAATGCCAGCACCGAAACTGCGGCGGATCGACCTGACGGCGAACAACGCCGCGGCCCAGATCACCAGGCTCCGCGACCAGTTCCGGTACGACTCCGAGGTGGTCTCCGCGGCCGCGAAGAAGCTCACCCTGGCGGTGTTCGGCGAGCCGCTGTCGCCGGCCCGGGCGGTCGAACGGATCTGCAACGACGTGCGGGACAAGGGGCTGCCGGCCGTCCTCTCGTACACCGAGCAGTTCGACAAGGTGAAGCTGAAGGCCGACCAGGTCCGGGTGAAGCCGGCGGAGTTGGCCGAGGCCCACGCGGCGGTGAGCCCGGACTTCCTGGAGGCGGTCCGGCAGGTGCACTACAACGTGCTGCAGTTCCAGTCCGGGCTGCTGCACCAGAACGCCGAGATGCGGGTCGCCGGGCGGCACGAGTTGCACGTCCGGTACCGCCCGCTCGACCGGGTCGGGGTGTACTGCCCGGGCGGGGCGGCGGCCTACCCGTCGACGCTGCTGATGACCGTCTGCCCGGCCCAGGCGGCCGGGGTCGAGCAGATCGTGGTGTGCATGCCGCCGAAGGAGACCGGCGGGTACAACCGGGAGATGCTGGCCGCCTGTTACGAGCTCGGGGTGACCGAGGTGTACCGGCTGGGCGGGGCGCAGGCGGTGGCGGCGATGGCCTACGGGGTGGACGGGCTGAAGCCGGTGGACATGGTGGTCGGCCCCGGCAGCACCCACGTCCAGCTCGCCAAGAAGCACGTCTTCGGGCAGGTGGCGATCGACTGCCTGGCCGGGCCGAGCGAGATCGTGGTGGCGGCCGACGACGGGGCCCAGCCGGACTACGTCGCGCTGGACCTGATCGCCCAGGCGGAGCACGGCCCGGGGGTGTCGATCCTGGTCACCTGGTACCCGCCGCTGGTGGACGAGGTGGCCGAGGCGATCGGGAAGAAGCTGGCGAAGCTGTCCCGGGCGGACCAGGCCCGGGACAGCCTGGAGCGGTTCGGGGCCCTGGTCCTGGCCCCGTCGAAGCAGGCGGCGATCGACTGCGTGAACGCCCTGGCCCCGGAGCACCTGCACGTCCAGACGCGGGACCCGGAGGCGTTCGCCGAGGGGGTGCGGCATGCCGGGGCGATGTTCCTCGGCCCGTTCACCCCGGTCGCCGTCGGGGACTACGCGGCCGGCCCGTCGCACGTCCTGCCGACCGGCGGGACGGCCCGGTTCGCCAGCGGGCTGAACGCCAACGACTTCCGGAAGCGGACGAGCGTGATGCGGTTCTACCGGAAGGGGCTACAGGAGATCGCCCCGGACGTGATCTACCTGGCGAACGCCGAGGGGCTGACCGCGCACGCCGCGAGCGTCGAGCTGCGGGCCAACGACAAGGGCCCGGAGGCCCGGCCGAAGCCGAAGCCGGACAAGGTCGCCCCGGCGGCCGCCGCGCCGAAGAAGTAACCCGCGATGAGTGACAAGGCCGACCGTTTAGCCGCGACGCGGAGCGGAGCGCTCGACGCGATCCGGGCGAACGTCCGGGCGATGCGCGGGTACGTCCCCGGCGAACAGCTCAACGACCCCGGCATCGTCAAGCTGAACACGAACGAGAACCCTTACCCGCCGAGCCCGCGGGTGTTCGAGGCGGTCCGGGCCGCCCTGACCGGCGACAAGCTCCGCAAGTACCCGCAGCCGCTCGGCGACGACTTCCGCCGGGCCGCCGGCCGCGTCCTGAACGTCGACCCCGAGTCGATCCTGATCGGGAACGGGTCGGACGACATCCTCACCATCCTGACGCGGGCGTTCGTGCCGGAGGGCGGGCTGATCGCCAGCCCGACCCCGAGCTACGTCCTGTACCGGTCGCTGGCCGAGATCCAGGGGGCGCGGTTCGCAGCCGTCCCGTTCGCCGACTGGCAGCCGGACGTGACGGCGTGGCCGCGGGAAGCGAATCTCTCCTTCGTCCCGAACCCGAACTCGCCGTCCGGCACGCTCGCCGGCCCAATCCTGCTGATGAAACTCCGGGACGCCGTCCACCCGCACCCGCTGGTGATCGACGAGGCGTACGCCGACTTCGCCGACTCGCCAGGTCACGTCGGGTTCGTGAACAATTGGGACAACCTGATCGTCACCCGCACCCTGAGCAAGTCGTACTCCCTGGCCGGCGTCCGGTTCGGGTTCGCGCTCGCCCGGCCGGAGGTAGTCCGCGAGCTGGTCAAGGTGAAGGACTCGTACAACTGCGACGTGCTGAGCCTCGCCGCCGCGACCGCCGCGATCGAGGACCGGGACTACTTCCGCGGGGTGCGGGCGAAGATCCTTGCCACCCGCGAGCGGATGCGGCCGGCGCTCGCCGCCCTCGGGTTCGAAGTCACCCCGAGCCGGGCGAATTTCCTGTGGTGCCGCCGCGGCGACCGGCCGGTGAAGCCGATCTACGAGGAGTTGAAGCGGCGGAAGATCCTCGTCCGGTACATGGACTACGACGGGTACGACGGGCTCCGGATCACGGTCGGCACGGACGCCGAGGTCGACCGGCTGCTGTCCGAGCTGAAGGCGATCCTCTGATGCCGCGAACCGCCGAGATCGTCCGGAAGACGGCGGAGACCGACATCCGCCTGGCCCTGAACCTCGACGGCACCGGCCGGGCCGAGGTGGAGAGCGGGGTCGGGTTCTTCGACCACATGCTCACGCACATCGCGAAGCACGGGCTGTTCGACCTGACCATGTCGTGCAAGGGCGACACGCACATCGACGCCCACCACACCGTCGAGGACGTGGGGATCTGTTTCGGCAAGGCGCTGGCGCAGGCGCTCGGGGACAAGGCGGGGGTGCGGCGGTTCGGCGACTGCACGCTGCCGATGGACGAGACGCTGGCGACGGCGGCGGTCGACCTGAGCGGCCGGCCGTTCCTGGTGTGGCGGGCGGACGTGCCGCTCGAGGTGCTCGGGACGTTCTCGTCGCAGCTGGCGGAGGAGTTCTGGCGGGCGGTGTCGTCGGCGGGGTTGCTGACGCTGCACGTCGTGTTGCACCACGGGCGGAACACGCACCACGTGGTCGAGGCGATCTTCAAGGCGTGCGCCCGGGCCCTGCGGGCGGCGGTCGAGCCGGACCCGCGTGCGAGTGGCGTCCCGTCGACGAAGGGCGTACTCTGACCCGGACGGACGGACCCGTTCCCCGGTGCGTGAGGTGGTGACGTGGGAAAGAAGAAGTCGGCGCCCGCACCGGCGGGGGTCGAGGACCTCGTGCTCCGCGCCCTGCGGTTGGCGGCGAACAGTGCGGGCACGGCCAAGTGGCTGGGGAAGAGCAACAAGGCGCTGTTCAACCAGAACGAGGAGAACCACCAGGCTGCGATCGAGGAGTGCACCCGCCCCGGGGAGGTTCTGCTCGAGAAGGTCGGGGAGTTCGGCCGGCTTACCCCGGCCGGGTTCGCCCGGTCACTCTCGGGCGTCCCGCCGGCCGAGGTCGGGGACCAGGTGCTGAAGTACGCCGCCGGGCTGGGTGAGGGCGACCGGGCGGCGCTGAAACCCGCCCTGGACGGTCGAACTTCGGGTCCGGGAGGGGAACTGATTGCGGCGGCGGTGACGGCCCTGGACGCGGAGGAGGAGCGGCGGGCCGCCGAGCGGGCCGAGTCGGCCGCCCGCGCCCAACTGAGCCGGTATCGGCAGGTCCACGGGATCAAGGAAAAGGCGGTCGCCCGGTTGGAGCGCGAGTTGGCGCTCGCCCGCAAAGAGGCAGCCGCCTTCGGGAAGCTGGTCGCGGACCTCGAAGCCGCCCCGCCGGAACCCGACCCCCCGCCGACCGGAACAACGGCCCAGCCCCCGAGGCCGCCGGAGCCCGTGACGCCGGAGGAGAGGAGCTTTCACCGGAACGTGTCCCGGCGGCTCGTCTCGGCATGGTTGGAGGCGATCCGCATGGGGAAGGCGGAGGCCCGGCAGTTCCTGGAGGTCGTGATCGGGAACGTGGCCGGGCTGGAGCAGATCGGGGAGGACGGGGAGCGGGTGCGGTTCGACGGCACCTACCACCGGGCCACGACCGGGGTCGCCCCCGGCGCCCCGGTCGCGGTGGTTCACCCCGGGTGGAAGTTGCTGGAGGAGAAAGGCGAGTACGTCGTCGAGCCCGCCCTCGTCGCCCCGTGAGGCCCGCGATGTCCGAGCGCGTGTTCTGCATCGACTTCGGCAGCGCGTTCACCAAGGTCGGCCTCCGCCGCGACCCGACGGCGGCGTCCGACCTGGTGAACAACCCGGTCCGCCGGGCGGACGAGCTCGACTTCTGCATCCCGAGCGTGGCCTGGGTGAACCGGGCGGTCAACCCCGCCCGGGTCGAGTTCGGCCCGGCGACCGCCAACTACACCCGCGGCGGCGGCCTCGAGCCGCACTCGAACTGGAAGCGGTACATCTTCTCCGGGGTCCGGCCGTCCGGGGAGTTGGCCCAGCCCCCTCTCGACCAACTCCTCGGCTCCCCGCAGTTGGCCACGCTGGCCGCCGGGTTCGGGGTGACCCCCGGCCAGGTCGCCCACCTCCGGGAGCTGGTCGCCCAGGCCCGGGGGCTGCTCGGGGTGGCGGCCGGGGTCCCGGCCGACCGGGAGGCCGGGTGGCGGACGTTCGCCCAGAAGCTGGCCCACCACTTCTTCCGGTGGCTCCGCGGGTACGTCATGGAGGCGTGCGCGCCCCTCCGGTCGGCCGGGCTGAACCCCGAGGCGATCCCGGTCCGGGTGTCGGTCCCGGCGTTCGCCCACGGGCGGGGGGTGGACGCCCACCCCGGGTGCGGCGTCCTGACCGACGCCCTCGCCCGGGCCGGGTGGGTGCTCCACCCGACCCGCCCGGTCATCTCCGAGCCGCTGTCCAACCTGATCGGGGTGCTGACCGAGGGGCGGAACGTCCTCAGCCCGAAGCGGCGGGTGCAGCTGCGGTCCATGTTCCAGAACGGCCCGATCATTCGCCCGCTCGCCGACCCCGAACACTACCCCGCGTACCGGGCGTGGTGCGTCGACATCGGGGCGTTCACCACCGACTTCACCGCCCTCACCCTGGACCCGGGCGGGCGGATGGTGGCCGAGCCGGAGGAGGCGATGACCGTCCGCCAGCACTCCGTCCCGCTCGGGGTCCGGAACCTGGACGAGATGGTGCTCGAGGCCCTCCCGCCCGAGCAGAGCGGGTGGCTCAAGGACACGGCCCGGCCGATCGACTGGGAGGACTTCCGGGCCGCCGCCTACACCCGCCTCCAGCCGTTTCGTACGGCCCAGGCGGGGAGGATCGGGGGGCCGGCCCTGGAGCCGGTGGTCCGCGACTTCGCCGGCCGGGTCGCGGCCGAGTGCGACCGGTTCCGGGCCGACCTCCCCCCGGTCAAGTTGCAGGAGTTGGTCCTGACCGGCGGCGGGAACTGCATCCCGGAGGTCAGCCGGCGGGTGGCCGAGACGATGACGGCCGGGGCGGGCGAGTTCTGCCACGTCTACTGGCCGCTCCCCGGCGGGGACGGGGTCCGACGGCGGCTCGGCGGGAACTTCCCGCGGGGCGGAACGGCCCTGGGCGGCACCAGCGTCTTCTTCGAACCGGCCTACGCCTGACGCGGTCACGGACGGTCGGCGTGAACTTCCTGGCCCACCTCCACCTGGCCGACCCGGACCCGGGCCTGATGCTCGGCGGCGTCGCCGCCGACTTCGCCCGCAACCCGGAGGTCGCCGCGCTGCCGCCGGACGTACAGGCCGGCGTCCGCCTCCACCGGCTGATCGACGGGTTCACCGACCGCCACCCGGTCGTCCACCGGAGCATCACCCGCATCTCGGACGCGATGGGCTGGTTCTCCGGCATCGTGATCGACATCTACTACGACCACGTCCTCGGCCGCGACTGGGGGCGGTATTCTCCGGAGCCGCTCGCCGCGTTCGCGGCCCGCGCCCACCGGGCCCTCGAGGCCGGGGCGGACGCCGCCCCGGCGGACGCCCGGCACTTCATCCGCCGGCTGATCGACAACCGGTACCTCACCGGCTACGCCACCCCGGCCGGCCTCGCCGACACCCTCGGCCGGGTGTCCCTGACGATCGCCGCCCGCATCCCGAAGCGGGCCGTCTGGCTGCCGGACGCGCTGCCCCTGCTGGCGGCCGCCGACGCCGACCTCGCCGCCGACTTCCACGCCTTCTACCCCGACCTGGTGGCGTTCGCCGCCGAGCAGCGGCGCGCCGCCGGGTGAACCCCCGGCCCGGGTCGGGTATCCTGACGGCATGACCGAGCGCGACTTCGCCCTCGACGTGGTCCGCACCCTCCAGAAGGCGGGGTTCACCGCCCTGTGGGCCGGCGGGTGCGTCCGCGACGAACTCCTCGGCCTGGTCCCCGCCGACTACGACGTGGCCACCGACGCCCGCCCGGACCAACTCCGCCCGCTGTTCCGCCGGCGGAACGAGATCGGGGCGAGCTTCGGCGTCGTCCAGGTCATCGGCCCGCGCGGCGACGGCGGCGAGTGGCTCACGGTCGAGGTCGCCACCTTCCGCTCCGACGGCACCTACACCGACGGCCGGCGGCCCGACTCGGTCACGTTCTCGTCGCCGGAGGAAGACGCGAAGCGGCGCGACTTCACCATCAACGGGATGTTCTTCGACCCGGTCGCCGGCGCGCTGCGCGACTACGTCGGCGGGCGGGCCGACCTCGACGCGAAGGTGCTGCGGGCGATCGGGAACCCGGCCGAGCGGTTCGCCGAGGACAAGCTCCGCATCCTGCGGGCGGTGCGGATCGCGGCGCGGTTCGACCTGGCGGTCGACCCGGAGACGCTCGCCGCGGGCCGGCGGATGGCGCCTGAAATCCGGGCCGTGTCCGCGGAGCGGATCGCCGAGGAACTGCGGAAGTTGCTGACCCACCGGAACCGTGCCCGCGGCGTCCGGCTGATCGGCGAGTTCGGCCTGGTCGGCCCGATCCTGCCGGAGTTGCAAGCCGGCGACGGCTGGGACCGCGGCGTCCGCGTGGTCGAGCAACTCGGCGCGCCGGCGTCGTTCCCGCTGGCGTTCGCCGCCCTGCTCCACACCCTCGACCGCACCACCGTCGAGGCCGTCGCCGACCGGCTCCGGCTGTCCACGGCCGAGAGGACACGCACCGCCTGGCTCGTCGAGAACCGCCGCGCCCTCACCGACGCCCCGACGATGCGGCCGAGCCGGCTGAAGCCGATCCTGGTTCACCCCGGGGTCGGCGAACTGCTGGAGTTGCACCGGGCCGACGCCGTCGCCGCCGGGGCGGGCCTCGACCACGTCGCGTTCTGCGAGCGGTATCTGCGGGAGACGCCGGCCGACGAGTTGAACCCGCCGCCGGCGGTGACCGGCGAGGACTTGATCGCCCACGGGCTGAAGCCGGGGCGCGAGTTCAAGACGCTGCTCGACGCGGTCCGGGAGGCACAACTGGACGGCCGCGTCCGGTCGAAGGCGGAGGGGCTGGAACTCGTCCGCGGTCTGCGGTCGGGACCGCCACCCGGGCCCGGAACACCGCCGCCGGGGTGACGACCGGCCGCGGGCCGAACACCACGTTCGCCCACCAGAACCGGAGCAGCCGGGCGGCCGTCTTCGGCACCTCCCGGAGTGACACCTTGCTGTCACCGCCGGCCCGCGGGCGGTGCGTCACCGGCACCTCGATCAGCGGCAGCCCGAGCTGCCGGGCGCGGGTCATCATCTCGGTGTTCACGAAGAACCCGCGGCTCTCCGGCAGCAGCCGGGCGAGGGCGTCGCGGCGGAAGACCTTCAGGGCGCAGTCCACGTCCCGCACGCGGGTGCCGCACAGCCCGCGGGCGAGCCGGTTGTACCCCCACGAGAAGAACCGCCGCCGCCAGTGGTCCTTCCGGTTCACCCGGTAGCCCGCCACGATCGGGTACTCGTCGGCGAGGGCGGCCAGGGTGCCGAGTTCGGCCAGGTCGAACTGGCAGTCGGCGTCGGTGAACGCGACGAGCGGGAACCGTGCCGCCTCGAATCCGGTCCGCAGCGCCGCCCCGTACCCGCGGTTCACCGGGTGCCGGACCAAACAGGTGTGCGGGGCGGCCAGTTCCTCGACCGCCGCCGCCGTCCCGTCCCGGCTCCCGTCGTCGACCACCACCACCTCGAAGTCCGCGAACCGCCCGGCCAGCGCGGCCTCGGCCTCCCGGACCGCCCGGGCGATCACCGCGGCCTCGTTGTACGCCGGGATCACGAGACTGAGAGAGGTTGCGTCCATGCGCGCCGCCGCGAGGTTCGGGCCGGCGGGAGAGTACCACCCCCGCCCGACCCGGTAAAGGTGAAGGCTCGAAAGTCCGAGCCCGAGCGCCAGCGAGGGGCCACGTTCGACCCTCGCTGGCGCTCGGGCTCGGACTACCTCTCGCACCGCCGTCCTGAGACGGGGTCTCAGCGAAAGAGCACTTGCCAGATGCGATTAAGGTCTACAATATGGCAGGAGACTGGTGCGGATTGCCCGACCCCGACGGGGACGAGTCGTGACCCTACTCAGCCGTAAGGCCGACTACGCCCTCCTGATCCTCTCCTACCTGCACCGCAAGCCGGTGGGCGGGACGGCCCGGGCGATCGCCGAGGCCAGCGGGCTCAGCCGCCCGTTCGTGGCCAACATCCTGAAGGAACTCGGGCACCACGGGTTCGTCCAGAGCCACCGCGGGGTGAAGGGCGGGTACGTCCTCGCCCGCCCCGCCGACACCGTCACCCTCGCCGAGCTGCTGGAGTCGGTGGAGGACGGGTTCCGCCTGACGGTTTGTAACACCGGGTCCGGCCGCGCGACCGACGCCGGCCACGAGAACTGCTCCCACGCCGGGGCGTGCACCTTGAAGGGGTCGATCGCGGAGGTCCACCGCCGGCTGCTCGCGGTCCTCCGCTCGATCACCCTCGCCGAACTGTTCGACCCCGCCGGCGGGCTGAGCCAGCCGGCCGCCCTCCTCACGCTTCCCGTGCTGGCCGACGGGGCGTGCGGGGTCGCCGAGACCTCCCGCGCCTGACCCGCGGGGCCGGGGCCGACCTTCACCAGGAGTCCGGGACGATGACGGTCCAGACGCCGATCTACATGGACAACAACGCCACCACCCGGACCGACCCGCGGGTGGTCCAGGCGATGCTCCCGTTCTTCACCGAGAAGTACGGGAACGCGGCCAGCCGGAACCACCCGTTCGGGTGGGAGGCCGAGGCCGCGGTCGAGGAGGCGCGGGAGCAGATCGCCGGGCTGATCGGGGCGACCGCCAAGGAGATCATCTTCACGAGCGGGGCGACCGAGAGCAACAACCTCGCCCTCAAGGGCGTGGCCGCGATGTACCGGAAGAAGGGCGACCACGTCGTCACCCAGGCGACCGAGCACAAGGCCGTCCTCGACACCTGCAAGCGGCTCGAGAGGGACGGGTTCCGGGTGACGTACCTGCCGGTCGACAAGTACGGTCAGGTCCACGCGGACCAGGTCCGCGAGGCGCTCACCGACAAGACCGTCCTCGTCTCGGTGATGGCCGCGAACAACGAGATCGGCACCGTCCAGCCGATCCGGGCGATCGGCCGGCTGTGCAAGGAGCGGGGCGTCCTGTTCCACACCGACGCGGTGCAGGTCGTCGGGAAGATGCCGGTGGACGTGGAGGACATGGGGATCGACCTCCTGAGCCTGACCGCCCACAAGCTCTACGGGCCGAAGGGGGTCGGGGCGCTGTACGTCCGGAAGAAGGACCCGCGGGTCCGGCTGGAGCCGCAGATCGACGGCGGCGGGCACGAGCGGGGGATGCGGTCGGGGACGCTGCCGGTGCCGCTGATCGTCGGCCTCGGGACGGCGTGCGAGATCGCCCGCAACGAGATGGCGGAGGAGGGTGAGCGGACGTTCCGGCTCCGCGAGCGGCTGCGGAAGGGGATCATGGACCGGCTGCCGGAGACGTACCTGAACGGGCACGCGACGGAGCGGCTGCCGGGGAACGCGAACGTCAGCTTCGCCTACGTCGAGGGCGAGGGGCTGATGATGGGGATCAAGGACGTGGCGGTGTCGAGCGGGTCGGCGTGCACCAGCGCCAGCCTGGAGCCGAGCTACGTCCTGCGGGCGCTGGGGGTCGGCGACGAGCTGGCCCACAGCAGCATCCGGTTCGGGGTCGGCCGGTTCACGACCGAGGCCGAGGTGGACTTCGTGTCCGACCTGGTGGTCCGCGAGGTGACCCGGCTGCGGGCGATGTCCCCGCTGTACGAGATGGTGCAGCAGGGGATCGACCTGAAGAAGATCGAGTGGGCGGCGCACTGAGAGGGGCCGCGTTCGCGTTCACCCGGCCGGCACCGCCGACCGAACCTTTAATCCCAGCGGAGGCTTCCGATGCCTTACAGCGATAAGGTCCTCGACCACTACAGCAACCCGCGGAACGTCGGCAGCTTCGACGCCCAGGACCCGGCCGTCGGGACCGGGCTGGTCGGCGCCCCCGAGTGCGGGGACGTGATGAAGCTGCAGATCAAGGTGAACCCGGACACCGGGGTGATCGAGGACGCCCGGTTCAAGACGTTCGGGTGCGGGTCGGCGATCGCGTCCAGCAGCCTGGCCACCGAGTGGCTGAAGGGCCGGACGGTGGACGAGGCGCTGGCGATCAAGAACACCGAGATCGTCGAGGAGCTGGCGCTGCCGCCGGTCAAGGTCCACTGCTCGGTCCTGGCCGAGGACGCCATCAAGGCCGCCATCCAGAACTACCAGCAGAAGCAGGACGCGGCCCAGCCCGCGGCCGCGGAGCCGGTCGGGGTGTGACTCCCCGCCGCCGGCACGGTATAATCCCACAAACCCGCCCCCGAACCCGCCGCCAGAAAGGCACACCCATGGCCACCGCCACCGCCCCCGAGACCCAGGCCCTCGGGGCCAAGGACGCGCCCCCCGCCGCCCCGCCGCTGACCGTGACCGAGAAGGCCGCCGCCGAGGTCCGCCGGCACGTCGCCGACATGCAGGCCGGCGGCCAGATCGAGCCGGGCGGCAAGCTGTACCTCCGCGTCCGGGTCCAGGGCGGCGGGTGCAGCGGGTTCCAGAACAAGCTCGACCTGGACGCCGCGTACGACGAGAAGAAGGACCACAAGTTCGAGTTCCACGGGGTCGAGGTGGTCGTCGACAAGCGGTCGATGCTGTACCTCTCCGGGGCCGTGGTCGACTTCCACGACGACCTGAACAAGCGCGGGTTCACCATCACCAACCCGCAGGCCAAGAGCACCTGCGGGTGCGGCAGCTCGTACAGCATGTGACCCGGTCACCCGACCATGGTTCAGACGCACTTCGAGCGCCTCGGCCTGCCGAGGCGCTTTTCGGTTGACCCCGGGGAACTGGAGCGGGCGTACCTGGCCCGGTCGCGGGCCGTCCACCCCGACTTCCACCTCGCCGGGTCGGGGGCTGAGCTGGCGTCGAGCCTGGAGGCGGCCGCGGCGGCGAACGAGGCGTACGCGACGCTGAAGGACCCGTTCGCCCGGGCCGAGTACCTCCTGGCGCTCGACGGCGGGCCGGCCGGACCGGCCGCGAAACTCCCGCCGGCGTTCCTGGCCGAGATGCTCGACGTCCGCGAGGCGATCGACGCGGCCCGGGGGAGGCCGGCCGACGCGGCCCGGCTGAAGGCCGACCTCGCGGGACGGTTGGCGGCCCTGGCCGACGGGGTCGCGGCCCGGTTCGGGGGGTACGAGGCGCTGCCGGCGGGAGACCCGTCGGCCGACACGTTCCGCACCCAGATCCGGGCGCTGCTCGACCAGGCCCGGTACGTCCGCCGGCTGGCCGACGACCTGGACGCCGACTGACCGGTCGCCGCTTGCGGCGTTGCGCCACCCGCAACGCCGCAAGCGGCGACCCGACGCCGATGGACGTGTAACTCAGCGGTCCAGAGTGCCCCGCTTACACCGGGGGAGTCGGGGGTTCGAATCCCTCCACGTCCACTCATCCCGCCCCGCCCGGCCCGACCGGGAGGGCGCCGGGGCGCCGGCGAAAAGCCGAAAACCGATCCGCCGTTTCCGCCGCCGCGGGCAGTACACCTTCCAGAGGCGCCCGGCCCGCGTGGTGCGAGTCCCCGGCATGGCAGGTCCCCGGCCCAACCGGCTGTCCCCCTACCTCGGCCGCCTGGCGGCCCCCGGGTGCGACGTCCCGGACCCCGAACTGGTGGGCCGGTTCGTGGCCGACCGGGACGGCGCCGCCCTCGCCGCCCTCCTCCGACGGCACGGGCCGATGGTCTACAACCTGTGCCACCGGGTGCTCCGCAACCCGCAGGACGCCGAGGACGCGTACCAGGCCACCTTCCTGGTGCTGGCCCGCAAGGCCCACGCCCTGACAGCCCGGGAGTCGGTCGGGAACTGGCTGTACGGGGTCGCCTACCGCACCGCCCTGAAGGCCCGGACGGCGGCCGCCCGCCGCTCCCGCCGTGAGGCCGCCGCCCCGGTCCGGGAGCCGGCCGGGCCGCTGGCGGAGCTGACCGTCCACGAGGCCCAGGCGATCGTCGACCAGGAGCTGGCCCGGCTGCCGGACAAGTTCCGGGCCCCGCTGGTACTCTGCTGCCTGGAGGGCCTGACCCGGGACGAGGCGGCGCAGCAGCTCGGGTGGCCCGCCGGCCTGCTGAAGAGCCGGCTGGAACAGGGCCGCGAGCTGCTCCGCGGCCGCCTCGTCCGCCGCGGGCTGACCCTGTCGGCCGGGCTGTTCTCGACCGGCCTGCTCGGCGGGGCGGCCCTGGCCGGCCCGGCCCCGGACCTGGCCGCCGCCACCGTCGAGGCCGGGGTGCTGGTCGCGTCCGGGGCCGCGGCCGGCGGGGTCGCCTCGGCCCGGGCCGTCGCCCTGGCCGAGGGCGTGTCCCGGGCGCTGTGGTGGACGAACGCCCGGGCGCTCGCCGCGATCCTGGCCGTCGCCGTCCCGGCCGCGCTCGGGGTCGCCGCCGCGACCTCCGCCCCGGCCGCGAAGCCGGGGCCGGCGGCGCGGGCCCCGGCCCCTCCCCCGCCCCCCGCCGCCGACCCGGACCCCGCCGGGAAGCGCCCGACCCTCCGGCCGGAGTCGCTGGAGAAGTGGGGGCGGGCGGAGGTGCTGTTCACCGCCCGGCTGGCCGGGGCGCAGGCCGGGCCGGTGACCCGGTCCGACCCGCCGACCTACACCCACAAGCTCCAGTTCCGGGTCGTCACGGTGCTCCGCGGCCCGCACCGGAAGGGCGAAGAGGTCACGGCGAACAGCGCGGTCCGCCAGCGGCAGGAGCCGGTGTTCCCGGTCGGCAAGGACTGCCTCATGGCCGGGAAGGTCACCCGCGGGCAGCTCGTCCTGGTGGCGGTGGAGGAGGCGGACGACGACACCCTGGCGCAGGCCGCGCTCGCCGCCGCGCTGCCGGTCGGCTGGTCCCTGCGCGACGGCCGCCCGGTCTCCCCGTGGGAGGGACTCGGCAAGGACGCGTGGCCGGCCGGCGCCGCCGGGAAGGGGCCGCTCGCCTGCGCGGCCACCGGCCGGCCGGCGCTGCTCGCCGGGGACGGGGTCGAGTTCAGGGCCGAGGTGGTGCCGCCGAGGGAGCAGCTGAAGTTCGGCAACCCGGACGGCGACGGCGAGTACCGGCTGACCGTCACCAACACCCGCGACGCGCCGGCCGCCGTCCCGGCCCTGCTGTCGGACGGCGCGAACCTCCTCTGGGCCGAGAGCCTGGTCGTCCTGTGCGACGGCCGGGTGTACCCGGCCCCCGGCGCGCGGGGGGTGCGGGAGGCCGTGCGGCCGGCGGTGCTGGAGCCGGGCGAGGCGGTCTCGACCGTGGTGAACGTCCTGAGGCTGGACGGCCCGCCGTGGCCCCGCGGCGGCTCCCGGGTCGAGTTCCAGTTCGCCCTCGGGGAGAAGAGCGCGACCCAGTCCTTCTACTACCTGTCGAAGCACCACGACCCGCTGCGGGAGAAGGCCACCGGGGACGTGAAGAAGTAGCCCGGAACCCTACCGAAGGAGTGCCCGCGATGTCCCGACTGGTGTGGCCGGCCGCCGTGGCGGCGGCGGTCCTGTTCGCCGCCGCCGCCACGGCCCAGAAGACGGCGGTGAAGGCGACGAAGGAGTGGAACGGGTCGGTGGCCGACGAGGCGCTGGCGAAGGACGCCCCGGCGTGCGTCACCAGCGCGAAGGGGCTGGAGGCCCTGTGGAAGGCGTGGGGGCTGGCGGACAAGGCCCCGGCGGTCGACTTCGCGAAGGAGATGGTGGTCGTCACCACCACCCGCGGCAGCAAGGTCCGGCTGGCGGCGTCGCTCGACGAGAAGGGGAACCTGGCGGTCCTCGGGCTGGGGACGCGCGACCTCGCCCCGGGGTTCCGGTACGTCCTGGCGACCGTCCCCAGGGACGGGGTCAAGACGGTGAACGGGAAGGAACTGCCGAAGGAGTGACGCCGGCCGGTCCGCTCGCCCCACGTCCCGAGGGAGGGTCGTCCGATGCGCCCGCCGTTCGCGCCGCCTACGGAAACCTGGGACCGCGGCCGTCCCGGCCGCGCCCCGGGAGCGTTCACCCTGGTCGAGCTGCTGGTCGTGGTGGCGACCATCGCGGTGCTCGTCGGGCTGATCCTGCCGGCGGTCCAGAAGGTGCGGGAGACGGCCGCCCGCACCCGCTGCACCAACCACCTGAAGCAGATCGGCCTGGCCTACCACCAGTACGAGGAGGCCCACCGGGCCCTGCCGGGGATCGGCTGGCCGCGGCAACTGCTGCCGCACCTGGAGCAGGCCCGGTACTTCGGGGACAGCAACATCGACCTGTACGTCTGCCCGACCCGCCGCCGGCCGGACGCCCGGTCGCTCGACTACACCGGCGGCAACCCGGCGAACTCGGCGCTCCTGGCGAAGCGGTGGGCGGACGTGACCGACGGGCTGTCCGCGACCATGCTGCTCGGGGAGCGGTGGGCGAACGCGGACGCGTCGCTCCCGCCGCGGATCAGCACCGGCCTGTTCGGGTATCTGGAGCCGGACCGCGGGGAGGCGGTGATGAACGACACCGCCTACCCGGACGGCACCGTCCCGCCCGGCTCCCCCGCGGTCGGCGGCCGCGGGTTCGGGTCGCGCCACCCGGGGCACATGAACCTGCTGCTGTGCGACGGGTCGGTCCGCCGCCTCGCCCACGGGCGGACCGGGCTGGCCGCCCTGGTCGGGCGGAACGACGGCCTGACGGTTCAACTCCCGGAGTAGCCCCCACGCCTTCGACTCGCAGGACCCCGGGGCCCGCGCCCGGGGTCTTTCCGTTGCTCCGCACCCCCCCGACCCTAAAATGCCGGAGTCCCGCCCCCGAGGTGCCCGCCGTGCGACTCCTTTCCGCCACCGTCCTCGCCCTCGCCGCGGCCGCCGCCGCCCGGCCCGCCGACCCGCCGAAGAACGCCCCGCCGGTCGAGGAGGCCCCGGCCGACCCGAAGGCGGCGAAGGTGGTGCTGGTCGCCGGGTCGAATTCCTTCAAGGCCGGGGAGCACGAGTACGTCGGCGGGGCGGCCGTCCTCGCCGACCTGCTGCGGCAGACGCCCGGGGTCGCCCCGGTCCTCGCCCTCGACTGGCCGAAGAAGGCCGAGACGCTGGCCGGCGCGAAGGCGGTGGTCTTCTTCTTCGACGGCGGGGACAAGCACGCCGCGACCAAGGGCGACCGGCCGGCGGAGGTGAAGAAGCTGGCCGACGCCGGGGTCGGGATCGTCCAGTTCCACCAGGCGGTGGACTACCCGAAGGACTTCGCCGACCGGGCCCGCGGGTGGGCCGGCGGGGCGTGGGAGAAGGGGGCCGGCGAGCGGGCCCACTGGGTCGCCGAGTTCAACACCTTTCCCGACCACCCGGTCTGCCGCGGGGTCGCGCCGTTCAAGATCGACGACGGGTGGCTGTGGAAGATCCGGTTCGCCGACGGGATGTCCGGCGTCACCCCGCTGCTGCGGACGTGGAACCCGAAGGCGACCGCGAAGCCCGAGGGGTCGCAGGACGTGATCGCCTGGGCGTTCGACCGGCCGGGCGGCGGGCGGTCGTTCTCGTTCACCGGCGGGCACCTCCACGCCAGCCTGGCCCAGGAGGGTTACCGCCGGTTCCTGGTGAACGGCATCCTGTGGTCGGCCGGGTTGGAAATCCCGAAGGGCGGGGCGAAGGTGGATCTCGACCCGAAGACGCTCGGCGACTACCTGAAGCCGGCCCCGCCGAAGAAGTAACCCGGGACGCCGCACGGGACGCACGAGGGGGTCGCGAGTGAGCACCGGACCGCAGTCCCGAGGGGTCGTCGGCATCGACCTCGGCACCACGTTCAGCCTCGCCGCCTACGTCGAGGACGGCCGGCCGCGGGTCGTCCGGGACGCCGCCGGGGTCGCGCTGGTGCCGAGCTGCGTCAGCTTCCACGACGACGGGACGGTGCTCGTCGGGTCGGCCGCCCGGGACCGGGCGCTGTCCGACCCCGAGCACACGATCTTCAGCGTCAAGCGGCTGATGGGCCGCACCCTCGCCGACCTGCAGAAGGAGCTGAAGCTGATCCCGCACCAACTCGTCGAGCGCGAGACGGACGGCGGGCGGAAGGTATTGCGGGTGCGGATCGCCGGCCGGGAGTACACGCCGGAAGAACTCTCCGCGATGATCCTGAAGGAGGTGCGGGCCCGGGCCGGGAACCCGACCAAGGCGGTCGTCACCGTCCCGGCGTACTTCGACGACTCGCAGCGGCAGGCGACCCGCGACGCCGGCCGGATCGCCGGCCTGGACGTGCTGCGGATCGTGAACGAGCCGACGGCCGCCGCGCTGGCCTACGGCCTCGACCGCCGCGGGAGCGGCACCGTCGCGGTGTACGACCTCGGCGGCGGCACCTTCGACTGCTCGGTCCTGTCGCTCGCGGACGGCGTGTTCAAGGTGCTGGCGACGAACGGCGACACGTTCCTCGGCGGCGACGACTTCGACCGCGAGCTGATGGCCGTGACGGCCCGCGAGATGGGCGTCGATCTGGAGGCCGGCAAAGACGCGGAACTCCTCCAGCGGTTGCGGGACGCGGCCGAGCGGGCGAAGATCGCGCTGAGTTCCGCCGACACCGCCGACGTGCAGATCGGGACGTTCCGCCGCACCTTCACCCGGGCCGAGTTCGAGGAGTTGATCCGCCCGCACATCGACCGCAGCCTCGACCGCTGCCGGGCCGCCCTCCGCGACGCGAAGCTGACCCCGGCCAGGTCGACGAGGTGGTGCTGGTCGGCGGGTCGACGCGCATCCCGTACGTCCGCCGCCGGGTCGCCGAGTTCTTCGGCAAGACGCCGCACACCGGCCTCAACCCGGACGAGGTGGTCGCGCTCGGGGCGGCCGTCCAGGCCGATGTCCTCACCTCCGGCCGGCGCGACGTGCTGCTCCTCGACGTGGTCCCGCTGTCGCTCGGGATCGAGACGCTCGGCGGGGTGGTGGACAAGGTGATCCACCGGAACACGACCGTCCCGGCCCGGAAGACGACGCGGTACACGACCGGGGCTGACAACCAGACGGCGATCGTCCTGAACATTTACCAGGGGGAGCGCGAGCTGACCCGCGACTGCCGGTTCCTCGGCACCTTCAAGCTCGGCGGCATCCCGCCGATGCCGGCCCAGTTCGCCCAGGTGGACGTGACGTTCCTGGTGAACCAGGACGGGATGCTGACGGTGTCGGCGAAGGAACTGCGGAGCGGGGCGGCGGCGACGGTGACGGTCCAGCCGGCCCACGGGCTGACGCCGGACGAGGTGGACAAGTTGGTGGACGACAGCATCGAGCACGCCGAGGCGGACTTCACGGAGCGGCGCCTGGTCGAGCTGCGGAACAAGGCGGCCGGCGACCTGCGGCACCTCGACAAGCTGCTCGCCGAGCACCCCGACGCCGTCACCGCGGGGCAGCGGGCGGCGATCGACGCGGCCGCCGCCGAGTTGCGCGGGGCGATGCCCGGCGGGGGACTGCCGGCGCTGCAGGCGGCGATCTCGGAGCTGGTCGCGGCGGCGAACCCGCTGACCACGGCGGTGATGAACCGGGTGGCGGCGTCGGCGCTCGGCGGCACCGCCGAGGGGGAGCTGGACGCCGACCGGTTGTGACGACCGGGCGGGGTTCGCCGCCGGTCGTCTCGGCGAGTGGTTCCCCCTCACCCGCCGGGCGGAGCGAAGCGCTCCGCCCGGCGACCTCTCCCCCGAGTACGGGGGAGAGGTGGGGGCCGCCGGTGACCTCGGTCGTTGCCCGGCTCGGGCGCCTCCGGAGGGCCGCACCACCCCCACCTCTCCCCCGTACTCGGGGGAGAGGTCGGCTCCGGCGCTTCGCCGGAGCCGGGTGAGGGGGAAGACCTGTCGAGATACCCGTTCCCGGATGACCGCCCGGAGCCTACCCATGACCTGGCACGACGCGCGGGAGATCGGCGAGGCGCTGTTCGACCAGTTCGACACCCTGAACCCGCTGACCGTCCGGTTCACGGACCTGCACAAGCACGTCCTGAACCTGGAGGGGTTCACCGGGAAGCCGAGCGAGTCGAACGAGAAGCTGCTGGAGGCGATCCAGATGGCGTGGTACGAGGAGTGGAAGGACGAGCACGGCGGGGCGTGAGGTCGGCCCGGGCCTCGCGCTCACCCCCCGCAGCCGGTCCCCTCGCCCTCGCCGGGGACCGCCTCGGCCATCACCCGCAGCTGCTGGACGCTCCGCTCCTGCTCCTTCTCCAGGTACGCCCGCCCCTTCTTCACGTTCACGTGGTCCCACGGCAGCTTCTCGCCGACCGGCCGCTGCCGGTGGGTGTAGAACCCGACGTCGATCCCGAGGTCGGCGAACGCCCGCCACCACCGCTGCGGGTCGAAGCACTCCTTCCACCCGTCCATCCGGGCCCCGCGCCGCCACGCCTCGTACAGCCCCGGCGACACCCGCCGGTCGCCCCGCGTCAGGATCCCCTCCAGCAGGCTCGTCTCGACGTCGTGCTGCTTGATCTTCACCGCCTTGTTCCGCTTCCGCCGGTGGAGGTAGTCGCCGGCCCAGCGGAAGTACTCCCGGGTCTGCATCCCGTTCCACTGGTACGGGGTGTGCGGCTTCGGGACGAAGTTCGATACCGACGCCGTCACCTCCTTGTACCGCCCCGTGATCTCCCTGCCCACGGCGCTGATCTGCTCCGCGAGGTCGACGATCCCGTCGAGGTCGACCGTCCGCTCGCCCGGCAGCCCGCACAGGAAGTACAGCTTGACGTGCGACATCCCCTCCTTGAACGCCTCCCGGCAGCCCTCGACCAGGTCCTCGTTCTTGATCTTCTTGCGGATCTGCTCCCGCATGTCGTCGCGGGCCACCTCCGGGGCGAGCGTCAGCCCGGCCCGCCGCCACCCCTGCGTCAGCTTCGGCACGCTCCGCAGTTGGTGGTTCACCCGCAGGCTCGGCAGCGACACGTTCACCCCGAGCGGCTGGAACACCTCGTGCATCCGCCGGACCAGTTCCTCGAAGTGCGGATAGTCGCTGCTCGACAGCGACAAAAGGCTGATCTCGTTCGTCCCCGTGTTGCGATAGCTCTCGAGCGCCGCCTGGACGATCGTCTCGACCGACCGCACCCGGAGCGGCCGCTTGATGACCGTGGACTGGCAGAACCGGCACTGCCACGGGCAGCCGCGCATGATCTCGATCGCGATCCGGTCGTGCGGCGTCTGGACGAACGGCACCACCGGCCTGGTCGGCAGCGGGATCGCGTCGAGGTCCTGCGTGACGGTGCAACTCTGGATCTCGGTCGGCACGTCGGACCGGGTGCGGGTGACGGCCGCGATCGTGCCGTCGGCGTGGTAGTCGAACTCGTAGAACGCCGGGGCGTACGCCCACGCGGTGCTGCCGACCAACTCGGCGAGCATGTTCATGCGCCGGCGGTGGGTGGTGTCGCCGTCGCGGAGGGCCTGCTCCTTGAGTGACACCCACCTGTCCATGACCCACGGGAGCGACTCCTCGCCGTCGCCGATCACGAACAGGTCGACGAACGGGGCGAGGAGTTCCGGGTTCTGCGCCCCCGGCCCGCCGGCGACCACGAGCGGGTCGGTGACCCGCCGCTCCCGGCCGAAGTGCGGCACCCCGCCGAGGTCGAGCATCGTCAGCAGGTTGGTGTAGCAGACCTCGTACTGGAGGCTGAACCCGAGGACATCGAACTCGTTCAGCGGGGTGAAGGTCTCGAGGCCGTAGAGCGGGAGGCGGTTGGCGCGCAGCTCCGCCTCGAAGTCGAGCCACGGGGCGAACGCCCGCTCGCACGCCCATCGGGGGTCGCTGTTCAGGATCGTGTAGAGCACCTGCAGGCCGTGGTGACTCATCCCGATCGTGTACGCGTCCGGGAAGCAGAGGCAGAGCTTGCCACGGACCTGGCGGTGGTCCTTCGGGACGGAGTTGAGCTCCCCGCCGGCGTACTGGGCGGGCGTCTTGACCCGCGGCAGGACCCGCAGGACGGCGTCGCGGACGGCGGTGTTCAGCATGTCGGCATCGGCCCGGGGTGTCGGCGCGGCTGGTACGGTGATTGTAGCGGGCGGACCGCCGGGCGCCGCCGGGGGTTGCGGTCCGGCCGTCCGGGTAGGCCGCCAGGGGTTCCGGCCCCCGCCCGGGGCGGGCGGGGACCTCCACCCCTGGCTACCGGCGGCTGCCGCTCCGCGGCTACAAGACGGGGTTATGGTCCCGGCGGGACGTCGGACGGTAGCC